>JAGGRA010000039.1 GCA_018613035.1 Pseudomonas sp. ISL-84 | reverse complement strand
CCGTATAATCCGTCATAAAATTAGGCTATTTCGCAAAGTTTGTTGCTTACAAACTAGTTTTAATTACTGAGTTGATTGGAGCGGAGGGCACTTGACTCCTGCGGGAGGAGAGGGGGTGAGAGACCCCACAGGCGAAGCCGAGGAGGCTCTCATTCCTCCCCGCGGGTTCGCTGCGTGACTGGAGCGGAATTCAACGGGCGACCTTTATAGTCCAAAAACAACAATCTATACGAAAAGAGCCAAATAAAAAAACAAAACTCCGATTACCATCAGAGTTTCGTTCATTCGCAATTTATAATTTTTCACTGGTTTTCCTGCTCGTTAAATTGCTGTTTCCCCAATTGGTACCAGTCTGAGCCTTCACTATCAATAATTACAACTGCGGGAAAATTCTCAACGGTTAATTTGTGAATCGCCTCAGGGCCCAGATCCTCATATGCGATCACTTCCATCGCTTTAATAGAGCGGGCAATCAGTGCACCCGATCCGCCTATTGCGGCGAAATATACAGCTTTATTCTGTTTCATGGAATCTATAACTTCCTGGTTCCGATATCCTTTGCCAATCATTCCTTTTAAGCCTCGATCGAGCAAAGACGGGGTATATTTATCCATTCTTCCGCTGGTTGTCGGACCTGCTGATCCAATAACCTGTCCTGGCTTGGCTGGAGTTGGTCCAACATAATAGATTGTTTGGCCATTAATATCAATAGGAAGTCCTTGACCCTTTTGGAGTGCTTCCGACATCCTTTTATGAGCGGCATCTCTTGCGGTGTATATAGTACCGCTGATCAAAACCCGCTCGCCTGCTTTTAAATTTAACAATACATCTTCATCAATAGGGCTGATAACTTTAGTTGCTGACAACTGAATTCCTCCTACAGTCTGGCTTCTTTATGTCTGCTCGCATGGCAGTTTAAATTTATTGCTACTGGCAAGGCTGCGATATGGCAGGGCTCTATCTCAATTTTCACATCAAGAGCAGTAGTGTTTCCTCCCATGCCCTGAGGGCCAATACCCAGTTTATTAATTTCTTCCATTAGTTCATTTTCCAGCTGCGCGAGCTCGGGGCGATCACTGCGGTGGCCAATCGGCCTGAACAATGACTTTTTTGCTAAATAAGCGCATCTTTCAAAATTGCCGCCAATCCCTACTCCGACTACCAAAGGAGGACATGCATTCGGCCCGGCTATTGCTACCGTATCGAGGATATATTCCTTTATGCCCTCAAGTCCATCTGATGGCTTCAGCATCTTTAAGCTGCTCATATTTTCACTTCCGCCTCCCTTTGCGGACATGTGGATAATCATTTCATCACCTGGAATCATTTCAAGATGGATGATGGATGGTGTATTGTAACCTTTGCTTTTTTCCCGGGTAATTGGATGATCAACAATAGAATGCCTTAAATAACCTTCTTCATATCCTTTTTTGACTCCTTCATTTATCGCATCGTAAATACTGCCGCCGGTAATATGGCATTCCTGTCCAATTTCCACAATGAATACCGAAACGCCAGTGTCCTGACACATAGGGACCCTCTCGCTTTTGGCTATATCTGCGTTCTGAATCAGCTGCTCCAATATGTCTTTGCCAGTTTCAGATTTTTCATTTTTCAGGGCTGTTTGAAAAGCCTCAACGACGTCTTGCCCTAACTCAAAATTTGCTTCCTGGCACATCTTTGCTACCTGTTCAACAATCTCCCCATAAGTAATGATTTTCATCTTATCTTCCCCCTTTTCCATCTTTACGGCATTTCAGCTCTAGAAGCTGCAGGAGTAAATTGGATGCTTGTTTTGTGAATTCGATTTTTGCCTTCCCATTCCTTCTTTTCTTCCTTAATATCCTGAAGTTTATGAGCTCCGCGGCTCTCTTTTCTTGCTGCTGCTGCACTAGCAGAAGCCCATGCAGCCCGAACTTTATCACGCAGCTGGAGTGCCTGTATATTGATTTCTTTCTCTAAATTTAATGCAATCAGGTTTAGTTCATCAGCTGCTTCTTCCAAGGAACGGGAGGTTCTTTCAATTCCCACCTTTTTCCACATAATCTCTTTTACTTTTTTGATTATTTCAGATTCATCGATATTTGAAGGGTTATTAATTAATTCATGTATTTCAAAATTCATAATGCCCGAAATGTCTTCAGATGACTTCTCCTGTACAGCCATCTTTCCAGCACGGTAGCCGAAAACAAGTGATTCTGTTAAGGAACCTCCGCCTAGACGGTTAGCACCATGCAGTCCTCCTGTCACTTCTCCGCAAGCATAGAGACCCGGAATATTGGTTCTGCCCCATTCATCTGTTTGTATCCCCCCCATGCAGTAATGCTGCACAGGGCTCATAATCCACTCACCCGAATTCCCTTTTTGATATAGTCGATACAGATATGGACTGTCATGCTGAAGCACTTTTTCTGCCACACCAGAAAAATCAATCAGTACCTTATCTTCTTTATACATTGCATAACTGAGCGTATCTCTTGTTTCTAGCTCCTTTTTAGGAAACTTCTCCATAAACCGTTCGCTTTTCTCATTTACAAGAAACGCACCTTTTGCAAAAATCTTTGTCATAACATCCACATTTGCGGGCTGCTGAAGACGGTACGGATAAAATTGTACAAATTCCATATCAACTAGAATAGCCCCATGCCTCCAGGCCATGCCGATTCCTTCACCGGAAACATCCCTTGGATTATCCGAAGACTGGTAAAGACCGCCAAAACCGCCGGTTGCCAAAATAACTGCTGGCGAATAGATAATTTGAAACTCCTTGCTATTTTGGATCAGTGCACCTTTTACTTCATTATTATCTTTTATTAAGTCAACAACTGCAGATTGTTCATGAAAATCAATTCCTATTTCAATCGCATAATCACGCATTGGTTTCGTAATGTTTTTTCCAAGCCCTGTTCCTGCGTAAACTCTTCTCGGTTGAGAATGGCCAGGAGTAATAATCACTTTTTCTCTTTCAAGGCTGATACCAAATTTACTTTCTAGTTCATTCACTCTGACCGTACATTCTTCAGCTAAAGCTCTAGCTAACCTTTTATCAGATAAATGTCTGCCGCCTTCTACTATATCCTGGATAAACTGTTCCGGAGAATCTTCAGGAGAAAAAATGGCTGAATGCACACTATCAGAAATAACTGAGGATCCACCAAGCCCTGCTTTTCCCTTCGTGACCAAAGCCACAGATGCTCCCTCTTCTTTTGCGGAAATCGCAGAAGCCAATGCTGCCTGCCCGCCGCCTATAACCATAACATCATAATGATAATATTGGATTGCTCTCATCCCCTTAGCCAGCTCCATAATGCATAACGATTTGCATCTTCATTTAATTCGGCAATAGCAGTTGTTAACGGTATTTCTTTCGGGCAGACCTGAATACAATTTTGGGAGTTCCCGCAGTTTGCTATCCCTTCCTCGCTAATTATAACTTCTAATCTATGATCCTTCTGCTGAGCCCCCGTTGGATGCATGTTAAAGTATTTTGTCTGCCCTAATGCCTGAGGCCCAATAAAGGGAGAACCGCTATTTACATTGGGACAAGCCTCCAGGCAGCATCCGCAGGTCATACAGGTGGAATATTTGTATGCTTCCTGCTGTGCATCAGAAGAAATCAGCGGACCAGCACCCATAGGATAAGTTCCATCAATGGGAATCCAGCCTTTAATTTTCTTGAGGGCACTAAACATTCTTTCTCTATTAACAACGAGGTCCTTCTCAACAGGAAAGGTTTCCATTGGCTCTAAAATAATAGGCTGTTCCAGGCGATCAACCAATGCCGAACACGCTTGTCTGACTTTTCCATTTATTTTCATGCTGCAAGCACCGCAGACTTCTTCCAGGCAATTATACTCCCAAGCTACTGATCTTACATTTTCACCCTGTGCGTTAACAGGATTTTTCTGTATCTCCATTAACGCTGAAATAACATTCATATTTTTCCGGAAAGGGATGTTAAATTCCTCCCAGTAAAATGCTTCACCTTCAGCATCTTTGCGTTTGATTCTCAGCTTAATAGAAGCTGCTGCCATGTTATCACCTTCCTTTCTATGTGTTAGATGTTTCTTCTTTTTTCCCTGAAGTGACAATGTCATATCTTCTTGGCCTTGGAGCTATATATTTTAGGTCTACCGGCTCATAAGATAGGCTTGGACCGAAGGGGGTATAGGTGGCAATTGTTGTTTTGAGCCAATTTTCGTCATCTCTTACGGGGAATTCAGGTTTATAGTGCGCTCCCCTGCTTTCATTCCTGTTAAGAGCTCCTACCGTAATAACTCTTGCAAGCTCAAGCATATTTTTAAGCTGTCGGACAAAGGGAACGGTTCTGTTATGCCATCTGGATGTATCATCTATTCCGATGTTCTTGAAGCGTTCCTGAAGTTCCTGAAGCTTCTCATCTGTTTGCTGGAGCCGGTCGTTATACCTAACCACTGTTACGTTGTCCACCATCCAATCACTCATTTCAACATGAAGCTGGTATGGGTTTTCACTGCCGTTCATCTTATAGATCTTTTCAATTTCTTCTTCTTGTTTTTTTTGTTCTTTTTCAAAAAGGGATAATGGAATGTCTTCACAGGACTTTTCAAGCCTATTTACATAACTGACTGCATTCGGGCCTGTAACCATTCCGCCATAGATTGCTGAAACTAATGAATTGGCTCCAAGCCGATTACCTCCATGATATTGGTAATCACATTCTCCACATGCAAACAGGCCAGGAATATTGGTCATTTGGTCATAATCCACCCAGAGGCCTCCCATTGAATAATGCATGGCCGGGAATATTTTCATCGGCAGCTTCCTTGGATCATCTCCGACAAACTTTTCATAGATATCAAGAATTCCGCCAAGTTTGCGCTGCAATAATTCTGAAGGAAGGTGGGAAAGATCAAGGTAAACCATATTCTCCCCGTTGATTCCAAGCTTGAGGTCTACACAAACGTGAAAAATTTCCCGTGTTGCAATATCCCTTGGTACCAGATTCCCGTAAGCGGGATACTTTTCTTCAAGAAAATACCATGGTTTACCATCGCGGTAAACCCAGACTCTTCCTCCCTCACCGCGTGCTGACTCTGACATTAACCTGAGTTTATCGTCTCCCGGGATAGCTGTCGGGTGAATTTGTATAAATTCACCGTTTGCATACCTGGCCCCTTGCTGGTACGCAATACTATGTGAGCTCCCGGTATTTATAATGGAATTGGTGCTTTTCCGAAATATATTACCTATTCCCCCTGTGGCTAAAATAACAGCATCTGACTTAAAGGTTTGAAGTTCCATAGATTTTAAATTTTGGGCTGTAATTCCCCTGCATTTTCCTTCATCATCTTTAATAAGCGATACCAATTCCCAATATTCAAACTTCTCAACCAAGCCTTCCGCTTCATATCTTCGAACCTGCTCGTCAAGGGCATAAAGAATTTGCTGTCCTGTTGTGGAACCTGCAAAAGCCGTCCTTGAATATTTTGCTCCTCCCAATCTCCTGAAATCAATATGACCTTCTTCTGTGCGATTAAATTGAACCCCCATTCTGGCTAATAAATAAATGATATCCGGAGCTGCTTCACACATTGCTTTTACAGGAGGCTGATTGGCTAAAAAATCACCGCCATATATCGTATCATCAAAGTGTTCCCATACTGAATCTCCCTCTCCCTTTGTATTTACCGCCCCGTTTATTCCGCCTTGTGCACATACCGAATGTGAACGGCGAACTGGAACAAGGGAGAATAATTTCACTTTCTTTTTTGCTTCTGCAATTTTTATAGTAGCCATTAACCCGGCTAAGCCGCCGCCAATCACTATAATTTCCTGATTTTGCATGGTATCCCTTCTCCCGTTTAAATTCAGATCATAAATATTGACCTTTTTGTGTATAAAAGTTGAGGTCCCGACCTTCCACTCCAATCAAAGGGTGCCAAACTTTAACTTAGCATAAAGTTTACATAACAAATGAAATCAAACTTCCCAGGCCCAGGCCAGCCAGAATAATAAAAATTCCGAAGCATAGGTTCATGACAATTTTTTGCGAAGAAGGACCCACAGTTATTCCCCAGGTTATAAGTGAAGTTGAAAGCCCATTAGTAAAATGATAAGTGGTGCTGAGTACACCAGCCATATAAAAAATCATCATAAATGGATTTGCGAGATGTTCGCTCACAAGCTGATGATTAACCTCGATTTGGCTGATAGCAGGACTTATCCTAAGCGCCCAAACATGATAAATAACGAAAATAAAGGTAATAATTCCTGTTACTCTTTGGAGCAGAAAACTAATATTCCGATTGTATTTGTACACATGTGCATTTGGCTTTGAAATGAAAGAAAGATAGATTCCATAGACAGCATGAAAGAATAAAGGAATTGCTATAAATCCAATTTCAAGGATAAAGAGAAATGGCAGGCTAAGCATAAATTCAATATGTTCATCATATTTTTCACTTCCGAAAATAGCCAAGGCATTCCCCATTAAATGCTGAATTAAAAAAAGGCCTAGCGGGATAATTCCCGCTAGTGAATGCAGTCTGGATAGGATAAATTTCTTTCTGGAAGATGAAAGAGGCGTCACTGTGGCTGTTTGCACGACTCTTCCCTCACTTCCATTGCTATCCATTCTGAAACTTGTATTTCCTCCAAGCGTAAAATAGCGTCAACTTGTTCTTCAGCATCTTGGATCTTATCCCGTGTCATTGTTTTAAACTTTTCGATGAGTTCTTTTCTCGAAGCTGCTTTTTCAGGGTCTCCTTTTGGGTAATCAGTTGATTCAATGAAAGTTCTTCCATCTTTTAGTGTAATAATTACTTTAGCTCCCCATTTTTGCGGATATGCATTTTCAAAGTATGGATCCTCTTGCACATCCACTTTTTTCATTAGCTCGTTTATTACAGGTGAATGCAAAATCTCTTCATTATAATCAATTAATGAGGCTGAGCCTTTAACAGCAATCAGAGCGGCGCAAAATTGGCTGCTGAATTTTGAAGCGTATACAGTTTTAGGAGTAGGGTTATCAGTAATATTAAGGACTGTTTGATAAGTGCCGATTGAGATATTTTGAATTTGATCATGTTGGAGGGAGTTTTCTTTCATGATGTCCAGGATACAATCCATTGCTGGATGGGTGTGTCGGCATGATGCATGAATTTTAAAGCTATTTTCCATTATTTTAAATTCACTGCCGAGATTCATGGTGATTTTTTCAGGATCATATTTTTCAGACATCGCATTAAAGAAGCCTCTTCTGCCTTCCAGGATTTTGGAAGCAGATGTAAAGTTCTTCCTTGCCAGAAGGGCTGCAAGAGCCCCATTGTACGCAGCTTTTGCTGTGTGAAGCTGTTTCGTATTGGCACCATCTTCAATAAATTCCCATAACCCAGCAGCCTGAGTACCAGCATTTCCAAGTGCATACATTGTCTGCTCAACAGATAATTTTAGAAGTTTAGCCACAGCAGCTGCAGAACCAAAAGTTCCGCATGTAGCTGTGTTATGCCAGTAATAATAATGTGAAGGGGACACTGCTTCCCCAATTCGATAACAGATTTCATACCCAACCGCCACAGCAGTTATTAATTCTCTTCCGCTTAGCTGATACGCCTCTGCCACTGCTACTGCAGCTGGAATAACCACAGTCCCGGCATGAATAATGGAAGATTTATGAATGTCATCCAGCTCAACAATATGGCTTGCTGCAGCATTAACCAGGCAGGCATTGCCAATGGAGGACTTACCGCCAGTTACTAGGCTTGCTTGTTCATTACCTCCCCATTCATTTAGCAATTCTTTTATAGATTGAACCGGTTTTTCATCTTTGCCGGCAAGAGCAGATCCGTACCAGTCCAAAATACATAATTTCGTAAATTCTACTACTTCGTCAGGCAAATCTTCGAAACTTATTTTATTGGCATACTCAGCTAATGTTTTGGTTAGTATCATTTTACTTCCCCCACCTTCGCTCCTAATACAGATTGTAAAACGCTGATAATATCATCATACTGTTCTACCACATGGGCCCCTGATTCCTTAAGCGCTTCCATTTTAAGTGAAGGGCGTCCAGTATTTCCTGAAATCATGGCACCGGCATGCCCAAAAACAGTTCCTTCCGGCATTGATTCAGTAAATTTACCAGCGACAAAGGATATAAGCGGCTTTGTAAACCCTCCTTCTTTTAATAATTTGGCCGCGTCTTCTTCAAAAGACGTTCCCGGTTCCGAAAAGGTAACAACTGCTTCTGTTTCGTCATCCTTTTCAAAAAGAATAAGAAGGTCCCTGATCGTTGATCCTATTAAACTATCGCCGCCAATGCCAATGCTAGTTGTAACTCCATAACCTGCTCTTTTTACCATCCAGGATGTTTCCGCTGTCATTCCGCCGCTGCGGGAAATGACACCTACACTTCCAGGCACAAAACAACGTTCAGGGCGGTCGCCGCCTATGGATCCCATTTTGATTCTATCCTTGGGATTGATCAATCCCACTGTATTGGGACCAATAATCGTGACCTTTTCTTTACGTGCAGCATGTAATAGTTTTACTGCATCATGCTGAGGTATATTTTCTGTTGTAACCACAATCAGCTTTATGCCGTTAGCTATTGCCTCAAGTGCAGCATCTAAGGCAAACGCGGGAGGGACAACTATAAGGGATGCATTGATATCATGTACTTTAACTGCCTCAGCCACTGTATCGTATACCGGAACACCTTGAACATGCTGTCCGCCTTTCCCTGGAGTAATACCGGCAAATATCTTTGTTCCATAGGCGAGCGTATGGCTGACGATCATGGAAGCTTCCCTGCCTGTTATTCCCTGTACAGCCATTCTTGTATTATGATCGATTAGAATTGACATTTAAGACACTCCCTTCATCTTTTTAATCATTTCCGCTGCCGCTTCTTCGATTGTCAGGTCTTCTCCAAAATAAGTAATGCCTGCTTCAAGGAAAATTCTTTTGCCTTCCTCATCGTTTACACCGGCTTCCCTTACTACGATAGGAAAAGTTTTAGGGTTTATGCCTAATTCATGTATTGCTTCTACAATTCCCCTTGCCATAACATCTATCTGTGTATTATTGGTAATGTTATGCGCTACAAAAAGGCCTTTAACTCCTTTTTTGGAAAGTATGCCTTTCGTCAATCCTTTTACTTTTTCTTCTGAAGGATTACCTCCTGTTTCTGTGTAATTTGCCGGGTGTGCACCTAAATTAGTGAGGGCATCAAAGCTAAGCAAGCTTCCTCCTCCGCCTCCGCACATAAAACCAATTTCTCCGCCATCCATTTCGGTATATCGAGCAGTGCCGCGATAATCTGCGTCATTGACTTTTACCATTTCTTTCTCCAGTTCGGTTAAAGGTCTCCAGGACCGCTCACTTCCAGATTCCACCTTTCCCTCAAGCTCTGGGTGCCGGTAAAGTGCAGCATCGTCCACTCCCATTACCGAAGCGGCTGCAATGACATTCTCATCCTTTGTCAGAACCAAAGGGTTAATCTCTAAAATATAACTGTCATATTTTATAAACACTTCATATAGCTTACAAAGAATGGCCGTTGCTTTAACTAAAGGCTTTCCTGTAACACCCAGCTTGCTCCAAATTTCTTTCGCCTGGTATGGGTAAAGCTGAGAGAATGGTTCAACATGAAAAACCACAACCTTTTCAGGTGCATCCTTTACAAGATCTTCTACTTCAATGCCACCCTCAGTTGTAGCAATAATTACTGGAACTTGCTTTTGAGAATCAATTGTAATTGAAACATACCATTCTTCATCAATATCAATCTTCTCTTCTAGCAGCACTTTTTCAACTGGAAAGTTCCTAACTGTCATTTCCAGTATTTCATCTGCTTTCCTTTTTGCTTCCTCTACAGTATTTGCAAACTTAATAGCTCCTGCTTTACCTCTCTTTCCTACTGGCACAAGTGCTTTTAAAACACATGGATTAGATAGGTGCAGATCCGTAATTTCCTCACTATTTGAAATGACTGAATGTCCTGGTACAGGAATTCCACTTTCTTTTAGGATTGTTTTACTTACATCTTCCAGCATTCGCCCCATTCTTGTTTTCCTCCTATTGGATATTGGATCCATTTTATAAAAAAGGGAAAGTTTATTTCCCTTCTTCCTTTAAACTTTTAATTAATGATTCGCCGGTTCGGAAAATATGTTCAGATAAAAGATTAGCCGCTGTTTCTTTGTCTTTATTAATGACTGCTTCAACTATTTTTCTATGTTCAATATTCGAGGTCTCTTGCTGGCCTGAAAGCAGATGAGGCGTTTGCTGAGGAAATCCATTCCATAATGTTCCAATAAATGAATTCAGCCGTTCCCACTTACACCGTTTTACCAGCATTCGATGGAACTCAATATTGTATTGAATAAAAGTATCAACGTCATCTGTTCTTTCCATTTCATTTACCAGAAAAGTAAGCTGTTCTACATCTTCCTCTGTAAGCAAATCCACACTTTGGTACACAGCCATTTTTTCAAGCTCAGCTCTTAAAGCATATATTTCTTCAATATCCTCAATATTAATGGATTTCACGACGGCCCCTTTATGTGGTTCAAGCCTTATAAGGCCCTCTGATTCCAACTTTCTGAATGCCTCTCTAATAGGCATCCTGCTAACACCCATTTTCTCAGCCAGATCGGACTGTTTTAATCGTTCTCCAGGTTTAAAATCTCCTCTGATAATGGCTTCCCTAATAACATTACATACTTTTAAGTGCAATGTATCTCTGTTTTCAATTCTTAAATCCTGATTCAATGACATTTTTAAATCCTTTCCTATTCCTATTTTAGCTTTAGGATATAGGATCCAATTTAACATGTCTATAGTTTTCAGCTATTTTTTGAATTTTTATAAAAATCCGATCCAATTCCACCATGTTACAGCTGTAAAAATGGTTACCAGAATCATAATCATAGTCATATGAAGTCCCGGTATCACAAACTCTTTCTGTTGGATTTGGCCAGTGCTGTGAACGATGATATTGGGTGTTGCTTCGACAACCAGTATATAACCGTGCAAACATGCCAGAGAGGCTGTAATGCAAATAAGCACAGGGTCAGCACCAGCTTTAGCTGATAATCCGATAAAAATTGGAATCAAAGTGACAACAGCGGTTGATACATTTGCTACTGCAAGATGCAAAATTTGGGTGATGAACAAAATAAAAATAACGCCTATAACTGGGGATCGGAGCAAATCAATGATCCAGTCTGCACTTAAACTCCCACCAACTAATTCAGCGGCACCCGAATGATTGAATCCATAGCCCAGGGATAAAGTAACTCCCATTATGAGAATAGTATCGAAATTAATTTTCACCATATTCTCCCACTTTGAACAGCCCACACCTGGCAGCGCCATCAATATGACGCCTATTAAAGCAGGAATACTTGGATGCAGGCCATGTAAAGATTCTGTAAACCAAAGCCCAACAATAAGCGTTAAAATTCCTATACATTTTTTTTCAGCGAGATTAATAGGACCTATATCTTTCAATTTGTTTCTCATTTCCTTTTTCACATGGTGAAATTCTTGACGGTCTTCAGGCAAGGGAAAAGATTTAATCAATACATACCAGGCCGCAGGAATAAGGAGAAGCCAAATGGGAAATGTGTAAATAAACCATTGAATATAAGTAATTTGAATCCCCAGGAATTGTTTTAAAAGCTCAACCGTTAAAATATTGCCAATTGCTGCTGTCATAACTACTGTTCCGCTTATCGTTCCGCCAAATGCTACCCCCAGCAGAATCATCTTGCGAAGGTTCTCATTTTCCTTCACTCCAATTTGATCAAGTGACATTTGTGCAACCGGCAGCAACAAAGTCGCTCTTACAGCAACAGCTGGGATAAAAAACGCTTGAATTTGGGGAATTATAAGGATGCTCGCTAATAGCCCTTTTGCTGTACCTGCCCACTTCGCTAAAATAAAATAAGCCAGCCTTTTGGCAAGAGGAGTATCATTTACCCCTTCTGCAAGCATCATTCCGCCTATTATAAGAAAGATAGCTGGGGATGAAAAACCGCTAAAGACAATCTCCATCGTAACAACTTTGAACAATAACATTAGAACAAGCAGTAAGATTGCAGTAACACCAAGTTCCAAGGGCTCGAACGTCCAATAAAAAACACTTAGTGCCAACAGCGCAAGCATGACTTTTCCCGAATAATTCTCCCCAGGCAATATTGCATATATGGCTGCTGCAAAGATAATTCCCGATAAAAGCATAATGATTTTTGAAGAATGAACAGAAATTGCCCGGGAAGCTTTTGGCACGAAATTTACTTTTGCCTTGGTATTCGGAGTACCCATTCTAGTCTCCTTCTTTCTTTAAGCTAAATTCGGCCAGCAGCTTCAACCGGTTTGCATAAATTAAAGAAGATATCCAAATCCTCCAGTTCTTCAAACCTATAAATTAAATCTATTAATCTATTTTTGGACTCTCCATTAATAATGTTTCCTGTTACGTCCTTAAACTTCTCGATTAATTGCTCATCTGTCATAGGCAGATCCTTGCTTCCGATAGCATGCTCCACAAAATGGTTAAGCTCTCTTCCATCTGTCAGTTTCACTGTTAATTTTGCTTGATCTTCTTTTATCTTTTCATCAATTGTTAAGTTTATTTTAGACCTTAAAGCCTTTACTTCAGGTTTATTTACAAACTCACCCGTAAACTCATTTACACCTGCTTTTAGATTGAGGAAGCCTGCAGCCACACAATGATATACACTAAACTTGCCTTCCAGCCCTGTTGAAAATTTAGTCTTTCCGGTAAGTTCTTTAACAAGCGGGTGTCCAGTTATTGTGATTTCTGCAATATCGTCAGCCTTTAAGTTATGGGCTTTTTGGATTGTTATTATACCGTCAATTGCAGGATGGGTCACGATTCCACTGGCAAATGGTTTATAGCTGTTCTTCTCAATTTCCCATTTATCTCCCCAGTTATCTGTCAGAAGCTCCAACTTATTTTCTTCAGATAAAACGCTGATAAACCCACGTTCTGCTTCCAATGCTTTTTTAGAACTTGTAAATCCTTCGCCTGCAATGAATGCAGCAAGCATCCCATTCATAGCCGCTTTTCCCGGATGGTAAGGCTTCGTCATGGTTCCAAACATTTCCCTTAACCCGGTAGGATCTGTAGCGGCAATCCCAATGGCAAAGGAGGTTCTTTCCTCGTCCAGCTCCAATAACTTGCCCATTGCCGCAGCGGCTCCAATTCCCCCTACACTGCCTGTTATATGCCACCCCCGCCAATAATGGGAAGGATAAACAGACAGGGCTAGTCTGGCCTGTACCTCACACCCTATAATAAAGGCCTCTAAAACCTCTTTCCCTGTTTTTTTCTTAAATTCGCTATAAGCTAATACAGCAGGGAAAACAGGTGAAGAAGGATGAAGGACCGTTTCAAGCAGTGTATCATCAAAATCATAGATGTGGGAGGACATTCCGTTTAGCAAAGCAGCAAAAAGCATATCCGCCTTTTCTTTTCTTCCCAGAATGGTCGCTTGCGGGCTGCTTTCCATCAATTTTGAAACATTTAAAACCTTGTCCATCGACTCATGATTGGCTGCCCCAATAGCAACGCCCAGCCAGTTTAATAGACTTCTTTTTGCTTCGTAAACAGCATTTTCGCTGATTTCGCCAAATTTTGTACGGATGATATTTCTGGCAATTTGACTGGTTACCATATAGATCTCTCCTTATTATAAAGCTGAATACTGCAATAACCCTTTTGCTTTTTTGTATACAGGATAATCCACCAATTTATTTCGAACAGAAATAGATGCACTTCCCTTTTGTTCTGCCTCTTCAAATGCTTCTACAATTTCCCTTGCCTCTTCCAATACTTTTTCATCCGGGGTGAAGACCTCATGGATTACATGCAGCTGTTTCGGGTGGATGGCCAGCTTGGATTTAAAACCTGAAATTCTGGCACGGACTGCCTCTTTCTTAAGTCCATCCTCACTAGAAAGATCCGGGTATACTGCGTCTACTGGGCTGCCAATTCCAGCTGCCCTTGATGCGTTTACAATCTGTGACCTTGCATAATAAAGCTCCTCGCCCCCATCCGTAAGCTCGCAATCTATATCAAGCGAGTAGTCAATGGAACCAAACACAAGCCTTGGGATTAAGGAATGAGAATTGGCAATTTCATAGGCAAAGTGAACGCCAGACGCTGTTTCGATAAGGGGCAGTACTTCAAAACGTTCCCCTTTTCTGCCTGTTCTATCAAGCAGCTCAATCACTGTTTGGCAAATAACTTTCATATTGCTGCCGCTTTCCGATTTCGGAACAATAATCCCCTTCGCTCCTGATTCCACGGCACACTCGATGTCTTTTCTCCAATACACTGTAGTAAAATCATTGACTCTAATATATACGTCTTTTTCAGCCGGATAATTTAGTAAATAGTTTTTTGCTCTTTCCCTTGCTATCTCTTTTTCATTCATGGCTACAGCATCTTCCAAATCGAAAATAACGCTGTCTGCTTCACTGGATATTGCTTTTCCCATCATTTTTTCAGAAATAGCTGGAACAAATAAATAGGAACGCTTTGGTGCCATCGTAACTCCCCCTTAATGGATATTGGATCCTATTCTTGTGAAGAAATAACTTACTCAATTACTTGAGTAAGCGCATTCCCTGCCCTCATGATGTGATTTTCAACCAGCTGCCTAAGCATAATAGGATCCTTCAATTCAAGTGCTCTTAGCATTTGTTTATGTTCTTCATTCGAAACAAACATTGTTTTTGGAATGAGGCTTGGAACATGTGCAGGATAACCCTCAATAAATTCCTTCGTCAGCAATTTTATTTTTTTCCAATTGCACCCCTTTTGAAGCAGCAGGTGAAACTGATGATTATGGGTGATAAAGGAATCCATATCATTGTTATCAATATCCTGATCCATTTTTCCAACCAGTGTGTTTAGTTCTGCCCTATCCTTTTTAGTAAGAAAATTCATAGATTTTTGGACTGTAATGCCTTCCAGGAGTGCCCTCAGATAATATAATTCTTCTATATCTTCCCTTCTGAAGCCAATTACCTGGGCCCCTTTATGGGGTAGAAATGCCACTAGCCCTTCTCTCTCCAGACAGCGAAGCGCCTCCCTTACAGGCATCCTGCTTACGCCAAACCTTGCAGCCAATTCATCTTGTATCAATCTTTCCCCTGGTTTATATATATGCGTGAATATGGACTCTCTAATCATATCTGTGACTTTTTCCTGCAGTGTATGAAACTCTTTAACTTGGTTCATTTGAAAACTCCTTAGACATTATGTAAACTGCCAAGAATTATTTTGCTAAAAATAGTGAAATTTGCGGGAAGATTACAATAAAAATAAGTGCAATCAGCATGAGTGCAAAGAAAGGAAGAACCCCTCTTACCACTTCCCCTACTTTCTCTCTTGTTATCCCGCTCACAACGAATAGATTTAATCCTACCGGAGGTGTAATCATTGCCAATTCCATATTAATGGTCATGATGATCGCAAAATGGATAATATTAATATCAAACATCACTAAAACCGGAAGAAGGATTGGCAGTGTAATCAAGATAATTGCTACAGCTTCCAGGAACATTCCCAGTACGAAGAACATTAAATTGACACCAATCATAAAGATCCATTTGTTCGTTGTGCTTTCTTCAATCCAAGCTGCAAAACTTTGCGGAACCTGTTCAGTCGTTAAGAACATTCCGAATATCATAGCAGAAGCAATAACTAAGAAAATCATTGAAGTAATATTGATTGATTCCTTAAGCACTTCCCTAAACTTAGGAAATGACATTTCTTTATAAATAAATACTGAAACAATGATTCCATAGAAGCATGAAACAAAGGCAGCTTCAGTCGGTGTTACAATTCCGCTATAAATCCCTCCTAGAATAATTACCGGAAGAAGGAATCCCCAAATAGCTTTATAAGTTTTTTTCCAGCGAACATCCATTGGCTGCTTTGGCAATTTACCATAATTATTTATTCTTGCATTCACGATTGCGGAAACCAGCAAAATACCTCCCAGCAATAAGCCAGGGATTATTCCTGCGGCAAACAGCTTTCCAACAGATTCTTCCGCAACCGATGCGTAGATGATCAAAGGGATTGACGGCGGAATCAGGATTCCTAGCGTTCCTGCAGCTGCAACTAACCCCATCGCATAACGCTTGCTATAGCCTGCTTTCACCATTCCGGGAATCATGATGCTTCCGATGGCAGCGGCTGTAGCAGGGCTTGAACCGGAGATAGCTGCAAAAATCATGCATGCAAGGATGGTTACAACCGCAAGTCCTCCGCGAATATGGCCCACCCATGATTTTAGAGCTTCAATCAAATGAAAGGATATACCGCCTTTTGACATGATGATTCCGGCAAATACAAATCCTGGAATAGCCATTAGTGTTGCGGAGTTTAAAGAGTTAAACATTTTTTGGATGACAGTATAGAGTGTAAAATCGATCATTGAAAGAGCGACGATACTGGATAACCCCAAGCTGACTGCAATCGGGACTCGAATAAGACACAAAACGGCAAACACCAAAAATAACACTAAAACCGGACTCATGCTCCTACTCCCTTCTGCTCAGTTTCTTTGTTTAATTCCTGCATCTCTTCATAGAGATGTTCAAGTTCTCCTGTGATTTCACGTTTATCTCCTGTAAATGCACGATAAGACTTCACAATAAAGTACAATCCCAGTAAACTCATGCCCACTGGCAGAACCAGATAGGTAATCCAGATTGGAATACCAACATCGATGGTAGTAATCCCCTGCTCCTTTGAAAGCGTTATCAATTCCAGGGATGAAAAAGCGAGATAAAAGGAGAACCCCGCTCCTATTATATTACTAATACCGGCAACGATCTTTTTTACTCCTTTTGGCAGCAAATCAAACAATAACTCTACTTGAATATGGCGATTGTCTTTTAAGGCCATTCCAAAACCGATAAATATGGCCCAAACCAGCAGAAATTCGAAAATCTCTGTTACCCATGCCTGTGGTGCATTAAGAACATATCTAGTAAATACACCATATAAACTTACCACTACTCCTCCAATAAATAGCAATCCAGCTGCTCCTTCTTCGATGCGATCGAGCCATTTAAAGAGCTTCATACAAATCAACTCCTTTTTTTGGATTGTATCCAATCCGTGCTTGGTTTCTTTTTCAATATACAAGAAATGAAAATAAAAATAAACAGAAAATTTTATTTTTTTATTATTTTTTGTGTATTCACAATATTCAACTGTTTTGTTATACTATTTTCATCAGCCTGTATTAACACCTTGTCAGAATTTATTTTGTATCCAAAATCCAAAAAGGAGGTCGAAAGGTGGTATTAAAAAATAGGACTTTAGCATTAAACGAAAAATTCTTCATACATTGTCATAAGAGATCCGAAGGGTTTTTGAAAAATGATGCTCTTGATCCAAGAAGAAAGCAGGGTGGCTCTTTACATAAGGAGCTTAAAGGAGTTTTTCCTTTATGATTAAAAATATTGGTTTTATCGGGCTTGGAAAAATGGGATTGCCAATGGCAAAAAACCTCTTGGAAAAAGGCTATAATGTTTTTGGGGCAGATGTAAGTGAAAACGCATTAGAAGAACATCGGGCATCTGGCGGCCATACCGGCAATATACAAGATTGGATTCACCAAGTGCAATGTATTATTCTGATGCTTCCTTCTTCTGTTATCGTAAATAAAATACTGGAAGAGATCATAGCTGTCAGCACCTCCGGAAACCAGACAAATCAGGATGCCCTCATGATCATTGATATGAGCAGTTCTTATCCCGCAGATACTAGAAAAAATCATAAAAAGCTGGAGCAATACAATATAGGTTTTATTGATGCTCCTGTTAGCGGGGGAGTCAAAAAAGCGGTTGATGGGACGTTAACCATTATGGCCGGAGGAAGAGCAATACATTTCGAGAAATGTAAGCGTTTGCTAGAGGCCATGGGCAGCAACATATCATTAGTTGGACCTTCTGGAAGCGGCCACTTAATTAAAGCAATCAATAACTACTTATCTGCTACCCATCTTTTAGCATCATGCGAAGCTGTTCAATTATTGGAGAACTTTGGTGTAGAGCCGGAAAAAGCCATCCATGTGATCAATCAAAGTACCGGAAGAAGCGGTTCTACAGAATATAAGTTTCCAAACTTCATATTGACAGAAGCGTATAACTCGGGATTTTCTCTTGAACTAATAAAAAAAGACATAGGAATGGCAAACCAGCTTTTCAAAGATGCAAATGCTGCTACCTCATTGCCTCAATTCATATACCAAAGATTCAGTGAAGCTAGCAGTGCATTGGACAAAGAAGCTGACCATACAGAGATAAATAAATTTGTCTCAACCTATCTATTACAAAGGGGGATTTTAAATGATGAAAATGAAAAAACTGTTCCTGGCGGCTCTGACTCTGGTATTGATGTTCGCCCTGGCAGCCTGCGGTAATTCTGAAAAGACTGAAGGATCAAGCTCAGGCGGCGGAGCGGAGAGTGACGGAATTCAAGAGATAACCATTAAAATTTCTCACGTCGTAGCTGAAAATACGCCAAAGCACCAAGGTGCCTTAAAAATGAAAGAGGTAATTGAGGAAGAGTCTGGCGGCAAAATAAAAGTTCAGGTTTATCCTAATAGCTCTTTATTTGGCGACAAAGACGAGTATCAGAACTTAGTTGCCGATAACGTCCAATTTATCCTGCCAGATATGTCTAAGCTAGTTGGTAACGATCCTGGGTTCAATATCCCTGCAATGCCTTTCCTTTTTGAAACTGATGAAGCAGCTAATGCTTTCTGGGATGGAGAAAAAGGAAAAGAAATCTTTCAGCGCTTAGAAAAAGATGGCGTGCTGGGACAGGCGATGTGGCCAAATGGCGCCAAGCACATGACTAATGATAAAAAACCAATTACTAAACCAGAAGATTTGAAAGGCATGAAAATCCGTACGCAAGGTGGCCAATTACTTGAGGCGTTATATGATGAGTTAGGAGCAGGGTCTGCCTCCATTCCATTTGGTGAATTATACACTGCTCTTCAGCAGGGAACTGTTGACGGCCAAGAAAACACATTCAGCAACATTGAATCCAAGAAGTTTGACGAAGTTCAAAAGTATATGACCATTATGGGCCATACTCGTGTTGACTATGCATTGCTTACTAACACTAAGTTTTGGGATAGTCTGAACGAAGAAACAAAAGCGGTTGTACAAAAAGGTGTTGACGAAGGAACCAAGCTTGCAAGAGAATCGGCTAAACAGCTTAATGACGATGCTTTGGCAAAATTAAAAGAAAATGGGCAAGTTGAAATCAATGAGCTTTCAGATGCTGAAATCGAAGCATTCAAAAAAGCTCTTGCACCAGTTTATGATGAATATGCAGAAGTCATCGGCAAAGATATTATTGAAGACGCTGAAAGTAAATAATAGAATCCCCATTTACAAAGGGAAAAGAGAAAAACAACCGCTGCTAAATTGGCAGCGGTTGTTTTTGTTTCAGCTATTTTTGAGTTTGATAAATGTCTTGGTTAATAGACAGTTTCATTTAACATGATCTAGACGCGGAAGATGTTATCGGTCTGCTTCTGATTTTAGAATAACGCTGTTTTCCCAAAGTTTGTTGCTTTCAAACCAATTTTAATCACTGAGTTGATTGGAGCGGAAGGCGCGAGATCCTCGAAAATGCTGCCACATTTTCTTACGACGAGGTGTCCGTTCGAAGAAGCTTATTCAACGTCCTACGGGAGTAGCGTTCCAAGGGAAACCCCGCAGACGCAGAGCGTCGAGGAGGCTCCCGGTAGCCCCGTGGTTCGCTGAGTGCCTCGTGCTGAAATCAACGGGCAGAGTTCTTAAGCAAAAACAACAATCTATACGAAAAGAAATATTTATCAAGACAAAAAAAGAATCCCAGTTCATTTCGCTGCTGGGATCCCTTTTTATAAATATTATATAAGTAAGAGTTACACAGAAACCGCCTTTTTAAGCCTTCTGCATATTTCATCTCCAACCTCTTCAGTGGATGATGTTCCCCCAATATCCGGTGTTTTAAAACCGTCATTTGTAACGTCCTCAATTACATCAAGAAGCTTTTTACCAAGTTCCTCTTCACCGAAGTGATCCAGCATCATTTTGGCAGTCCAAATTTGTCCAATTGGATTAGCTATTCCCTTGCCAACGATATCAGGAGCAGAACCGTGGACAGGCTCAAACATGGATGGATATTTTCCATTAATATTGATGTTCGCAGCTGGTGCAATTCCAATGCTGCCCATAATTGCTCCTCCAATGTCGGTTAAAATGTCACCAAACAGGTTGCTCGCCACAATTACATCAAATATTTGCGGACGGGTAACAAAAAATGCAGCAAGTGCATCAATATGATAAGATGCTGTCTGGACATCCTGATAATCTCCCTTAACATCATTAAAGACTTCGTCCCAGAAAGGCATGGAATGGAAAATACCATTAGACTTGGTGGCTGATGTTAAATGCCCTCTTCTTTTCTTTGCAAGTTCGAAGGCATATCGCATTGCCCGTTCTGTCCCTTTCTTTGTAAAAACAGCATTCTGGATGGCAAGTTCATCCTCACCTTTGTGAATTCTGCCTCCTACTTCACTATATTCACCTTCGCTGTTTTCTCTTACTACGATTAAATCAAAATCATTAGGGTTAACTAACGGCGATTTTAAGCCTTTAAAATATTTTGCAGGGCGAATATTAATCGACTGTTCAAATTCTCTTCTGATTTTAATTAACAGACCCCATAAAGAAATATGGTCTGGTACTATAGCTGGGTTGCCAATGGCACCAAGAAAAATAGAATCAAAGTTTTTTAGTGTACCTAAACCATCTTCCGGCATCATCTTTCCGTGTTCGATATAATATTCGCTGCTCCATGGAAAGGATTGAAAATCAAATTTTAATCCTCCATGCACTTCTGCAACCGTCTCTAATACTTTTAATGATACAGGCACTACTTCTTTTCCAATTCCATCTCCAGGTATTACGGCTATTTCATATTTTTTCATCGTCATACAGCTCCTTTGTTTGTTTTTTGGTTATAATTTTCATATTTTGCTATTTCCTGCTGGTATAAGTCCTCACCGTTTGAGTCATATGCCACAAGCAGCGGAAAATCTTGTACTTCTAATCTTCGGATTGCTTCTGGACCCAGATCATCATATGCAACTACTTGAACTGCTTTAACTCTCCTGCTTAAAATGGTGGATAATCCGCCTATAGCTGCAAATGAAATGGCACCATATTTCTTGCACGCTTCTTTGACCAGATCCCTTCTTGGCCCTTTGCCGATTGTTCCTACAACCCCATATTCGTACATGGCAGGTGCATACGGATCCATTCTAAATGCTGTTGTCGGCGCTACCGGGCCAATTACCTGTCCTGGTTTTGGAGGACATGGACCGGCATAAAAGATAATCTCCCCTTTCAAGTTAACTGGCAAAGGCTCATTGTTCTCAAGCAGCTCTACCATTCTTTTATGTGCAGCATCTCTAGCCATGTAAATGGTTCCTGATAGGAGAACCGTATCGCCGATTTTTAATTTTTTTATATCTTCCTTGGTAATAGGTGTCTGCAGCCTGTATTCTGGCATTTTAAACCCTCCTATCTATTTATTCAGATAATTACTGATTTCTTTCTTGCAGCATGGCATTGTATATTTACTGCAACCGGCAATGCCGTAATATGGCATGCATAGGTTTCTATCGGCACCCAAAGAGCTGTACTGGTCCCTCCGAGGCCTTGAGGTCCAATTCCAGTATCATTAATAGCTTCTAGCAATTCCTCTTCCAGCTGTGCGATATGTGGATCAGGGTGATGAACGCCAATTTCTCTTAATACCGCATGCTTGGCCAGGGAAGTCACTTTATCAAAGCTTCCTCCTATTCCCACCCCTACAACGACTGGCGGGCAAGCCTTACCTCCAGCATCTTTGATCGTCTGCAAAACAAACTTCTTTACTCCTTCAACGCCTTCCCCTGGGAGCAGAAATTTCATGGCACTCATGTTTTCACTGCCGCCGCCCTTTGGCAGAACAGTAATTTTTATCTGATCACCTGGTACTATCTCCGTATGTACCACAGCTGGTGTGTTATCTCCTGTGTTAACGCGCAGCAGAGGATCACCTACAACCGATTTCCTTAGATAGCCCTCTCTGTATCCAGTCCTTACGCCATCTTGGATGCTATCGAGGTAATTGCCGCCTGTAATATGCACATCCTGCCCTATTTCTACAAAAACCACTGCCATCCCCGTATCATGGCAATAAGGCATATGATTATTTTTGGCTTCATCTGCATTTTCCATCAGCTGTTGAAGAATGGACTTGCCAATAGGAGAAGCCTCTGTTTTTTCGGCACGCCTAAACCCTGCCAAAACATCCTCTGGCAAATAGTAACAGGCTTCCCAGCAAAGCTTGGCAACGCTTTCACTTAAAACCTCCGCATCAACTATCCTCATCTTATCTCCCCTTTTCCGTCAATAAGTTCAATTAGATTCTTTAAATCCATTTGCTTATGTTCCTTTAAGCTCTCCGATGCTTTTTCAGGATCTCTCTCTTTAATCGCTTTAAAGATATCTTTGTGTCCTTTTAGAATAATGCGGCCTCGTTCGTTACCCTCGATATTCAAAAGCCTATAATAATAGGTTAATGAATGAAGCTCATCCACCAGTTTCTTTAATCTTACATTTCCGCTAATTAAGATAATTTGTTCATGAAACTTTGTGTTCCATTTAACGATTTCTTCCTTATCATTTTTTTCGATCGAAGTTTCCGTTTCGGCTAAAATTCTTTCAAGTTCAGCTATTTGTGACTCTGTTGCCCGTTGTGCTGCAAGAGCTACAGCAGCGGATTCAAGAGCAATTCTGCAGCCATATATATCTTTTACATCCTTTAAAACAGGCTTATATACAGTTATTTGCGACTTTTCATCCATGATCAAAAGACCCTCATTAATCAAAGTTCGAATCGCTTCTCTTACAGGGCTGCGGCTGATTGAGAATTGCTTGGCAAGCTGAGCTTCATACAGACGGTCTCCTGGCTTATATTCTCCGTGCCAAATTCGTTCTTTTATGGTTTGCTGAATTTGGAGGTAAAACGGAAGTGCCTTTTCAAGTGGTTTTTGATTCACATTTGCCCCCCTTTCGTTGTCCATGTTTTCAGATCTGTCGGCTGTCGACACCTTTACTTTTATAATAGTATAAATTATCTAAATATTCAATAAAAATTAACTGTATTTAAAAAACACCATTCCAATTCTAACCTTCTAGAATGGTGTTTCAGTGAAAAGAGGATAACTATTATTCTTCTATTTCCATTTCCTTAAATATTTCTTGAGCTGCCTTAAAACTATCAAGTGATGCAGGCACGCCGCAATAGATGGCAGTCTGCAAAAATATTTCCTGGATCTCTTCTTTTGTTACTCCATTATTAATGGCACCGCGTAAATGGAGCTTTAATTCATGCGGGCGATTTAATGCCGTTAACATAGCTAAATTAATGATGCTTCTCGTCTTTCTAGGCAAACCATCTCTAGTCCAGATTTCTCCCCAGCAATATTCAGTAACTAATTCCTGGAGAGGCTTTGTAAAACTTGTTGCATTTTTTATGGAGTTATCAACATACTCAGCTCCTAATACTTCACGCCGCACTTGCAAACCTTCATCAAATTTTACTGTCATTATAATTCCTCCTTAGTTAACTTTTTCATTTTTTAGGCTCTGCTACCTTGATTGTTGATCTTCACTACAGGTACTCGCTTTACGCTGGCGGTCATTTTTTAAAAAAAATGTGCCTAAAGCAATTGCCACTGTTTGATCTTTTTCGTCTATAATCCTGCACTCTGAAACAACTGTGCTTTTCCCTAAATGAATTAATACTGGTTTTGCAAACAGCTTTTTTCCTTTGCCAGGCCTAATATAATTCATTTTGAGTTCCAAAGTGTAGACTTGGGAATCTTTTGGTATCTTAGTCATTATGTGAAAACCAATAGATACATCTGCCAATGTATAGAGGGCTCCTCCCTGGGCAACATCATATGTATTGGCATTCTGCATACCCAATTTCATACTCATTTCGCCATTCTCTTCAAAACCAATTCCTAATAATCTGCCAGTATAATGGAGTTCTTCTTTTGCTCCTTTAAGCGCCTTAATAACATGGGATACCTGATTTAATTCCTCACTCGAAAGAGTCTCAAGCTCTCTTAAAATATCACTGGCAACTGTCATTGTTTTAATTCGTCCCCCTCCTCCCTTTAATGTTTGGCTCTGTTGAACTTTCGGGGTTATTTCTGCTTAAGAAGCCCAGCGAACCGCGTGCAGGCCCGGAGAGTCTCCAAGCTATAAGCAAGCAAGGTCTTATCCCTTTGAATCGCTTATACCGCAGAACATTAAATCCGCTCCTTGAACTGAATGCATTTTCAAGGATTTCCCGCTTCAGGTTCAATCTAACAAGTCAAATATCAACCATGAACGTTAACAGCCAAATTTTTTAATATCTACTATTAGGATACTGGATCCAATAAAAAACGTCTATACTTTTCTGAATTTTTTTAATGTTATAAAACAAATATTTATTTTGCATAGAAATAAGCATTATTGCACTATGAAAGTATTTATAAAACTGATATAATATATAAAAAGATAGAAAAATACTATAATTATGACACTGAGGTGACAATTAAAATGGATATCAAACAGTTAGAGGTTTTTAATACAATATATAAACATAAAAATTTTTCAAATGCAGCTAAGGAGCTTTTTATTTCACAGCCTACTGTAAGCGCTCACATCAAAAGCTTGGAGGAAGATTTGGGTTTGCAGTTATTCAACCGAAAAAATAAAGCGATGGGCAATTTAACGGATGCCGGGAAAATTTTATACCAATATTCCACGCAAATCCTTTCCCTTGTCCGTGAGGCTGAAGATTCATTGGCCGATTATAAGCAGGGCCATTCAGGTTCGTTATCTTTGGTCACATCCCATTCATTTTGTTATTGGATTTTGCCTAAAATCCTTGAAAATTTCAACCATATGTATCCTTCTGTAGACATCATTTTGCATACTGAATTTACGCCTAAAATGATTGAAATGGTTTATAACCGGGAGGTTCATTTTGCCATTGCCAGAACTAGTACCCCGGACTTTAGCGACGACTTTCTACATAGTGAACTAATTGGGCAGGATCCTGCTGTTTTTGTTGTTTCACCGCATCACCCCCTGGCTGATTCAAAAAGTGTCTCAATTGAAGACATTGTTCAGGAAGAATTTATTGTTTACGGCAAAAAATCAAGCTTCTGGCCACAGGTGCAAGGTGCCTTTACCAATATGGGCTATACGATTAAAACCGGCATGGAGCTGAATGATATTAATGCAGTAAAAAAAATGATTGAAATCAATATGGGGATTTCAATCTTGCCCCAAATCTCTGTCCAGAGTGAGCTTGAGAACGGAACAATAAAGCTGGTTAAAGTAGAAGATTTCCCTCAAATTATGAGGTATTCAAATTTAATATACCAAAAAGATTTAATAATGACAGGTGCCATCGATAATTTCGTCAAATTTATTCGGGAGACTCAGCCTTACTTATTGGATGGAGCAATATAAAAAATCAGGTCCCATCAACAGGGACCTGATTTTTTACCTTTTATCTGCCGTAGCCTTCGCGGGTTTTGTAATAAATCCCCATAGGTCTTGCGGATGACTTAGGATCTTTTCCCCAAGTTTCTTGGCTAACATACTCTCCATTCCGTATTCATCACGCCAGGCCCATAATCGCCGTGTACTTTGGTGAAGCGGGTGTTCATCTGTAAACCCCATCGCCCCATGTACCTGGTGGGCAATACGTGACCCTTCCTGTGCTGCATCACCAAGCTGGATTTTCGCCATTGAAGCTTCTTCGGTACTGATCCCGGCATCAATATTTGTGATAATAAAATCTGCAACAGCCATTGATGCTGTTGTTTCTCCAGCCAAAATAGCAAGCTTCTGCTGAACAGCCTGAAATTTGCCAATTGGACGGCCGAATTGTGTTCTTTCTTTTGTATAAGTAACCGATAACCCCAACGTTCTTTCCATAGAACCCGTCATAAGCATAACTCTCGTCAGAGTAGCCAAGTCAAGAATTTGTCCTGCTATACTATGATCTATGGCCGTTACTTCATTATCACCCAAGAGGATATGATTCATCATCACTTCATCACGAGGGTCTCCAGCTAAATTTTCATGATTGCGGACCTGACATTCCTCCAGGCGAACATTGGCAATTTTATATTGATTATCAAAGGTTTTACCTAAGATCGTAATCGTTTTGGCGTTTCGGGCCCAAGGGACATGTTTAGCTATCCCCGATAGTATCCATCCTGAATCGGTTTTATCAAAATCAATTTCGTTTTCAAAAGAAAATGTACTAATAGTATTAGTAACAGGCAACCCACATTCTGACAAAGCGTAATTAGAGAGAAAATGTTCTGCCAAGGGCACAGGAGCAGCATAATACCCAACAATCTTAAGCAAAGCCATAAAGTCGCCTAAATCTCCGCCGGACCCGCCTTTCTCTTCATGAATGCCAACTGCATTGACACCAAGCTCTCCAAGTGTCTCCCACAGTGTTTCAGGAAATTCACCTTTTTCTGCTGCTAATATTAACTCCTTCGTACATAGGTCCCTTAATACCTTGCTAACGGTATCCTCCAGCATTGACCTTATCTCACTCATCGAACACCTAACCCCCTTGCAATAATTCCGCGCAGAATTTCTGTTGTTCCTCCTCGTAAAGTAAACCCTGGTGCATGAAGAATAGCCTGAGCCAATAAGGCATCAAAATTGGAATCAGCTGTTACAGAAGGGTGGCTTGGGATCAGGAGCCGTGCAATTTTGATAATCTCGTTTTCATATTCTGTTCCTAAATCCTTAACAAGTGCGGCCGCTATTTCCGGTGATTTTCCTTGTTCCAGCATACCAGCGACACCTAAAGACATCTTTCGGAGGGTCCATAGCCTTGAAACAAGCCGTCCAACCGCAATCTTTGCATAATCACTGTCAGAATCTGAAAGCTTCCTCACTAATTCTTCCAAAAGAGGGTATGTACTCATAAACCGTTCTGGACCGCTGCGTTCATATGCCAGTTCTGCCAGACTCTGTTTCCAGCCTCCACCTTCCTCCCCTATAATCATGTCCTCTGATACCTCAACATCTTCCATTATGACTTCATTAAAATGATGTTCTCCCGTCATTAGGTGTATTGGGCGGATTGTAATGCCT
The DNA here is from genome assembly GCA_018613035.1 of Pseudomonas sp. ISL-84. Lineage (GTDB taxonomy): Bacteria > Bacillota > Bacilli > Bacillales > Cytobacillaceae > Cytobacillus. The sequence goes on along the minus strand of JAGGRA010000039.1, from coordinate 94,602 downwards.
GGAGCTGATAGATCAAGCAGTATTTGGCTTAATCCTTCATGTTTTTTCTCTCCTAAAGGGGCAGTTCGCACTAAAGTGATCATATAATGGGCGTGATGGGCTCCGCTGGTCCATATTTTGCTGCCATTTATAATCCATTTATTACCTGATTTTTTAGCCTTTGTGGAAACTGAAGCAAGGTCTGAACCGGAATTAGGTTCACTTAACCCTATTGCAAAAAAGATTTCACCCTTGGCAAGCAAAGGTAAAAAGCGCTGCTTTTGTTCTTCTGTTCCATAGCGCAGCAATAAAGGTCCCGTTTGACGATCTCCAAACCAATGTGCCGCAACAGGTGCACCAGCTGCCAATAGCTCTTCGGTCACAACAAATCGTTCTAATGCTGATCGTTCATGACCTCCATATTTTTTTGGCCATGTCATTCCAAGCCAGCCTTGTTCACCAATCTTACGGCTAAATTCAGCTGAATAACCGCCAAGCCATGTATCACATTTTGGTTCAAAGCTCCCTCGGCTTCTCTCCATACTTAAAAACTCTCGTATTTCCTTACGTAAATATTCGGTTTTTTCAGATAATTCAACATTCGGCAGTTTTAATTCTTTCAAAATAATGCCTCCGTTCTTCAAAGAGTAAAGCAGACATATAACCGATCTTTATCTGCCTTTAAAAACTGGTTTCCGCTTTTCCCTGAAAGCAGCAAGTGCCTCATTTCGGTCTTCAGTATTCAGCACTCTTCCATATGCTTCAGCTTCATAAAAAAGCCCCTCTTCAAGTGTGACGCTGCGTCCAAAATTGATGGCAGCTTTTGATTCTTTTAGTGACAGCGGCGCATTCTGATTTATCTCTTCTGCAATTTCCAAAGCCCTTTCCAAAACTGGTCTTCCTTCAACAACCTCACTGATCAAACCGATGGATAAAGCCCTCTCTGCGGTTATCTTCTTGCCGGTAAAGATAAGCTCTTTTGCGTGCAATTCACCGACTGCTCTTAAAAGTCTTTGTGTTCCTCCCACACCAGGGATAATTCCAATTTTGACTTCGGGAAGACTGAATAAGCTATGGGAAGCTGCTATTCTTAGATCACAGGCAAGAGACATTTCCAATCCTCCGCCAATGCATAAACCGTTTACTGCCGAAATAACAGGCTGAGGGAGACTTTCAATTTCACGATAAGTTTGTCTGGCTTTGTCCAGATAATCCTGTACCTCCTGGGGGCCCATGTTTATCCTTTCTTTTAAATCTGCCCCTGCAGTAAAAGCAATAGAGCCTGAGCCTGTAATAATGACTGTTTTATATGAATCAGATTCCTTAATTTTTATGAGTGAATCATGCAGCTGCAAGAAAGTTTCATAGTCCAGCGCATTATAGCCATTTTCCCTATAAAGCTGTAAAATAGCCGTTTCTTCGTTTTCTTTAAAAATAATACTCAAAAATATTCACTTCCTTGAAAAACTGATTATTGAACTTTATATTCCAATATTAGATGGCTTTTACCATTCCACCGTCAACCAAGAGAGAAGTACCGGTAACAAACGAACTTGCATCTGAAGCCAGGAAGGCAACTACCTTTGCAAATTCTTCCGGATGGCCATAGCGTCCTAAAGGAATCGTCTTCTTAGAGGCTTCTTCAACTTCCTCGCGTGTTTTCCCCTGATTTTCCGCTTTCATTTGATCCAGAAAAGCTACCCGATCAGTCGCAATTCTGCCAGGAGCTACAGTGTTTACCAGGATATTATAAGGTGCCAGCTCTTCTGCCAGGCTTTTTGCAAGTCCGACAACTCCCAAACGGAATGTATTCGATAAAATAAGACCTGGGATTGGAGTCTTAATAGAGGATGAAGCAATATTGATAATTCGTCCCCCATCTTTCTTTAAGTCAGGAAGGGCAGCCCTGATCAGCCTAACATAGCTTAGCAGATTTAATTCAAATGCGTTTTGCCAATCTTCGTCGTTAAATTTCTCAAACGTCCCCCCTGGAGGTCCGCCTGCATTATTGACCAGAATATCAATCTTTCCTAATTCTTCTTTTGTTTTTCGGATAAGGGCCTCTATCTCCTCAGGTTTTGTTATATCGCAAGGATAATAGGATATTTTCCCTTTACCCAATCTATCAAGCTCTTCTCTTGCTGTTTGAAGCTTATCTTCATTTCGGCTCGTAAGCATGACGTTGGCACCCTCTTTGGCCAATTCTGATGCTATCGCTTTTCCTAACCCCTGGCTTGATGCAATAACCAATGCTACTTTTCCTGCTAGATTAAGTTCCATTAAAAAACCGCCTTTCTTTAATCCCCTACTATTAATTTTAGGCCCTGTTAAACCTGCCTGTTCATCCAACTCCAATTAACAATGAGCTTTCACATGCCTTTACTAAATTATTGCTATTCTTAATTATGGCAGCCTAGTTACACAGAATTGTTCATCATGACCCAGAACTTCTGCTTTTACATGCTTCCCGGAAGCTACCTCTAAAATCTCCTGATAAATTTCATTTCCCATTTGTTCTAATGACTTTTCACCAGTTAAAACTTGGCCTGCGTTAATATCGATATTTTCCCTCATTTTTGTGTAGGTTTTCGGATTGCCTGTGATTTTTATTACTGGCACACCTGGAAACCCTGTAGGTGTTCCCCTTCCGGTTGGGAATAGAATAATTTGGGCTCCTGCTGCCGCTTCCCCTGTTGATACTTCACCATCGTGGCCAGGAGAATCAAGTAAAAATAACCCTTTTTTATCTGGCTGATGCCCATATTGAATGACACCTGAAAAGGGAGAATTGCCGGACTTTTTCATGCTGCCAAGAGACTTCTCAACGACGCTTGATAATCCGCCAGCATAGTTTCCTGTAGAAATTAAGTGGGTTCTGTCTTTATTGCTTGAGTTCTGTGTCTGTCTTCTTAGTTTTTCTTCTGTACGATAAATCGTTTCCCTAATTTCCTTTGCTACATTTTCATTAATCGCTCTTCTTGCCAAGATATCCTCTGTTCCGATTAATTCTGTAATTTCACTTAATATTGAAGAGCCTCCCTGTGACACAAGTTTATCCGAAGCTATGCCCAAAGCTGGATTTGCAATTAATCCGGATGTCATATCAGAACCCCCGCAGTTAAGTCCGATCATTAATTCACTTACAGGAACCTCCTCACGAACCTGCCCGGAGGCAATTTGCTGCATTTCCCGTGCAATCTTGCTTCCTTTTTGAATCGCTGCCAGAGAATCTCCTTCCGTTTGAATAATGACTGTTTCCAGCATTTTATTTGCTGGAGCAATCCCTTCTGCTAATTCATAGGGAGAAAATCTTTCACATCCCAAACCTACCACTACAACTCCGGCAAAATTGGGATTTTTCCCAATCGCTATTAGCGTTTTAGCAGTAACCTCTAAATCCTCCCCAACCTGGCTGCATCCCACTGGGTGCCTAAAATATACGCTGCCTGGCACCTGATAAGCTATTCTTTCTGCCACTTTTGCCGAGCAAAAAACAGATGGGATAATGGCTATTTGATTACGGACGCCTACAGTTCCATTTTTTCTCCTGAATCCCATAAATGTATCTGCCATTATGATTTCATACCCCTTTCACAGTACATATTATGGTTATGAATATAAGCTCCCTTTTGAACACTGACCAACATTTTTCCAATTTCCTCACCATACTTTAAAACGCTTTCATCTTTTTCAATATCAAAGATTGCCAGTTTATGGCCAAAAGCTATATCTTCAAGGAGCGTTACCTCTTCCTCTTTGTCACTGAAGCGCAAAAAACACATTTCCCCTTTTTTCAGGTCAGTGAGGGCAACCGCCACATTATCTGAAGGATCTATAACAAGAGCAGCTTTTTGAAGATTAATAGTGTTTTCCATGTTAACCTCCTAGTTAACTATACTGGTGGACAGTCAATTTCTTTAATATGTCACCGCTCTCGTCAAATGTCAGCTGATGAGAACCTTTTATAGTAAACTTACGATTTGATCTCTTTAACTCCTCTAGAACGGGAGAAGTTGCAAATATTCGATTTAAATGGAGTGTATTAGGAATTTGGACAAGTTTAATAGTCCCCTTGTCAATTTTCGGACCTAGGCTGTAAATGGCTGTTTCTACTGTTTCTTTTTCTGTATCATAAATCATTGGCAGCATCGCGCGCCTTAAATATGTGGCTGTTAGTGCATTTGTGTATGTAGATTTGCGGTCCATTTTATCCACCAATCTTTGTGTTGTAAAATCAGCCAATCCAATTCCTTGAGCGTTGCCAAAGGACCTTTCTGCCAAGTCCAGAACCGCCAGTTTGCTTACAGCAGGAAATTTCGGTTCCTCTACCCCATCAATTCGCCATCTTCCGATAATATTAGGGTCCATTCCCGTACCGCTAAAGCACTTACCCATTTCTTCAACCAGCAGAAGGTCAATATTATTGACTGGCAGGCTCGGCATCATGGACTTAGAATAATGAAGAAGTTCCTCTTCCTTGGAATGCCAGCTTTCCACTGTTACACCTGCTATATCAGCCGTTTCATCATATCCATTTTCGATAATGGCCAATCCCATTAAAATTGGACTATGTTGAAGAGCAAAAGATGAAACTTCTTCAATATTTTCTGCCATCTTTAAAGCGCCATCACTGTGAACAAAAGAAGCTCCCTTAATCTTCCCCAGGCCAATTGTGACCATTTTGCTCAAGCCGCTTTCCACTCTTCCTCTAAAAGCTGTGTGTGCTTTAATTCGGTTAATAACCAGGATTCCATCAGCATGATACGCGATTTTATCCATATAAACCGGCTGCCCTTTTGGTGTATGTCCCAAAAGCTCAACGTCCATGGAAGAACGGATTTCTGCACCAACTGTTTCTTCAGTAATGCCCAAATGTTTAAGCACCTCTACCTGGCCTTCTGCTGTCGCCCCCCCATGGCTGCCCATTGCAGGAACCAGAAACGGCCTATACCCTAAATTTTTTAAAAAAGTTGCCGTTTCTTTAAGAATTAGTACGATATTTGATATTCCCCTGCTCCCGGCTGTAATCGCAATCTCTGCTCCTTTAGGCAAATGTTCAGTACGCAGGTATTGATTTAGTTCACTATGAATTTTCCCTTTTATATCGGTAAGTCTATCATCTGGAAACTGCTGTTCGATTTCAAAAAGCTCAAACATCTCTTCACTCCCTTTCAATTTCAATCAGTTTATTATTTATGGAAAAAAGTTAATCATATATACCAAGTATAGAATATTTCTGAAAATTATGTCAATGAATTATTGACTTTCATTAATAATATATAAAATTTTATAGAAATTACTAATAAAATAAAATATAATTATATTCATAATTTTCAATTAGTGTTTTTAATTTTTGGCACAATTTAGATTGGAGCTAATGACTTGTAAATTCTAAGAATGGTTTTGCTTCCCCGCATGCTATGCGAGTTTCTCAATGATAACCAATCGGGAGAGAAAATTAATAGGTAAGCCTGCAGGAACAGACCGCCGAGAGCTCCCCGGAATAACTCAGACTGTAGATTTCACCAACGAAAATCTACAGACAAGATTAATAGAACTAAAATTCTATAAAAAAGGAGAATAAGATCATGACAGAAGAAATTAAAAAGAAGAAATTGACCTCTTATGGAGATAAAGGGTTTAGCCAGTTTATTAGACAAGCCTTTAATAGACATCTGGGATATGACCCGGAGGATTTTAATAAACCGGTTATTGGCATTTGCAATACAAAGAGTGAAATCAATCGGTGCCATTCCCATATTGAACCTTTAATTACTGCTATTAAAAACGGCGTTCTAATGGCTGGCGGAATCCCTTTAGAATTTCCTACTATATCTTTGGGTGAAATAAATACTAGCCCAACCACAATGCTTTATAGAAATCTAGCTGCAATGGATACAGAGGAAATGATACGTGCACAGCCTATTGATGGGGTTGTATTAATTGGGGGATGCGATAAAGTTACTCCATCTCAATTGATGGGTGCCGCCAGTGCTGATATTCCTTCTATTCTTATTACAGGAGGACCGATGAATAATGGCGAGTATGAGGGCCGAACGCTGGGAGCTTGTTCGGACTGCAGATATTTCTGGCAGGAATATCGCGGAGAAAAAGTAAATGATCAGGAAATTGAAGAAATCAATAAAGCGCTGGCACCCACTGCCGGACATTGTATGGTTATGGGGAGTGCCAGTACGATGGCGGTTTGTGCAGAAGCGATGGGAATGATGCTTCCTGGCGGTGCTGCCATACCTGCAACACATAACCGCAGGCTCGAGCATGCTGTCCAAACTGGGAAAAAAATTGTTGAATTAGTAGAAAAAGATATTACCCCTTCACAGATTATTACAAGGAAATCAATCGAAAATGCAATTCGAATGCTGATGGCTGTCGGGGGATCGACGAATGCCGTTATCCATCTAATAGCTATTGCAGGGCGTCTGAATATTGAACTGCCATTAAATCTTTTTGATGAATTAAGCCGAACCACTCCATTTATCGCCAACTTGCGCCCAGCTGGCAAGTATCAAATGGAGGACTTCTTTAAAGCGGGCGGGGCCCCAGTTGTCTTAAAAGAGCTGGAATCATTGCTGCATACCGATGAATTAACGGTCACTGGACAAACCATGGGTAAAAACCTGGAGAATATCAAGTGCTCAGATACATACCGCGATATTATTACACGGTTTGAAAAACCATTGCATGGTGAAGGCGGCATAGCCGTATTAAAAGGAAACCTTGCACCCAATGGAGCCGTCATAAAACCAAAGGCAGCTTCCAAGGAGTTATTAAAACATAAAGGCCGTGCAGTCGTTTTTTCTTCATTAAAGGATCTTGAAGAACGAATCGATGATCCGGAGCTGGATATCTTACCAGATGATATCATGGTGCTGCAAAATGCAGGACCGGTAGGCGGTCCAGGTATGCCTGAGGCAGGAATGCTTCCGATCCCGCAGAAACTCCTAAAACAGGGGATCCGTGATATGATTCGCATCTCTGATGCGAGGATGAGCGGAACTGCCTTTGGAACAGTTATACTCCATGCAGCACCAGAAGCAGCTGCTGGGGGTCCAATCGGACTGGTTAAAACCGGAGACATCATTGAACTCAATGTAGAAGAACGTATTCTTCAGCTGCATGTACCAGAAGAGGAATTGGATAAACGGCGTTCGGAGTGGCAGCCACCATCATTTCTTGAGAGGGGCTATGCATCCCTATATCAAAAGCATGTTCTCCAGGCTGATCAGGGCTGTGATTTTGACTTTTTGCTATACAAGCCAAATAATGATTAATAAAAATGGCTGTGCCCGTTATGGGCACAGCCATTTTAAATTAGTTCACTTTTAAATCCCTAACCGGGTTGGCCAATGTTTCGAATCCATCAATCTGGCATTCTACTACATCCCCATCCCGTATGACGACTGCTCCTGGTGTACCGGTAGAAATAATATCACCAGGAAGAAGTGTCATAACTTTTGAATGGAAAGAAACTAAGTGCCAAGGATTAAATGTCATGTTTGAAACAATGTTTTTCCGGTGCAATTTTCCGTTGATAACAGTAGAAACATTTAAATTAAGTACATTTTCGACTTCATCTGGTGTCACTAACTGCGGTCCAAAACTAAAGAAAGTATCAAAACTTTTCGAACGGGTCAAATAGCGGGGATTTACCTGTAAAATATCTTCAGCTGTCATATCTATAATCGTTGTAAATCCAGCAATGACATTGGGGGCATCTTCTATGGAAACGTCCTTGCATTCTTTGCCGATAATGACACCCAATTCAGACTCTGCTGTCGTACGGTTCGATTGATGAGGTATCTTTATTGCATCATTTGGACCAATAATGGCTGTTGTTGGCTTCATAAAGCTTGCCGGCTCTGTATTAGGGGCAGACTCGCTTAAGTCAGCAGCATGCTCCACATAGTTTAGCCCTATCCCCCAGATCTTTTTTGGGAATCTGTACAATGGACCATATTCAATAGTGCTTGCTGGTATCACTTCATAAAAATCTTCAATCAAGCTTTTTCCGTCTTTATTATACCAGTCTGTCAAATGTTTTAGCTGGCCTGATTCAATAATATCAAGGAGATTTGAAGCCCAGTTTAAATTCAGGTTTTTATTGATGGCTTCTATTAATATTGCTCCCTGTCCAGTAATAATTGCTGCTTTCTCTTCTCCAAATCTTTTTACAGTAGCTAATCTCATAATTTCATCTCCCTATAAAATGGCTAAGCAATTAAATTGTTGCTTTTTCATTTCTTTCTTCGATTTCAATCCCTTTTTCCTTTAAAATTTTATCCACCCATGACCTATCCCACTTTCCTTGCCCAATGGCACGGAGTATTTCTTCTTCCTTCTCCGACAACTCCGTCGCTTTTTCCAAAATAACATGGGCTTCTCCTTTAGGAACGACAACTACCCCATCATCATCACCGATAATGACGTCACCAGGTGACACGGGGACGTTTCCGCAGCTAATAACTGTGTTAATTTCACCCGGTCCTTCCTTATATGGCCCTCTCGGTGTAGATCCTTTTGCAAAAACAGGCAGCCCCAGTTTGGCAATTTGCATTCGATCCCGGATTGCTCCATCTATTACAAACCCGCCAACCCCTTTCGTTTTTGCATAGTAGGACATGATTTCACCTATGATGGCATGTTCCGTATCACCGCTTGCATCAACAACAATAATATCTCCAGGCTGGGCAAGATCCATTGCTTTATGTACAAGTAAATTATCCGATGGATGTGTCCTTACTGTCAATGCTCTCCCAGCCATGTGGACACCGGAAATATTGACTGGTTTAATAGCATAATTCATAACTCTCATTCTTCCCATTACATCTCCAATAACAGGAGTAGAAATATATTTGTAGCCATCTATTATACTCTGATCCAGCCGTCCAAAATCTTTAATTACACGATAGCCTGTGTTTCCCATCTAACCGCCTCCTGGATTGAATGTTGAGGAAGGATCTTAAAGTCAAAATCATTTTACTGATATTAGAGATTTATTTAATAGGGATGGCGGTGTTTCGCCAGATACTCCCTTTACGAGGTTTTCTGCAGCAAGTAACGCCATTTTAGTTCTTGTTTCTGCAGTAGCTGAACCCATATGCGGCAGTGTAACGGCATTTTTTAACTTTAGGAGCGGGTGATCAGGATTAATTGGTTCTTCACTATAGACATCAAGCCCTGCCCCTGCTATTTTTTTTGTATATAAAGCCTTCACCAGCGCTTCTTCATTCACGGTTTCACCCCTGGAACCATTTATAAAAAACGCGGTTTTTTTCATCAATTTAAATTCAGGATAACTGATTAAATTTTTCGTTTCATCCGTGAGCGGAGTCATTAAACACACAAAATCCGATTTGGACAAAAGCTCTTTAAGCTCAGCTCTTTTTGCACCATATCGTTTCTCGGCATTTTCATTCCTGCTTCGGTTATGGTACAAGATTTCCATATCGAACCCGAGGCTTGCCCGCTTGGCAATAGCTGAGCCGATTCTGCCCATACCGATAATCCCCAGGACTTTATGATGGACATCTGTGCCAAATAAATCCTCGCCGATAAGCTTTTCCCACTTTCCATCCTTTACAAATCTATCCATTTCACAAATCCTTCTTGATGCAGAAAGCAATAAACCGAAAATGGTATCAGCCGTTGTATCTGTTAAAACATCAGGTGTATTAGTCGCCATAATTCCCCTTCTTGTAAGCTCATCCATATCAAAATTGTTATATCCGACTGATGCATTGCAGACAATTTTTAATTGAGGGGCTTTATCCAGCAATTCTTTGTTTATGCTCATACTGCTGCCGATCAGCCCTTGAGCATCGCTTAAGTCCTTTAAAAACTGCGGATTTAACCAGTTGTCCAGATTTTCATAATAGCTCACATGACAATGTTCCTTAATATAAGCAAGTACTGTATGAGGAATCTTTTTATAAATAATAACTTTTGGTTTCATATATGCTCCTTAATCATTCTTTTATAGATTGCAGGGTTATGAAATTTCGCAGGATTCTGCAAGAAGTTCAACTAAATGGACCGCTTCTGTTTTCTCATTCATTTTTTCCCTATCAATTCCCAGCTTCATTTGAAGTAAACACCCTGGATTCGTTGTAACAATGACATGCGGGGCTGTTTTCTTCATATCAATCATCTTTTCATCCAAAATCTTCATAGATTCTTTATAGTTTACGATATTATAAACTCCAGCTGACCCGCAGCACATATCTTCATTTTCCATTCTTCTTATGGACAATCCTTTAATTGATGACATTAGTGCAAGTGGCTCTTTGTCTACCTTTTGAACATTTTTCATATGGCAGGAAGGCTGATAGGTTGCAATCTTATCAATCTCTTTTTTGAGCGGCAATTCGAGCTTGCTTAACAGAACGCTAATATCAATACTCTTAAGAGCAAATTTGTCTGCCCTATTTTTCCATTCTGGTTCATCCTTAAGAAGATGGCCGTATTCATTCAGCATGGCACCGCAGCCACCAGCATTGTTAATCAAATAATCATAGGTTACATTTTCAAATGCGCCAATGTTTTTCTTTGCAAGTTCTTTTGCCAGGTTCACCTCTCCGCTATGGCTATGAAGGGCCCCGCAGCAGGTTTGTTCGGGTATAATTGTGACTTCACAGCCTCCTGCCTGCAAAAGCTTCATGCTTAAATCATTAATTTTATGGAAAACGGCATCCATTACACAGCCGGTAAAAAAGGCAACCCGGTATTTTACTTCACCATTCGGTTTAAGAATCTGCAGCCGTCTCTTTCTTGCGGCCGGACTGGGTACAGCAGGAATAACATTATCAAATGCTGCTAAATTTTCAGGAAGAATGTTTATCAACCCTGTTGAATGGGCAACACTTTTCAAGCCAGTTTTTTGATAGAACCAAAGCAAATGTCCCGCCATCGTTAAATTTTGTTTCTTTGGGAAGAACTGGTTATACACCATGTTCTTGACTGTTTTTCCCGTATAGGACATCTTCTGCGTCTTTTTCTGTTGTAGAACTTCTTTTGCTGATTCCAAAATGGCGCCATATTGAACATTGGTCGGACAGACTCTCTCACAGGCCCTGCATCCTAAACATAGATCTATTGGCTCCATCAATTTGTCTATAGAAATTTTTCCTTCAGCAGCCATTTTTACTAGATTTATTCTGCCTCTTGGTGAATGAGTTTCCTTTTTCATTGTTTTATAAGTAGGGCAAGCTGGCAGGCAATAGCCGCATTGAACGCAATTAAAAGTTTCATTGTAGGCCAGGCTTTCAACTCCATTCATTCACTTAACACCAACTTTTGACCTTTTTCAGGAAAAATTTTCCCAGGATTCATAATATTATTAGGATCCCAGGCCTGCTTAATTCGCTTCATCATATCAACACCATGCTCTCCTAGCTCAAGCTCCATAAATGTGGCTTTCATGGTGCCGATGCCATGTTCCCCAGAGAGTGTTCCCCCGAGCTCTACAGCAGTCTTAAAGATTTCAGCTACCGCCTTTTCAACCCTGACCATTTCTTCCTTATCCCGTTTATCACAGATTATATTTGGGTGTAAATTTCCATCTCCTGCATGGCCAAAAACAACAAGAGAAACATCGTACTTTTTCTTAATATCATTTAATCTCTTGAAAAATTCGGGAATTTGGCTTCTCGGAACAGTAGCATCCTCTGATATTTTGGTAGGTTTTGTTTTTACAATGGCTGGTGAAACCAGTTTACGGGCTTTCCAAAGTTCTTTCGCTTCATCTTCTGTATCGGCAATAACCGTTTGAATGGCCCCAGTAAGGTCCATAATTTCTTTGACTTTAATGATTTCATCCCTGATTGCAGATGGGTGTCCATCCAATTCAATTAACAGGATGGCCTCAGCATCCAACGGCAGCCCGAGCGGCTGATAATCTTCCACGGCCCTAATGGATGCCTGATCCATTAACTCTATTTTCGAAGGAATGATCCCTGAGCTTAGAACTTTAGAAATAGCCTTTCCAGAGCTGATAAGGTCATCAAAAATGGCCATCAATGTCTCGGAAGCCGGGGGCTTTGGCAACAATCTCAAAGTTGCTTCAGTAATTACGCCAAGGGTGCCTTCTGATCCGACAATCAGCTTTGTCAAGTCATAACCGGTAACGTTCTTGACTGTTCTTCCCCCTGTCCGGATAATATTGCCTTCAGGCGTTACAAATTCAAGACCAAGCACATAATCCTTTGTTACACCGTACTTTAAACCTCGTGGACCACCCGAATTCTCCGCAAGGTTGCCTGCTATTGTGGATATATTAGAACTGCTGGGATCAGGCGGATACATTAATCCGTATTTATTCGCAGCTTCATCAATCCTTGCCGTAATAATTCCAGGGGAAACAACAGCGACCAGATCATCTGGATCTATTAGTAAGAGATCATTCCATAGCGAAACATCGAGCACTATCCCGCCTTTTACCGGCAGGGGACCACCACTTAAGCTTGATGCACTGCCTCTTGGTGTAACAGGAACTTTTTCTTTATTGGCAATTTTCATGACCTTGGAAACCTCATCAGCTGAAGTAACCTGGACAACAAATTCAGGCAGAAAGCTTCCAAATGAGGCATCAAACGAATAGCTGCAGAGATCTTCTATATTAGAAAGAATTCTATTTGGATCTGTAATAACCTCTTTTAATTGCCGATAAATATTATCCGCATTTTCCAATGGATATCTCCTCCAGAAAGAGGGAGCCAAACATTAGCTGCAAATATGACCTCAGCTATGTTTTAGTGCTCCCATATCAAATAAACCTCTTAATCAGCTTATCTTTCATACTTTCACTTAGGGTACTTTCGATGCCTTCCCCTTGCTCACCGTCAATAACAATTGTAAGCTCCTCCACATTCTTCCTCCTTACGGATACTGGATATTGTATCCCTTTTAAATTTTAGAAATACTGTTAATCGACAGCTCCCTTTCCGCCATCTACATTGACTGATGTCCCCGATACGTATGAGGCTGCATCAGAAGCTAGGAATGCAATAACCTTTGCTGCCTCTGAAGTCTCTCCTATCCTTCCAAGCGGAATATCGTGTCCGGGATCCGTCGAGAACTCTTCCCATGTCAAGTGGCTTGCATTCTTTTTCCACTTCTTTTCTTCAATCTGGCTGCTGCGAATTAATCCAATACAGACTGTATTAACCCGGATGGAGTATTTCCCAAGATCTCTGCTCATAGCTTTCGTCAACGCAATCCCTGCTGCTCTGGTAGCCGATGTAGGCAGGGACGAAGCAGGCGGTGCTTTTCCGATTACTGCAGTAATATTTACAATGGCTCCCCCGCCGTTTATTTTCATATGCTTCACGGCCGCTCTTGAACAATTTATCCCGCCAAACAGCTTTAAACCAAAATCTTCTTCCCACATTTCTTCATTTACCTCTTCAAAAGCATGTGCAGATGATGTTCCCGCATTATTTATCAAAATATCAATAGCCCCATAATGGGATGCTGTTTCTTCAATTAATTTATTGCAATCCTCCGCTTTGGAGACATCAGCCTGTATAGCCAAAATCTTCTCTCCAGTCTCCTTATAAATGAATTGGACAGCTTCGTTTAATGCTTCTATTCCCCGTCCGCAGATTGCCACTTTTGCTCCTTCATTTACTAGCTGAAAAGCTGTTTCAAAGCCAATTCCCTTGCTTCCGCCTGTGACAATAGCTACCTTTCCCTTTAATCCTAAATCCATCCAAAAACTTCCTTTCATAGTTTATAAGAATTGAAGTTAGATAATTCCTTCCTCTCTTAACCTGGCAATCTCGTCCTTGCTGATTCCCAGCTCCTTCTCCAAAAATTCCTCTGTATGTTCGCCTAATAAAGGAGGGGGATTTTTTGTTTGTATTTCCAGCCCTGAAAACCTTATTGGGCTCTTCACCAATTTTATGGTTCCAAGTGTTGGGTGTGATACCTCTTCAACCGTTTCCCTTGCTTTAACTTGAGGATGTTCAAAAACTTGTTCAATGTTATTAACCGGTCCGGCTGGTACACCCGCATCCGAGAGCAAATGAAACCACTCATCAGCTGTTTTACCGGAAAAAACCGCCTGGATTTGGCTTGTTAATTCATCACGATTTTCAATCCGTTTGTTATTGGTTATATATTTTTCATTTTCTGCCCACTCGGAATGCCCTAAAACGTCGCATAGCTTTTTATATAAACGATCATTTCCTGCACATACCATCAACGGTCTGTCCTGGCATTGAAAAACCTGATAAGGAACAATGTAGCTGTGGCTGTTTCCAATTCTTTCAGAGATGGAGCCTGTATTTAAATAGCTGCTTGCGACATTTGCAAGGGAGCTTAATTGAACATCCAATAATGAAATGTCGATATGCTGCCCTTCTCCTGTATGATCTCTTAACCTTAGAGCAGAAATGATGCTGATGGCAACGTATTGAGAAGTCATTATATCAACAACAGGAACTCCTACCCTCGTTGGTTCTCCATCGGGGAAACCGGTGACATCCATAATACCTCCAATAGCTTGAATCACGGGGTCAAATCCAGGTTCATGGCTAAAAGGGCCTGTTTGGCCGTATCCTGTTACAGAGCATAAAATGATGCTTGGATTTTCTTTTTTTAGTTCTTCATACCCAAGGCCCATTTTTTTCAATGTTCCAGTTTTAAAATTCTCTAAAACAACATCAGCGTCCTTAACCAGTTTTAATAATAATTCTTTTCCTGTTTGATCCTTCAGGTTCAGTGTAATGGACCTTTTATTTCGGTTCGCGCACATATAATAAGTGCTTTCTCCCTCAATAAAAGGTACCCAATCCCTCATACTGTCAGTTCCTTTTGGTGATTCAATTCGAACCACATCTGCTCCCAGGTCTCCTAAAATCATTGATCCGCCCGGACCAGCATAGACCCTTGATAAATCCAGTACCTTTATATCCTCTAATGGCTGTTTCATGTGTATTCCTCCTATGTAAAGTGTTTTTATATTTATTTATGGAACGAAGAGTCAATGTCTCAGCAAAAACTTTTGATCAGGTTCAGGAAAGATTTTTGCGGGATTCAGTATATTATTAGGATCCCATGCCCGCTTAATTGATTTCATTAATTCAATCCCTTCTTTACCTACTTCCAGTTCCATAAAGGGTGCTTTCATCGTTCCAATCCCATGTTCGCCGGAAAGGGTTCCCCCCAATTCGACTGCAGCTCTGAAAATTTCTTCAACTGCTTTCTCAGCTCTTTCCATTTCCTCCTGATTACGTATATCCGCCACAATATTTGGGTGAAGGTTGCCATCACCTGCATGGCCGCAGACCACTAAGCTGACATTGTATTTTTCCCTGATCTCTTTTAATCTCTTAAACATCACAGGAATTTGGCTCAAAGGAACGGTTGCATCTTCCGATATTTTTGTAGGTTTTATACGAGTAATGGCAGGAGACAGTAATTTTCTTGCCTTCCACAATTGGCTGCTTTCTTCACCTGAATCGGCTATTTTAACCATCTTAGCTCCAATCTCCCTGCACTTTTCGGCTATTTCCATAATTTCTTCTTTTGTTGCTGAGGGATGCCCGTCGACTTCAATTAAAAGAACAGCTTCCGCATCAAGAGGAAGCCCGCTGGGTGAATATGCTTCAACTGATTGAATACATCCCTAGTCCATTATCTCCAGCTTTGAAGGCAACAGTCCGGAAGTAAGGATTTTGGAGACCGTTTCTCCTGCTGTTTCAATATCTGCAAAAGCAGCAAGAAGCGTTTCGTCGGATTTTGGTTTAGGAATAAGTTGAAGGATAGCTACAGTAATAATTCCAAGGGTTCCTTCCGATCCAACCAAAAGTTTAGTAAGGTCATAACCAGTTACATTCTTCATCGTTTTTCCGCCTGTCCGGACGATCTCCCCTTTAGGGGTTACCACTTCCAAACCAAGAACATAATCTTTTGTGACACCATATTTCAAACATCTTGGTCCCCCGGAATTTTCCGCCAGATTGCCGCCAATGGTACAAATGGATGAGGAACTCGGGTCTGGCGGATACATTAACCCGTATTCTTCGGCGGCTTTGTGAATATCTGCAGTGATAACACCAGGTGAAACAATAGCAATTAAATCATCAGGGTGAATTTGCAATTTGCTCTTCATCTGGGATAAATCCAGGACAATCCCTCCCTTAACAGGCAATGGTCCGCCTGATAAGCTAGTGGATTGTCCCCTGGGGTAAATGGGGATTTTATTTTCATTAGCAAATTTAACAATGCTGGAGATTTCACGTGTTTGGAGAGGCTGGATGACCACTTCAGGTTTAAAGCTGCCAAAAGAGGCGTCAAACGAATAACTTAATAGATCAATGTCCTCAGTCAAAATACGGTTCCGATCAGGGATGATCCCATATAGCCTTTCAAGAAGATCCGAGTCTATTTTTCTATATGTCATAAAGTTCCCCCCTCTTTTTATCATCCATGTTTGGCAGCTGCACCCTAATCTGGCAGCATTATTTATTGCACTGCACTCTCCTGCTTAAACTTCTATCTTCCGCCGCTGACTGTTATGATTTCACCCATCATATAGTTAGCAGAATCGGATGAAAGAAACCCTACAACCTTTGCAATATCCTCTGAAGTTCCTGCTCTGCCAATTGGGATGGTAGGCACAATGCGGTCAATCCGTTCCTGAGTCGAATATTTATCCTGAAAAGGTGTAAGGATAAATCCAGGGGCAATTCCATTCACTAAGATTCCGTGTGGGGCAAATTCCTTTGACAGGCCAACAGTAAGAGTGTTAACTGCACCTTTTGCTGATGCATAGTGAATGCTTTCACCAGGCCCCCCAAGCCTTGCAGCTACTGATGAGATATTTATGATCCTTCCTGTCTTACGGGGCACCATATGCTTTAGGACTGCCTGTGATACGAGAAATACACTTTTTACATTGACATCGTAAGTTTTTTGCCAAAGCTCTTCATCAATATCTAAAAAAGAACTGCGTTTTATGGCTGCTCCTGCGTTATTTACTAATACATCTATTTGTCCAAAAGCTTCTATTGATTCCTCTACCAGGTTTTGAACCTCTTTCTTAACGGTTATATCTGCTTTAAAGATCAGGCACTCACTGCCTGCATTCTCTACTATTTGTTTTGTTTCTTGAGCACCACTTAAATTTGAATTATACGCTGCAACAACTTTATATCCTTTTTCTGCTAATTCCTTTGCCGAAGCCTGCCCGATTCCCGAACTGCCTCCTGTTATTAAGGCAACCTTTTTTTGATCAGTATTCATAGCAATCCACCTTTTGACTATTTATAATTTTATGGCTGCAAATTAATTGCAGCCATAAATTAAATTGCATTAACCTGATATGTTGCTTGTTGTTTCACTTACATCATTATTTTTTTGATCTTTAATATTAATTGAGGACATTTTTTGCCAAATGATAACGGCAGCTAATATCGACAGTCCTAAAATGTCAGTCAATAACGTTGGCTTTATCATCAAAAATGCTGTAACAAATAGAGCAATTCTTTGAATTAAGTTTGTTCTCGTTACGAACCACCCTTGCAATCCTCCAGCCAAACACACTACACCAATAGTAGATGTAGCCATAGCGATTAAGCTTGAGGCAACAGAGTCACCGTTGAATAAAAGGACCGGATTGAAAAGGAAGAAAAAAGGAATGATAAACCCTGTTATTCCAATTCTCATTGCTTCCATCCCAACTTTGTTTGGGGAAGCACCGGCAAGCCCTGCTGCAGCATAGGAAGCAAGCGCCACAGGAGGCGTTATGTTTGAAAGCGCTGAGTAAAAGAATGCAAACATGTGTGCCGCTAAAGGAGGTACGCCAAGCTTGACAAGCAAAGGTGCCGCAATAGTAGCAACGATAATATAAGCAGCAGTAGCAGGAATACCCATTCCCAGGATGATACTAATTAACATTGTAAGGATAGCTGCAATAATCAAGTTATCTCCTGCCAAGGCAAGAATGTTGTTTCCTAATGTTAATCCCAAGCTTGTCAATGAAATGGTTCCCACAACCACACCGACAATAGCACACGCAATACCGACTCCAATTGCTCCCTTGCTGCCTTCAACTAAAGAATCTACGATCGTTTTAAAGTTCATTCTAGTTGATTTTCTAATCCAGCTTGCCAGAACGGTAGAAATTAAAGCAAATACTGCTGCATATAAAGGTGTTACCCCTGTGCTGAGCAAACCTATTAATATAACAAGGGGCAAGAGCAAATGGCCTCTTTCTTTCAAGACATTGAGCATATTGGGGATATTTTCTTTTGAAATTCCAGTTAGCCCTATTCTTTTTGCTTCAAAATGAACAACCATGAAAACTGTTACGTAATAAAGAAATGCTGGAATAATCGCTGCGAGCATGATGGTTCTGTAAGGAACCCCTAAAAACTCTGCCATGATAAAGCCCGCTGCTCCCATAATTGGAGGCGCGAATTGGCCACCTGTTGAAGCTACAGCCTCTACTGCTCCGGCAAACTTTGATTTATAGCCTGTTTTTTTCATTAAAGGTATGGTCACAGCTCCTGTTGTAACAACATTTGCCACCGCGCTTCCATTTACCATCCCCATAAACCCGCTTCCGATAACGGATACTTTCGCTGGTCCGCCTGCAGTCCAGCCGGCAATGGATAGAGCAATATCATTAATGAAGTCTGTAAAACCGCTGTTTTTCAAAAATGCCCCAAATAAAACAAATAAAAAGATATAGGTTGCAGAAACACCTAAAGCGATACCGAATATCCCCTGGCTGCCCCAGAACATAATATCCGTAACGCGTTCAAAACTAAAGCCTACATGGCCGAGTGTACCTGGAATATATGCGCCTATGAAATTATAAATTAGAAAAACAGCACAGATGATTGTGAGTGCATTCCCGACAACCCTTCGGCTGGCTTCAAAGACAACAAGGATTCCTATAGCAGCCATGTAATAATCCATCTCAACATGAATACCAAATCTTTCCCTTGCAAAAGTGTCATATGTTAATAGTAAATACCCAATTGAAATGAATGTCAGCAGGATGCATATCATGTCCCAAACAGTCGGCAATTTCCGGCTATTTGCTGATTTTTTTGATGCTGGATAAATGAGGAATGACAGAATAAGCAGAAAACCAAGGTGCCACGCACGCATCTTAATAGCTTCCAAAATCCCCAAACTGCTAGTGTAAAGCTGAAAAACAGACCATATTATCAATATCCCTGTAACTACTTTGGCAGTTACGCCGAGGTAGTCTCGGGTTCTAAATTCACTGTCATATTTTTTAAGGATCTCTTCTTCATTTTGTACTTGGTTCGTTAATTGACTCAACGTTCATTCCTCCTTAATAGATCGCAATATTCTAGGTCTTTCTTTTATTAACAAATGTCCCGGTTGCAAATGCCACCATTTTGTCCTGTTCATCATAAATTTCACTTTTGCAGATTGTTACAGTATTTCCATTCTGGATTACCTCTCCTTTTCCGATCAGAATCCTGCCTGTTGCTGGCCGTAAGTATTGGATTTTCATTTCAGCAGTCACAGAAAAAACATGGTCTTCCAAAACAGAATTAATGGCCGAAGCCATCGTAGCATCTAAAAGAGTTGCCAATATCCCGCCATGGACTTTTTCGAAAATCTGCAGAAATTCTTTTTTCACAGGCATGGAAACCTTTGACTTTCCGCTCTCAGCATATTCCAGTTCAAGCCCAATATGATTCCATACCGGCGAAGATGAGAGCGTTTTCAATTTCTCAGTTAACATGTTGAAACCACCTTTTAATATTCTCATTTTCAATATTTCTCTTTGTTTTATTTAATTTTATAATAAATGCTAGATAAAAATCTATAATTATTTAAAAATTATAATAATTTTATATATTTTATTTATTTAAAATTTTATGAATATAATTTTTATAACGACTTCTTGATTTCCTTCCCAATAGTGTTTCTTAATATCTCATTGCTTCCGCCTGCGATCTCATAAGATTTTGCATCTCTTAAGTAGCGGCCAAAAGGGGCATTTATAGTTGTTCCATAAGCCCCGCATACTTGAATGGCATCAGAGCATACCTTTGTAGCCATTTGTCCGGCAAATAGTTTCGCCTGGCTGGATTCAGAAATAGAAGCTTTTCCAATATCATGTAAGTAAGCAGCCTGATAGGTTAATAGCCTGGAAGCATTTATATTCATAAGCATGTCTGCAAACATCCACTGGATGCCCTGAAAATCGATTACAGACTGGTCAAATGCTTTTCTGGATGACACCCACTCCAAGCTCTGTTCGTAGGCTGCCCTGGCAATGCCTACACTGATAGCAGCTGCTGCAGTCCTGCTATTATTAAGTGTAATGACGGCTTGCTTAACCCCTTTTCCTTCCTCTCCGATAAGACAATAATCCGGAATAGCGACATTTTCAAAATATGCATCCACATGCGGCCCGTTGCGAAGGCCTATCGTCTGTGAATTATCACCAATTTCAGTGGTTATTCCTGGAAGGTCACGGTCAACCGCAAAGATCGAAACCCCTTTCTCTGTTTCAGCCAGCAAAATAAAAAATTCGGCTGCAGAGCCGGATGTAATAAATGTTTTTTTGCCATTTATGATCCAGCTCTCGCCCTGTTTAACTGCTTTTGTATCAACACTTCTGATATCCGATCCTCTTTTGGATTCTGTTAAAGAATATGAAGCAATTAATCCTTCTCTAAAAAGCGGCAGGTAATGGTTTTTAACTTTTTCATTACCAAACAACATGAGCATGGTTTCAGCCTGAAAAATCGTAATCAGCGATATGGCTGTTGCTGCACAGCCGTACGCCACCTCTTCCATTAAAATACAAGCATCGATTTTGGAACGATTTAAACCATTATATTTCTCGGGCACTGTAAGAGCTGTATAACCCTGTGCGGCCATTTCTTTAATTATTTCTCTTGGATACACATCCTCGCGGTCTCTCTCATCCGCTGTGGGAACTATTTTTTCTCTTGTAAAATCCCGAATTTCATTCTGAAGTTTAAGCTGCTCTTCAGTCAATTGAAGTTTCAAGCTATGCACCTTACTTTCGTTTGTTTTTCATTTGTTCCAGTAGAGCCATATATTCATGTGTATCTGTTACAACAGCCATATGCGAAGATACCATATCCAGGTGGTTCCTCAGACTGACGTTGTTATGGTTTTTTACAAGCCTTTTAATCATCCTTATTGCATTCTGTGGCTTTGAGCATAAGACCTTTGCAAATTCAAGTGCCTTATCTAACACTAAATCTTTCTCATATACATAATCGACTAGCCCGATCTCTAAAGCCTTCTCTGCATTTAATCTTTCTCCTGTCCACAATAACTCCAGTGCTTTTGATTCTCCCACTATTTTAGGAAGGAAGTATCCGCCTCCATCTCCAGGCACAAGTCCCAGATGGATGTATCCTTCTCCAAGTCTTGCATGGTCTGCACAAAAACGAATATCACACATGAGGGCCATATCCAGCCCGGCGCCAATGGCATCGCCGTTTATGCAAGCAATTACCGGCTTATCAATTTCTTCTAATAATAGAGGGATTTTCTGAATGTTTTCCCACAAGGAAGCTTTTCTCTTAACGGCATCACCCCATAAATCCTCTTTAGGGTCTCCTATAAAGCCCTCCCCATTTGATAATGCTTTAATATCTCCTCCTGCAGAGAACGCCTTCCCTGTACCTGTTAGGATGAGCACCTTTAAATTATCATTCTCTTTAAATTCCACTAGTGATTTATACCAGTCCGCAATCATCTCGTGGCTAAATGAATTTAGAAAATCCGGCCTATTTAATCTAAGAACGGCAATTTCTTCTGTAAGATTTTCAAATACAATATGATTATTTTCCATTATAAAAACTCCTTTTATCTGCTTATTTTTTCTTCCCCATCCCATACATGTTTAATTCCTTCATCAATGAGCACCTGGAGCTTAATTTTTTCTGATGATGTCTTCTCAAAGGCTTCCCTGATTTCCAAGTACCTTGGAACCATATGGGACGGCAGGTTTTCCAGCAACCACATATATAATTCCTCAATGGAAACCTCTTCTCCTTTTTTGCAGACAACACTTAATTTAGCCTCTTGTCCGGCAATTTCATCTGGAATCGGTACGACTGCGTTTTCCAGGATACTTGGATGCTGCTGTACGATATTTTCTATGTCATAGGCGGAAATATTTTCTCCTTTTCTGCGAATCATATTTTTCTTTCTTCCCTTGAAATAGAAGAAACCATTTGGATCTTTCTTAGCCAAATCACCCGTGTGGAACCATAAATTCCCCATAGCTGATAATGTGTTTTTCTCCATATTAAAATAGGAAGTGAACATCGAAAACGGAACTTTGGGACGTACAACAATTTCCCCCACTTCCCCAGCAGGCAACTCGCAGTCATGGTCATCAAAAATGCGAATGTCATATAGTTCACGCGGTTTGCCAATGCTCCCAATCTTTGACTCTTTCAAGGAATTCATAATAGCAAAGCCGCCAATTTCAGCCATCCCATAGCCTTCCATTATTCGGGCATTTGTTTTATTCTCAAGGCTTCTCCAAATGTCCTCTGGTGCACCGCCGCCATAAGCCGTCCTCAAACTGGTGTGAACCTTTGGCGGTGTCACTTTATCCAGTATGCTTAATACTGTCCCAACATAGGTGAAAAGGGTAACATGATAATGGTTGACCGTATCCCAAAAAGAAGAAGCTGAAAATTTCCTTCCCAAAACGACCGTTGCCCCATTTAAAAGCAAAGCGGGTATGCCCATTAATTGGGGATTGGCATGAAAAAGGGGCAAAAATAAATATAAATTATCAGTCTGGTTCATTCCGACTGCATCTCCTATATCTTTGCCCGATAATACAAAAGTTTCGTGTGGATTCACGACTCCTTTAGCGGGGCCGGTAGTTCCTGAAGTATAAACGATCGTTAGAGGCCATCCAGACTGAAGAGTATATTCAATTAAGCCTGAATCAACTTCATTTTCGTTTAATAAACAATTAAAATGGATCAAATCGATTTCACTGCCTGCCATTTCTTTATCCGACACGATTATTAAGCGATCGATATCCATATCAAGTATGGCAGGGAGAAACTCTTCCTCTGTTATGATTGCCATGCTTTCACTATTTTTTAATTGATGCTGCAATAAGGAACCTTTTAAACGTGTATCAATCGTTACAGCAATTGCACCAATCTTCGCCAATGCAAACCAGCTCCAAATAAACTCTGGCCGATTTGATAGAATAATGGAAACATGGTCACCTTTCTTAATTCCACTTTTTAAGAACCCGTTTGCCAGCCTGTTCGTGATTTTCCACATGTCTGCATAGGTATAGCATTCTTCTTCAAATCTTAAAAATATATTGTGGGGATAATTAATATTTCCAGCCAGAAGAAGTTCATTAAAATTCATGTTAACCGGGCCTCCTTTCATTTAATCAGGCGCCGGGGGTAATGGCATCCACTTCGACATTGAGGTATTCAAGACATTCAATTACAACTCTTTTGCCCGCCCTGCTCAAAGCGTCATATGTCAGCCCAGCAATGTGCGGGGTTGCAATAAAGTTATCAAGGGAAAATAATGGTGAATGGTAGCAAGGTTCTGATTCCTGAACGTCAAGTCCTGCGAATCGCAGGTGATTATTACTTAAAAATTTATATAATGCATCTTCATCAATAATCCCGCCTCGCCCTGCGTTTAGCAGTACGGCATCCTTTTTCATCTTTTTCATTTCTTCTTCGCCAATCATATGAAAAGTTTCATCTGTTAGGGGGGCATGGATTGTTACAACATCCGATTGTGCCAGCAGTTCTTCAAGTGACACTAATTTTGCTCCGCCAGCTTGTGCTTCTACTTCATCAATGTATGGATCATATGCCAGCACCTTCATATTAAAACCATTCTTCAAAATAGCACTTACGTTTTTTCCAATATTTCCAAATCCAATAATGCCAACTGTTTTGCCGTACAGTTCCAAAGCAGAAGTGAATCCATGTTTATTCCAGATAGACTCTTTCATTTGCTGATAGGCAAGGAGGATATGCCTCATTCCACACAAGAGAAGAGAAACAGTATGTTCTGCCACAGATGCTGAGTTGACACCTGGAAGATTTATTAACTTAATCCCTTTTGAAGCTATGTAGTCCTGATCAAACTGATCAAGTCCGACAGATGCAATTCCTATTACTTTTAGTTTTCCGCTGTTTTCCAGTAATGGTTTTTCTATTCTGCCTGTTAAATGGGTTGCACGGCCAAGCAATATATCATAATTCCCTACTATGGCAGCCAGTTCTTCCTGTGATAGACCGTGTTTAAAGTCTACTTCACAATATTGTTTTAGTAGGGTAATACCCTCCTCATGAATGTGGTCTATGACTAAAGCTTTCATTTATATCCCCCTCAATATCATGTTTTTCGAAGTTTTCTGAAAAAATATTTTGAATTTCTATTTTACATTTGGAGCCTTGCGTTTTATGATTAAAATACAATCTGTTAAGACTGTATAGAGAAAGTTACTTCCCTATACAGTTTTTTTATTTTCTATTAATTTAGGAAGCTCGAAAATTTATACGACAGTACAGCAGGATCGTCATTTATAAAAGGATTCTTTTGATTTTCCTGATTAATTTTTGCATGTATAACAATAGGTCCATCCTCTTCGATGGAATTCTGAACCGCCTTTTCAAAGTCATCGGCATTATCTGTCTGAATCGTTCTTAAATTAAAACCTTCTGCTACTTTGGCTATATCAATGCGGCTTGCCAAAGAGCATTGCCCTCCGGTCGAGGCAAAACATTCATTATCAAAAACAATCAGCATCCATTTGCGCGGGTTCAAATAGCTGGCTGATGCCAAAGAATTGGGGTTCATTAGAACACCGCCGTCCCCTTCAATGCCAATACACTTTTTAAATCCTTTCTTTTCTAAAGTCAAGCTGACACCGATTGCAACAGATGGAGTTAACCCCATGGTGTCCACCATATATAAATGGTTATCCCGTCTTCCAAGACTTGCCCACTCTCTCGAAGTATTCCCGCAAGAAGAAATGACAGGTATATTCTCTGTATATTTAAACAGGATTTTAAGAGCATCCAGTCTAGACATCATTGTTCCGCACCCCCTTTAATATTGAACATCACAATAATCGGGCGATGTGTATCCTTGGCATACTTAGCCCCTTGCTTAATGGCTGTACTCCATTCTTTCAAGGGAACACGATAATCAAGTTTAAACGTTTTAACTCTTGCTGCATCCAAAATCTCCGGCAGCGGTTCTGAAAACAAATTAACTGCGGAATTAATCTCACCGAATCCGCCTCTGCGAGTAACCAAAATAAGCATAGGAACATGATAGGCCTGAGCAAACGTGGTGAGGGCCAGAATTGAATTCCCGATTCCTGTATCCTGGATAAGCATTATTGGAAATTGTCCGCCTAAACTGATCCCTGACGCAATTCCTATCCCATCCTCTTCCCGGCTGATTGGGAACGAAGTTATTCCATTCGAGTTCTCAAAGTGTTCAATAACCTTGCCAATCGTGCTGCATGGCAAAGTCAGCAAGTAATCAGCCCCTGTGTCTTCAATCCCTTTAATGATTTCTTCACATGCTAAATCCTGAAACGCTGACATGTTTATCCCCCTTTACCATTTGCTCGGCGGCAGGATTCTGGTTATTTCTTCAATTGAAGCGCCGCTTTCAAAAAGCCTCACTACTTCATCTTCTCTTTTGGTGGCATTAATTGTCTTTTCTAAAACTTCTTCTGCTTTGGTTCCTGGAACTACCACAATCCCACTGTCATCGGCAATAATCAAATCACCTGGATTTACCCTGACACCTGCAATTGAAACGGGTCCATTGATTTCCATCGCCTCTACACGATACTTTCCTGTAATTGGAGTTTGGCCAGTACTCCAGACCGGATAATCCAATTTACGAACGGTATCAATATCTCTTACACCGCCATCTACTATATTTCCTGCCATTCCCCATTGTTTTGCAACGAGGGTTGAGAGCCCTCCCATTACAGATACATCTCCCAGCGCAGCTGCATCGAATACTGCTACATCCCCCTTTTCTGCAACGGCATATACGTCTCTGTCCGCAAGCTTTGCCCGTTCCATATTGTAATAACCATGATCGGGAGTGTTACTTTCAGGAATATAGCGGATGGTAACGGCAGGACCGACTATCTTTTTGCCTGTTATAATAGGGCGCAGCCTGCTTGCTGAAATGGCCCCTTTAATACCCATGGAATCAAGAACATCTGAAACTGTAGGCGTAAGTCCATCCAATTCCATAAAAGCTTCTATAATTTCCCGCGAAGGCCTTGTAAATTCCACTTTTACGATTCTTTCTGGCGGTATCAGACCCATTAATTTATCTTTATACTTTTCCAATTCGGCTGTCTTCATTTAGCAGCTGCCTCCTTTTGCTTAAGTAACAATATAACTCTATCGATTCAGACTCGACCGATAGAGTTATATTGGTGTTCATACTAATTTACTTAAGAATACCCTTCTCTTTGTAGAACTTTTCAGCACCAGGATGAATTGGAATACCCGAAGTTCCTTCTAATGCCTTTTCAATATCAAATTGTTCAATTACAGCGTGTGACCCTTTTAATTCTTCCAATCCTTCCCATAAAGTTTTGACCAAGTCGTAAGCTACTTCGTCAGGCATATCCGCTGTACCTACAAGGAAGTTATTTTGAGCAACTGATAACACATCTTCAGGCTGATTCTCATAACTGTTTGCTTTAATTGTGTACTCCATTGTCCAAGGATACTTTTCTTTTAGATAATCAACAGCTTCTTGAGAATAAGGAAGCAGCATGCCGTCAGCGGTTGATAGCATTTCAGTAACAGCGGATGTTGGAACCCCAGCCATGACCATTGCAACATCTGTTTGCTTATTTCTCATCAAGTCGGTTGCTTCTGTAAACCCAACGAAATCTTTGCCTAACCCTTCATAATCCACGTCATAAGCTTCCATTGCACGCTGGGTTTCAATTTCAGTTGCACTACCAGTTGCACCTGGAACGATCTTTTTCCCTGCAACATCAGCGATTGTTTCGATACCTGCACCTTTTCTTGCTACCAGATGATTGACGTTTGGATATAGACCAGCCAAAATGCGTACATTTTCAACTTTATTTCCATCAAATGAGGCCTCTCCGTTATATCCCTCATATAGAGTCCCTGTTGGTGTTAAAGCAACTTGAGCCTCACCCTGCTTAATGAAAATTAGGTTTTGAACACTTCCGTTTGTAGCCTGGGAGGACGCTTGAACATAATCCAGTTTCTTATTCCAGAAGTCAGAGAAAATAGCACCCAGAGGATAATAAGTTCCAGTAGTTGTTCCCGTAGCAAACATGATGGAATAGTTATCCGGTTTTCCAGATGATCCTGAATCTGATCCAGAACCCGAACTTGAATCGGAATTCCCTCCGCCTCCAGTACTGCTTGAGCTGCACCCGATTAAAGCAAAAGCCATTAATGCAATGATAAAAATAGATAAAAGTTTTTTCATCTCTCTTTCTCCCCTCGTTTATTAGTTTGGTGTCATATTCATTATTAAAAAAATGGCTCGAATAATACTTCTTATAATCACCTCCCTAAAGTAATAGGAACCTTGATACCGCTTTCAAAAATAATGGAATGTTCCCCTTTTTCTAAACAAACATGTTTATCAAATAGATTGATACGGATGAAACCAGGATGACTGAAAGGGCATATTTTATATTCCAAATCCCTATTTCAAATGGTTTTGTCTTAAATAATGCAGATGCAAGCAAGTTTGCTGCAGAAACTGGCGATAAAAGCGGAGTTATACCCCAGCTTATTACCAGGATTAAAACGTATAGTTCAGGCTTTAATCCAATGACATCAGGGGATAGCGTAGTCGCAAAAATTGAGATGGGAAGCACTTGGTGTATGAAAAAAGATGATATAACACAAGTCAAGATGATGGTTATTACCGTTAGAATAAGAGAGATCTCGCTTATGCTGGAAAATAAGGATGATAAGTAAGCAGGAAATTCTGTCAGCAAAACCATCTGGGAAAAAAATGTTGCTGAAATAATCATGATGGACTCTGTATGGACATTGGGGGCAACTTCCGTAAAATAATTCTTTAAGGAGAATGCAAACTCCTTTATTTTATTTATAGCTAAAGACCAAACGATTGAATATGAGATTGCCAGTATGGAAATTAGTAAAAGCACATTATAATGAAGCCATTTTTCCAGGAAGAATAATGCCAGGAATAAACCAATAAACGCAATTATTAATTCAATTCCTCTTTTATGCTCTACCTTTTTTGTTTGCTTCTTGCTTCCATCTTCCTCCAGACTGACAGCTACATAGGGAGCTGAATTTGTCGATACCTCTTTGGATAGGAACCTTAAATTAATCACTACAGATGTCAGGTAGCAAATGATGACCATTACGAGGCCATATCCAAAAAATGATACAAAGCTAACCCCAACAAGGTGCAGGATAATCGCCACACCCGCAAAGTACGGTGACCAAAAGGCTGCCAGTGAAAATCCCTGAACAAGGCTTCTTACAAATACTTTGTTTAAATACTTGAATCGTACTGAAAATAAATCATACATAACTCTTAGCGAACCTAAATTTAAAAACGAACTGACAATACAGGTTATCGCTGTTACAAAGGCAATCCTTTTCATATCTTTTTTCAAGAAGTTCACCACAAAGTAATCCATGTACTCTATATATCCCCCATTTTTTAAGGGGTAGGATAACAAAGGGACTGTGATAAATAATGAAACCAAAGCGACATTGTTAAGAATGGAGGCAATCCAGTATTCAACATTTCCGCCATATAAGAAAAAGATCATATTGCCAAAAACGAGAAGTGCTGCGCTCATTACTTTTGGAAACACAGCCATCCATGGCAATGATATTAAAAATGCGATAACCACCAAAGATACTAGAAAAAGATCCAAAGGCAGCGAGAAAAAAGAATAAAGCATATAGGACAATGCCAATGTTAATAAAATAACTCCCCTTGTTAATATTAAAACCGGCATTAAGTGCTGCATAACTTCACGACCTTAACTGTTTGAAATTTCCTCTTTATGAATGGCAAAAAAGAAATCGCTGTATTCATCTTTTTTTTCTTCCCACTCTTCCAAAAAACTCATATGCTGCTGAATGGCAGCCAGAGATTTTACAGCTCTCTCGGCACTTGGGTATAAAGGGATTTTTGCCTGGCGGAGTTTAACCATCCCATCCTTTGCTAATGATTCTGCAATTGTCCAGGCGACGTACATTGGTTTTTCAGTCTTTTTTGAAAGCTCTATGATATCTTCTGCTACTTTAGCAGCAATTGACCCGCCAATCGTTGTCAGCATAAGTACAAGGCCGTCAATATTTTCATCATGGATAAAAACTTCCAAACTCTTTTTAAATGATTCAGGATCATTTAATATTTGAGCGGTTGTGTCAAATGGATTCTGAGGGGTAGAAAAATCAGGTGAAATTTCTGTTAACGTTTTAATACTTGCATTTGAAAGTTCAGGGACCTCTAATCCATATTTGACGCACTGATCAGAGACAATCGTGCATGCTCCGCCAGACGTCGAGATAATCCCTATCCGGCTGCTTTTCAACTTATTTGGTGAATCAAAGGCGATGGCATAATCAAATAAATCGTCCAGATCTTCTGCATTAATTGCTCCGTATTGTTTAAAAACAGCTTTATATACTTCATGATTTCCCGCAAGTACACCGGTATGGGACTTTACTGACATTTGTCCAATTTCGCTTCTGCCGTTTTTATAAATTATGACAGGCTTTTTTTTATTAGCTGCTTTAGCCAATGCCGACTTAAAGGTTTTTCCATCTGCCAAGCCTTCAAGGAAAATACAAATCGTGCCAGTGGACGGATCATCAACTGCATATTCAAGATAATCGGATGCATTCAAATCAGCTTCATTACCTGAACTAATCCATTTATTGATTCCTATCTGTTTTTCCCACCCCTGGCTTAGCATGGCACCGCCGATAGCTCCACTTTGAGTTATATAGGATATTCTCCCACCCATGGGAATTTCTTTGCTCGTCATAGCCATGCTAAAGCTGGCAAACACCCTATTATTTACATTTGCAATCCCAATGGTATTTGGGCCGCAAATTCGTATATTGTGTTTCCTGGCAAAATCTATGATTTCCTTCTGCAGCAATTCTCCACTTTTGCCAGTTTCCGCAAACCCTGAAGCATGGATCATAACCATCTTAATCCCTTTTAAGGCACAATCCTTCAATGCTCCCATAAGCAGCCGCGGCGCAATTAAAAGACAGGCAAGATCCGGAGTTTCGGGAATCTCTGCAATTGATTTATAGCAGGTTAATCCTTGAATTTCTCCCCCTTTGGGATTTACCGGGTAAATTTCACCCTGGTATTGGTGTTTAAGCAAATGCTCAATCAATCTTCCTCCATGCTTTTGAACATTGTGGGAGGCACCTATCACAGCTATTGATGAAGGATTAAGCAATTTTTCAATTACCTTGTAATTACTCAACTGGCTGCCACCTCCGTTGTTCGATGATCAAGAATGATGCGGGCATCCAGTGCAACGGCACCTTTCCCTTGCTCATGGACAATCACAGGATTTAATTCAAGTTCAGAAATTTCAGGGAAATTAGAAGATAATTCTGCCACTTTTTTTATGATGGCCTTTAAGCTTGAAGAATCAGCAGGCAAAGTACCCCTAAACCCTGTGAGTATTTTGTTCGCCTTAATTTCAGTAAACATGTTATCAATATCCTTTTCTGCTAAAGGCAGTACTTTTAAAGTTACATCCTTAAGTACTTCAACAAAGATTCCACCTGCCCCAAATAATAGGACTGGACCAAAAACATCATCACGGTTCATGCCTATAATAACTTCTTTATCGCCGCTTACCATTTGCTGAATGGATACCCCTATTATTTTCGCATCTGAATTATATTCATTTGCATTTATCATAATCTCTTTATAAGCATTTCTCAGTTGCTGCTCGTCTTGGATATTAAGAATTACCCCTTTAGCATCAGACTTATGAACGATGTCAGGCGAAACAATTTTTAACACTAAAGGAAAACCGATATATTTTGCCTGCTCAACGGCTTCATCAGCAGATCTTGCCAGTCGAAAATCCGGAACTGGAATTCCTATATGCCGAAGAATTTGTTTCGACTCTATCTCCGTAAGAACTGCTCTTTTTTCTTCCTTTGAAATGTTAATGATATGCTGTATAGCTGTCATAAAGGATATCCTTTCTAATCACTTTAAAAATTGAAATTCTTTTATATTCGTGTTGCTCATTGGGAAACCTATGCTCTTTTTTAATACAGAACGGCTATTTATCGATTCATAAACGTACTTTTTTCTCATCTGTAATATCACTGCTTAGTGCAAACCTTCGTTCAATATGATGCCTGTTTGCATTTTTTATTCCTAAAGCATCATTAGCAATGAGGATTCGCTGAATATTAGCAGAACCTTCACCGAAATGAAGCATATTTGCGTAATTTACATATTTCATAATGGGGTATTCATCTGATATACCATTGCCTCCAAAGATTTCTAAAGCGTTCCTGGAGACTTTGGCAGCTACTTCTGAGGCAAAATATTTGGCATAAGAGCTTTCCCTTGTAGCCGTTTCACCTTTGTCCTTCAAGTAGGCACTTCTATAAGTTTGGAGTCTCGCTGCATCTGTTTCAACAACCATGTCTGCAATCAAATGCTTGATCATCTGGTATTCGCCAATCGGGTTCCCGCCTACTAATCTTTCATTACAGTATTTAATAGATTCATCTACACACCCCTGCGCAATTCCAACAAGACGGGATGAAACAGTAAGCCTCCCGTAATCCAGTGCATTCATGGCAATTTTAAATCCTTCGCCTTCTTTCCCAAGAAGATTTTCTTTCGGGATCCGGTAATCTTCTAAAAACACTTCGCAGCTTCTCATCATGTGGCCCAAAGAGCTAATCTCTATGGGTTTGGCGGTAAAACCAGGGCGGTTTGTTTCAATAATAAATGCTGAGATCCCTTTGTGGCCTGCTTTCATGTCCGTTTTAGCAAAAAGGACTCCAACGTCTGCTTCGTTCGCAAAAGTAATCCATGTCTTTGATCCATTGATTACATATTCATTGCCCTCTAAACGTGCAGTCGTCTTCATGGATCCGGCTGGGTCAGACCCCCCGCCTGATTCTGTAAGAGCAAACATACCAATGAGATTGGCTTTTATTAAATCGGGAACATATTTCTGAATTTGCTCCTCTGTTCCCCAATTTAAAATTGTGAAAGGACAAGTCATCGCCTGCATATTGAAAGCGTATCCAAAAGAAGGATGGGCTTTAGAAATTTCCTCTGCAATAATGGCTAAGTTCAGAAAACCCATTTCCGATCCGCCATACTTTTCCGGAAAACAGGCTCCAAATAATCCAGCTGCTCCCATTTTCTGTAATATTTCCTTCGGGAATCTTCTTTCTTGCTCAAAGTATTTTACATTCTCTAAAATCTCCTTTTCAGCAATGGCTTTAGCCATGTTTTTCACTTGTAAATTTTCATTGCTTAATTCAAAATTCATATAATCAAACCTTTCTATAAGTCTTTTATTCATCTCCAAGAATCTCAATTCTCTTTTCCAATGAATCTTTATATGGATGCTCCCATTCGATTAGCTGCAGCAGCAAGCCAAGTGAGCTTTTTGGATGGGTGAAAAACTCCTTCTTTACACCATGATTCTCTTTAGAACCAATAATGTTAACTTCATTTTCCAGTAAGCTGTTATGTAACTCTTCGGAGTCTTCAATTTTGAATGCGATATGGTGCAAGCCTTCTCCTTTCTTTTCCAGGAATTTGTATACATCCCCCTCGCAACTCAAAGGTGTCTCAAAACCAATTATCACTTCTCCCAATAAAAAATACGCAGCACGGGCATTTTGTTCCGGCAAATCTATTTCTTTTATAAATTTTCCTTTAAAAATGGTCGAAAAGAGCTGCTTGCTTTTTTCCAGGTCTTTCACAGCGAAAACAATATGATCTATATTACCCAATATTGAAGCACTTCCTTATGAGAATACGATTATTTAAGTTAGAATTTTTAGAATGTTTGAAATTAACTTTGTTTTTATATTATTATATATATAAATATAATTCAATATTATATAGATATTTTCTAAAATTTAATTGTTATTT
Organism: Pseudomonas sp. ISL-84; assembly: GCA_018613035.1. Lineage (GTDB taxonomy): Bacteria > Bacillota > Bacilli > Bacillales > Cytobacillaceae > Cytobacillus. Next base: position 61,416 of record JAGGRA010000039.1, on the reverse strand, counting down.
AGTTTGTTGTTTCGATTTTTCTTTAAGAAAGGACGGATCTTTGTGAGGAACGGAAAACTTGCAGCCTACCCAAAGATAACTTTGTTTAATCCGCTTTTTGCCCAGACAATATCAGCTTTTGGAGTATTAACATTACCCCCGCTGTCGAGTTTCATTGTTACGGATATGGAGCTTTCGGCCTTTTTCATGGGTTTATTAATGGCTTCCTTTTATCTGGGCTGTATTATTTTTTCATTTTTCACAGGTCAAATAATCTATTTTTTAGGAATACAAAAATCAATTGTTTTTTCACTTTTAATTATTGGAGTCTTCATTATGTTGAGCACACTCACCCATTCTGTTTGGATCATGCTCTTCTTATTGGCAATTGCCGGAATGGGCTACAGCTTAATTAATCCTGCTATAAATCTATTGATCACACAGGAATTTCCGATGGAGGTCCGCGGTTTTGTCATGAGTGTAAAGCAAATGGGGGTAACATTAGGAGGAGTATTGACAGCCTTATTGCTTCCAAAGCTTGCTTTTGTGTTTAATTGGAGAATTTCACTTTTTATTGGAGGTGCACTTGTGGCGTGCTTCTCACTATATTTTTTGCATATTCTTAAAGACTATCCTGCAAGTTCTGATAGGGGAGACAGTCAGAGCCACTTAAAAAATATAAGGGTTTTCTTTAAAAATTCCAGGCTTGTACGATTAAGCATCCTATCTTTTTTCTTTGTAGGTGCCCAATTTTCGTATTTTATGTATCTGGTTCTGTTCTTAAATTTAGATTTAAAATATTCCGTAGCTGCTTCCAGTGTTCTGCTTGCCCTCTCCCAAGCTTCGGGGGCAATCGGGAGAGTGATTTGGGGTGCAGCAAGCGACCGTATGGGTGATAAACGAAAAATACTTACATTGATAGGAATTCTTTCATCAGGTTCTCTTGTATTTTTATCCCTCACTCCTTTCTTTAGGATCCCTTCCATTTTAATAATATTGCTAACTATCATTCTTGGCTTTACGATAAGCGGATGGAATGGAATATATCAAGCCGCAATTATAGAATATGGCGGAGATCAAACGGCAGCAGTATCCAGCGGTGTTAGTTTGACTTTTACCTATTTGGGAATATTTTTATTTCCGCTCTTTTTTGGATGGACAAAAGATACTTTTTCAAGCTTTAGCATTTCCTGGGTTATCGTTTCTTTCTGTTTGATTGTTTCCACCTTTATGATCCATAGAGAAAAAAACACTCCTTCAGTAAAAACAAGTACATTCGCTGGATAAATTTTCAAAACCAGAGGTCAATTGCATATAAAGTTATGCAGCTACCAGCTTCCAATATGGCAAAATTAAAAGAAACACTCCTATAAGCAGAGTGATAAATAAAAATAGTCCCATATCAAAAACATCTTTTGGTGAAAATACACTTCGGTCATAAACCATTAGAAGCGGTGTAGATTGGGCCGGATAAAACTTTATGCAGTCGACTGTTAATGCAGCCAGTAATCCAAAAACAACAGGATTCATTTGCAGGTTATGTGCGAGTCCAATATATAAAGGAACAAGGAATGTAACACAAACAGTGATATTTGGAATAAACAGGTTGAAAATAACCGTCAAAATAATACAGCATATAATAAGAACATTCTCTGGCACGCCATTTCCTATATTTTCAGTAATGAAGTAGCTTGCCAAATCCAATACTCCATAACGATTTAGAGCTTCAATCAAAGATAGTAACGAGCCTATAATGATGGTGTTTTCCCAAATAGATGATGCTTTGAGATCGTCCAAATTCAAGCTGTCAGTAAAAAGGAAAATCATTACCAACCCGATTAATGCCGGTACTGCAGGATTTAGCATGTGCCACTTATCCGTTATCCATAAAACAACTACTAAAATAAGGACGGATAAGAGTACCCAATCATCCTTAGCTAAGACTTTCTTCATGCTCGGCTTTATTGTTGGTTTAAGGGAGACCTTCTTCAAGTTTTTTAGCGGAAATCTAAATAATATGTAAAGCAGGCCGGATAGCATCATTAAATAATAAGGGAAAGCCATTAAAATAAACCATTCTCCCCAACTGATCCCGCCAATCAGACTTGCTGTAACAATTGCAGACATCCCCCCCGTTAGGAAAGCAGAGGAAGCCATTGGATTTATGAGCCCCAGCATTAAGTATATTCTTCTCCCTTCCCATAGCCGTTCATTATGTATAAAGTTTTTTAATAATGGGAGCAGCATAGCATTACGAGTAATGGACGAAGGCAGAAGCAAAGAGAGCGGCAAAAAAGCGAGCATTAAAAGAACTGGTACCGGCATTCTGGGATAATTCAAAACAGTTTTTTCAAAACTAAATAAAAACCAGCCTCCAAGGCCGGATTTGGAGATGGCAATTCCTATCCCTGTGACAGAAATTAAAAAGAAAATGATCGGTGAATGAAATCCGTATACGGCTAATGCCTGTTCCTCACTTGGAGAAAGAAGAAACAGGAGAATAACAATACCAAAGCCGGTTATAACGGGAGGGATTGCTTCTGTTATAAACATTAAAACGGATAATAGCACAATAATCATGAATGAGTATGGCTCACTTACTAAAAATGATAAGACTAATAGCACAAAGATCAGAGAGGTCATGATTACTTTGTACAATTAACTCCCCCCTTTAATAGCCATTTAATATCCTCTTTAATAATATATGCTCATCTTTCCTTTCAAAGCTGTTATTCGCTGATTTCACTTGAAGAACCTTTTTTGTTTGACCTGCCAGTTTCAGGAATAATTATAGGAAAGAACATAATACGCCTAGCACTGCCAGGACCGTCCTGTACCCCTTTTCCTGTTAGAACTTGCATTTAATTAAAAAGAAGTCCAGAAGATTCTCCTCCCTTCCGGACTTCAATTGGCTATTTAAGAGTTGTTGTTGATATTGACACCCTGTTGATTGGAGCTGCAGGCACGCGATCCTCGAAATGCATTCGCATCTTCTTCGTGCGGACCTACAACTGGATTTCCAAATGAAGCCGAAATAGCACCTGTAACAACACAGGACTGCTGGCAGTGTTGAATTCAAAATAATCACCTACTGGCGCTTGCCATACCATTAGGTTGGTGATTCCTTCTGTTTTCGCAATTTTTTCTGAAAAATCGATCCAGTAGGACAACAGGCATTATTCGACCCTTTTGAGCACTAGCGTTTTTCTCTCTTCAATAGCTTTTAACATTCCTTTTCATAATGCAAAGAAAGGCAATAAGTCCCTCTGCATATATCACCTTCATTGCCTTCACATTCAAATGAAAGGCTTGCAATATTACCAATTGTTATTGACTTTGTCTGGCCTCTGGCTACAGTAAATAATTGACCTAAAGTGCCTCCCCCATTCACAGCTGCACTAACGATTATATCGCAATTACCTTTGTTAAAAACTGAAAGACTTGCAGATGGAAGGTCGCTAAGGTCCATCGCACTCCAATATTCTTCAGGTCCTTCCCCACAGCTTTGTTCTATATTTCCGCAGATATTGTCATGAATAATTTCTTTCTTCTTCGCAGGCGGTGGCGGTGGCGGCGGTGGCTTCGGGTGATGGTCATGGTCGTCTCCATGTCCAGGGTGATCATCTGGCGGAAAGTTCGGTGGATTATAACCGGAATTACAACGGCATAAATCCGATCGAAAGCCACAATATGGGCAAAAATCCATAATTAATCACATCCTTATAATAGTTTCTATACTATTTTATTAGCCATAGGGACAAGATGCCTGTGCTTTTAACTGTGTTTATGTGATAAGTTTAATTCATACTTGACAAATCGGAATAATATGAATTAAAATTGTAATAACAAGGCTCTGTTAAAATTGCCTGTTGATTTCAGCACGAGGCACTCCCTTTCCGCGGGCGGTCCGACGCTCCTCGTCGCTATGCTCCTGCGGGGTCTCCCTTTGATCCGCACAGCAGCAGGACTTTGAATAAGCTTCCTTGAATAAACACCTCGTCGTAAGGAAATGCGATAGCATTTTTGAGGAGTCTCGTGCCTTTCACTCCGATCAACAGGGGTGCTAAAGACAACAATAAGTTTTAACAGAGCCAAAAACCAAGGAGGGTTAAAAATAATGCCATTGAACAGAGAAACTTTACTTAATAAACTGTTATCACTTTCAAAATTCCAGCAAAATCAGCATTTATTTCGTTTAAGTGACCGGAAACTGGAAGCTCTGTATCTTGACCATATTTTATATTCCCCACACCCTCATAGCGGACATCAATCCATTAGGTTAACGGGTAAAAATAGATAAAAAAGCCTGCAATGTTTAAGCATTGCAGGCTTTTTCCCATTTAAGCTTTCATTTTCTCAATCTGTAGCCGACATTTATTGAAGAAGGATAATATAAAGAAAGGCTGTTTTCTTTTGAATATATTTGTGAATAGAACAATAAATAAGGTTGGTTGATTGGAGCATAAGGTGCGAGACTCCAGCGGGAGGAGTGGGACAGGTGAGACCCCACAGGCGCAGCGCGCCGAGGAGGCTCACCGCCCACCCCGCGGAAAGCGAGCAGCTTGGAGCGGAAATCAACCTCTCTACAATACTTGTTTAAAAAGCAACAAAGTTTGCGAAAACAGCCTAAAGAAAAGAGCAAAACCCAGGATAAAGCGACTATGCGCCTAGCCATAAAAGTCCTTAATTCAATTAGCCGCTAGTCAAGCCAGTTCAGTTTCAAGTTTGATATTTATGAACAACAAGTAAAGGAAAATCCTTAGATTTCCTCTAAACTGTTAATTCCTTGCAAGTTTTGGCATCACTTTTTCCTGCTTTGTTTCCTCAATTGTATCTTCTGCAGGTTTGGCACGCTTAATGAAGAAAGCAAGAACCAGAGCAACTGCAGCGATAAAAGTTGCTACAAAGAAAGCGTCATTGATTCCACCGAGCATCGCTCTCATTAAAACTTGCTGCTGCATTTCTGCCATTGCGGCTTCGGTCATTTGTGTGCCGCCATTTGCCATAGCTGCTTCTTTGGCTATCTCAGCAGCATGGGTTTCCGTCCTGGTTGACATTACTGTGACCAATAATGCTGTTCCAATTGCACCTGCGACCTGATTTAACGTATTGTTCATGGCTGTACCGTGAGGATACAAGCGTCTTGGCAATTGATTCAGCCCATTTGTAGAAACAGGCATCATAACCATCGACATTCCAAACATCCTTACTGCATTTAGGACGATTAATTGTGAATAGGTGGTTTCCGTCGTTAACCTGCTAAAAACATAGGTAGTAGCAACAATAATGGCTAAACCAACAATTGCTAAGATACGGCCGCCAATTTTATCAAAAAGCCGGCCAGTTATAGGAGACATTATCGCCATGACTAGCGCACCCGGCAGCATCATTAATCCTGCATCCAATGGGGAAATCCCACGGATGGTTTGAACATAAATTGGAATCAGGATCATTCCGGAAAACAGAGCCATATTTACAGTCATGGCAATTGCTGAAGATAATGCAAACATCGGATATTTGTATACCCCAAAATTAAGCATGGGACGGTCGGCTTTTGACTGCCTGACAATAAACCATATTAAAGTAATAACTCCAATTGCAATCGTTAAGTAAACATGCGGGCTATCCCAGCCTTTATTTCCAGCTGAGCTGAATCCATATAGGATTCCGCCGAATCCGATACTTGACAAGGTAAGTGAAAAGATATCCAAACGAATATTCACTTTTTCCTTTTTATCTTTTAATAAAATACCGCCCAACAGGAGAATAACTGCTGCTATGGGCGAAAGGAAGTGGAAAAGCATTCTCCAGTCGTAATGCTCAACAATCCAGCCTGATAGAGTCGGCCCAATAGCAGGCGCAAACATTAATATCAGACCAAATACACCCATCGCTGCACCGCGCTTTTCTACCGGAAAGCTTATCAGCATGACATTCATTAATAGCGGCATCATAATCGCTGAACCTGAAGCCTGCAGCATTCTTCCTGCCAGCAATACTGGGAATACATGTGCAACCCCTGCCACAAGCGTACCAATCGTAAATAAACCCATTGCTACGATAAATAATCTGCGGACAGTGTATTTTTCAATTAAAAAGGCAGTAGCAGGGATTAAGATACCATTAACAAGCATAAATCCGGTGGTCAGCCACTGCACAGTTGCCGCTTCTATTTTCAAGTCTGCCATAATAGAAGGCAATGCAATATTCAATAATGTATTATTTAAAAAGGCAATAAAAGCCCCTATCATTAAAACAGCTAAAATCCCATAAGGGGGGCGATCTGTTTTATTATTTATAGCATGTTCCATTTATTTTTCCTCCTGTACACTCAGTTCATTCTTTTATACTTACGTTACACATAAAACATATAATATACCATGAGTCCAACTAATGCAATAAAAAAAACCTTGTAAATAGAGGGTTTGTATAAATCATTAGAATAAGGTACTATAAGATTATACCGACAGTTCAAATATAATGACAGGTGATAACGAATGAATGATAGGAAACAGCTTGTAATTAAGAAAGCACATCAATTATTTCTGGATAAAGGCTTCCAAGCTACATCTATCCAGGATATTTTAGAATACACGGGAATATCAAAAGGAACTTTTTACAACTATTTTTCCTCAAAAAATGAACTGCTTATATCCATTTTTAAAACATTGCATAAAAAAATGGAGCAGGAACGAAATCAGCTTCTTATTGGCAAGGATCCGACAAGCATCGAGATTTTTACTATGCAGATTGAGTTTCAAATGAATATGAATCGCTCCAATAATTTAGTCACTCTTTTTGAGGAAGTGCTTGTTTCACACGATCCGGAACTTATGCAGTTTATAAAAGAAGGACAATTAAGAATGGTGCATTGGATTTTTCAGCGGTTTATTGAAATCTTTGGGGAAGAGAAGAAGCCATATTTACTGGATTGTGCCGTTATGTTTATCGGGATTCTTCATCATAACGTGAAATTCTATAAGAAATTTTTTGATCAGCCCTCCGGCATCAATCATGTGATTCAGTATAGTGTGGATCGTATTTCAAAAATGGTTGAAGAAGTTAGTTCTGCTGGCGAACAGCTGCTAAAACCTGAACTGATAGACAACCGCTTTAACCCTTTAAAGCATCATGATCAGGAATTTAAACAACATCTTTGTAAAACCATTTTCGCTTTAAAAAAGTCCGTTCAGCACCCGGATCAAGCTCATTGCAATGAACTTTTGGATTTTGTTCAGGAAGAACTGCTGCATTCTAAAAAGCCTAGAAAGTTTTTAATCGATAGTGCACTTCAGTCTCTGCGCACCTGCCTTGCCAATTTAGATGAAAAAGAATTTGAATCACTTGACCAGCTTGCTGCTTCGTGTCTTAAACAAACAGAAGAACCCGTCTAATTACTCAAGCCTGCCCCTTTATGGGCAGGCTTTTTTCATGTTTTAAAGAAGACCTGTCTTTTCCCTTTTTCCGCTAAGCATTCATATTCCTTCCAAAAACGGAAACAATAAAGGATGATGCCAAACTAACCGGTGATTTCATATGAAAAAAGAGCTAAAAAAGAAGAGAGCCTTTATTGACTTTGTCCTTAGTGATTTGGAACAATCTTTTTCCAAGTCCAATGATTTTAAAAAGACACCGTATACCAATAAAAAAACGGGTACAAGTTTTTCATTCATTCATTTCAGTACACTTACTGATAAACAAATCATTAGCAGGAATATACTCCCAGGACTGCTGCAGGGTGAATTTTCGAGACTAGAGGACTTAAAGAAGCTTCTGCCTTCAGCGGACATCCAAATATGTGAGGACCTATCTGTGGCGGAAAAAAAGCTGCTGAATGGCTATGTTATGGTTTTGGTGGACGAAGAGGAAAAAAGAGCTGCCTTCATAGCCGCCCAAAAAGAATTTGTCCGTGAAATTGCTCATGCAGAAGTTGAACATACGGTTATTGGGCCAAAAGAAGCTTTTGTGGAATCTATTGGTCAAAATTTAAATTTAATCAGAAAAAGGCTGCCTATTTCGGAACTTGCTATTGAAGAATATTCGATCGGCAGTATATCTCATACACCAGTAGCGGTTGTCTACATCGATGGCATAACGAATGAGGATTATGTCAAAATGGTAAAGGAGCGCCTGGAAAAGGTTGATTTTGATGAAATAACAGACAGTTCCTATATTGCCCAGCTTATATCGGATAACTCAAATTCACCTTTTCCGCAATTATTAGATACTGAAAGACCGGACAGAGCTGCAGCTGTACTGGCGGAGGGTAAAATTGTAATTGTTGTTGATGGTTCTCCCCATGTTTTAATTACACCAACAACCTTTGCAGAATTTTTCAGTTCCTTTGAAGATTATTTTCTAAACTGGATCATAGCCTCTTTTGTAAGGATACTCCGGGCGTTTTCTGTAATCTTTTCCATCCAGATAACACCCATTTATGTAGCAACGCTTACTTACCATCAGGAAATGATTCCTACTGACTTATTAGGAACACTAGTGTCCTCAAGACAGCATATCCCGCTTCCGCCGTTCTATGAAGCTTTGCTGCTTGAATTGGTTATTGAACTCTTGAGAGAGGCTGGAGCAAGGCTGCCAACGAAGGTTGGTCAGACAATCGGTATCGTTGGAGGGATTGTCATTGGGACTGCATCCGTTGAAGCTGGATTAACCAGTAATGTCCTTCTTATTTTCATTGCATTAGCAGCTCTTGCAGCATTTACAACACCTGTCTATAAAATGAACAATACCATCCGGCTTTTAAGATTCCCGTTTTTGGTTTTTGCAAATCTTTGGGGGTTAGTGGGTGTATTATTTTGCTCATGCATATTATTAACCCATATGATAAGGCTGACATCACTTGGCAGGCCCTTTTTGCAGCCTTTTTATCCGCCTAGATACCGGGACCTAAAGGACTCCTTTATCAGGTTCCCCTTTAACCCGCTTCGGCCAGTATATTTAAGAACACAAAATCCATACCGGTTTCCTCAGGAAAAAATAAAAAAAGTAAAAAAGGATATCGATGAATAAGCCTGGCTAAAAGCCAGGCTGTTTATGATTTCGAATTTTGCCGGTTAACTGCTTTCACTTTTATTCGATTTCTCTTCCCATGGTTCAAAAGTAAATGGTATTCCAATCATCTTAGCTGTTAACTCATCATAGGAGACTAAATCTTTCTTGGACAACTCTTGCAGCGACTTCTTCCCCATCGCACGCAAGGCGATTTTAATTTCCTCTGTACTCGCTGTTAAAAATTTCTCTGCTGATTTTACCCCATCTTCTATCTTAAATGTATCTTTGAATTTCCCCTGGTTCCAAACGGCTTGAGTAGGCGGTTCAAAAGGAAGTGCGTTTAGGGTATGCAGGTGGGATACAGTAAACAGTATAACGGAACCTAGATAGACAGCATCTGCTCCAAGGGCAAGAACCTTTAGAAAGTGGCCTGGTGTAAAAAGGCCTCCTGAAACAATTAAACTGACTTCTCCCTTCTTTTTTCTTTTTTCAAGATGATTGGCAGCCCGAACAACCGCATGCAAAGTAGGGATTCCAAAGTCATCAGCTAAAAGAGGCGGTGCTCCCATAGTGGCTGCCTGTCCTCCATCTACTGCAATGAAATCCACTCCCATTTCTAGCAGGTTGTCAATATCTTCTTCGATTTTTCCGCCGGCTCCTATTTTTGCCCCGATTGGCACTCCGCCTGACAGCTTCCGAAGTTCTTCAACCAGTTCCTTCAAATCATTTAAGGTCTGATTTTCAAAATAATGTTCTAAGATGTGAGCGACCTCATTCTCCTTAAGGCCCATAATTTCCCTTGCGCGTCCAGTTAAATTCTCCGGCGAAATATTCCCGCCCATTCCCTGCATCGCACCTTGGCCCAGCTTAAGCTCAATCATATCAGCACGTTTGATGACTTCTTCTTCTTTCCCCCATTCGGTTTTAGAAAACTGAAGAATATACTTTCCCGCACTTTCCAGCTCTTCCGGGAGGATTCCGCCTTCCCCTGAATTAATGGCAGTCCCTGTATTCTTGGCTGCTGTAGCGAGTGCTATTTTCACCTGCTCGCTTAAGGCTATACCATAGGCCATGCCGCTGATCATAAATGGAATTTTAATGTTCATCGGCTTTTTCGCTTTTGGGCCAATAGTCACTTTAACATCCACATCCTCATCACCATCAATTGGAAAAGGAGATGTCTGTACAGGGATAAAGGTAATTGGGTCAAAATGTGGCCATTTTTTCGAAGAGCCAAACGGTCTGTGCAGAATATCACCTGTTTCAGCCCGCAGGTTATTTTCAAGTGCATTTTGTACACCCATATGGCGGAACCCAGGGATTATTTCAATTAAATTTTCCTGATAGCTGTCTGTAAAAATAATTTTCCCGGCTAGCTTCACAATCCGTTTCATAATCCAGCGCCAACCAATAAGCAAGAATAAAAAAATAATAAATAATAATGTAATCATACCTAAAATAATTATTTGTAAAATATCATACATACAAATTTCACCAAATCCTATAATTGTCTTTTGTACTCCATTATTGCCATAGGATAAGAATTTAACCTGTGATTAGGGAATCATTTCCTCCAATCAGGAATGTAACTTGTAATTGTTTCTCAGTATTGATACGAATCCTAAGAATATAATAGAAGTAAAGAACGGTGATCTTTTATATCTGCTAAAGTTTGTGATAAAAGGAGTCTATAAATGCACTTGCTAAATAACACTGCACACCGCAGCTGGCCCATCCCTTCTAATAATTGGATAATGAGGCAAAGATGGAGAAACTTCCTTTTTTTGCACTGGCCAGTAAAACCGGAGCTTTTAAAAAATTGGATTCCTTCCTCCTTAAAATTAGATACTTTCCAAGGTTACGCATGGGTAGGATATATCGCATTTTTGATGGATGGCATTTACCTCCGCGGAATGCCACAATGGCCTTTGACAAGAAGTTTCCCTGAAATAAATATCAGAACCTATGTACAATATGATGGTAAGCCAGGAATATTTTTTTATCCATTGATGTGGAAAATTGGGCTTCTTTAAAGATCGCACGGCATTGGTTTAGGCTCCCTTATCATGAAGCGAACGTTGCATTTGAAAATAAAGGGACAGCCTATTCTTTTCAAAGTCTGCGCAAAGAAAAGACTAACCGTCCAATGTCATTCAAAGCGTTATATAAGCCGGTCTCAAATGTATTTTTTCCTGAAGAAGGCTCCCTGGACCACTGGCTGACAGAAAGATATTGCCTTTATAGTACTAATAACACATCGAAAATCTTTTGCGGCGAAATTCATCATCTGCCCTGGGCGCTGCAAAAGGCGGAATTTGAAATACAGTCCAATTCCCTGCTTTCTCCTTTTAAAATAAACCTAATAGATACTAACCCAGTTGCCCATTATTCGACTGGCGTTGAAGCACTTATATGGAATATCCAAAAAGTTAGCATTGGTTGAGAAAGCTTCTCGCATTCTTTTTCCCCGAATAATCTTATAGAAAGTTGTTCAATCTATCAAAAGGGCATTCTTACTGAAATGAGGTGAAAGTGTGAACAATCCTGAATCCTATCAACCCAAAAATACTGAAGAGCCAAAACGTACGGAAGGCAGTCTTCTTGAATCTATGATGGAGCCAATGGACCAGCTTTCAAAGGTTGCTCCAGAAAATACGGAGAGAAAAACGAATAAAAATGAAGTACAAATGTAAAGAAGAAAAGCCGGCACCAGTGCTAAATGCAAGGATGCCGGCTTTTCATTTGAAAAAATAATTGGGATGGAAGGGTCCAAATGCAGTTCTCTTTGCTGTTTGCTTATTTGGTTATCTGGTATATTCTCACTTCATGAGGAAAAAGGATTTCTTCATTAGTTTCTAAATCCCGCTGATAATTGGAGAGAATCAGATCTCGATCAGTATATCCCTCAAATGTAAAAGTCTGCTTCTCGTCACAATGATTCAAGACAATGAGCCAGGTGATATTTTTGTAAGAGCGTGTATAAACATATAAATGGTCATCGTCAGGCAATATATCCTTATAGTCACCATAAACCATTACGTCGTTTTCTTTTCTTAATGCAATCAGCTTTCTATAATAATAGTAAACGGAATCAGGGTTTTTTAGTGCAGCTTCCACATTTATTTCGTTGTAGTTTGGATTAACCTTTATCCACGGTTCGCCAATTGAAAAGCCTGCTTGAGGTGAATCATTCCATTGCATAGGCGTCCTGGAATTATCACGACTTAGAAGAAGCAAGCTTTCAAATACTTCCTGCGGATCGCGGCCTTTAGATACTTCTTCATGGAATTTATTTTTCATCGCAATATCATTATAATCCTCAATGGAATCAAATCGGACACCTGTCATTCCAATCTCTTCCCCCTGAAAGATATAAGGAGTTCCGGGCAGCGTATGAATCATCGTCGCTAACAGCTTCGCAGATTGCACACGATATTTACCGTCATTGCCGTATCGGGTCACTTGCCTTGTGTGATCATGATTGTTCAGAAATTGCGAATTCCAGCCCCTTTGCTTAAGGCCTTCATACCAGCTTGATTGAATTTCCTTATACCGAAGCATATCCCAGGTTGGCATATCATCTGCTACTTGGAAATGGAATAAAGTATTCAGCTCATTCCGGCTCTCATCTACATAAAGCAATCCTTCATCAGGAGAGACAAATGGAATCTCGCCGACTGTCATGACATTATAATGCTGAAGAACCTCCCTGTGCATTTCCTGAAGATAGTCATGAATGCCGGGATTATTAGCCAAATAGCTGATATTATATGGATTCTCTGCATCTAAAAAATCTTCTTTTTTGGCCAGAAGATTAATGACATCCATTCTGAAGCCATCGATGCCTTTATCAAGCCAGAATCTCATCATTTTATAAATTTCATTTCTAAGCACAGGGTTTTTCCAATTAAGGTCTGGCTGCTCGACCGCGAAGGAATGATAATAATATTGGCCGGTTTCTTCATCCCATTCCCAGCAAGAAGGTGCAAAATAGGACCGCCAGTTATTCGGCGCCTTCCCATCCTTTGGATCTTCCCAAATATACCAATCTCTTTTTGGGTGATCTTTTGAAGAACGGGACTCAACAAACCAAGGATGCTGATCAGAAGTATGATTAACAACGAGATCCATAATTACCTTTAACCCGCGATTATGGATTTCCTGGATTAACTCTTCAAAAATCGCCATATCCCCTGCCTTTTCCATAATTCCATAGTAATCTGAAATATCATATCCATTATCACGGTCTGGTGAATTATAAAATGGATTGAGCCAGATCACATCTATGCCAAGATCCTTAATATAATCAAGCTTTTCTATTACTCCTTTTAAATCACCATACCCATCTCCATCGGAATCAAAAAAGCTTCGCCAATAGATTTGATAAACAACCGCTTCTTTCCACCACATTTTATTCACGACCACACCTCTTTTTTAACTTTGGCTCTGTTAAAGCTCATTGTTGTTTTTAGAAGCCCTGTTGATTGGAGTGGAAGGCACGAGACTCCTGCGGGAGTAGCTCACCAAGGGAGATCCCACAGACGCAGAGCGTCGAGGAAGCTCCCGGTAGCCCCGCGGAAAGCGAGTGCCTGCAACGGAAATCAACAGCCAAATTTAACAGAGCCTTAACTTTAGTAACTCGTAAAAAAGGGCCTTTTTAAAGGCCCTCCTCATTATTTCTTTAAACGGTATACTCTTGCCTCATAAGGCTTCAGCGTTAATTCATTAATAGATTCATTTTCATTCACATTTAGATTTGAAATCAGCAATTCTTTAGAAGAATAATCTAAAGTCTCCGGTAACTTGAAAAGAGGAGTTTCCTCGCTGAAGTTACACATGACCAGCAATTGGTCATCGCCAAGTGATCTTGTAAATGCAAAAATCTGCTCATCATCTTCCATGACTAAGTCAAATGTTCCATATACAATGACTTCGTTTTGCTTTCTAAGCTGGATTAGCTTTTTATAATAATGGAAGATTGATTCTTCATCTTTTAAAACAGCTTCTGCATTAATTTCTTCAAAATTAGGATTTACATTGATCCACGGCGTTCCAGTCGAAAAACCTGCATTAGGGCTGGCATCCCATTGAACCGGGGTTCTGGCATTATCACGGCTCCGCTCATGGATCCCTTTAAAAATTTCTTCGTGAGTCAATGAATCAGGAGTTAAATCACGGTATGCATTTAATGTTTCAATATCGCGATAATCGTTAATATCATTAAATTTTACATTTGTCATGCCGATTTCTTCGCCCTGGTAAATATATGGAGTCCCCTGCATCATGTGAAGACAGGTAGCAATCATCTTCCCTGAAACAACACGGTATTCATCGGAGTCGTTCCCCCATCTGGAAATAGCCCGCGGCTGGTCATGATTGCTCCAGTACAAGCTGTTCCACCCATCATTTTCAAGGCCTTTTTGCCACTTTGTGAAAATTTCTTTTAGGTCTGTTAACTTCCAAGGACGCGGATCCCATTTGCCAAATTGGCCGTCACCCAGCCCAACATGTTCAAAATGGAACACCATATTTAATTCTTTACGGTCTTCGCCAGTATAAAGTTTGCCTTCTTCGACTGTAACACCCGGCATCTCGCCAACCGTAATCGTATCATAATCGCTAAGTGCTTCTTTATTCATTTCTTGCAGAAATTCGTGGATTCTCGGTCCATTCATAAAATACTTGCTTCCGTTCCCATATTTATGACCTTCACGAATCTCTCCCTGCGGATAGCTTGTATCTTTGGAAATGAAATTGATGACATCCATTCGGAATCCATCAATGCCTTTATCAAGCCAATAGCGCATCATTTCATAGACTTCATTTCTTAGAACGGGATTTTCCCAATTGAGATCAGGCTGTTTTTTGCTGAAAAGATGCAAATAATATTCGCCTGTTTGTTCATCAAATTCCCATACATTTCCGCCAAACGCAGCGCCCCAGTTGGTTGGAGGCTCTCCATTGTCTGTCTTTTTCCAGATATAATAATCTCTGTAAGGGTTATCTTTAGATTTGCGTGATTCCTGGAACCATTGGTGCTCGTCACTTGAGTGATTGACAACAAGGTCCATCATGATTTTAATGCCGTGTTCATGTGCTTTAGCCAGCATGCGGTCAAAGTCCTGCATGGTTCCGAATTCTTCCATGATATTGCGGTAATCTGAGATATCATAGCCATTATCATCATTAGGGGATTTATAAACCGGCGACAGCCAGATTACATCGATTCCCAGTTCGCTTAAGTAAGGGATTTTTTCTGTGATGCCATTGATATCGCCAATTCCGTCTCCGTTGGAATCGTTAAAGCTTCTTGGATAGATTTGATAGATGACGCTTTCTTTCCACCATGTTTTGTTCAATTTTTACAACTCCGATCGAATATAAATTCATATTACAATTTGGCTCTGTTGGATGGGGCCTGTTGATTTCCACTCCAGGGCACTCGCTTTCCGCGGGCTACCGGGAGTCTCACCCCTTCCGTTCAAATCAACAGGGTGCCAATACCAATGATAAGCATATTGACAAGCGACTTATCTAAGTGCCTATTCTTTTATTATTTAATTGACCCTTTCATTACTCCGCTAATGATCCACTTCTGGGCAAAGATGTATACGATGATCATAGGAGCAAGTGCCATTAAATAGGAGGCGAATGCCAGGTTATAGTCTGTGCTGAATTGTCCCTGGAAAATATATTGGACGAGCGGGAGTGTGGCCATTTCCCGGTCACTCAGAAGTACGAGCGGGAGCATGAAGTCGTTCCAGGCTCCAAGGCTGGTAATGATTGCGACTGTTGCATTCATTGGGGCAAGCAGCGGGAATATGACTTTCCAGAAAACACCCCAAGTACTTGCGCCATCCATAATGGCTGCTTCTTCCAGTTCAACGGGAATAGCTCTGATATAGCCAATGTAGATAAATACATTAAAGGAAAGATTGAAAACAATATATAGAATGATTAACCCAACCAGATTATCCATTCCCCATGAACTAGTCTGCTTTACAAGCGGAAGCATGATAATTGGGAACGGGATAAACATCGCACTTAAAAAGTAAAAGTATAGGAACTTATAAAACTTTTTATGAAGATTGCGTGCAATGGCGTAGGATACCAGTGAATTTGTCAGCACTGTAAAGATGACTACAAAAATAGTAACAAACGCACTGTTTTTAAATGCATTGAAAAAATTAGTCATTTCAATTGCTTTTGCAAAGTTATCAAACGACCATGATTTTGGAAGCGCCATTAAATTGCCAGCCATTTCAGGCGGTGTTTTGAAGGCGATTGTGATCGTTAAATATAGTGGAAAAAGAATAAGCAATGAACCTAAAATTAAGAGAGTGGTGACAAGCCAGCTAGTATTTTTGCGATTCATTAGTTTTCCACCTCTCTTTTATTTAAGAATTTTAATTGAATGACAGAGAAGACGATAATGACGATAAAGTAAATGACTGCATTTGCCGATTGATAGGCAAATTCTCCACCCTCAAATCCTCCACGGTAAATAAGCAAAGAGATGGATTCTGTTGACTTTCCTGGACCTCCGCCTGTTAAGGCAACAATCTGGTCGAACACCATCAGGAAGTTTTTCAGTGACAGCACCATATTAATCGTGAAGAATGGCGCGATCAGCGGGAATGTAATCTTCCAGAACTTTGTCCAAACACCTGCACCGTCAATGCTTGCGGCTTCGTATAAATCCTCTGAAATCGTTACTAGGCCGGCAAGGTACAGAATCGTATTGAAAGACACTGCCTGCCAAACTGCTACGATCACGATTCCAATCCAGGCCAAATCAGGATTCCCAAGAATGTTACGGGTTAAAAACTCCCAGCCGAAGGCATCACCGATCTGCGGCAGAAAATGAGCAAAAATAAAGTTAAAGATAAAGCCAACGATTAAAATACTAAGGATATAAGGCAAAAAGTAAATCGCCCGCAGCGTTTTATGAAATTTTATCTTCGAGTTAAGCCCGATTGCAACCAAAAGACTGATGATATTAACGAGAATGGTAGAAACGATTGCAAATTTAAAGGTAAATAGGTAGGCATCCCCTGCTCGCTCATCTTTAAAAACGTTCAGATAGTTTTTTAATCCAACAAAATTCCAATCTCCATACCCTTTCCAATCCGTAAAGCTGTAAAAAATCCCTTGTAAGGCAGGAAAGCTATGAAAAATGAAGAAAAGGAGGAAAGCGGGTATCGTGATAATCAGAAACACACTGTTTTTCTTTTTCATATTGACAACTCCTTTTTAGAAAGCCAGGGAATCATAAGGGATCCCCTGGCGTCTATGCATTAGCGGTTTTGTACTTTTTCCCACTCGCTGTCCATTTTCTTCAGGAATTTTTCTTTATCTTTCTTGATTAGGAATTCCTGAACAAGGTTTTCAGCTCCCATGCCTGCTGGGTAGTAGTGGTCCGGGAAGCTTGTGATGGTTCCATTTTCAAAGTTAGCTTTGATTCCTTCAAACACAGGATTCTCCTGATATACACCTTCAATGGCAGAGAAAGCTTTTTGCTCGTCAATGTATTTCTGAGCTGTGTCTTTATTCATCATGAATTCAACAAATTTCTTTGCTTCTTCTTTGTGCTCAGTACCTTCACTGACTGCTAAAAGAACGTCTACTCCAGAAACAAGTTTGTTTTGTTCAGGATCATTTGTTACAGGCATTGGGAATACGCCTAGCTCCATGTCAGGATTTGCTTTCAGAATTTCAGGAATGGCCCAGTTGCCTTGCAGATAGAAAACAGATTTTCCGTTGGCAAAAGCATTATTTCCATCGCCGTAAGCAACACCCATATTATCTTTGTGGCCATATTGGACTAACGTGGACATTTTGTCTGCAACTTCATCATAATTTTCCGAGAAAGATTTTTCGCCGGCATTTTTCTTTTCAGCGAAGTCTTCACCTGCGATATTAGCACCAAGAGAGTTCCATGGAATCATGCCTGTCCATGCGTCTTTTAATGTAAAGTAGATTGGTGTATCTCCTGCTGCTTTCACTTTCTCAAGGCTTGCGATAAATTCATCCCAAGTTGCCGGTACTTCAAGACCGTGTTCCTCAAATTTTGCTTTGTTGTATATTACTGCATTGGCATTTGTAGCATATGGAAGCCCAAATGTTCCATCTGTTTCAGGACCAACCAAACGATTAATCATATCGATATAAGATGGCTGAACCTTTTTTTCCATTTCTGTGCCTGCAAAGTCCTCAAGGACACCTGCCCGGCCCAGCTCACCATAGGTTGCGTTACCTGCGATGGACATAATGTCAGGCAGGTCATTTTTTGTTAGGCGTGTTTTTAAAACTGTTTCCGCTTCTGGCGGTGCATCCAGCTTGATTTTAATATCAGGGTTTTGTGCTTCAAATTCTTTAATTAAACCTTTATAGGTTTCAATGCTTTCTGACTTATTGGAGAAGAGTTCCAAAGTTACCTTTCCATCATCGGATCCGCCTGAAGAGCATCCCGCTAATAAAGAGGCACCTAATGTTAAAGCCATCACACCTGCAGTCATTTTTTTAAACATGATTTTTTCCCCCTAAATTTTTTATTTACTATAGCTATTCACGTAAACGTTTACGTGAACGGCCCAAGAAAAAGAGAGTCATTATTTCCTCTCTTTCACACTCATTCTTTCAACGATTTTATGCGGCATTATTCGGCTTTCAGGCGTATCGCCCGTTTCCAAAAGAGCAAAAAGCATTTCTGCAGATGTTTCACCCATTTTTGCCAAAGGCTGTCCTACTGTGGTCAGCGGCGGGATGGACATTTCAGCAAGGCTCAAATTATCATAACCCATGACCGATAGCTCATCTGGCACCTTAATTCCCCTTTGATAAGCGGCTGATAATGCACCGATCGCAATCTCGTCACTAGCTGCAAAAATAGCTGTGACATCAGGAAACTGATCGACCATTCTTTTTAAGCCTTCGACTCCATCAGGAAAGGTAAATCCCCTGCTGAAAACAATGTTTTGATCATCCAGCGGAATGTCGTGATCGGCCAGCGCTTTTTTAAAGCCTTCTATCCTTGGAATACCGGCAATGATGTCCTCTTTATTACCGCTTATCATCCCGATTTTTGTATGCCCCTTATCGATCAAATACTTGGCAGCTGAATAGGCTGCATGAAAGTCATTGACCTTTACAAACGGCACCGGGTACGCATACGATTCTGTAGATAACAAAATCATCGGCATTTTCGACTTGGCCACATACTGATAATATTCATCTTTTAGTATCTCACTGGCGAAAATAATGCCGTCTACTCGTTTTTCTATGAGCAGCTGAAGATATTTCATTGTTTTCTCGCCATTTGATTCTGTATGGCAGACAATGACGCTGGAACCGTTATCATTTGCGGCTTTTTCAATACCGTCCAGCAAATCAGTAACCAAGGAGCTGGAAAGCTTTGGAAAAAGCACGCCAATCGTATGGGTTCTTTTATTTATTAATCCTCTTGCCACCGCATTCGGCTGGTAGCCAAGCTCTTCAATCACTTTAAGAACTTTTAATTTTGTTCTTTCCGAATAGCCGCCCTGGCCATTCAGGATTCTTGAAACGGTTGCAATTGAAACATTTGCCTTTTTGGCAACATCTTTGATGGTAAAGGACATATCCCACCTACTTTATTTCACTATTTTTTAGATTGATTACGAAAACGTTTACGTTGTAATAATAACACGCGGTGAAAACCCTTTCAATATTATTTGGGGAAAAAATGTGAATTAATTTAAATTAGTTTCTAATCCCATAATCAAAGTAAAAAACCGGCCCCATTTTTGTACAGGCCGGAAAAGAATTCATTTATCGTTTTATATGGTTCATAATACTCTTTCCTGCACTTTATCTAGAATTAATGCCTCCAGCAACTTAGATGCACATGGTTCTGCAGGAGTAGAATCGGGCTCAAACCCAAACTCCCTGATTCGCTTTTCCGAACTGCTTCCCATGCAAATTACTGTTGAGTTTTTTATGATTTCTTCTGCCTCTATACCATATAGACTTCCATTTTCGATAAAGGCATCCACAGAGGTACTGCTTGGAAATACGATTGTATCAAGTGAAGCTTCCATAAGCATATTTCTTACCACAGGAATAAAAGCTTCATCTAGTATAGTTTCGCTGGTCTGAAAAATATCATGTTTTCCATAACGGTCAAAATAATAGCCTCTATTTTCATCCATTTTACGGTTACCAATAATTAAAAGCCCTCTGCAATGATCCATTTCATCCGCCAGATGACCAGATATCCCCCGCTCCATTAAGACCTTTAACGACTTTTTAGACAAGCTGTAAATCGTTGCGTGCAGGTTTCTAATATCTATTTTTCTGCTAATCATCAAATCAAAAAACTCGTTGATACCCTCAGGCGAGGTGAATAAAATCCGCTCATACATAAATAATTGATTGAGGATGGTTTCATTTATCTGACTTTCTTTTTTAGCCCACTTCGGAAATTCAATGACATCTGCCCCCTGATCTTTTAACATTTCCGCTACATGGCTTTTAGCGGTACCGGTACGAGCTAATAAAATTTGCCTTCCATACAGAGGTTTTTTTTCAAACCATTTTAATTTATCCCTTAATGAAACAATATGACCTACTAAAATAACAGCAGGATTTTTAATTCCTGCCTCTTTCACTTTTTTGGCAATATTCCCCAGGGTTCCCTGCACCGTCTGCTGCCTTCCATACGTCCCCCATTGGATAAGAATGACCGGGGTTTCTTCCGGTTTTCCATGCATGATAAGATTTTCAGCAATAAAGGAGATGTTGGATACACCCATATAAAAGGCAATGGTATCGACACTAGCAACCAATCCGGCCCAATCGATATTGGGCTTCCCTTCTTTCGATTTGTCACGCCCTGTTACCACCGCAAAGGAAACACCATATTCGCGATGTGTAACAGGGATGCCTGCATATAAAGGTGCCGCAATTCCGGAGGATACTCCCGGAACAATTTCAAATGGAATTTCATTTGTTACAAGCGCTTCGGCTTCCTCGCCGACTCTGCCAAAAACTCCCGGGTCACCGCCTTTTAAGCGGACCACGCTGCATCCGTCCATTGCTTTTTGAATGAGAAAATCATTGATTAATTCCTGTTTAAGTAAATGCTGCTGCGGAAATTTCCCGCAATAAATCAACACACAATGGGAAGGGGCATACTCTAATAATCTGGGATTTATAAGCCGGTCATATAAAATAACATCTGCTTGCTGAATTGCTTTTAACCCTTTAATTGTCATCAAGCCTTCATCCCCAGGACCTGCTCCTACAAGAAACACCTTACCTTTTTTCAAGTCCCCACCCCTTTGTCTTCTTTTTAATCGCCGGTGTTCATCTGATAGTAATTGGCCAGTTCTACAATAGCACTGCCCATTCTCTCCACCTTGGGGAAAATCACCCGATTTATTCCTTCATCATATAAAGCTTGTGCGGTTACCTTACCGACTGCCAAAGCAATAACTTTATCGGAGAAAGCCCTTTTCAATACATTTTCGGCATCCTGTTTACGTGCAAATTGAATTAAATGACGTACCTGTGGAGTACTCGTAAAAACCGCTGCTTCCAGTTTTCCTTCAAGCAGCTCAGATAGAAGTCTTTCCATTACTTCCGTTTCCGGCGGATTGTGGATATACGGAAGAATTTCTTCATATTGAGCATGCTGTTCGTCCAGCCACTGGATTAGCTTAGGTGCAGGGTCGCCATGAAGCTGAAGAGCCACATTACTTTTCTCAAAAGAATAAGCTGCTAGGCTGCGCACCAGCCCCGCGGTACTTCCATCGTCATCCCGGACTTCAGGTGATAGTCCCAACTTCTTTAGCAAATTAACCGTTTTATAGCCTCGTGCTGCAATTCTTGTATTATGAAGAGTCCCAATAAACTCTTCTCCCATCCCCATTTCTAAAGCTGTATTATACAAGGTCTCCACACCTATACCAGTGGTAAAGATAATCCAATCAAACTTGCCTGCTGTAATTCGTTGTATATGGTCTTTTAATTTGGTATCTACACGCAAGGATGTACCTTGCGCAGGCCTGCTAACAGCGATACCCCCCAGATTTTCAACAATTTTGCTTATTTCTTCTATTTTTCTTGATCCAAGAAGAGCAATTCGCTTTCCCTCCAGCTTTTTCATCCAAAAAACCTCCAGCCTAATCTTCTTTTATTCTTCTATTATAAGATAGACTGTACCATTCTCAACAACTGTTTTATAAGTTTGAACACACCCTGTATCTGGAGCTTGCACTTTGCCGTCTTCCAGACAAATTTTCCAATCATGCATGGGGCAAAAAACAGAATCTCCGCTGACCAATCCCTCAGTCAGTACACCGCCTTTATGGGGACATCTATTTTCTATTGCACGGATCTTCCCATTAGATAATCTGAACACAGCAATATCAGTTCCGCCGACTTTCACCGTTTTTCCCAGTTTTTCAGGCAAATCATGCATAGAACCTATCAGAACCTTGACAACACTTTTATTTAACAATAGAAACTCCTCCAATCCTATGATTTATGATCTTACAAGACTTTCAAATAACTCATTTTTTGTTTTATTGTTATTGATAATCTCTTTCCAAGGATCTTTGTATACTGATAGCGCCTCATCCATTCGGGCATTTAATTCTTTGCGCTTCTCTTTATCATCCAGCACCGACTGGATATGCGCCAGACCTACACGGTCTACCCACGCAGAGGTGCGTTCCAAATAACTGGCCGTTTCTCTGTAATATTGAAGGTAAGCTCCTGTGATTTCCATCAATTCTTCATCTGTCTTCACTTTATAAAGCAAATCTCCCCCTCTTACATGGGTGCCTCCATTGCCGCCAACATAGATTTCCCAGCCGCCGTCTATGCCAATAAAACCGATATCCTTGAATCCTGACTCAGCACAGCTTCTAGGGCAAGCGGATACCGCCATTTTGATTTTATGGGGAGTCTGCAATCCTTCAAATTTCTTTTCCAATGCTACCCCAACACCCATTGAATCCTGGGTTCCGAAACGGCAGAATTGCTCGCCGACACAAGTTTTAACAGTGCGAAGCGATTTTCCATACGCATAGCCTGATGGCATATCCAAGTCGGACCATACTTTAGGCAAATCTTCTTTTTTCACACCGAATAAATCAATCCGTTGGCCCCCGGTTACCTTTACTAAAGGAATTTCATATTTATCAACGACATCGGCAATCTTGCGCAGGTCATTCGAATTCGTCACTCCGCCGTACATCCTTGGAACCACCGAATAGGTGCCGTCTTTTTGTATATTGGCATGCATTCTTTCATTGACATAACGAGATTCCCGTTCATCCTCATATCGGGTGGGATGAACCATTCCCAAATAATAATTTATAGCTGGTCGGCATTTGGAACAGCCTTCCTCAGTGATCCAGCCCAGGACATTCATTACTTCCTTAACATGGGTTAACCCTTTTGATCGTATTTCTTCAACTACTTCTTCCCTCGATAATGAAATACAGCTGCAGATCGCTTCCTTTTGGATGCTTCGATCAAAATCCGCTCCAAGCGTATGCTGAAGCAAATCAGCTACCAGCGGTTTACAGCCTCCGCAGGAACGGGAAGCGCTTGTACAGGCTTTAATTTGATCCACTGTTGTGCATCCTTCAGCTTGAATGGCATCAATGATCGTCCCTATGGAAACACCATTGCATCCGCACACTATTTCTTCGCTGCTCATTTCGGCGACCAGGCTATCTCCCGGATCCTGGCCAACCGGCTGTAATAGGGAGACCTTTGCAGTTTCAGAGATATCGGCCTGCTTTTTAATCAGGGAGAAAAGACGATTTCCTTCCTGGCTGTCTCCAAAAAGAACCGCTCCTACGATCTGATTTCCACGAAAGACAATTTTCTTATAGACACCTTCATGGTCATCAAATATTTTTAAGGCTTTTTTCTCTTTATCTTCTAAAAAATCTCCTGCAGAGAATACTTCCACACCTGACACTTTTAGCTGGGTTGAAAGTACAGAACCTTTATATGGGTCTGTCTTCATACGACAAATATGTTTGGCCAGCACTTTCCCCTGTTCATATAAAGGGGCGACCAGACCATATGGAATACCATTATGCTCAGCACATTCTCCGACTGAATATATATGGGGAATACTTGTTTCAAGAAAATCATTTACCACAATGCCGCGATTCACATGTAAACCGCTTTCCTGCGCAAGTTTAATATTCGGACGGATTCCAACAGCCATTACAACCAAATCAGCTTCCAGCACAGTACCGTCACTGAAGGTCAATCCTTCTACACGTTCATTTCCGATAATGGCCTGTGTTTGTTTTTCAAGTAAAAAGTTCATACCCTGTTTTTTAAGTTCTTTTTGCAATAGCTTTCCTGCAGTTTCGTCCAGCTGCCTTTCCATTAAATAAGGGGAGATATGAATCACAGATACTTCCATGCCTAAGTTTAATAAGCCTCTTGCTGCCTCCAAACCAAGCAATCCCCCGCCAATGACAGCCGCCTTTTTATATTTTTTCGAAGCCTGCAGCATTTTATCGGTATCCTCCAGGTCCCGAAAAGCTGTAACCCCCTTCTTTTCAGCTCCCGGTATTGGAAGGATGAATGGTACTGACCCCGTTGCCAGGATGAGCTCATCATATGGCTCAATTCTTCCTTTATCTGAGATGACAACCTTCCTTCCAGGATCTGCCTTCACCACCGTTTCACCTGTATATAATCTAATATTGTTGGCCTCATACCAGTCCCAATCATTCAAGGTAATATCCTTTACTTCTGTATCCCCCTGTAAAACTTTTGATAATAGAATGCGATTATAATTGGGATGGGGCTCACTTCCAAATATCGTAATCTCAAACTTCTCCGGAGCGATCTTTAAAATTTCCTCCACTGCCCTGACACCAGCCATTCCATTCCCAACAAGGACCAATTTCTTCTTATCCATTTTTAAAAACAGCCTCCCCGATCATTTGAATTTATTAGAATAAAGTATCTCTTATTAAACTTATAGGTTTCCTAAGTGACTTACTTTCACCGCAGTAACTTTAAATCCTGGCATACGGCAAACAGGATCGAGCTGGTCCGATACCAGGAGATTAACATTTTGATTTTCAGCCCAATGAAAAGGGACAAAAATGGTATCCTGCCTTATATCTTCTGTCCATTGGCTCCTAACAATAATGCTGCCTCTTTTTGATTTAATCTTCATCAATGACTTATTCTGAATCCCGTACTTCTTAGCGGTTTCCGGATGAATTTCAGCAAAAGACTCAAAGTTTCTTGCCGCTAGTGATGGGCTTTTTCTTGTCTGGACTCCGGTTAAATAATGGGCAATCACTCTTCCTGTCGTAAGGAACAGCGGATATTCCCCGTCAGTTGCCTCTTTTGCTATTTCAGATGTATTGGATACAGGTATCATCACAGCTTTTCCGTCTTCGTGGGCAAAGGAATGTTCAAAAAGCCTTTCAGTTCCTTTATGGCCAGGATCCGGGCAAGGCCATAGAATTCCTTCCCCCTTTTTAAGACGCTCATAATTAATTCCATAATAATCGGCAGTACCACCCCTGCTGGCTTCTCTTAGTTCATTGAATATTTCTTCTGGTCCGGAAAAAGAAAAATACTCTTCCTTCCCTAGCATTCTGGAAATCTCACAAATGATTTGCCAATCATGTTTTACTTCTCCAGGACACGGCTTGCTTGCCGGGCGAAGCAGCACTCTTCCTTCCAGATTCGTCATCGTTCCCTCGTTTTCCAAATAAGAAGTTACCGGCAGGATCAAATCGGCAAGCATTGCTGTTTCTGAAATAAACATATCGGCAGCAACAAGAAAATCTAGTTTTTTCAGGGCTTTTTTCACAAAGTCTGCATTCGGGTTAGAGACAATGGGATTTGAGCCCATTAATAGCATTCCTTTTATCTCACCATCCTCGATTTTATTCATCATTTCATAAGCAGAGACGCCTTTGCCTGGCAATTCACTTTCGTGTATATTCCAAACACGTGCGATATAATGGCGATGATCGTGATTTTCAATGGAACGGTAACCGGGGAGCTGATCAGCTTTAAGGCCATGCTCCCGTCCACCCTGTCCGTTTCCCTGTCCTGTGATTGCCCCATAGCCGCATCCAGGCTTACCAATCTTCCCTGTTATTAAAAGAATATTTAAAAAATTCCGGACGGTGTGGTATCCATCTGTTTGCTGTTCAACGCCCCTTGCTGTAAAAACCATGCCGGTTGCTGCTTTCCCAAATATAATAGCTGTTTTCCTAATTTGACTGGCAGTTACCCCAGTCAATTCTTCAACTTCTTCTAACGTAAGGGTGTCTACATAGGCCTTAATTTCTTCAAATCCTTTTGTCCTCGCCTCTATAAACGGAAGATCAATCTCTTTTTCTTCTATCAGGACCTTCAAAATCCCGTTTGCCAAGGCTGCATCACTGCCCGGCTTCGGTTTTAAGTGCAGGTCTGCCATTTTAGTTGTGGCAGTCTCCCGCGGATCAATGGTGATAATAAAAGCGCCGTTCTCCTTCGCTTTCTCAAAATAAGGAAGAAGTGTTGGCTGGCATTCAGCAATATTGGTTCCCGCCAGAATGATACATTCAGCCAGCGGAATATCATTTAATCCATTCGTCATTCCCCGGTCCAGCCCGAAAGCATGAATGGCAGCAGATGCAGCTGAAGACATGCAGAACCGCCCGTTATAATCAATATATTTCGTCCTTAATGCCACTCTCGCAAATTTGCCCAGAAGGTAAGCTGTTTCATTGGTTAAAGAGCCTCCGCCATACACGGACAAAGCATTTAATCCATGCTCAGATTGAATTTCTTGGAACTTTTCCTTAATCATCCCCATGGCTTTCTCCCATGACACCTGTTCAAATTTCCCGTCCACTTTCTGAAGCGGATATTTGAGGCGTTCAGGATGCAGAGCATGCTGATGGGCATTCATCCCTTTTATGCATAAACGTCCATGTGATGCAGGATTTGCTTTTCCAATAACCCGATATTGCTTCCTCGTTACAATAGACTGTTCAATTACCTGTTTTTTGCATTGCATACTGCAGAAAGGACATTGTGTCTCATAAATTTTCTCAGATTGACCTTTCTGCTGCTTAGTTCGGAAATATTTTAATAACAGTTCTGTCATAGCTCATTCCTTTCCGCCTTTCATATGTTCATTTTTTTCTTTACAAACTAAAAAACGGGTAACTTTTGGCGGCAATTATATGAATCTTCTGCAAGGCGCTGGATTAAGAGTTTTCTTAGCTCCAAATCAAACACCACTTCCCGCAGGTGTATAAGCCCAATCCTTTCTGTCCATTCCGAAACACTCTCCAAATATTTGGCGGATTCCCTGAAATATTGAACCAATGTGCAAATCACCTCTTCCGCTTCCTTCTCAGTTGAAGCAATAGCCAAAAGCTCTCCAGCTTTTAATTGGATTCCTGCATTTCCGCCGATATAGATTTCCCAGCACTGTCTAAGTTTGATGACTCCAATATCCTTAACACCAAAGCCTCCCCTGCCATGGATGCAAGAAGCGATTCCAATTTCCAGCCGGTGCGGAGATGCTAGATATTCCGTTTTTTTCTGAAGCTGGAGAGCCAGTTTCTTTGAAATACCATTTTCACAGCTACAGCCTTTGAAACCGGTAAGCAAGGTGATGCTGACTGAATTATTGTCATGTATAGGGATTAATTTCATGTTTAAGGACTGCCAAATTTTCTGCAAATCTTCCTCTTGGATTCCTTTTAGCATGATTCGTCCGTCATTGCTGATGACTATTTCCGGAATACTGTATTGTTCAGCTACGGCTGCTATTCTTTGCAATTGATTGCTGTTCGTTTCTCCCAAATATATTTGCGGTTTGATTGTATAGGTGCCGTTTGCCTCCCTAACTGCGTTGTGTGTTTCACCAACGAAGACAGATTGACCATCTCCCTCATAATCGGGAACTGTCATTCGCAGGATATAATGCAAAGCAGGCACACAGATGGGGCAGCCATTTTCTTTGCGCCAGCCAAGATCTGTAAATATCCCTTCCACACTTTGCAATCCGCGAAGCTGGATCTCCTCTACAACCTCTTCTTCTGATAGATCCGTACACGCACATAATGTTTCAGGTTCAATATCTTCATGGAAATCATCGCTTTTTATATAGTACAGAAGCTCTTCGACCAGCGGCCTGCATCCTCCGCATGCCCCAGAAGCCTTTGTACATTCTTTCACTTCTTCTGCTGTCTTCAGCCCTCTTGTTAATACAGCTTCTGCAATCGCCTTTTTTGTGACACCATTACAGTTGCAAACGATACCGGTTTGAGCCATTGAACTTATGCTGCATTCCTTTTTAGAAGAATTCAAAAGAAGCAGCTTTTCTTCATCGGAAAAGTCTTTCTTCTTCTCCATCATGTCCAATAACCTTACATGGTCTTTTATGTCACCCATTAATAAAAATCCAGCCATTTTGTTATGCTTAAACACTATTTTTTTATACGTTTGTTCATCTTCGTCATATAAAGTCAGAGCTTTTTTATAGCCTTTTTCAAAAAGCTCCCCTGCAGAAAATACATCCGTTCCGGATATCTTCAGCTTCGAAGATAAAATAGAACCTTTATATTCCTCAGTAAACTTTCCGCAGATATGTTTCGCCAGTACCTTTCCCTGCTCATACAGCGGCTTTACAAGTCCGTATACAATCCCTCTATGTTCAGCACATTCACCTACAGCATAAATATCAGGGATACTCGTTTGCATAAAATCATTGACTAATATTCCCCTATTCGTTTTTATTCCACAATCATGTGCAAGCTTAATATTAGGCCTGACACCAGCTGCTATAATCACCAGATCAGCGGGAAGTTCTGTTCCATCTATAAAAATAACCCTTTCAACACGGCCGCTTCCTTCAAAGGATTGCGTTTCCTTCTCCAATAAGAATTTTATGCCCTGTTTCTCAAACGATCTTTGCAAAAGATTTGCTGCTTTAGAGTCCAGCTGTTTATTCATGATTCTTGCTGCATTATGGATAACATGGACATCCATTCCTAAATGGATAAGGCCTTGAGCAGCCTCCAATCCCAGTAAGCCTCCCCCAATTACAACGGCATTTTTACCTTTTTTTGATGAATGAATGATTTGCCTGCAATCTTCTATAGTACGGAATGTCATTACTCCTTCTTTGCTGCAGCCGGGGAGCGGCGGGACATAAGGAGTCGAGCCAGTAGCCAGTATAAGCTTGTCATAGGAAACTTTCCGATTTTTATTTGTAGTAAGTACCTTTTGCGCAGTGTTTAACTTCATAACTGTTTCATTGTTGAATAATTCGATTTGCCTTTTCACATACCAATCAGATTTATGGATTGTCAGATTTTCAATGGAAGACTTCCCTTGCAGGATAGAAGACAATAAGATGCGATTGTAATTTAGATGCTTTTCACTTCCGAAAACCGAAATGGAAAACCGGTTGGGATCCTGATGGAGGATTTCCTCTACACAGCGAATTCCTGCCATTCCGTTTCCAATAAGGACTAGTTTTTCTTTAGCCATAGTAACCCTCCAACAACTTGATTCCCACCTTTCTATATTTTTCTTTTTGTTATGTTAGATATTATCACATGAAATTTATAATTAACATAACTTTTTGATTATTTTCATCATTACAAAACTTTTGCCCCATCTTTCATATTTACTTTTTATGCTCCGTTTTTACCTATTCTCTATTGATATGTAAGCGTTTAATCCCGCTGCCAGCAATGGATATAGATGGAAATAGGGATTTTGAATTATGTAAGAAAACCTTACATAACTATTACATAAATATTTAAAGTATGCGATGATGTTAAAATATTCAGACTTTTTAAGGAGGATTTTTAATGAACGTTACAGATGTTTTCAAATTTAAAGATGAGCGAATGAAAGTATTGCACTATACATGGCTCGCATTTTTTATTTCATTTTTCACCTGGTACAACATGGCTCCTTTAGCTACCACCATGCTGGAGGAAATGAAATGGCTAACTGTACAACATATTGCTGCACTAGGTATTCTGAATGTCGCCTTAACGATTCCAGCCAGAATCATCATTGGGAACCTGCTGGATCGGTATGGCCCACGACTGGTTTATTCTTCTCTTTTGATTGTCATGTCCATTCCAACATTAATTTTCGCATTTGCAGATAATTGGCTCCAGCTGATGATATCCCGCTTAGTCCTCGGCAGTATAGGTGCAAGCTTTGTCATTGGCATCCGAATGGTTTCTGAGTGGTTCCCCCCAAAAGATGTCGGCTTTGCAGAAGGAATATATGGGGGCTGGGGGAATTTTGGATCTGCAGCGGCAGCCATGATCCTGCCGGTTATCGGCTTAAACCTTTTGGGAGGCGAAGACGGATGGAGATACGCATTAGCCTTAACAGGACTTATTTGTTTTGCTTATGGAGTATTCTACTATTGGGCTGTAAAGGATACCCCTGAAGGAAAATCCCTCGTTAAACCGAAAAGATCAGGGGCCATGGAGGTTAGCACATGGGGAGATATGTTTCGTCTAATCGTATGGTCCATCCCGCTTAGCGGCGCTCTAGCCGTCAGTGCCTGGAGAATTGAAAATCTGGGCTTTATGTCGGAGAGTGCTTTATATATTGTCTGGAGCCTGATTGGACTGGTATTTCTTATACAGGTTTATAAGATATTGGAAGTGAATATTCCTATATTAAAAGCGGGAGTTCCCGAGGAAGATCAATATAAATTTAAAAACGTGGCTGCGTTGAACAGTACATACTTTGCGAACTTCGGCGCAGAGCTTGCGATTGTATCCATGCTGCCCATGTTCTTTCAGCTGACATTCTCCCTGACACCTTCGACAGCCGGATTGATTGCAGCTTCTTTCGCTTTTATTAATCTTATTGCCCGTCCACTCGGCGGCATGCTCTCGGATCGGATGGGAAACAGAAAGAGAGTCATGCTCGTTTATATGCTTGGTATTTCGGCCGGCCTCTTAGGTATGGGGTTTATCGATTCCAATTGGCCATTATTCGCTGCTGTTATGATGACGATTCTGACTTCCATGTTCATACAAGGAGCTGAAGGGGCAACCTTCGCCGTCATCCCCATGATAAAAAAACGGATAACAGGGCAAATAGCCGGAATGGCAGGAGCTTATGGAAATGTCGGGGCAACGATCTATTTAATCCTGTATACTTTCGTTTCACCACAAACTTTCTTTTTTATCCTGGCAGCCGGGGCGCTGATCAGCTTTGCCATTTGCTTTTTCTGGCTGGAAGAGCCTAAAAACTCCTTTAGCTCGGAATATTATTTATCTGAACAGGATCGTCAAACTAACGAGGCCCCACGGGTTAAAGAAAGCATAAGGGAACGAAAGGCATTATAAGACCAACATCCCTAATACCAAAACAGCAAAAAGGCTGCCTGGATTTACCCAGGCAGCCTTTTTTATTTATTTATTAGATTGTTCTTCTACTGTTTTTTCACTTTCCACTTCTGTATTTGCACCTTCGGATTTTTCAGGTTTATAGTCATATTCCGAACGGTCTACCGGTTCAAAATTCTCAGGTGTGTAGAAACGAAGCAGGTCGCCATTTACTACTTTATCAGAAAGCGCCAGTTTTTGCTCAGCACTTTCCTGAAGCTTTTTCGCTTCTTCCAAACGTTCTTCTTCAAGCAGTTCGCCTGTCTTTGAATCATAGAACTTGCCGTCAACAGAAGAGATTGTCGGGCTCATAAAGTCACCGTTTCTGAACGGTACAAGATCATCGTGCTGTTCTGATAATAAATCTGTACCAAACTGCAGATAATCTTTAGTATCGATACCCAGCAAGTGCATTAGAGTTGGCATTAAATCAATCTGACCGCCAAATTCATGGTTTACTCCGCCTTCCATGCCAGGTACACGAATAAATAATGGAACACGCTGAAGTCCAGCACTATCAAACGGCGTAATTTCTTTGCCGAGAACTTCTTCCATTGCTTTGTTATGGTTTTTGGAAATACCATAATGGTCACCGTACATCACGATAATGGAGTTGTCGTACAGGCCGGATGCTTTAAGCTGCTCAAAGAACTCTTTAAGTGCTTCGTCAGCATAACGGGCTGTCTGGAAGTAATTATCCACCGATTTATCGCCAGTTGTATGCGGCTCAATCGTCGCCTTCTCCTGATCCATATGGTACGGATAGTGATGCGATACAGTAATAAATTTTGAGTAAAATGGCTGTGGAAGTGATTCCAAATATGGCATGGATTGCTCAAAGAATGGTTTATCCATTAATCCATAGTCAGCCATGTCCTCTGGCTTTAGATCATAATAGTTTGCATCAAAGAAATTGTCATAGCCAAATGATTTATAAATCTCATTACGGTTCCAGAAGCTTCCGGAGTTACCGTGGAATACGGCAGATGAATAGCCTTTATCCTTCAAGATCGCCGGAGCAGCATGGTATGTGTTCATACCTTTCGTTGTGAATGCAGAGCCCTGTGGCAATCCGTATAAAGAGTTTTCCAAGATAAACTCGGCATCTGCTGTTTTACCTTGCGCAGTCTGATGGAAGAAATTATCAAAATACATTGTGTTTTCTTCACGTGTTAATGAGTTTAAGAATGGCGTTACTTCTTCACCATGCAACTCATAGTTCATAAGGAACGTCTGAATAGATTCAAGATGAAGATAAATCACATTCATACCCTCTGCTGCACCAAAGTACTTCGGGTTCGGTTCTGCGTAATTCGATTTTGTAAAGTTTATGACTTCTGTTGTATCACTGCTATCCGCCATAACACGCTGAGCGGATGCTTTCGTACTTTGTACCGCATCATAGATCGTATAGTTGTACATACCCAGATACTTAACGATATAGTTGCGGTCAAATCCTCTAGTTAATAGTTCAGGACGGTCTGTTTCAGCAATGCCCAGGTTTGCAAAGGAAACAGCCAGTGAGGCATAAATCAATGCTGCCACTCTGCGGCGGGACATATCCTTTGTTTCAACTTTTACGACTTTAAAAACAAGCAATCCTATCAGCACTAAAACATCAATAAAGAAAAGGAAGTCATAGGAATTCAAAAGAGAGCTTACACTGCTGCTTACATCACCAAAGTTTTGGGTTTGGGTTAATGTAGGCAGCGTAATAAAGTCGTTAAAGAAACGATAGTACACCACGTTCGCAAATAGTAGGAAAGATAAAATGAAATAAATAACCATTAAGGCTATATACTTCTTTCTTCCCTTAAAGAAAAATGCAAGTCCTAAAAATAGCAGTGAAGACCCAAGCGGATTAATAAATAAAAGGATCTGCTGCAATGTACTTTCAATACCTAAATTAAATTGTGTCATTTGAGTTATATACGTTTTCATCCAAAGCAGAAATACTGCCAAAAAGAAAAAGCCAATATATTTATTAAAAATACCATGACTCTTTTGAAGTAAAGTATTCAAAATCATACACCTACCTTCTAGCACATTATTCTAACATAATTCACTATCAATTTTAAAATCATATGTTGGCAATCAATCTAGTAATTAGTATAACTGTTAAATATTAAAAAACTATGAACAAACTAAGAAATAACTTAAAGTACTGTGCAAGAATATAACTATACTCCGTTTTTGCAAAAAGTCAAGCATGTCCGGATAAAACAGCTATTCCCGCCTATAAGAACAGTACTTTAGGCTCTGAACCCGAAGTGCTTTTAAGTGATCTTTCTATGAAATGATAGAACCATCTAATTACTTAACAGAAAATAAACTCACGTATATATAGACGATTGAAAAGCTATTTAGTTTCATTTTTTATGTAAAAACTTATTAAAATATAATTTTTGAACCAAAGAGAAAAAACAGACAACAGCCCATTTATATGATAGGCAATAAAAAAATATACCTTGATGCGGAAATTTAACATGGCGGTAAAACATAATTTACATCACTAAATGGACAATCTGGCTGACAATAATCATTTAACGATGCTGCTCTCGGCAAAATCCTGCGCTAAACAATACTCAGAAATAAAGGTTACTTGCTACTGCTGCCATAATCTAAATAGCTTCAGTCATGACCTATGAACAATTCCTCTTGGAGAATACTTTTAAACCCCATCAGCTTAAAAATATAAAAGTGAGGGGTTTTTTGGTTTGAAAGAGAAGTGGTTTTAACATAACACATATAGAACGTATTTAAATATGAATTATGAATAAAGAAGAGTATTTTAAAAAAATACAAACCAAAAACCGCACAAAATTTTTTAGTGCGGTTTTTGACTACAATATTTATTATGTTTTATTTTTGCACCAGTGTTGGAGACCGTTTACCAAACCGATTTAAAATCCCCGGTCTTCTCAGAATTGCTTGCTGTTAGGATTTCTATGTTTTTGGTTACTTTCGTTGTATAAGTGAAATCGCCATAACAATATGGGTAGCGGAAGTTATTTTTATCACCGCCGCAGTTATAAACCTGGGGGTTCTTTTCTGCCTGTACAAGAGAGAACTTCTTGGCTATCTCCTCACTATGCTTCCCGCCTTGCTTAGCTACGAAGTCAATATAGCCAATCCCCATATTATAAGCCTGGATAACGGTAGGGAAATCTACATTTTTCTGGTTGCCATAATTAAAAGCTCTCTGAAAATGTTTTACTCCCTGTTTAATGCTCTTTTCCGGATCGCTGATGGAGTTGGGGGGCAAACCTGCAGATTCAGAGGCCTGCATGGGATCTCCGCCCTTTCCTTTGCTTTCCTGCTGCATAATAGCCGCAAGCACCAACGTATATTCTTCAAGATTTACCTCTTCCAATTCCCTTCGAAGAACCGGCGTGTATTTGTGCACATCTTCAGCTACAGGATTTGGCAGGAACTTCACCGCTTTTTCCTCTACGTTGAGCTTTAGAAATTGGTCAATTAGGACAAAGGAAAAAATAATCGTAAATAATAATAAAGCTATATTTGAACTGCGTTTTACTCTTTTTTTGCTTTTTTTACGCTTCATTGCTGTTCTCCCGGTTTTTCTATTAGTTCAGTTTTTTCTATTATACTAATTTAGGAGAATAACGGCAAAGCATTATAATTTTAATAGAAAAGTCTCTCTGTTATTATTCCCTTTTTCAAACTGGCAAAATATTTATCGGTCAGATTACATAGTTTATCAGTCAAATCTTTAATATATCGGTTAGTTTTCCGATATATCGGTCAGTTTTTAATTTTATCGGTCAGTTCGCTTCGGACCAGCTTGTCACTAATTTCACTTGGAAAATAATAAAAACGGAGGCAATTCAGCCCCCGCTCTAATCTATTTTTTTCTTTTAACAACCACTCCTGCTTGTTCCTCCAGCGTCTGAATGACAGAAGACATATCCTGATCACTAAGTCCCTTGTCCGCAGCGTTTTGAAAAGCCTTTTCTGCCATTTGCCCTGTATATTGCATCAGCCCTGTTTCCTCCAAAAGCCTGTTGGCCAGGCGGACATCTTTATGGACATATTTCACTGCCCCGCCAGGTTCGAAATTTCTATCAAATACGTACTGTTCCATATGTCTCCGCAAAATCCTGCTATCTCCATAGCTAACCTTTAAAATGTTAAAGAGCTGTTCGGAATCTAAACCATACGCTGCTCCGGCTACCATTGCCTCTGATGCTGCCAGAGAATGGACTGCAACAAGATACTGATTGATGAGTTTGGCAATGCTGCCTGAACCAGAAGGACCAAGATATTCAACGGTTTCACCCAGCACCGTCAGGATATGGTTTATTTTTTCGAAAGCCGCTTTCTCTCCTCCGACCATTATCGTTAAAGTGCCGTTTTCCGCACCTTCTGGCCCACCGCTTACAGGAGAATCAAGATAACGGATCTCTTTCACATTTGCCTGCTCATATATTTCTTTACTTGTACCCTCTCCTACTGATGTCAAGTCAATGCAGACAGTTCCAGGGCGGGCATATTCGATAATGCCCTCATTTCCTGTATAAACCTCCAAAACATCCCCTGGCATGGATAAGCAAGTGCAAATCACGTCACATTGGCGGGCAAGCGAGCTGATGGAATCAGCATGATCAGCTCCCTGATCCAGTAGCGCCTTAGCCTTTTCAATCGTCCGATTATATACATACACCTGATAGCCGTTATTAAGCATGCGTTTAACCATCCGTGAGCCCATTACTCCGGTTCCAATAAAACCAATTTTCATGCTATATCCTCCCTACTCTAATTCCTTTAGCCACTCAAAGCTTTCCTCGCTTCTGCCTTGCGGGTTATACTCAAGGCCAATATAGCCTTTATAGGAATCTTTCAAATGCTGAAGTATATTCTTATAATTCATTTCTCCTGTACCTGGCTCATGCCTTCCCGGGTGATCTGCAATCTGTACATGCTCCACAAGATTAGAATATTTTTGATAGATTGAAAGCGGGTTTCCATGGATTCTTTCAATATGGTAAAAATCAAACTGAAGCTTCACATTTGGCAAATCAACAATTTTCAATATCTCCACAGCCTGTTCTAGATCATTTAAGAAATAGCCAGGCATATCGAAAGGGTTGATAGGTTCTATTAATAGAGAGATTCCATATGCCGCCATTTTTGAACCAGCATACAAAAGATTATCAATATATACTTGGTTTGCTTCTTCTTGATCGCTTTCAGAAACGATTCCAGCCATACAATGGATGTTTGTAACCTTTAAGGCATTTGCATAACGGATTGCTTCATCTACTGATCTCCTAAACTCTTCAATACGGCGGGGGTTAGCAGCTATGCCACGATCTCCTTTTTCCCAATTACCTGGCAGCAAATTAATCAAAAGCAATGATAACCGATTCTGCTCGAGCTCCCTCTGAATTTCTTCTATTGTACAGTCATACGGAAATTGGCACTCAACATATGAAAAACCATTTTCCCTGGCTTTTTTTAACCGCTCCAAAAAAGGAAATTCTGTAAAAACGGTTGAAATATTAACGGCGAATTTTTCCATCATAACCTCCATTAATTAAAAAGGAAATTTTTGATCTTCCTCCAGATTTAAGATAAATGCTTTAACCAAATCTTTTGTGGCTTCAAGGTCCGCATAATCAATAACCTCAACGGGCGAATGGGCATAACGGGAAGGGATTGAGAGAACACCTGTTGGAATTCCCTTATTGGCGTAAGCCACTGCACCGCCATCTG
Source organism: Pseudomonas sp. ISL-84 (assembly GCA_018613035.1). Lineage (GTDB taxonomy): Bacteria > Bacillota > Bacilli > Bacillales > Cytobacillaceae > Cytobacillus. Next base: position 24,274 of record JAGGRA010000039.1, on the reverse strand, counting down.
TTCCAATTCCCGGGAAGACTTCAAGCTGATAAGGTATTTTGCTTTCCTTTGCCTGCTTTATCAGTAAATCTTTCATCGTTTTATGTACAATCAAACTGAAATCCATCACTTTAATGCCTGTTCCTCTGCCCAGACCGAGACTGCCATCCATAGTTTCTTCTGGTGTATCACTGACCGCAGTCGTATCAATAGCAATAGCGGCATCGGCTTTTAAATGTTCTGCCGCTGTTTTAGCTCCTCTTAAACCGACCTCCTCCTGAACTGCGAAAAGGAAAATCAATTCGCCGGCAAAAGATGCATCTTTTATTTCTTCAAGTGCTTGTACCAGCACAGCGCACCCAGCCCGATCATCCAGTGCCTTCGATCGAATCTTTCTGCTCTTTTCAGGGCCAAAAACCTGGAACCCGGTACCCCAGGTAACAGGTGTTCCAACTTCAATACCCATTTCCGCCGCCTCTTCTTTTGAAGAAGCACCAATATCAATATACATTTGAGAATGCTTTCTCACTTTATTTGGGTCATCAAATTTTACATAATGCGCAGACATTGTTCCGATCACACCATGCACATCACCTTCTGTCCCTATCACTTTCACCGGCTGAGCAAGAAGAATGCGGTCATCGTTTCCGCCTAATTTTTCAAAACGCAGCAGGCCGTTTTCTTCTATCTTTTTAACCATAAAGCCGATTTCATCCACATGAGCCGTTAGTAAAATAACCGGTCCAGGCTTCTCACCTTTCTTCCTTGCTATCACATTCCCGATTGGGTCAATCATGACGGAGTCCGTTTTATCCTCCAGATACTCCTTTAAATAGTAGGATACGGCATGTTCATAACCGCACGGACCCGATAAGCTGGTAAGTTTTCTTAGTAAATCTATCATTTTTTTAGCTCCTTTACACGATCTTAGTTGTCAATTTGCCGTTCATTTTCGAGTTCAAACCCATTCACAAAATACTCTATTGTCTCAAGCTCCTTCTCATTCAGTTCACGATTTATAGACGTTTTATAGGCCTTTCTAATTTTTTCTGAATGCCCTTCTAATTGCTCGGTTAGTTGGGCAGCCTTTCTAAGCAAATTGGCTTCTTGGAGGTATTCATTCCTCGAAAGGGCCTTCCAGTGGGATAGTATATATGTATCTGCATCAAATCGATCTAGCGAATCCAATAATTGAAGCATACGCTTTGACGTGTAGTTCCATTTGCTAGAATAAAGGTTTGCGTATATGGCATCTCCCAAAAATAAAATTTTTTCTTCCTTAATATATATAACCACAGAATCTGCAGAATGGTCCCCTCCAACATGCTGCACTTGACATGTAATTCCGCCTAGATTGATTTTCAGCTGTTTTTCGAATGTCACCTCGGGCAGTTTGATTCTAATATTTCTTTCTATACCAAACTCTTTCTTTATCGCGCTGGCGCAAAATTCAATCTCAACTCCCATCAGCACTCGGTCATCTAATGCTTCATCTGTCCACTCAAACGGAATAAGCTTTTTCATTTCAGCTTTTGTTTGACTTGAAGAAACAGAGACCATATCCAAAGCTGGTAAGCCAAAAATATGATCCCAATGCCAATGTGTCAGCACAACCATACTTGGTGCCGGAATATCATGCCTCGCAAGCTCGCTTAAAAAGTAAGCTGCATGCTCCTCGGAATTACCCGCATCAATCATCAAAGTTCGATTCTCGCCGACAACTGCACCCAAAATAGGCCTATCTGTCTCAGAAACAGGGGTCTGATACCAAAATCGATCACTGATTTTTTCTAAAGTTTGCATAAAATCTCCCCCTATTATTGCTTTCTTACATTAATTCGGTAAAAATATCTGGACACCTTTTTCTATTTTAAAAAAATAGACTGTTTTCGAAACTATGTTGCTTTTTTAACAAACATTGGGGGGAGTTTGATTTCCGTTTTTAGAAACGCTGTTTTCGCAAAGTTTGTTGCTTTCGAACCAAGTTTAATCACTGAGTTGATTGGAGCGGAAGGCGCGAGACTCCTACGGGAGTAGCGTTCCAAGGGAGACCCCGCAGACGCAGAGCGTCGAGGAGGCTCCCGGTAGCCCCGTGGAAAGCGAGTGCCTGCAGCGGAAATCAACGGGTAAAGTTCTTAAGAAAAAACAACAATCTATACGAAAAGAGCCTTTAGAAAAGAGGCAAAAAATAAAAAGCTGCCCATATTACTGAGCAGCCCATTAAAAGAATTTAAAGCTATTTAATTTCAACAACCATTTCAATTTCTACCGGGGCTCCTCCTGGGAGAGAAGCCATTCCTACTGCTTTGCGTGCATGTCCATTTTCTTTACCGAAAATTTCGTGAAGCAGATTTGATGCGGCATTTATAACGGCTGGATGGTCTTTAAAGTCACTAGTTGCAGCAACGTATCCATCCATTTTGACTACTCTTTTGACTTTGTTTAAATCTCCAATAATTCCTTTAAGGGCTGCCAGTGAATTTAGCGTACAGATTCTTGCTGCCTCCTGAGCTTCCTCGATACTGATGTCTGCTCCAACAGTCCCAGTGTACTTCTGGCCACCATTTACTCTTGGCGTTTGACCGGATAGGAAGACCATATTTCCTGAGATAACCCCCGGTTCAAACGGCATCTTGACATCAACTAGAACAGGAAGCTGGATATTTAACTCTTCCAATCTTTCTTCAATGCCCTTTTTCAATCCTTCCATTGCTAAGCCTCCTGGGAAACACTTTGTTTTAATGAAGAATAAAGCTTTTTCGTGAACTTGAAAGAGCGGTGAGTATAATAAACTTTGGCAAAAGCATGATTTTCACAAAGCGAGCATTTGATTTGGTACGGAGCTTTTCGAATATGAGGCGTTTTCAATAATTGTATAACTTCTTTTAGATGACTATTGCAAACCCACATTATTTCACCCTCTTTTGGTATTCTTTTAAACTCTTCAATCTGTAATAGGCAAGTTTAGATACGTCTATTACAGATTGAAATGTGCCGGCATATCAATTGCTTGCAGATACAGTCGGCTTTAATTTATCCGGCTTTCTTTTTTTCACCTGGCTGGTTACTTCCTCGTCCCAGGAGATGGCGATATCACCGTTTGTGACAAATGTCTGGCATCCTAAACGATAGCCTTTCTCCAGCCACTCTTCCCCCAATTTTCTTCTTTCCTGAATTTTGACATTATCCAGGTATTGGGATCCTTCTTCTGCTTTAAAGACACATGTTCCGCAAATTCCGCCGCCACAGCGATTTGGAAGTTCTCCATCATAACGAAGCGACATTCTTAATATATTTGAATCCTCAGGCACCTCTAATTTCTTATTGCTGTTTACAAAATAGATGTTTGGCATGATCGATTTCCTCCTTGTTCTTCTCTTCTTGGTATACAATATACCATATAAATAATATTCAGACAATATAAAACTTTTAAAAAATTAAAGTTTTTCTTTAGGCTGTTTTCCCTAGCTTTGTAGTTTTTTAACTTTTGGCAACAGAGGGGTGATTACCACTACAGAATGCTCGAACCATACGTTCCAATCAACCACTTTTATTTCTCACTGATCCTTTTCTCAATTCCTTTAAAGAAACAACTTTTAAACAAGTGCCTTTCTTTATGCATTTTTTTACTGTTCTACTTGCATCTGAAAATATGGAAAACAGGCTGCTCCAGGATAGCCGCCTGCTTAAGTCTAGTTATTAAACTTCTTTTTAATGCCTTCCATATAGGCTATATAGGCTTTCTTTGAATTCTCAATATGAATCCTCATCAGGTACTCAGCTATTTCAGTATCTTTGTCACGCAGTGCCTTCATGATATCGATATGTTCTTTTAGTGAATCCTTCCTTCTGCCTGGTGTTTCATAACCCATATTGGCAGCCATATGAATAAAATCGATAAGGCCGGAAAGAATTTCGTATAATTTAGGGCTTTTGGATGCTTTATTAATTAGCCTATTCATTTGGATATGCTCAGAATTAAAGTTTTCTTCAGCCTGTTCATTAAGTTCCATCAGTTCTTGAATTTTCCGGTCCAATTCTTTTTGTGTTTCCCTATCCATTCTTTGGGCTGCCAATTTTACAGCAAGGACTTCCAGGGAAGAGAGAATCGTAAATACCTCCAATACTTCATCTTCTGAAATATTGGAAATAACAACTCCTTTTCTTGGGACGGTTTTTACAAAGCCTTGTGATTCAAGCCGGAATAAAGCCTCACGAATTGGGGTGCGGCTTATATTCAGCTTGGCAGCCAGTTCTCTCTCAACTAGACGGTCGCCAGCCTGGTACTCCCCTTCTAAAATTAACTTTTTTAAGTACAGATAAGCATGTTCGCGTATTGATATTAGCTGATTTTCCTCCCATGTTTTTTCCATTTTTCCACCTGCTATTATTTTTTTATAGTCCGATAGAGATTAAGATAAGAAAATACCTCCATAAAACAATGCGCCAAAAATGACGAGAGAAGGATGTACCTTGAACTTGATTAATGTTAAATAGCTGACTGCTGCAAGCAGCACAAGATGAAGGACGCCGCTGTTTTCAAACGCTGTTAAAAAGAATTGGTATGCCATGACAGCCAGCAGTACAGCAATGATCGGCTGTACGGACTTCGTCATAAGTTTGACCTTAGGCGAGTCTTTAAATAAGTTAACAAACTTAAACAGCAAAATGACTGCCAAAGCGGATGGAAGAATGGTTGCTGCAAGAGCTATAACCGCTCCTAATACCCCGCCTAATTCGTAGCCGATAAAGCCTGCCATTTTTGTGGCGATGGGACCCGGCAGAGCATTCGCTATAGCAAGTACATCGCCAAACTCAGATAGAGTCATCCACCCATTGTTGTTTACCACTTCAATCTGAATCAGCGGGATGGTTGCCGGTCCGCCTCCGTAGCCTAATAAATTCGCAATTAAAAACGCCCAGAAAATATCCCAATAGATCATGAGCTTTTCTCCCTTACTGGAATGAATTCTTCCTTAACACTCTTCTCAGTCTTTTCTTTCCGATGCGCTATATAAAAAGCAGAAATCAGGACAGCCGCAATCAATATTCCCGGATGCCATTCCATAATCTGGACAAAGATTAATGATATGGCCGCGAGCAACAGTGTTTTCGCCATGCCCAGTCCCTTGCTGCCTTTTTGGAAAAACCGGTAGGCCATTTCAGCAAGCATAAAGCCGATAACAGGTGTTACACCTTGGACCATTCCGCTTACGATAGGCGATTGGCGGAACGAGTAAAGCACGCCCAGCAAGCCAAGCATGGCGATGATGGATGGCAGGATATGTGTAAGGATTGCTACGGTTGCCCCAAGCCCTCCTTTTACTTTAAAGCCAATATAAGCTGCCATTTTTGTTGCTATAGGCCCAGGCATCGTATTGGCTAAAGCTAAAATCTCCCCAAATTCTTCCTCACTCATCCACTTATATTTTTTAACCGCCTCAAATTCGATCAGCGGTATTGTCGAAGGACCTCCTCCATACCCTGTCACACCGGTGCGGGCAAATCCAATCGCCAATTCAAGATAAGGTTTCATGCGATCCTCCCTCTCTATCCTCTTTCATAAGTTCCTATGACTGAATAAGGACCCCATTCCGCTATTGCCATAACGAATGAGGCCCTTTTCTATTATCTTTTTATGTCTGCTTCTGTTACCACTTCATATCCGTCTTTTTCCAGATAAGATTGAAGTGCTTGTAAAGCAGCGGTTCCAACAGCCGTATCTTGCTCGCCATTCCCGCCGCTGATTCCGATTCCTCCAACTACTTCTCCGTTTACCACGATTGGGAAACCGCCAACAAACACAGCAAACTTCCCGTTAAGCATATGCTGGATGCCGAATGCTTCATTTCCTGGCAGTGCCGGGCCGTTTGGCTCTTTATTAAATAAATGAGTCGAACGTTTATGGCCTGAAGCTGTATAGGCTTTAGCAATGGCAATTTCAGGGCCTGTGATTCTAGCTCCGTTCATCCTTTCAAGAGCAAGCAGGCTTCCCCCATCATCTACAATTGCAATCGTTTCAAGGACATTAATTTCAGCTGATTTTTCCTTCGCTGCTTCAATCATTAATTTTGCTTCTTCTAGTTCCAATTTAAGGGCTGTTTTCATGTTCATTCTCCTTCTATCTAATTAGTAGCCGATATAAACAGTTTTGACTTGCGTGAAGAATTCAAGGCCAACTCTGCCGGATTCACGGAAGGTTGCCGTGCTGGATTGCTTCAAGCCGCCGAACGGAGCATTAATCAAGTTGCCGGTCGTTGTCCGGTTCACTTTTACCGTCCCTGCCTGAATGTCTTTTGTGAACCTGTTTGCCGTTTTTAAATTATTGGTCACAATCGAAGCAGACAATCCATAGTTAACATCATTCGCGATCGCGATGGCTTCTTCATATGTATCTACTTCGATAACGGCAATCACTGGACCAAATATTTCTTCTTTGGCAATGCGGTGATTTGGTTTTACATTGGTGAAAATGGCCGGGGATACAAAGAATCCTTTCTCGTAAGCAGCATTGGTCAAATGTTCACCGCCATATACAAGTTCAGCTCCATCTTCTTTGCCGAATTCAATATACTTCAAAACATTTTTTAATTGCTTTTCATTTGCAAGCGGGCCGATTTTAACTCCCTCTTCAAAACCGTTGCCGATTTTAAGGGCGCTTGTTTTTTCGATCAATTTTTGAACGAAGGCTTCTTTTACTTCTTTCAATACTATAACTCTGCTTGTTCCCGTACACGCTTGCCCTGTTAAGGAGAAGCCTCCATTTACGGTTAACGTCGCAGCAAGGTCAAGATCCGCATCATCCATGACAACGAGCGGATTTTTCCCGCCAAGCTCCATTTGGGTACGGGTAGTGAAAGAGCTCTTGCGGTGGATATCTTCTCCAGCAGCGGTTGAACCGGTAAAAGTGACAGCTTTAACAGCAGGATGAGTGACTAATGGATCCCCAACATCAGATGCCCTGCCAGTGACAAAGTTCAGGACACCTTTTGGCAGTCCAGCCTGCTGCAATGCTTCAACAAGACGAACAGCGATTAGTGGAGTATCTGAAGAAGGTTTGAAGACAACTGTGTTGCCTGTAATTAAAGCTGGAGCAATTTTTCTGGCAGCAATGGAAATAGGAAAGTTCCAAGGTGTAATGACACTCACTACCCCAAGCGGCTCTCTTTCCGTGGATACTTTCATATTCGGGTCATCATTCGGGAAGGTTTCGCCTGTGAAGCTTTGGCCTTCAACTGCATAATAGCGAAGCGTCTGTGCTGATCTTAACACTTCATTTTTAGCATCATTCACATGCTTTCCTTCTTCTCTTGACAGTTCTTCCGCATATTTGGCCGAATTTTCTTCCAGAATGGAAGCAGCTTTGTTTAAAATGGCAGCCCGCTTGGATGGGGCTGTTTTTGCCCATTCTGGAAAAGCTTCGTTTGCAGCTTCGATTGCCTGTTTTACATCGGTTTCATTTGATGCCTGAAAAACACCAACTACATCTTCAGTGTTTGCAGGATTTACGCTATAAAACTTTTTTTGGCTGGCTGATTCCTGCCATTCTCCGTTAATGTAGTTATGGAATGTTTCTACTTTTGTTGTAATCAAAACGATCACCTTACTTTCTGTTTATTTCTCCCTTTACTGCGCCAAATTCATAGTTATAAAAATAGCCGCCACTTAGACCTCGATTGACAAGATTTAGTGTGACGGCCTGGAATTGAAAATTCTTCAACTTGAATGAGTCTTTTTTGGTTATTTAGCTCCGGTAATTTGGCCTGTTGATTTCCGTTTCAGGAGCTCGCTTTCCGCGGGGCGGGCGGTGAGCCTCCTCGCCGCTTCGCGTCTGTGGGGTCTCACCTGTCCCGCTCCTCCCGCAGGAGTCTTACTCCTTCCACTTCAATCAACAGGGTGCTAAATCATTTAGTTGGCTTTCATACAGCCAATACTATTAATAATTATTTCATATTTATTTAGCTTCTACTAAAGATCCCAAATCCTGTTCCAGGTACTCTCTCCATAGGCCATCCATGTACATGCGGCGCATTTTGGCACCTGTACGTACTACTTCCAGGCAGCGCTGCTGCAGTTCTGGCGTGTCTGCGTGGTCTAGTACAATTTTGTAGCCGCGTTCGCCATGGATTTCATCGGATACGATGTGAAGGTCGAAGAATTCAATTTCTTCATCTGTAAATCCATATTGTGCACGAAGAGCAGGGGTTTGTTTACGATAGATATCAGGTACCTGAGACTCAAGGCCAACAACTAGAGCTGCTGTTGCAACAACAAAGTTTTCTCGAGCAGCCACTGCGTAGCACCAGCTTTGCAAACCTAATGTTGTTGGAGCCATGTTTTCAGGATTGATGACGCGTTCACGAGTTGTTCCGCAAGCTTCAGCAAAGCGAATCAGCAGGTCTGTATGACGGTCAGCAGCAATTTCTTCTTCATACATATTTTGAAGTGTGAAGTCTTTTGCTGCTTCGAATTTTGGATCTGATGGAGTGTTATGGTAGATATACGCTAAGTAGTCTGCGAAAGGTCCTACATAGTGGTAATGGTTTTCAGCCCATCTTGCAAAGTGCTTTCTTTCAAGCTTTCCTTCAGCCCAAGCTACTGTAAATGGAGCTTTCTGACTATGATTTCCTTTAATCGCTTCCTCTAGTTCTTTGCGAAATTCATCTTTAGATAATAATTCTGGCATGTATAAACTCCTCCTCGATTTTTATGTAGCCTATTGGCATTTGATATTTTGTATACCAAAACTTTTAAAAAATAATAGGTTGCTATTTTACAACCTCTATTCTTCTTGTTTTTTTGGTCTTTGGTATACCTTAATTGAATAATAACCTATTCTTTTTCACTTGTAAACACAATTTTTAGAATTTTTTAAAGATTAATTAAAGTTTCTGTTGAGAACTAGAATTAATATAGCAGTTCAGCTTTGAGATCAAGCAGCTCGGAAAGTTCTTCAGTAAGATTCTTTAAGGCTTCATCTACAATTTGCTTACCAATTTCCCTAGAGCCCTGTCTGCCATCTCCAATACATCCGTTTTGGGTCATTTCCTCATAGAAATAGAATCCCTGGACCGCTTTGCCAGGCCGCAGCCTTTTCCATCTTCCATCCTCTCGAATATCGCCTTTTTCTAATAGTTCGGTTCTGACCAGTTCAGGTGCCAGGTACAAAGCTTCTGAAACTTCACGCTCACAGCTGTGACCAAAAAGAGGCGATTTTACAAATTTCCCAATTGACTCCTTGGCTGATGCGGTTGTTTTTGCATAGTAGACTTCAACATCCAATTCTTTTGTAATCGTCATGGCGGCAAGATTCAAAGTAGATTGGTTGCCTCCATGTGAATTTAGAAATAGAAACTTCTTAATACCATGCTGCTTCAATGACGAAACCATATCTTTCAAAACAGCAATCAAGGTTGCTGGCTGCAGTGAGATTGTTCCAGGAAAATGCATGTGATGCTCGGATACCCCCATATTCACAACAGGAGTCACAATGGCATATGGAAACATTCTTTCTCCCAGCTTTATTGCCATCTTCTCCGCAAGCACTGCATCACAGCTTTCAGCCATATGCGGCCCATGCTGTTCATGTGCACCGACTGGAATAATAGCAATTTCAACTGTTTGTAATGACTCTTCTACTTCTTTCCAAGTCATTTTCGTTAGATCATAACAATTCATTTAATAATCACCCGCTACTCTAAGGTATTTTGTATACCATTTAATTTAAAAAATAAAAAACTATTTCGTAATAGCTGCTGTTGTCTTCTTTGGCGGAGTTACAGAGATATTTTCCTGAGATATTTCAATATCCTTCTGAATTGTTAGTTGGCAAGTTAATCTGTAGCCCTCATTCACCTTGTCACCTAGCATTTTTTCCTCTTTCCAATTAGGCGGTGCTAAATCTTCTCCCCCGCTAATAACAACGCAAGTACACTTTGTACATCTTCCCATTCCGCAGCCATACTTTAACTCTGGGAATTGGCGGATCCCCGCTAATACTACTAAATTTGCATTATCTTTTACTTGCTGTTCCACTTTCTTCCCATCAACATGGAGAGTAACCTTTGGCATATCATTACCCCTTTCAGTTTATTCGAAAAATTTAGATACTTTCAAAAAGTATACAACCTTTCTGGAAGATTGGCAAATAGGATTTTTTTAATTTAGGCTGTTTTCGCAAACTTTGTTGCTTTTTAAACAAATATTGTAGAGAGGTTGATTTCCGCTCCAGGCTGCTCAGCGAACGCGGGGTAGGCGGTGAGCCTCCTCAGCGCGCTGCGCCTGTGGGGTCTCACCTGTCCCACTCCTCCCGCAGGAGTCTCGCACCTTACGCTCCAATCAACCAACATTATTTATTGTTCTATTCATAAATCTATTCAAAAACAACAATCTTTTAGAAAACAGCCTAATTTATTATCTGTGATAAGTTATCTACTGATTTAGAATCGTGTTGACTTGAGGGGAAGGTACGGGACAAGCGAACCAAGGGAGACCCCGCAGGCTTAGAACGCCGAGGAGCTCTCAGTAGCCCTCGGAAAGCTAGTGTCTGATCGGAAATCAACACCTAATTTTAACCGGCTATCATTATATATTTTTTATCACTTTAACGGAATTATTAAAAAATTTAGAATATATCATTGAACATTTCTTCTCCTTGTTATAAAATACATTTAAGATATATGGTATACAATATTCCAGACGGGAGGAGATATGCGAGAAGCATACATATTAGGAGAGACATTTTTTCACCTGCGCATTCTAAAAATATTAAAGGAGTGGTAAATATGGGAAAATATATTGTTTTAACAAATAAAGATACCTTCCAAACGATTCTAGAAAATGAGGGCTTAAAGCCGGTTGAAACCTATCATTTTTATTTCTTCGATAAATTAAAGGCAAAATACACGATCGCAGAGGTTTTAGATGAGAATATGAAAATCCAGTTGTTTGAAGAATATGAAGGAAAAGAATATGTTAACCATATCGGTGTGAAATTCTTTGAGCGATTTGGAACCCTTGAAGCAGCCCGCGAGGAATTAGATGAGATTGTAAAAGCTTCAGGCAACAGTGAGGACTCTATCCACTCCAAGCTTGTTAAGTCTGATGAAGTAGCTGTGTAAACCTCTTTTAATAAGAAGATTTTGAACCCGGAGGAAGCTTCTCTTCTTCCGGGTTTGTTGTTCAGGAAGAGAATGGTTCAGCGGAATATCTTGTAGTGGATCGCTTTATATACTAACTATGAACTTTCAAAGGTCTCTGTAAAATAAAAAACCGCCAAGGATGGCGGCCTGGTTAGAATTTTAATGTCTTTCTCAATCGCGCTAATTTTCTTTCGGATTTTTCAACTGCATATTTAGAACCAAATAGAAAGTTGAACATTGGGATTTCCTCCTTTTTTTTCTTTCCTGTTATCATTATTATATAATGAGTTTTACTGGTTTACAACTAAATTGTATACCAAATACCATAATTTTATTTAATTTATGGCAAATTGGTGAATTAAACCTTTAAAATAAACATTTTGGTATACAACCTTAATTTAAAAAGGGTTTTTAATTTCTTTTCCCTTAACAAAAGATATTTCATTCACGATATTATAAGATGAAGGATTCTTTAATGATTGCGAGGGTGTCTGATATGCTTAGAGTTTTATTTTTATCTGTCATTAGCCTATATTTGCTGTCCACTCTAATGCCTGAATGGAAGATCGGTCCCCTCCTCTCCATTTTATGTTTCATTATTGTTGTTTTGACATTCAGGATTGCAAAGAGATTCGTCCAAGTCTTGGGGGGCATCTTCCTTGGGCTCGGGGTTTTGCTGCTTTGGACAAGCGGCTCACAGTGGCAAAATTATATCCTTGCTTTTGGACCGATGCTTGACTTGCTTACCATGTTTACTTTAATACCTATCTTGGGAATTCCCATTAGGATTGGGAGATATGGCGAGGGGATACAGGCGATTATTCAGAAAAAAGTAAAGACTTCCGGCCATTTATATATGATGACTTCCGGTATCTCTTACTTTTTTAGCATTTTTATGAACCTTGCAACGCTTCCCATGACATACTATTCCATACGTCCAGCGCTGGGAAGCTTTCCGGTCCGGAATAAGGAGCGGTTTATGAGCAGGGCGATCTCGAGAGGTTTTGCCATGCCTTTATTATGGGCTCCTGTTACACCCATTGTTGGGATTGTTATTACAATGACTGGAGTTAGCTGGGGATCCATCCTTCCCTATGTCATTCCGTTAAGCATGTTGGGATTAGGATTGGATTGGTTTATTGGTTCCCGCAAATCCCAAACGATGGCCATCCCACCCACTGAAAAATCCGTACATGAAACGGCAGCAGCTCTGGAAGGAGGCTTTGCGGGGCGGCCTGGCCGGGTTTTTCAAATTCTGGTTGCAATTGCTATCTTTAATCTTATTGTTTCCCTTGCAGAAACTCAATTCTCATTGCCGTTCTTAATTCTTGTCTCATTGATTGTCATTCCATTTGCGTTTAGCTGGGCCCTCTTCCTAAAAAAAGGAAAAGAATTTGGCAATCAGCTGATTGAACACCTTCAAACTTTTTCTATGAGCATGAAGGATCAATTCTTCATCTTTCTATCTACCGGATTTTTTATTTCAGCTATTAATTATTCCAATTTCAATGAAAAATTGTATGGCTGGATTGCAGCTTTTATTGACGTTGCAGGAGTGGAAATTTTTCTGATTATCCTGCCACTCATTCCTTTGGGACTGGCCTTTTTAGGCCTTCACCCTGCAGTATCACTCGCTTTAATGATTGAAGGTGTTAACCCGGATGCAATCGGAATCTCTCCGCACATTTTGACAGTCGCGATGCTGTCAGGAGCTGTTTCCTCCTTTTTGGTAGGTCCTTATAATGCTACGCTGGGCCTTATGTCAAACATTATTAAAGTCAATTCCTATAAAGTGTCCAACTGGAATATGCCATTTGCAGCTATATATGTTGCTTGTGTTATGCTGTATTTATTCTTATTAGAAAGCCTGTTAAGTTAATAGATTTCCGGGTCCCCGCTGCAGGTGCAGGGGGATTTTTTATCGATTTGGCCGATAAAAATGAATTTTCGTTGATATATGCTTGCTTTTCATTGATATATCCGTGATTTCGTTGATATGCCTGGTTTTTGTTGATATCCGAAAACCGGGCTGAATATGATTGCTCAAAGGCAAAAAAAGATGCTGATGTAGTCAATCAGCATCTTTTTCACTGCTTTCTTTTATTTCTCTCACAATCTCCTGTGCAAAATGACCCAAATTGCCTTCGCTATAGGAGCGGATGACTTCAGGAGCGAGTGATGTGAGTGCCCTTTTTATATAAGCGGACGGGTAGCCTTTATTGGTGAAGTCTTTTTCGATTTCCACTGCCGTTTTTACTGCATAATAGGTAGCCAGTTTGTTAATTTCAACTAATCTGTCTTCGCCATCTTTATTGATTTTTCCCAATGGTTTGTATAGTTCCATTACTTGTTCTGGCAAATGCTCCTCGGTAATAAACAATCCATTTCCATGCTCCAATAAATCTCTGGAATGGCCCATATATTTTATGCCATACACATTGTAAGACGGGAATCTCTTGCAGACTACTTTTGTAGGCAGAGCTGTAGCCATATTGATAAAGATTACCGAGGAAGAAAGTGCTTCAGCTGCTATGTTTTCCATAAAGGGAATCACCTTGCCGGCCGGCAAAGCCAATATGAGGATATCCACCTCTCTCAGATCCTGTTCATTTAATAAATAACCGTTTGGAAAACGCCGAATAAATTGTTCGGCTTTCGTCCTGCTTGGATGATAGATACCTATTTGGATGTTTTCTTCATTCCAATGCGCCATCATAGCTGCACCCAATTTTCCAATGCCCGCCAAGGCAACTTTGAGTTTCTTCACTAGATCACTCCTTATCTGCTAAACACTTTTAACTATAAAAAGGGCTTTCCTTCAGTTAGATTATTTCTAACTTTGCAGGATAGCCCTCTATTTTTCAAGCATGCTGATTATACTTTTACCAGATTAGTATTCCAATTAGAGTTGCGAGGAATAGGCTGGTGATAACCGGGATAAAGTTTTTCCTGGCCAATTCGAGCGGAGAAAGCTGCAGGAAGCCTGCTACTGCCACAAGGGATGACCATGCAACAATTGTTCCTCCTCCCCAAATGGCACCCATTTGTCCAATCGCTGCCAATGTGGAAGGATCGATGCCGCTTCCATTTGCCAATGCACCAGATAATGCACCGGTTAATGGCAGGCCAGAAAAGCCTGAACCGTCCAATCCTGTGATAAGTCCAACAATTAAAATACCAAAACCTGCAATAAATGCATTTTCGGGAATATAGGATTGGCCTGCCTGGATCATATCAAACAAAAATGCCGGTTTGGCAGCGCTTTCATCTAATGATAGGATTGTGCCTGTGAAGTCTGCACTTCCCATAAAGAAGAATCCGGCAATCGGAATAACGGGTGCCATCGCCCTGAACGCAAACACAAAACCTTCTGTCAAATGATCGCTAATCTTATCTAAAGCATGGATGCGGTTAAATGCAATGGTCGCGAGCACCAACAGAAGTGTTGCAACCCCTCCGATAAATGCAGCTCCATCTGTTCCTTCAAAGCCTGTTGCTCCAGTTAATTTTGATTGGAACATATAAATCATAACAGCAAGCATGGATAAAGGAACTAAAACAGCAAATACCTTTCCCCATGTATTTTTTCTCTGGATCGCTTCAGCACTTTCTTCTGCTGTTGCAGCAAGTTCATTGGCTACACCGAAAAAAGCTGCATCTTCAGGATTAAGCCCCGATTCAGCGTTATCATTCTTGACGATTGATTTTCTATGAGCAAAATAGATATAGGCAAGTGCACTTACTCCAGTAATCAATGAAAGAACTAACGTTTTATCAGCAACTAACACTTTATCAATGCCAGCTGCTTTGGCACTTAGCATCGGTGCTACTTGCATAATATAATCTGAAGAAAGAGCCATACCTTGGCCTGCGATAACAATAACCATCGCGGAAGTCATCACTGGAAGACCAGCACGCACCGCTGCAGGAACCAGCAAGGCGCAAATAAGCGGAACCGCAGGAGTTGGCCAGAAAAATAATGAAATGACGTATGTTGTCACCATTAAAACAAGGTACGAAACATGCCCATTCACCATGATTTTTTCAATCGGACCAATAAGCTTCTTATCAGCTCCCAAGTCTTTCAAAGAATTAAGTAAGGCAATCATGAGGGAAATGATTAAGAATATGCTAAAAAGCTCTTTTGCTGCCAGGAGGTTCGCGTTAAAAACGGCCTGGAAACCTGATATCAAATTTCCTTTATAAATGACTGCCACTAAGAATGTTCCCATAATAACCGGCAGCACAACACCTCTCCTAAAAAGCATCGTGGCAATAACTGACACAGTTACAAGTGCATATACCCAATGAGCAAATGTTAATTCCATTAATTCCCCTCCATTTTTTTATGAAATGTAACTCCCTATTAAGAAAAGCAAATAGATTGTAAAATTCTGGTTGAAAAGAGGCTATGATTATGCTTGATCTAGCTGTCTATGTATACCTCATTCTCACAATTAGAAAATATGACCAGGAGGATAAGAAAAATTTACCAAATAGCATACTGCATTTGGTGGATTGTATACCAATTATGGTTAAAAAAACATGTTGCCTTCTTTCGAGTAGCTCATGAAGGTTCATTCTACTGTACAACTATTATAATGATTTCAGCTTGCTTTTTACCTACTCTTGAAACTGGTAAGACCCTACCTGCTAATCACCTCCCATTGCCACTATTAATAACTTGTATACTATAATAACACTAAAAATGTATATTGTGCAAATAATTTTGAAAATTTAGATGTTTTAGCAAATTCCTGAAAATACCTTGCATTTTAATCTGTATTTGGATAGAATCAATGGTAAATTTGTATATAGTATATCGTATACCAAAAAATGCGTTTGCTTCCCCTTTTCACCATATTAATAGAATACATAAAATAAGGAGTGTCCTATATGTTAAAAGCTGGAATCATCGGTTATGGTACGCTTGGAAAAGGCATTGCAGAGTTAATAGAGGGAAACCAGGCCGGCAATATTGAATTAAAAACAATACTTGTTAGAAGAGAAACAGATTCTATGAAAGCATCTCAGCAAACATTTGGTTTTACTGCAGATGAAGAAGAATTTTTTAATGGGGATTTAGATATTGTCATTGAAGCAGCAGGTCATCAAGCTTTACAGATGTACGGGGAGAAAGCACTGGCAAGCGGCAGCCACCTTATTATCCTTTCTGTTGGGGCGCTGGGAGACACGGATTTCTTTGAAAATCTTCAAGAAACGGCCCAAAAGTACAATCAGCAAATCTTTATTCCTTCTGCAGCCATTGCCGGACTGGAC
The DNA here is from genome assembly GCA_018613035.1 of Pseudomonas sp. ISL-84. Lineage (GTDB taxonomy): Bacteria > Bacillota > Bacilli > Bacillales > Cytobacillaceae > Cytobacillus. The sequence goes on along the minus strand of JAGGRA010000039.1, from coordinate 7,874 downwards.
CGAATCGCTGCCGGGGCTTTGGGTGAGATCGAAGAGATAACCCTTATAACAAGGAAACACCCGAGGAGCTGGGCAGGTACAATTGCAGAGGAAAAAGTAGATCTAGCAACCTTAACCGAGCCAGTTTGCATTTATGAAGGCAACGCACGTGAATCCTCGAAGTTATTCCCGCAAAGCGTAAATGTTTCAGCGGCTTTAAGTCTTGCCGGTGTCGGCTTTGAAAACACAAAAGTACAGGTTTTTGCTGATCCGACCATTCAAACAAATACTCATACCATCAAAGCGAAAGGCTATTTTGGCGAAACTGAGATATCCGTTTCAAATGTGCCTTATGAAACAAACCCTAAATCCAGTCCGATTGTAGCCATGAGTGTGGCAAAAGTATTAAAAAATTTAACTTCACCTTTGGTAATTGGAGTATAAAAAGCTGGGTATTATTGAATTTAGCAGCTTTGGAGTTCATTGAGGGACGATTTCGGTCTGATTACTACTGTAATGGTAGTTATCGAGTGGATTAACTACCATTTGACGGCGCTCACTCCTGTTTTGGTCGTTAATTGAACGGATTTACGACCATTTCCGGGCATTTACTCCTGTTTTGGGAGTTAACCGCACGGATTAACGACGATTTCGGGGCATTCACTCCTGATTTGGGAGTTAATCGCACGGATTAACGACGATTTCGGGGCATTCACTCCTGTTTTGGGAGTTAAACGCACGGATTAACGACGATTTCAGGCGATCACTCCTGGTTTGGGAGTTAATCGCACGGATTAACGACGATTTCAGGCGATCACTCCTGATTTGGGAGTTAATCGCACGGATTAACGACGATTTCGAGCGATCAAAGCTGATATGGGAATAAGCAAGTGGATTAACGATGAAAGCGATGCAGTACAAGTACATAATTGGGTTATCGTAGTTCATGAGGCCTAAAAAATAAGAAAGAGCATATACTGCTCTTTCTCAGTCTTTCTTTTCGCTCGGCTGAACGGCTTCTACATATGCTTTTTTAGAGTTTTCAATATGTATTTTTGTTAAATATTCTGCCATTTCTATTTCTTTATTGACAATCGCTTCCATAATTTTTAAATGCTCTTCCATTGACTGTTTCGCCCTGCCTGGGTTTTTGTGGCCGATCTTTGCAAAAGCCCGGATATAATCGGATAGTCCGCTTAGCATTTCGTAAAGCTTTACATTTTTTGCAGAGCTGTATAGGAGATGATTCAGGTCCCTATGAAGGTCGGAAGCATCCTCATCAGGATGATTCAGGTAATTTTCAACCTTTTTAATGCTTGCTGAGAACTTGCTTTTCGTCTCATCATCCAGCTTTTGCACTGCTAGTTTCGCAGCTAGAACCTCAAGAGAAGAAAGGATCGTGAATACTTCTATAATTTCTTTTTCAGAAATATCTGCCACGATAACCCCTTTTCTTGGCACGGTTTTGACAAACCCCTGGGATTCCAGCCGAAAAAGCGCTTCGCGAATTGGCGTCCTGCTGATGTTCAGCCTTTCTGCAAGTTCCCGTTCCACCAGCCGGTCTCCCGCTTTAAATTCACCATCTAATATTAAATCTTTAATATGAAGATAAACTCTCTCGCGAATAGAGATCAAATTATCCTCCGTCCAATTATTCCCCATCAAGTTCCCTCTTTCTCTTGGTATACTTTATACTGATTATAACTTACCTATTTCCAGAACAGCAATTTTTCTGGTTGTTTTAACCAAAAATACTTTTCTCTTCATTCCCTCTTGATATTCTGTCATTCCCAGCTACTCGTGCAATAATTTCACTAATAATCTCAGCCAGCTTTAAAACAGTGTATAATCGAGTACTGTTTAAGGAATGGACAGGGGATAAAGGATCTAGCGTATTGACGATCGCCTTCAAGTGGTAATCCCCCACACTTGGCAAAACCCTATTGACAGCATTCCCAGGAATAAATGGGCCTTCTCTCATTAATATATAGCCAACTTGCCGCTCATCCCCCAGACAGGCATCAATCCCGAATACAAACGGATCCTCATGGGATTCATGTATTTTTTTTAGAACTTTCTTGATATTTAAAGCATGGACCGGCTCTTTAAGGGTTCCATACACTGGGTAAGAAATATTCCGTTCTTCTAAAAGTTTTCCAACCATAGGGCCCAGTGAATCTCCTGTCGAACGGTCAGAACCAATACACAATATAACAATTTCCTTTGAAGTACTGTAGAAGATATCTTCCAATTTGGAAACCATTTTTTCGATTTCAGCTTCTTCTGTCGTTTCCTTTACTGATATATAACTAGCTGCGTCCACTATTTTTTTGCTTTTTTTGTTCATTGAAAAAGGCCACATTACCTGCTTCCCCTCCTCTCCTGTAACGATATTATGTAAAGTGTTCTATCTGATAACCGCTATTTTGCAATGTTTATATTTTTTTAGCAATGATAATTATTCTTAGTGTAAACAATGAATGCAAAAAAGGGAAATATTAATATAGTTAAGCTTATTACTTCATTATGTACCCTTGCAGACACATATATATTCGAAAGACCCTTTTTACAATCATACTAAAAAGCATTCATTAAGGGTTCATGCAAACCATATTAATTTGAGGAATATTTTGGTTGCTTATACAAACTCTATTATTAACGGAGGTGAACAACATGGCTAAAAATCGAAATGAATTTCAGAACAGCGACACTCATCAGGAAGTGTTAATGAATCGGGTAAATCAGACCTTTGATAAAATGACAGAAGACGTGAAGAATATGGTAGGTGAAAATGAAAAGAGGAAGAATAATAAATGAAGTAAAAAAGAAGCTGGCATAAATACCAGCTTCCGTCACTTTTATTCTCTGGGTTATCTTAAAACCCTGATGCCCCAACAGGAACAATACCGTTATAATCCGTCCAGTAACCTGCTAAAGGATAGGCCGGTATATCATTCCAATGTTCTGGATCCACTTCATTGACCTCTCCTGTCACATATCCATAAACAAGGGATTTTAAGGCTAAATAGTTTTGTTTTGTTAAGTATCCATTCGATTTTTGGCCAAGGCTGCCATCGCTTGAATTTCCTTTTGTTTCAAAAAACACTGCCGGATGGCTGTAATGGTCTGGGTTCAAACCGTTATAATTCAATCCCATCATCATCGCTGACACAACTCCGCCTTTAATATCAATATCGTAGCCAACCTGGTTTTCACTATCAACAATCTGGTAACGGTCGATATGAGTATAGCCATATCCGCTCATTTCGTCATAGACGTATGCAAGCATCTGTCTGGTTACATCATTGTAATTCTTATAACCAGGCAATGTTGGCCCATTCGGAGCAAGAGAGACCCCAAGGGAGAAAGAAGTCGCTTCATTCGTACCATAAACCTGCTTTAATCCCTGATGATGCAAGTCAATGGCGAAGTCCGGCTTCAATTCTGCCCAATAGGAATAAACCACTTCAGATTCTTTAGCTTTAAAGCCGCCTTCCACCCAATCACGATTTAAATCAAGTAATTGTCCAGTTTCCATAATCTTCGTGCCGCGGGTATTCATTTCCGCCCCATCCGGATTATACATTGGAATAAAATAAAGAGTGGACTCTTCCAGGACTGTTTGAACTTCCTTTGAATTGTTGCTGGCATAAGTTTTTAACAGCTGCAGCGCTGCCTCTGTTACCAGTTTTTCATTCCCATGGATTTGTGCCTGAATCCAGATCTTTTTTTCACCAGTCCCTACCTTTGCTGCATAAATGCTTCTGCCCTGCTCTGATTTTCCGAAGCGATCCAAAGTAAAAACTTCTACTTTCCCCTTGCTTGTCTGTTCAATGCTTTTGAGAGTTTTAACAACTTCCTCATAAGAAAGCATGCTGTTAATGTTTGTGTTCCCTTCTGTTGATGGTCCTCCTGGAACTGTCGCCGCGAAGGAAAGCGTGGAGAACAGCAATACAAATATGGCTGTCAGCATGCTGGCTTTCCCTGCAATGTTCATCTTCTTCATATGTATTCACCCCTTTAATGTAGTCCCGTTTTCATTCGGGACTCTAAAAGAATAGTATAAGAAGATCTTGACTATTAATAGAGTTGAAAGTATGAATTTTCAGCCAATTAAAAGTACAGGATTTTGGTTATTCTCCTATTTTTATAGTACAAATATAGGACAACAAATGCTTTTCTCCTTTAAACCGACAAAGAATTGAAAAATAAAGCAATCATTCATCCTCCCTTTTTCCTATATTTAAATGCTTGCCTTTATCGAAAAAAATAACTATTTCGCGTTCCGAAAAAGATGCTATAATACTATTTATAAAAAATTAAAAAGAAGGCGAAGATTTGAAAAAGAGATTATGGCTTACATATGGAATGCTGACATTAGCAACTGCCACCTGGGGCAGTGCGTTTATTGCCGGAAAGTTTGCTGTACAAAGCTTTGAGCCCGCTACGGTAGCTTTTCTGCGATTTTTGGGAGCTGCTCTCCTGCTTTTCCCGCTTATGTGGATCATGGAAAAGGATCGGCAGAAACCTTCATTAAAAGATCATGGCTTGTTTGCTGTTCTTGGCTTAACCGGAATTGCCCTGTATAATATCTGTTTCTTTTTAGCTACCAAACATGCACCGGTTATTAAAAGCTCTTTATTTATTGCCTCCAACCCAGTGCTAATCGTGCTTTTATCAGGGTTATTTTTAAAAGAGAAGATTACAAGAAACAACATCATTGGAATGGGAATTGCTTTGACAGGGGTTGCTTTTATCATTACGGACGGTCACCTGCTCACCCTTTTTCAATTCGGTTTTGAACCAATTGACTTTGTATTGCTCGGAGCTGTTGTGAGCTGGGCCCTATACAGTGTCGTGGGTAAAATCGTACTAAAGAAATTTAGCTCAGTCGAATCCACCACTTATGCAGTGGCATACGGAACAGTCTTTCTGATGCCATTTGCTTTAACTGAGACATCTTGGCAGGATGTCCAGCAAGCCAGCATGATAACTTGGACTGCTATTGCTCATATGAGCATTTTCGTTACAGTTGTTTCCTTTGTTATGTATTACAACGGAATTAAAGAAGTGGGTGCAGCCAAGGCTTCTATTTTTATCAATGTGATGCCAGTTTCTGCTGTTATTATGGCTACCGTCTTTTTGGGTGAAACCTTCACATTGGCTCATGCCATTGGGGCAGGCTTCGTTTTAACAGGCGTTTATGTAGGCACGAATACAACATTATTTAATAAAAAGCATCGAAATAATGTGCTGAGAAATAAGACTGCTTAGATTACTAATCAAAGCTAAGAAATGTACATAATAAACGTTTAAGGGGAGAACATTTATGATTCATACACTTTCCATAAAAGATCAGCATCTTCACGGTTCATTCAGCAATGAATACCAGCCTATTTTAACAATAGATTCGGGAGATTCCCTCCGGCTTCAAACGCCAGATATCCAATGGGGGTATTCTGGCACAATGGATGAAGAGCGCGTTGTTTTTCATTCAAAAGAGAATGAGGAGAAGCCTGGACATCCGATGGTAGGACCTATCGAAATCAAAAAGGCCAAGCCTGGAATGGTTTTGGAAGTAAAGCTTAATGATGTAGTGCCTGGATGGTATGGACGAAATTGGGCTGGAGGCAATAAAAGCTGGCAGAACGATCAGCTTGGTTTAACTGGCGGAGAGCGAATTCAATTGGATTGGGAACTGAATCCGGTCACCATGACAGGGACCAGCCAGATTGCAGGCCGTCCATTTCATGTAGCCCTTAATCCATTCATCGGATTGATGGGCGTTGCACCTGCAGAGCCAGGGGTTCATTCAACTTCTCCACCACGATATTGCGGCGGTAATATTGATTGCAAAGAGCTTGGCAGAGGAAGTACCTTATATTTGCCGATCTCAGTAGAAGGAGCTCTTTTCTCCATTGGCGATGGCCATGCGGCACAGGGAGACGGGGAAGTATCCGGGACAGCCATCGAATGTCCAATGGATTTAGTTGATATTACGTTAACGGTTAGAGAAGATATGCATTTAAAACTGCCAACAGCCAATACTCCTTCAGGCTGGATTACATTTGGTTTTCATGAGGATTTGAATACTGCAGCTGCTGATGCTTTGAATGGAATGGTGGAATGGATCCAGGAGACACATAGGCTTGGAAAAGCTGAAGCACTAGCATTAGCAAGTGTAACGGTTGATTTGAGAATTACACAGGTGGTAAATGGGGTTAAAGGAGTCCATGCTGTGCTGCCGCATGGGGCGATAAGGTAAACAACAATAAAGGCTTGTTACCGGCTGACACAGGTGAACAAGCCTATTTTTCTAGTCATAATCATAGTAGCTTTTTTGCTTGCCAATAAACGAGCTTGCCAATTCCAATGCTTTTTGGTCGTCTCCCTTTTTAGAGTAATAATGAAATAGCTTTCTCTCGTAATGGTCGATTAAAATGCCATAGCCAATTTTCTTAAAGAAAGGGAGGGCTGACTCTTCTATTAGTTGATAATAATTTTCTTCTTCATCTTTTAGCAAATGAAGATGCAGCTGAAAATTGATCAGCGTGTAAGAATCCATTTCCTTTGCCTGCTTCAGCCCTTTTTCCGCTAGTTCGATTAACGTTGCACGGGATTCCAGGCTGCCTTTAAAGCAGGTATGTAAATATCCATCCAAGGCTGTTAAGTAATGAGGGGCGTTTTTATCCGTTAATTTAAGTGCTTCCTTATAGAGAGCAGCTGAATCCGGATATTTCTTTCGACGAAAGTATTCAAAACCAAGATTATAATAGAGCTTGGATTTCCTGTCACCTGAATTGCAGGCATCACATAATTTAATGAGCTGTTCATATTTTTCTTTCGTCTCAAAGAAATCATGAAGCTCCTTTGAGTTGAGCTGGATAATTAAAAGCATTTCTGTATCAATAATGCGCAGGATGTTTAAGGTTCGCTGAAAATATTGAAGAGCCTTTTTACCATAATAGTAGGCTGTAATATTTGAATGGATTGAATGATAGGCAATCGCCAAATGATAATAATATTCTTCATGATGGTATTGGTCTTGGTCGATTGAAGTTAAACTGCTGATGCAATCACGATATTGCCCGGTTAGAAAATAGTAAATTCCCAATATATGCTTTAACATATTATGGTCATGGGGTGAAAGTGCCGTATCGTTCTTTTGAATTCCCTGTATGATCTTATAAGCTGAATCCAATTGATTCACAGATAAGTAATATCTCGCTGAAAGCATGCAATATAATAGCTGAAATTCTGGCATATGGATAAGTGATTCTTCTTCCAGTTCGTTTTTAAGTGTTTCTGATTCATGAATACGCTGCATAATCATGTGTTCATGCCATTCATTCAGCCTTTTGGAAAGCTCATGATATCGATTCATTTCATCTTCAGGATTAATGTTAAGTTTCTTGGCAAGCAGAAGTGTAATTTCCCCTGAATATTCGGTGATTCCCCGTTCAATTTTACTTAAATGGGTAACGGAACAAATCCCTTCTCCCAGCTGCCCCTGTGTAAGGCCTGCTTTTTCTCTGTAAAATTTAATGATTTTCCCTAATATCATGCTGCACCTCGGTTAAAAGTTTCTATTATTATAGTTAAACTCTAAGCGACTTTCTATAGATTTTAAAAAAAAAGCAGGAGAATCATTCTCCCTCTTTGAGCACACTTTCCTTTAGGTACTAAACAAATCATCTTTTAGATAATTGTTTGTGAGGCACGTGTTTCCTATTGAACATGATTTGTGAACTAATATGAAGCCCTTTTTTCTTTCCTTGCTTCGGTTTTCGTCGTCATGATAGCACCATGAAGACCTTTCTTCTTTCCTGGCTTCCGTTTTCGTCGTCATAAGAGCTCTATGAAGACCTTTCTTCTTTCCCGGCTTCCGTTTTCGT
>JAGGRA010000003.1 GCA_018613035.1 Pseudomonas sp. ISL-84 | reverse complement strand
TATGCATTATCTAGTTTTGAAGGAATGAATTTTCTTCAAACCAAATAGTCTGGTGGCGATAGCGAGAAGGTCACACCCGTTCCCATACCGAACACGGAAGTTAAGCTTCTCAGCGCCGATGGTAGTTGGGGGCTGTCCCCCTGTGAGAGTAGGACGCTGCCGGGCTTTAATAATGGAGGATTAGCTCAGCTGGGAGAGCATCTGCCTTACAAGCAGAGGGTCGGCGGTTCGATCCCGTCATCCTCCACCATTAAATTTAAATGTACAAGCTGCCGGTGTAGCTCAATTGGTAGAGCAACTGACTTGTAATCAGTAGGTTGGGGGTTCAAGTCCTCTCGCCGGCACCATTTTCTCTTAAATCTCTTCGAGATTTTTTATGAGCCATTAGCTCAGTCGGTAGAGCATCTGACTTTTAATCAGAGGGTCGAAGGTTCGAGTCCTTCATGGCTCACCATTTAAATATGCGGGTGTGGCGGAATTGGCAGACGCACCAGACTTAGGATCTGGCGCCGCAAGGCGTGGGGGTTCGACTCCCTTCACCCGCACCATTTATTTTTGCGGAAGTAGTTCAGTGGTAGAACATCACCTTGCCAAGGTGGGGGTCGCGGGTTCGAATCCCGTCTTCCGCTCCATTTAATTGCCGGGGTGGCGGAACTGGCAGACGCACAGGACTTAAAATCCTGCGGTAGGTGACTACCGTACCGGTTCGATTCCGGTCCTCGGCACCATTTAATTTTAAATGATGCGCCCGTAGCTCAATTGGATAGAGCGTTTGACTACGGATCAAAAGGTTAGGGGTTCGACTCCTCTCGGGCGCGCCATATTTACGGGGAGTAGCTCAGCTTGGTAGAGCACTTGGTTTGGGACCAAGGGGTCGCAGGTTCGAATCCTGTCTTCCCGACCACTAGTTACTAAATGGGGCCTTAGCTCAGCTGGGAGAGCGCCTGCTTTGCACGCAGGAGGTCAGCGGTTCGATCCCGCTAGGCTCCACCATAAATATCATATCAATTTGGCGGTGTAGCTCAGCTGGCTAGAGCGTACGGTTCATACCCGTGAGGTCGGGGGTTCGATCCCCTCCGCCGCTACCATTTTTAAAAACGAAGCTGGACCTTTAGCTCAGCTGGTTAGAGCAGACGGCTCATAACCGTCCGGTCGTAGGTTCGAGTCCTACAAGGTCCACCATTTTCACTTTATACGGAGGAATACCCAAGTCCGGCTGAAGGGATCGGTCTTGAAAACCGACAGGCGGGTCAAACCGCGCAGGGGTTCGAATCCCCTTTCCTCCTCCATTATTTTAATATTATTGTCGCGGGGTGGAGCAGTCCGGTAGCTCGTCGGGCTCATAACCCGAAGGTCGCAGGTTCAAATCCTGCCCCCGCAATCTGGTCCGGTAGTTCAGTTGGTTAGAATGCCTGCCTGTCACGCAGGAGGTCGCGGGTTCGAGTCCCGTCCGGACCGCCATTCTTTTTTAAATAGCTTTATGGCTCAGTAGCTCAGTCGGTAGAGGATTTTAAAAGAATGCAGCTACGAAGCATTAACATCCCTGAATGGCATGCTTTTAAAATCTGCAACAAAGAACGCAGTGCTTTGGAGCACATGTCTCAAGCTTTAGGATTACTAATTTTATATGGCTCAGTAGCTCAGTCGGTAGAGCAAAGGACTGAAAATCCTTGTGTCGGCGGTTCGATTCCGTCCTGAGCCACCATTTATACAAACTAATGCGGGTGTAGTTTAGTGGTAAAACCTCAGCCTTCCAAGCTGATGATGAGGGTTCGATTCCCTTCACCCGCTCCAAAATGGGCCTATAGCTCAGCTGGTTAGAGCGCACGCCTGATAAGCGTGAGGTCGATGGTTCGAGTCCATTTAGGCCCACCATTTTGATTGTTCCGCAGTAGCTCAGTGGTAGAGCAACGAGCATAAGCTTCAAGAATTTGCTTCGAGTTGTACTCATCGAGCCACTCCTTGAATGAACCTCCTGAGATGAGGACATTCGGCTAAGCTTATCAAAGTTTAGGGATATATACTAATGTTCCGCAGTAGCTCAGTGGTAGAGCATTCGGCTGTTAACCGAACGGTCGTAGGTTCGAATCCTACCTGCGGAGCCATATATGGGGAAGTACTCAAGTGGCTGAAGAGGCGCCCCTGCTAAGGGTGTAGGTCGGGCAACCGGCGCGAGGGTTCAAATCCCTCCTTCTCCGCCATATATTGGCCCCTTGGTCAAGCGGTTAAGACACCGCCCTTTCACGGCGGTAACACGGGTTCGAATCCCGTAGGGGTCATACAAAAAAGCTGTCAACATCATGTTGACAGCTTTTTTGTTGTCCTTTTTCTTTCGTCTGTGTTAAAGCTTAACACTTATTTTAGCACCTGTGTATTGGAGCAGTGCTTAACGGCAAGGCTAACACTCCCTTTGTTTAAAAGTGTGTTTTACCTCCTAATCAAACTTCTCTTCCTTCTCACTCAGCTTATTCCCTGGGTTATTCAAATCAATTTCCGAATAAATCCCTGTGTATGGTCCTCTGAACATATCTCCTGTGGCCAGGATTTTTCCATCAGGTGCTTCAAATAGTGGAATCTTCACTTGGTCTTTATTTGCCTCGTTTACTAAAAATTCCTCTTCTTTATTACTCAAAATATTATTCTCCCTTCATTTTTTGCTTGCATAGTTTGTGTTATTTTGTCTAAGTTTGTTCCAGATTATGTCGAAGGCTGCTGAATAAAGTAAAAACGTTCCGGTTTTTAGCGCATTTTGAACGTTACTGTCATAAAATTAAAAAAACTTTTACAAGGATTTTTTCTTCCTTGCACGAATATAAAAGGAAAGTCATAAGAATTTGAGACTGGGTGGGGAGAAGGATGCTAGTGGATACTTTGTTTCCAACCGATTATCAGCTGCATTTGTTCCATGAAGGAACATTTTTTGAGAGCCATCAGTTATTTGGTGCTCATGTAGTTGAGGAAGATGGAAGAGTTTTTACCTGTTTTTGTGTTTGGGCACCGAATGCTGAAATTGTCAGATTAGTCGGTGATTTCAATGATTGGAATGGAGAAGGCTATACCTTACATAGAGTGAATAATGAAGGTGTTTGGTTTATTCAGCTGGATGAAGACATGCAGGGTGCCTTGTATAAGTATGAAATTAAAACAAAGGAAGGAATTGTTTTACTAAAGTCAGATCCGTACAGCTTCCATTCAGAGGTCAGACCCAATACGGCTTCTATTGTGTATTCATTGGAAGGCTATCAATGGAATGATAGCAAATGGATGCAGAAAAAGGAGAAGAAGAAGATTTATTCAGAGCCTGCTGTTATTTATGAGGTGCATTTGGGGTCCTGGAAAAAGAAAGAAGATGGCAGCCTGCTTTCTTACACGGAGCTTGCAGATGAACTGATTCCTTATGCAGTGGAGCATGGCTTTACCCATATTGAACTGCTTCCTGTCATTGAGCATCCGCTCGACGCCTCCTGGGGCTATCAGGGAACGGGCTATTATTCGGCAACAAGCAGATATGGGACTCCGCATGAGCTTATGTATTTTGTTGACCAGTGCCACCAGCATGGGATTGCTGTGATACTGGACTGGGTTCCAGGGCATTTTTGCAAGGATGCCCATGGCCTTTATCAGTTTGACGGAACCTATTTGTATGAGTACGAGACTGAAGGAGACAGAGAAAATCGTGTTTGGGGAACAGCCAATTTTGATCTTGGCAAAAATGAAGTGCAAAGCTTTCTTATCTCCAATGCTGTTTTTTGGATGGAAAACTATCATATTGATGGCTTCCGGGTTGATGCGGTTGCAAATATCATTTATTGGCCAAACCGGAACGGAGAAAAGGAGAATCCATTTGGTGTCCGTTTTCTGCAGAACTTAAATAAAGCTGTCTCTCAATATGATCCCTCGTTTTTGATGATGGCAGAAGATTCAACAGATTGGCCACAGGTGACTTCACCGGTCCATTATGGCGGGCTAGGCTTTCATTACAAGTGGAATATGGGCTGGATGAATGACGTGCTTACATATATGGAAACAGCGCCTGATAAGCGCTCCGCCGTTCATGGGAAAATGACGTTTTCCCTTTTGTACGCTTTTACGGAGAACTTTGTTCTTCCGCTTTCCCATGATGAAGTTGTTCATGGGAAAAAATCGCTGCTCGATAAGATGCCGGGTGATTACTGGCAGAAATTTGCCCAGTTCAGGCTGCTTCTTGGCTATATGATTGCACATCCTGGAAAGAAGCTTCTTTTTATGGGGAGCGAACTTGGACAGTTCTCTGAATGGAAGGATAAAGAACAGCTTGATTGGCACTTGCTCGATTATGAGATGCATAAAAAAGCAAATGACTATGTGAAAGAGCTGATAAAGGTTTATAAACGCTCTAAGCCGCTATATGAGCTGGATCATCTGCAAGATGGTTTTGAATGGATTGATGTTAATAATTCAAGCCAGTCCATCTTTTCCTTTATCAGAAAAGGAGCAAAAGAGGATGATTTCCTTGTCATTGTCTGCAATTTTACACCTGCTTTATATCACGATTACCGTGTTGGTGTTCCAAATCAAGGTTCATACCGGGAAGTCTTTAATAGTGACAGTGAAAGCTATGGAGGCTCCAATTGTATTAATAAAAAAGTGCTTAAGACAGAGGAAAAAGAGTTTCATGGAAAACCATTCAGCATGAAAATGTCTATTCCGCCATTTGGCATTTCAATTTTGCGTCCAGTAAAACATCGGAAGGAGAGGAAGGGAAATGGGAAAGAAAAAGTGCGTAGCCATGCTGTTAGCAGGGGGGAAAGGGAGCAGGCTTAGTTCGCTGACGAAGAGTCTTGCAAAGCCGGCTGTCCCCTTTGGAGGGAAGTATCGGATTATTGATTTTACATTAAGCAATTGTACGAATTCCGGCATTGATACAGTAGGTGTTCTAACTCAATATCAGCCGCTTGTGCTAAATTCTTATATTGGCATTGGAAGTGCATGGGATCTGGATAGAAAAAATGGCGGGGTGACTGTGCTGCCGCCTTACAGTGAATCCTCGGAAGTCAAGTGGTATACAGGAACAGCAAGCGCTATTTATCAGAACCTAAACTATCTGAAGCAATATGATCCTGAATATGTCCTCATTTTATCAGGTGACCACATTTATAAAATGAATTACGAGCTGATGCTGGAATACCATATTGAAAAAGGCGCGGATGCAACGATTTCGGTCATTGAAGTGCCTTGGCCTGAGGCAAGCAGGTTCGGCATCATGAACACGAGTGAAGATATGAGGGTCGCTGAATTTGATGAGAAACCAGCTTTTCCTAAAAATAATCTCGCATCGATGGGAATATATATCTTTAATTGGTCTGTTTTAAAGGAATATTTGGAAATGGACGACCGGAATCCTGAATCAAACCATGACTTTGGCAAGGATATTATTCCTCTTATGCTTGACGAAAATAAAAAGCTGTTTGCGTATCCATTCAATGGATACTGGAAGGACGTTGGAACAGTTAAAAGCCTGTGGGAAGCAAATATGGATTTGCTGGATGATGAATGCGAGTTGAATCTTTTCGATCATGACTGGAGAATTTATTCTGTTAATCCAAATCATCCGCCACAATATATTTCACCTGAAGCAGAGGTAGCGGAATCATTGATTAATGAAGGCTGTACCATTGAAGGGGAAGTTGAAAAATCAGTCCTGTTCCAGGGAGTGCTGGTTGGGAAAGGATCTGTCATCCGGGAATCCGTAATCATGCCTGATGCAGTAATAGGCAAGAATGTCTACATTGAGAAGGCGATTGTGCCAAGCGGAATGAAGGTACCTGATGGGTTTGTGATCAGTGCATCGGAAGATATAGATGAAATTATCTTAATCACTCAGGAAATGATACAGGGAATTTGTTCGTAACTAATAGATATATGCCTGGATGCCGGAAACGGCTTCTTGACCAACTTTTCGGGAGGGAATTTCATGAAGAATAGAATGCTTGGTGTGATAGACGCAACAACCTACCATGAAGAATTAGAGGAATTGACAGTGCACAGGTCGCTCGCAGCTGTTCCCTTTGCCGGCCGTTACAGGCTAATTGATTTTGTCTTATCCAATATGGTGAATTCGGACATAGAAAGTGTCGCTATCTTTCCGAAGTATCAATACCGATCTTTAATGGATCATCTAGGTTCAGGAAAGAACTGGGATCTAAACAGGAAAAGGGATGGCCTATTCTTTTTTCCGTCCCCGCTGCTGGATAGCCCGAGCAAGGGAATTGGTTCATTTAATCATTTTGCCGCCAACTTGGATTACTTTTACCGAAGCAAGCAAGAGTATGCTTTGATCTCCAATTGCTTTACCGTTTTTAATATGGATTTTAGGCCGGTTCTGGAGAGGCATATAAATACAGGGTGCGACATTACAGTCGTACGCCAGGATGGTCGCTCGCTTGAAATGTATCTGGTTAAAACTTCATTGCTTATCAATTTAATAGAAACGAGAAATGAAACTGGGTACACTTGCATGAGCGATGTGGTTACAGATATCCACCATTCCTACACGATATGCAATTATGAATATACCGGCTTGGCCGTTATGATTGATTCAATCGATGCTTATTTTGCTGCAAGTATGGGTCTTTTGGAGCCTCAAGCCTGGAAAATGATCTTTAAGCGCAGCCAGCCGGTTTATACGAAAGTAAAGGATGAACCACCAACCCGTTATATAAAAGGAGCCAGCGCTCATAATTCCATGATCGCAAATGGATGCATGATTGAAGGGGTGGTCGAAAACAGTATCATTTCCAGAGGCGTCAAAATCGGCAAAGGCTCGGTAGTGAAAAATTGTATTATTATGCAAAAATCGCAAATCGGTGAAAACTGTGTTTTAGACTCAGTTATTTTAGATAAAGATGTTAAGGTAGAATCCGGTGCCAAGATAGAGGGTACACATAATATGCCTCTAGTTATCCGGAAAGGTACCATACAAGGAGCGCTGATGAACTCGTGAAAGTATTGTTTGCTGTTTCTGAATGTGTTCCATTTGTTAAATCCGGCGGACTTGCAGATGTAGCTGGTTCTCTCCCAAAGGAGCTGGCTAAGCAGGGCACCGATGTCCGGGTGATCCTTCCCAAATATGGTTCCATTTCAGAGGATTTTAAAGAAAAAATGTCGAGAAAATGCGAGTTTACAGTACAGGTGGGATGGAGAAACCAGTATTGCGGAATTGAAGAGCTGGAATATCAGGGAATAACATTTTATTTTATTGACAATGAGTATTATTTTAACCGTGAAAATTTATATGGCTATTTTGATGACGGGGAGAGATTTGCGTATTTTAACCGGGCTGTACTCGATGCGCTTCATCATATCGATTTCTATCCGGACGTTATTCACAGCCATGACTGGCATACAGGAATGGTTCCCTTTCTGCTGCGGGTTGAATACCGTGCGAAAAAAGGCTATGAATTCATCCGCACAGTATTTACCATCCATAATTTGCAGTTTCAGGGGATTATGCCGCAGGGGGCTTTAGGGGATTTATTAGGGTTGGACTATAGCCATTTCCACCCCGACAAGCTTGAGTTCTTCGGTAATATCAATTTTATGAAGGGCGGAATCGTTGCTGCTGATAAAATCACAACAGTGAGCCCAACGTATAAGGATGAGATTCAAACAGAGTATTACGGTGAAAAGCTGCATGATTTGTTAAAGCGGAGATCCTCAGATCTCGAAGGAATTTTAAATGGGATTGATGATGAATTTTATCATCCTGGCAAAGATCCTTTTATTTATAAAACATATTCCCTTGAGAAATTAGAATCTAAGAAAGCAAATAAAAAGCACCTGCAAGAGAAATTCGGCCTGCCTGTGAAAGAAGATATCCCTCTAATTGCCATGGTTACAAGGCTGACAAAGCAAAAGGGCTTAGATCTTGTTAAATGTGTATTCCATGACCTAATGCAGGAGGATGTTCAAGTTTTGGTTCTTGGAACAGGGGATCCTGAGTTTGAGCAGTTTTTTAGGGAAATGGAAGCCAGTTACCCTGCTAAGTGCAAAGCGTATATCGGATTTGATGAGGGACTTGCACATAAAATTTATGCTGGTTCTGATTTATTCTTAATGCCTTCTCAATTTGAGCCTTGCGGATTGGGGCAGATGATTGCGATGAAATATGGCTCGATTCCGATTGTCAGGGAAACAGGCGGATTAAATGATACCGTACAGGCCTTTAGCGAATTTACAGGAGAAGGAAACGGTTTTTCCTTCAGCAACTTTAATGCCCATGATATGCTGTACACCATTCGAAGAGCAGTTGGATTTTACGGTGACAGCCAGATGTGGGTGCAAATTATGAAAAATGCCATGGGAATGGATAACAGCTGGGCGCAATCTGCATTTAAATATAATCAGCTTTATGCAGGTCTTGTCTCAAGGAGTGAAAGCCATGTTTTCTGATCGGGACGAATTCAAAGAGGAATTCCTGAAGAAGCTGGAGATGACCTGTGGGAAAAGCTTTGGCGAAAGCACGGAGAGAGACCACTATTTTACTCTCGGCAATATGATTAGGGAGCATGTCAGTACAGAGTGGATTAACACCAATGAACGATACCGCATCGACCGGGAAAAGCAGGTATATTACCTGTCCATTGAGTTTTTACTGGGGCGCCTGCTTCACCATAATTTAATCAACTTAGGAATCGAAGAGGTTGTCAAGGATGGCCTGGCTGATTTAGGGATTGACCTGAACCGCTTGGAGGAAATTGAAGCGGATGCCGGACTCGGCAATGGCGGGCTTGGACGTTTGGCAGCCTGTTTTATGGATTCGCTGGCTTCGTTAAATTTGCCGGGACATGGCTGCGGGATCCGTTATAAGCATGGTTTATTTGAACAAAAGATTGTGGACGGCTATCAGGTGGAGCTTCCAGAGCAATGGCTGCGAAACGGCCATGTTTGGGAGGTTAGAAAAGCGGACCTTGCGATTGAGATTCCATTCTGGGGCAAGGTGGAAACTGCGGAGGAAGACGGGCGGCTAGTATTTCGCCATGTAAATGCCGAGACCATCTCTGCTGTTCCATACGATATGCCTGTTGTAGGCTATAAGACAGATACGATTAATACACTTAGGCTTTGGAATGCAGAACCGTCTCCGTATCCTGTTAACCATGATATTCTAAAATACAAGCGCGAAACTGAATCGGTATCCGAGTTTTTGTATCCGGATGATACTCATGATGAAGGGAAAATTTTGCGTTTAAAGCAGCAGTATTTTCTGGTGTCGGCCAGCATCCGCTCAATTGTACGTTCCTACCGAAAGCAGCATAATAGTTTAAGAGATTTTCATGAGTATGTCAGCATTCATATCAATGATACTCACCCCGTCCTGGCCATTCCCGAGCTGATGCGTATTTTACTTGATGAAGAGGGCTTGGGCTGGGAAGAGGCCTGGAATATTACCGTTAATACGATTGCTTATACGAATCATACGACTCTTTCAGAGGCTTTGGAGAAGTGGCCTATCCGCATTTTCCAGCCTTTGCTGCCGCGCATTTATATGATTGTAAATGAAATAAACGAGCGCTTCTGCCGCCAGCTTTGGGAACAGTATCCCGGTGACTGGAAGAGAATTGAGGATATGGCCATCATAGCGCATGATCAGGTTAAAATGGCTCACCTTGCCCTTGTTGGCAGCTCAAGCGTAAATGGAGTAGCGGCTTTGCATACAGAGATCTTAAAAAAGCGGGAAATGAATCAGTTTTATGAAATTTTTCCAGATAAATTCAATAATAAAACAAATGGAATCACCCATAGAAGATGGCTGCTTAAAGCCAACCCGCTATTGTCAGATCTCATTTCCGAAAGCATTGGGGCCGGCTGGGTTCGTGATCCTGAAAAGCTTAGTGAATTAGCAGATTTTAAGAATGACAGAGTTTTTCTCGAGCAATTGCACCAGATTAAACAAAGGAATAAGGAAAGACTGGCAAAGCGAATTGAGGAGCAGAATGGCATTATTGTAGATACTTCCTCCATTTTTGATATTCAGGTAAAGCGGCTGCATGCTTACAAGCGCCAGCTTTTAAATATTCTGCATGTTATGCATTTATATAACAGGCTAAAGGAAGACTCTAATTTTCGCATGCATCCCCGGACCTTTATTTTTGGAGCAAAGGCATCCCCGGGCTATTATTATGCAAAAAAGATTATTAAATTAATTAATACCGTTGCTGAAAAGGTAAATCATGATCCATATACAAAGGATCAGCTAAAAGTGGTCTTTTTAGAAAATTACCGGGTCTCTCTTGCGGAAGAAATTTTCCCTGCTGCTGATATTAGTGAGCAAATCTCAACTGCAAGCAAGGAAGCGTCCGGAACGGGTAATATGAAATTTATGATGAATGGTGCCTTGACAGTAGGAACGCTGGATGGAGCCAATATTGAAATAAAAGAAAAAGCGGGAGATGAAAATATTTTTATCTTCGGGCTAACAGCGGATGAGGTATTAAGCTATTATCAAAATGGCGGATATAACTCCAGAGAATATTTTCATCATGATAAACGAATCCGCCAGGTGGTCGATCAGCTTACGAACGGCTTTTTTCCTGAAGTGGATGATGAATTCGAACCGATTTTTGATTCCCTGCTGATGGAAAATGACCAGTATTTTGTATTAAGAGATTTCGCTTCTTACGTGAATATTCAAAAAGAGGCGGGAAAAGCTTATGAAGACAGAAACCGCTGGCTAAAAATGAGCTTAATGAATATCGCTGGCTCAGGCTATTTTTCAAGCGACCGCACGATCAGCGAGTATGCGCGGGAGATTTGGAATATCAAGCCTGCAGGTATTGAACTAATGAATAAATAGGTGTTGAGCAGCAGCCCTTCCGGAGGTGGAAGGGCTGTTTTTTTTATCGTTCTGATTAACTACCAAAATAACCTGGTGCAAACGTCGTTAATAAACAAGGTTACTCCAAAAAGTCTCCAAGCTCACCACAAAAAATAACAAAATAAAAGGCACCCACAGGGAGCCCTAGAACATTATATTATGATCCCTTGCCTCGCCTAACCGGCATCGTACAGCAGCGGAAGGCTCCGCCGGATTTGATGATCTCGGTTATGTCTACTTCGATAACTTCATAACCTCTTGCGCGGAGCTCTTTATTTACATTTTTATTGACAGGAAGGCTGAAGATTTTTTTATTGCCGATGGAGAGGACGTTAGTTCCGAGTGTAAACTGTTCATCTTCTGATACTCTTATCAGATCATACCGGGACTCAAGCATTTTGACTTTTTCCCCATGGATTTCTCCTGGAAAAATAAGGGCTTCTTCTGGTGAAATAATATTAAAGACACAATCCAGGTGGAGGTATGTATCCGTAAAAGGAATGGATATGATCTCATATTCAGGAAGGAGGCTTCGCAAATGTTCGATTGCTTCTTCAAAAGTCCGGTTGCTCACACCAACATAGATCGTTTTCCCATCAATGAGGACATCTCCCCCCTCAATCCGGTCTCCAGTTAAATTGTAAAAAGGGATTTGCTGCTGTTCCAGCCATTGTTTTAGGACGTTTTCTTCCCCTTGACGGATATCAGCAGCCATTTCGGCTACATATACCTTTTCGCCAAGAGTAAAGCCAATATCCCTGGTAAACACCTGTTCCGGGTATTTTTCAAGAGGAGGAAGCAGCACCACATCGACCCCCTGTTCCTTTAATGCACTGACAAAGTGCCTGTGCTGCTTCATCGCCCGTTCAATATCGATGCCTTCTTTTTTATAATGCTTTTGTGTTTCATTAATAGTATCTAAAATGGTCATATATTGCGGTTCACATAATACGACTTGCTCAAGCTTGTCATATTCGGAAAAACATTCGGCTTTATTTTGTAATGACATAATAGGCCTCCCACCAAGTTATTCTTAAAATAATATTTCCAACGGAAGGCCGTTTTACTCTATTGAACGAAGCAGCGACTCAGTATTAGCAATAATTGCCACTTTAAAAAAGGTTTAAAAACCCTGATAATGAAATCAATAGATATTAAGGGGGAAGCTGTTAAATGTACCAAATCGAGAAGGGATCTATGGAAGAAGTTTTGCTGCATCTTCAGAATATTGGACTGCAACTAAATGAATTCGAAAAGACAAATGAATCCATTCCGGTGAAAAATTATAAAGAACTGCTGGAATTCAGCATCTCCATTGCACGCCGTACAAATGATGTTTCTGATACGATTGATGAGATTATCCAGGATATTGAATCCAAGCTTTAAATACAAAAGCATATATAGGTAATCTTATTTTGCCAATTGACATATAAAAAGCGATGCTCCCTCAGCGGGGCATCGCTTTTATTTACTCTTTATCGTCATCTACATAGCCGTCTGTTTCATGATATGGAACATCCCCATAAGATGCTTCGATATCATTCTCATCGAGCATTGCTTCGTACTCTTCCTGCTTTTTGGAAGGGTAGATTTTTCTTTGCTTGCCTTCCATGTCATTTCCGACAAAGGTTTCATAATCCTCAGTAAAGCCTTCATCATCATGTCCTTCATTATAAAGGGAGTTATAGTCTTCGTAGTCCCCCCTTAAGTCTGAAGGAGTCTCGGAAGTACCGAAGCGGGCAACCTCCTGAAAGCTATCCTCGTTGTCGACAACTTCTCTGAATTGATGATGCTGAAATGTATTGCCGTGTGCAGGTTCAAGAACATCTTCCTCCACAGGGCGGTCTCCCGGCACATTCTGCTCCGGGCTATGCTCTTTACAGTAAAGAGTTGCAGGAAGTACTTCAAGTCGTTCGTATGGAATTTCAGTTCCGCACTCTTTGCATTTTCCGTAAGAGCCGTCCTCGATTGCCTTCAGTGCAGCATTAACTTTATTCAATTCGGAATCATGGTGCTCTTCTAAAGCGAAATCCTTTTCGCGTTCATAAAGTTCAGAGCCCATATCAGCGGGGTGGTTGTCATAAAGGGACAGTTCCCCCACT
Organism: Pseudomonas sp. ISL-84; assembly: GCA_018613035.1. Lineage (GTDB taxonomy): Bacteria > Bacillota > Bacilli > Bacillales > Cytobacillaceae > Cytobacillus. Next base: position 20,095 of record JAGGRA010000003.1, on the reverse strand, counting down.
GTATCTCTGGCACTCGCACTTTCCAGGATTCCTTCTTTATTGCCTTGAAGCTGAGCTTCCAGTGATCTTTTTTCATCGTTCAATTCCTTTTTTAAGCTGCTGATTTGTTCATTGCTCAACATAATATGTCACATCCTTCTCAGATTGGTATCATGGTGTCTTTACAAATGTTTTATAAATAGGCCGAGCTAGCTATTCAGCTTCTAAATCCCGAGCTGAAGCTTGTCCGAACGCTCGTGCCGCGCCGATTTAAAATACATAAAACATAGTCCATATGGGTTTAGTATGGACGTTATTGGCAAAATCATAACGGAAGAAAGTCTTCATTGTATAAGGCAGGGCGAATATTCTTCCTTGAATAAAAAATACCCGTTATTGACGAAGCGAAACCTGGATGGCGTTTTCTGTTGTTTTTTTCCAAACAAAAAACCCCTGCTTTAAGAAGCAGAGGTTAAAGTAATTTTATAAGAAGTAGCCAAGGAACAGGCCTACTGATAATAAAAATCCAAAGATGGTATTTGTCTGTGCCGTAGCCTTCATGGCAGGCATCATCTGCAATGGCAGTGTTTTGCCGATAAATCCTTTTGTTGCTTTAACAGCTTTTGGAGCACTAATAACGACAATGGCAAGCCATGGAGAAATGATGTTCATGGCGATTAAGGCAAATACCCATGCATATGACACAATAAACATTCCGGCCAGCAGGTTAATTGCGCCTTTTTTTCCTAATAAAATCGCCAGCGTTTTACGGCCAAATTCTTTATCTCCATCCAAGTCCCTGATATTGTTGGCCAGCAGGATCGCACCAACAAGAATCAGAATTGGGAAGGAAACGAGGATGCTTCTAGAAGTCACTGTTCCCGTTTGGATGTAAAATGAAATAAGGATGATCAGCATACCCATAAAAAACCCGGCAAATAACTCGCCAAACGGTGTGTAGGCAATTGGCAGTGGACCGCCTGTGTACAAATATCCGACTGCCATGGAAGCCAGCCCGATAACCGCTATCCACCAGCTGGTACTCATGCAAATATAAAAGCCAAGCAGTATGGCAATACCATATAAACCAAATGCCAGGTTTAATACAGTTTGTGGTTTAATCCCTTCACGAACGATCGCTCCGCCAATTCCGACTGATTCTTCTGTGTCCAGTCCCCGTTTATAATCGTAATATTCATTAAACATATTGGTAGCAGCCTGGATTAGGAGGCTTGCTGCGAGCATGGCAAAAAATAATCCGAAGTGAATTTCTGTCATTTCCATTGCTAAAGCCGTTCCAAGCAGAACCGGAACGAAACCGGCTGTAAGAGTGTGAGGTCTTGTCAACTGCCACCAAACTCTCCAGTTCCTTGAATTGGAGGCAGGCGGAAAACTGGTCTGCGTTTGTGGTTGCATTATAACTCTCCCCTTGTTTAATCTATATTCTGTAATGTAAGGTTTTATTGCTTCAATCAAACTTGTTTATTTTAACCGATTCCCAGGGTATTGTCAAAGAAATACTTCATATGGAAATCATGAACCAACTTAAGTGTAGGTAAAGATTAAAGGGGTGTCAACGTATTTTTCCCGTAAACGGAGGCGGTATTTTCCATCTAAAAGGGGAAGATTAAAGTTAGTCTTTCGAGAATTCCTTGGGCTAAGGAGAAGCATCGCTTTCCATTGGCTTAAAATGAGCGTATTTCATATACCCGAGCCTAAAGTAAGCTATAATATAATATGGATATAAAAAGGATTGCAGTGATTGACATCATTGACATTCTCCAATCCTGAGGTGTATCTTAGAATAAGTTTAAAGTAGGATAATGGCCATTCTGGGCTGTTATTGGAGGGATTTTTTTGGTTACGATACAAGATACGGAACTAAAAGAAGGGATCCAAGAGGCGATCGAGCGGGCAAAGGCCTTATCGAAGCCTGTTTTAGTGAGTGAAGTTCAAAAAATAAATCATATAGACCCCCTTTCTTTTTATGCGGCAGGAAAGAGCCGTTTTTTTGGTGAACGTTTTTTCTGGAAGGATCCTTCTGGTGAAGTTTACATTATCGGTCTCGGTGTATGCAAACAAATTCAGTCAGATCAAAGTGCTGGGCGATTTGATCGTGTTGAAAAGGAATGGAAGCGTTTTATAGATGATAGTATTGTTTTCAATCCATATACCGGAAATGCAGTAGGTCCCGTTATGTTTGGCGGCTTTTCTTTTGATCCATTAAAAGAGAAAACAAAGCTATGGTCGAAGTATTCTGATTCCCTCTTTCATGTACCTACCTTTATGTATAGTGAAGTTAAGGGACAGACTTTTTTAACAACCAATGTTGTTTGTACCCAGCATGATGACCTTTCTCTTTTCGAAAAGGTTGGCGCTGAACGCGCAGCAGTATTGACCTCTATAGAGAGTCATTTGCCGGAGCCGGGAAATGTCCTGCTTAAGGAAGCGGATATCGATCCGGAAAAGTGGATGAATACGGTTGAAGATATTGTTGAGGAATTAAAAACAGGTTCTTTAAAAAAGGTTGTGCTTGCACGGGAATCCAGGCTCGTATTTGAAAAGCCGATTGAGATTGAACATGTGCTTACAAATCTAATGAAGCTTCAAAAAGAGAGCTTTATCTTTGCTTTTGAATCAAATGGAGATTGCTTTATTGGGGCATCTCCAGAACGGCTGATCAAAAAATACGGTGAAAGAGTGTTTACCACTTGCCTGGCAGGATCCATTCCAAGAGGTAAAACAGAAGAGGATGACCATATTCTTGGTGATGCCTTATTAAGTGATCAAAAGAACCTGACCGAGCACCAATATGTGGTGGACATGATTAAAGAAGCGATGGAGGAATCCTGTACAGAAGTTGAGCTTCCGGATAAGCCGCAGCTGATGAAAATGAGAGACATTCAGCATCTTTACACCCCTGTTATTGGAAAAACAAGGGATGACGCATCTCTATTAGCTTTAGTAGACCGCCTGCACCCAACTCCTGCTCTTGGTGGACTGCCTAAAAATGAAGCCGTAGAAAAAATAAGAGAGGTAGAAGAACTGGATCGGGGCTTTTACGCCGCTCCACTAGGATGGCTGGACTTTAAAGGGAATGGTGAGTATGCTGTTGCCATCAGATCAGGTTTGATTCAGGGTAATGAGGCATCTATTTTTGCCGGCTGTGGAGTAGTTCAGGATTCAAATGCCGAAAGCGAATACCAGGAAACAAAGATTAAGTTCCGTCCAATGCTTACGGCTCTTGGGGGTAATAAATAATGAATCATCAGGAAGCGTTAACTTTATATATTGCCGCTTTTGTTGCGGAATTGGTAAAAAGCGGGGTAGAGGATGTCGTGGTCAGTCCCGGCTCCCGTTCTACCCCGATGGCTATGGTGATGGCAGAGCATCCTGAGCTTCGTGTGCATATCCATGTAGACGAACGCTCAGCTGCCTTTTTTGCGTTGGGAATCGCTAAGGCTTCCCAAAAACCAGCCGCTTTGCTATGTACATCCGGTACTGCGGCTGCCAATTATTACCCTGCCATCGTAGAAGCCAATTATTCAAGAGTTCCACTGGTGGTCTTGACTGCCGACCGGCCCCACGAGTTAAGGGATGTAGGTGCGCCACAGGCAATCGATCAAATTCATTTATACGGAAAAAATGTTAAGTGGTTCGTTGAAATGGCACCTCCGGAAAATACAGCAGAAATGCTGCGCTATGCCCGAACTGTATGTGCAAGGGCGGCTTCAATGGCACAGCGCTCCCCTGCAGGCCCGGTTCATCTCAACTTTCCATTCAGAGAACCATTGGTGCCGCAGCTCGATCGAAAAGATTTATTTGAACTGAATGAGCGCGAAGATGGTTTTGTAAACATTAAAACAGGTCAGCTTGGCCTTCGGGAAGATGAGTACAGGGAAATAGCGGAGAGCTTAAACACAACCAGCAGAGGCATAATCGTATGCGGCCCTCTGGAAAAAGTTGGTTTCCCTGACGCTGTCATTCAGCTTGCGGAGAAACTCAACTTCCCTATTATTGCTGACCCGCTATCTCAACTAAGAAGCGGTATGCATGATGGCTGCTGGATTATTGATACATATGATAGCTTTTTGAAAAATGAAGACACAAAGAAGGCCCTTAAGCCTGAAGTTATTATTCGCTTTGGTGCAATGCCTGTGTCAAAGCCTTTGACAATCTTTATGAAAGAAAACAGTGATGCCCGCCAATTGATTGTTGATGGCGGCGGCGGCTGGCGTGATCCGGCATTGCTTTCCACTGAGATGATACATTGTGATGAAACACTATTTTGTAAGTCGCTTACTCCTTCTTTAAATGCCGGCAAGGATGATCAGTTTTTTTCTTTGTGGAAGGAAATCAATCAGATAACCCGGTCCAGATTGGCTGATATAAATAAAGTGGAAGACCTAAGTGAAGGGAAGCTATTTTACCAGCTATCCGAAATGCTTCCTGAAGGCTCCACACTTTTTGTTGGCAATAGTATGCCGATTCGGGATTTGGACACGTTTTTCCATTTCAATGAAAAGAATATAAGAGTGATGGCGAACAGAGGTACCAACGGAATAGATGGTACCGTATCAACAGCCCTTGGTGCTGGCACCTTGTCACAGCCGCTGTATCTCGTTCTTGGCGATCTTACGTTCTTTCATGATTTAAATGGATTAATTGCATCAAAGCTCTATGGAATAGATATCAATATTTTATTGATCAATAACAATGGCGGCGGCATCTTTTCATTCCTTCCGCAAGCGAACCATCCAAAGAACTTCGAAAAACTGTTTGGAACACCGCTTGATCTGGAATTTGGACATGCGATCACCATGTACGGCGGGCAATATGATTTGATTTCTGATTGGGAACATTTTATTTCCACATTCAAACGGAACACTGATGCAAAGGGCATAAAGGTTATGGAGATTACGACAAATCGGGACAAAAACCTGACTGAGCATCGAGATTTGTGGGATTCTGTTTCCCGGGAAATAAGTCGATTGCTTGAGAGGTGAATGCCGGTGAATTATGTCATAAAAGGGGTCCGCTATCATGTCGATACTTGGGGCAATGGGTTTCCGCTACTCCTATTGCACGGTTTTACTGGAAACGGAGAGAGCTGGAAAGAGTTTGAATCCTTCTGGAAGGATCATTCCACAGCCATTGCTTTAGACATTATCGGTCATGGCAACACGGAATCACCAGCTGATATTGCCCAATATGGAATGGAGGAATCTGCAGACGCGATTAATCATCTTTTAGAAAAAATGGGGATTGAGAAGATTGATATCCTGGGCTACTCAATGGGCGGGCGACTCGCACTCACGTTTGCCATTAAATATCCCCAAAAGGTACGGAAGCTAATCCTGGAAAGCGCCTCTCCAGGGCTTCGTACAGAGGATGAGAGAAAAGCCAGGCGTCTTCAGGATGAGAAATTGGCTGAAAAAATCAGAGAAGAAGGAATCTCCAGGTTTGTTGAGTTTTGGGAGAACATTCCTTTGTTTGAAAGCCAAAAAAAACTCCCATATGATATTCGCGGAGGAATAAGAAAGCAGCGTTTGGATAATTCTATTGAGGGCCTGGCCAACAGCCTAAAAGGGATGGGGACGGGCTCCCAGCCATCCTGGTGGGAGCAGCTTTCAAATGTTGAATCCCCTGTCCTTTTAATCACTGGCAGTATAGACAAAAAGTTTTGCAGGATTGCCGGCGAAATGTCGAAGATCCTCCCAAATGGCCAATGGATATCAGTTGAAGATGCCGGACATGCAATTCATGTGGAGAAACCTGAAAAATTTGGTACAATAGTAAGTGGGTTTTTGTCGCAAACCGTTGAAAACTGATTGACAAGATGGAAAGCCTGCATTTATAAGCAGGAAACCTGTCACATAATGCAGAAGAAGGATGCGGCAAAAAACGCGAATTTTTAATACATAAGGAGGATTCATGTATGTCAGCAGTAGAATGGATTGCAGGAAAACAATACGAAGAAATTTTATATGAAACATACAATGGAATTGCCAAGATTACGATTAATAGACCGCAAGTCCACAATGCATTTACACCGAGAACCGTAATGGAATTGATTGATGCGTTTGCTTACGCGCGTGATGATGAAAATGTCGGTGTCATCGTCCTAACTGGTGCCGGAGACAAAGCGTTTTGTTCAGGCGGAGACCAGTCTGTAAGGGGACATGGCGGATATGTAGGCGATGACCAGATCCCTCGTTTAAATGTTCTTGATCTGCAGCGCTTAATCCGTGTAATTCCTAAGCCTGTTATTGCAATGGTAAAAGGCTATGCGATCGGAGGAGGACATGTTCTTCATATCGTATGTGATTTAACCATTGCTGCCGATAACGCTGTGTTCGGACAAACCGGCCCTAAGGTTGGAAGCTTTGATGCGGGATATGGTTCAGGTTATCTTGCAAGGATCGTCGGACATAAGAAAGCACGCGAAATTTGGTATCTGTGCCGCCAGTATGGCGCTCAGGAAGCTTTGGATATGGGTCTTGTCAATACAGTTGTGCCATTGGATAAAGTGGAAGAGGAAACAATTCAGTGGTGTGAAGAGATTCTTGAAAAGAGCCCAACAGCTATCCGCTTCTTGAAGGCTGCCTTCAATGCTGACACTGATGGACTTGCAGGAATCCAGCAATTTGCCGGTGATGCAACACTTCTTTACTATACAACTGACGAGGCTAAAGAAGGCCGCGACGCGTTCAAAGAAAAGCGTAAGCCGGATTTCGGCCAGTTCCCTCGTTTCCCTTGATTTGAAAGGTTATAAAAAAAGGTTCTTTGAACTTTGATAACTGTCTAGCGCCAGGCGACATCGGCTCGAGGTCATAAGCCAATCCGTCTAAAAGGTTAAAGAACCTTTCAGCCGGCTTGTCTTATGCTGGTCGCCGATAGGCCGGCACCTTGCGCTTTTCTTAAACAGCTTGATGGCTTGTCCCATCAGGCTGTTTTTATATAGGCTCTGTTAAAGCTTTTTTTTTGCACCCTGTTGATTGGAGCGGAAGGCACGAGATCCTCAAAAATGCTAGCGCATTTTCTTCGTGCGGTGTTTATTCGTGGAAGCTTATTCAATGTCCTGCTGGAGTGCGGATCAAAGGGAGACCCCGCAGGAGCAAAGGGACGAGGAGCGTCGTACCGCCCGCGGAAAGGGAGTGCCTCGTGCTGAAATCAACAGGCAAATTTAACAGAGCCTTTATATAAAAGAGATGAAGCTTACTTTTACATAAAAAAGGGGTGTTTATGATGGAAACGCAGATAATGCCTAACTTTCTTCTTAAAAGATTTTTTTTAACCCCCGAACGCCCTGCCATTCATTTTTCAGGCAAAACCTATTCCTTTTCAGAAGTATATAAACGGGCTTATACCATTGCCGGGCAGTTGCAGGCAGCGGGGTTAAGGAGCGGACAATATACCGGGGTGCTGCTCCGGAATCATGCTGATACAGCTTTTATTCTAATGGCGTTACAGCTGATTAACGTAAAAGCAGTCATATTAAATAACAGGCTGACAGCAAAGGAATTGATATGGCAGGTGAATGATTCCCAATCAGCCTACCTGTTAACTGAAAATGCCTTTGAAGAGGTAAGTCAAAATATCACCGATTCCGCAACAGCTGTATCTGCCATTATTAAGGAAAATTTATTTGACTCTTCTTACACCGATCCTGAAATTGTAGAAGAGATTAGCCTTGATGAGGTATGCACGGTTATGTATACGTCCGGTACAACGGGAAATCCAAAAGGTGTCCTGCAAACTTACGGAAACCACTGGTGGAGTGCGATTGGTTCTGCACTGAATCTGGGGTTAAGTGAAAACGATAGCTGGCTCTGCATGGTTCCCCTCTTTCATATTAGCGGGTACTCCATTCTCATGCGCAGCATTATATATGGCATGAAAATGGTGCTTTTTGAATCATTTGATGAGAAAAAAGCCATTGAAGCAATTCATAGCGAAAAAGTTACCATTATGTCTGTTGTCAGTACGATGCTAACAAGGATAGCGGATGACCTTCAAGATAAAAAGCTTCCGGATTATTTCAGGTGCATGCTTTTAGGTGGAGGCCCTGCAGCAAAAACCTTGCTTGAGGTTTGCAGGGGGAAAGATATTCCTGTGTATCAAACATACGGGATGACGGAAACCTCTTCACAGATTGTCACACTGGCTCCGGAGTACAGCTTTAGCAAACTCGGATCTGCCGGAAAGCCCCTGTTTCCCTCTCAGCTTTATATTGCTGCTGCAGATGGGGGAATCGCAAAGCCTGAGGAAGCAGGAGAAATCTTAGTGAAAGGCCCAAATGTAACGAAGGGGTACTTAAATCGTGAAGATGAAACGGTGAGGAAAATTAATGACGGCTGGCTTTCTACTGGAGATATCGGCTATATGGACTCAGAAGGATTCTTATATGTCCTCGACCGGCGATCTGACTTGATTATTTCTGGCGGTGAAAATATTTATCCTGCCGAAATCGAAGGGGTGTTAGTTTCTCATCCGGGCATAGTTGATGCAGGTGTTATTGGCGTTAAGGACGAGGTTTGGGGGGAAGTCCCTGTTGCCTTTGTTGCCGGAGATAGGCTGGATAAAGAGGAAATCATACAATATTGCTTGGGGAAGCTTGCAAAGTATAAGGTTCCAAAAAGAGTATTGCACATTGATGAAATTCCAAGAAATGCGTCTAAGAAGATTTTAAGAAGAAAGCTCCGGGATTTACTTGAGGATAGCGGTAAATAGACATGGATATAAAATCAATTACATTATATAAAATAAAAATGCCTATGAGGACTCCTTTTTCCACCCATTTGGGTACAGTGGAAGACCGAGAAGGGATCATGGTTGAAGTGAAGGATAAAGAGGGCCGGAAAGGCTATGGGGAAGGAGTAGCATTCTCGTCGCCATGGTATACCGAGGAAACGGTCGAAACGAGCTTTCATATGCTGAGAGATTTTCTTATTCCGTTATTGAGGAAGTCGACAGACTTAACCCATCCATCAGAGACTGGCCCTTTATTTGATACTTTTAAAAGAAACCGTATGGCGAAGGCTGCTTTGGAAACGGCCTTGTGGGATTTAGCTGCTAAGAAGGAAGAAGTTCCACTGTCTCAATTTATTGGGGGAACTCAAAAGTGGATTCCATCCGGTGTGGTTGTTGGTGCCAAAACAAAGGAAGAAGTACGAAGACAAATCGAGTCTTACCTCGAGGATGGCTATCAAAGGGTGAAAATTAAAATCAGCCCTGATAATGACTTTGAGTTTATTTCGGATATTCGCCGTCATTTTCCGAAGCTGCCCTTGATGGCAGATGCAAATTCAGCTTACACACTGGATCATATTGACCATTTAAAGAGGCTTGATGATTTCGGGCTGCTGATGATCGAACAGCCGCTGGAACACGATGATATAGTTGACCATGCCAAATTGCAGAAAGAGCTAAAAACACCGATTTGCCTGGATGAAAGCATTGTGACGTTTAATGATGCCCGGCGAGCGATTGAATTGGGCAGCTGCAAAGTGATCAATATTAAAATCGGCCGGGTAGGCGGAATGGGCACAGCCAAGAAAATTCATGACTACTGTCTCGAAAAGGGGATACAAGTCTGGTGCGGAGGGATGCTGGAGTTTGGCATCTCCAGAGCGCATAACATCGCACTTGCTTCTATGGAAGGTTTTACGATACCTGGTGATATTTCAGCCTCGAGCCGCTATTGGGAGGAGGACATTGTTTTTCCTGAAGTGACGGTGGAAAATGGAATGATAGAGGTCCCTACCAAGCCTGGTATTGGCTTTGAGATTAATGAGAAGAGATTAAAGGAAGTCTTAGTTTCAAAGGAAACCTTTGCGTTTTAGGCAGCAAAAAGTAGTTCTGCTTTAGTGGCGGAACTGCTTTTTTCATATGGCTAAGTGAAGTAATAAATATAGACAGCCAGGGCTGCAACAGATAGAAGAATAGCAATGATATAAATATAGGTCAGGTTCGCGGTGTTTTTCTTAGTGGCACTGGAATAGCCTTCATCGCTTTTTCCTGTTAATAATAGTGTAAAAATGACTGCAGCAATAAGAATTATGATGACAAGAGCAATGGCGAAGGTCAATATAGACACCTACTTTTATTATTTTCTATCTTTATTATAGTGTTAATAATAGCATTGTTAATGCTTTATTTATTGCGGTTTTGTGAACTTGCATCTCAGTACTGTATTTTTTAGCTTGAGAGAGGTAAATTTGCAAAAAAATAAGACGCTTCCGCAGCGTCTTTTATCCTAAAAATTATTGAGTAATTTCGTCTTTACTAAATGAATCCTCTTTAATCGCAAAGGAGCTTAATCCAGCAGCAGCGGCGAACGCAGCTCCAAGCATGATAACTGTTGATAACATATGTATCACTCCTGTAAGTTGTTGTTATTCAATACATTCCCCGTTATGTATGTCTTAAACATTATATTTTAAAAAATACTAAGCTTTACCGAAAAAAAAGCGATGCCGGTATAGTACCTGGCACCGCTTTATTATTGTCACCTGGAAGACATTATAAAAATGCTTACACTATGGCACGCCTGTGTTCGACAAAATTCGGGCGGTGCCTGTCACCATCTCTTAAAGGTCGTGCGGTTCGAAGGTTTTGCAGTCTGTTTCGCGCGTATTATCGGCTGTTTCGCCCGTATGGCTGACTACATAGATTTTATCAGCGCTGCAGTGGTTGCCGTTTGCCCAGAATGTACAGTTATTTACTTCGCATAAAACGTCTTTAGCCATTACCTATCACTCCTTAGCAGATTTGCGACCAAACCGAATTCGACAAAATTCGGGCGGTACCTGGTACCAGGGTCTTCTTTATTTTCTGCAGGGTGCGGCCATTAAGTCGTGGCATTTGCAGGGAATGTTAGGTTGGGTCTTTGGTTTGTTTTTGCCGCAGATAGCGTTTGTCGTTCATGAATAAGCTCCAAAAGTAAATAAAGCCAGGGAATAGGATTAGAAATCCTGCAATATAGGTAGCGAATATTGCCCTGAATGAGCTTGGATCTGTAAAGGCTGAGGCAATGGTTACCTCTGGATAAACGATGTATGGCAGATGTGCTTTTCCGTATACATAGCTGGCAGCCAGGTATTGCAGGGTGACCGCTATGACGGCGAGCCTTGGGATCCCCTTCACGCCTTTTTTATTTACTGATGGCAGGAAAAGCGCTAATCCGCCAAGTAAAAACAATCCGAGCGAAAACAAGAGCAAAGGAAGATCATCCAGCATTTTTTCGTAAATCCAGAAGGCTTCCTTCTTTAGTGTGAACATAATAAGAAAAGCCATGACAATCGAAATTGGCCCCAAAATAATGGCATCCCTGCGGTACACAGAGTAGGCTTCCATTTCCTCCGAGGCTTTGGAGTAGTCCGACAGCAGCAGGGAGGACAAAAACAGGGTGCTGCAGATGGCAAAGCCGATAAAAGCATATTCATTGGGGCTTGTAAAAAGACGTGCCAGGTCCAGTGACTGCCTGCCATCAGCGAAGTTCACGAAATTCCCGTGAGTGATCGGCAATACGCTGATCAGCAATCCAGGAATCAGTATCCCTGATATACCTGAAACATATGTAAGCGGTTTTCGGTATTCCTCAGCGATGTTGGAAAACACGAGGAATGCGCTGCGGATAGCCAGCAGCAGTAAAATTAGGCTTCCAGGAATGAGAAGCACGGTTCCCAGAGTATAAGCTGCAGAAGGAAATAGGCTATAAACGGCTACAACAATTGCAACGATAAAGGTGTTTGTAACTTCCCAGGTAGGCGATAAATACCGGTTTGCCACATTTGTAGCTTTGATTTTTGGCCGATTTAAATAAATCATAGACCAGAATCCGGCGCCAAAATCCATCGTTGCCATAACTGCGTATATAAATACAAATCCCCATAGCACCGTTATGGCCAGCAGTTCTTCAGGCATTCAGTTCACTCCTTCACGTGTTTGATCCGTAGAGAGGAACGTTTTTTTGTTCAGCTCTATTGATATCATCAATGACCGTATTCTTTTTAAAGTAATAAAGCATGACAAATACAACTGCCGCCCCGAGCACTACATAAATCAAGGCAAAAAGAATAAATAAAATACCTAAATTCTCCGCAGTTGTAACGGAATCAGCAGTGGAAAGCACCCGGTAAATGGTCCAAGGCTGGCGTCCTGTACATGCGAAAATCCAGCCAAACTCAATCCCCAGAACTGCCAGCGGGCCTGATGCAATAAAAGCCCACATAAAGAAACGGGGAAAACGGTCCCTTTTCAAAAACTTGTTCCATAAGAAGGCGACCAATGATAATAAAATCAGTAATGAACCTATTCCGACCATCGCATTAAAAAGGGTATGGACGAAAAGCGGCGGCCACTCTTCTTCCGGAAAATCATTCAACCCTACTACGACGGTATCAAAGCTATTTCCGGCCAAAAAACTCAACGCCCAAGGGATTTCTATACCCCATTTCACTTCCTGTGTTTCACGGTCTGTAAATCCGCCGATTGCCAGCGGGGCGTACGATTGAGTTTCAAACAGCCCTTCTGCTGCCGCCAGCTTCTCAGGCTGGTATTCATGGAGATATTGGGCAGATTCATGGCCGTTTATGGCTGTTAGAAAGGAAAAGATTCCTCCTACGATTAAGCTAAGCATTAAGGCTTTTTTATGAAAGTTATAAACTCTGGTTCCAAATGGTGTCTTCAGCATTTTAAAAGCGGCTACCGATGCGACCACAAATGCCCCTGTGGTATAGGCCGATAGTGCCACATGTCCTGCTGTCACAATAAAGCTCGGGTTAAAAAAGGCAGCCCAGGGATCCACATCGACAATTTCTCCATCAACAATCCTGAATCCCTGCGGTGTTCCTTCAAAGGCATGGACATTTGTAATCAGGACGGCAGAAGCGAACGCACCAAGAGCAACGAGAACCAGGCTTGAAATCCGCATCCATGGCGGGATTCTTTCAGCTGCATACACATAAATGGACATAAATAAAGCCTCAATAAAAAAGGCGTAGATTTCAATTTGGAATGGCAATGCCATTACTATGCCGATCACTTCCATAAAACCTGGCCATAGGAGGGAGAGCTGTGTACCCGCAATCGTTCCTGTTGGGATTCCCACTCCAAGGAGCACGGCAAAGGCCTTGGTCCACCTTTTAGCCATAATGACATAATCCTGGTCCTTCGTTTTTTGATAAAGGAGTTCGGCAGTTAGCATCATAAGCGGCAAACCCACGCCTATTGTGGCAAAAATAATGTGGAAGCCCATGGTGGTCCCAAATAAGGACCGGGCAATCAATAAATCACTCATTGAATTTTCATCCCTTCAAAATTCTTCAATGGAAATAGTTTCTTCTAAATTAAACCCAAATATGTAAACATTTCCTTGAATTGATTTCTAAGGAATGAATTCTAGAAAACAGATGAGCTAATTTCTGTTGCAGTCTCTCGGTTTCCCCGGACGGTCCGTTGCTCTTCTGCATATGATAGGCCTGTGCGGGATCTTTCTTTGATTCAATCTCCCGCAGATGTATACGCCTTTCGCTCCCATCAACAGGTGCTGAATTCAAAGTGAACTTTTACACAGCCAAGGAAATAAAAAAACCTCCCAGGTTGGGAGGTGAGCTTTACTTATTCATTTAATGCTTTTTCGAGTGAGGCAAGATTGTCTCTCATGAGAGTAAAGTAAGTCTGATTATCTTGTATGTCCTCTTCTGTTAAGACAGACAAGTTATGGAGCATTAAAGGTTTGGCACCGATTTCTTTTTGCAGAATTTCGGTGAGCCGTGAGCTCACATTCTGTTCAAAAAAGACATACTTTAAGTCATGCTCTTTTGCTTCAGCAATAATTTTCTGTAATTCCTTTTGGGTAGGTTCACTTGAAGAGTTTAACCCGGAGACACTAATTTGGTCTAATCCGTAGCGTTCTTCCCAATAGCCGTAAGCAGCATGGGAAACAATGAATTCTTTATGCTTCGCATTCTTTATGGTTTGCTCGAAATCGCTGTGCAAGTCATCAAGCTCTTGTGCAAGCTCCTGATAATTTTTTTCGAATTGCTCTTCGTGTTCAGGCATCTGTTCTGCTAAAGCGGCTTTAACCGATTTTGCCATTTCCTTGGCGTATAAAGGATCAAGCCATACATGCGGGTCAATGTCCCCGTGGTTATGGTCATCATTGCCTTCTTCTGCTTCGCCGGAATGATCATCAGAATGGCTTTCTTCTTCTTCACCGGAATGTTCCTCTGAGTGCCCTTCTTCTTCATGTGCTGCATCGTGATTGTCTTCGGAATGAACAAACTCGATATTTTCTCCCGCGGCGGCCATTGTAACATTCTCATTTTTCAATGTTTCTTTTGCTTTTTCCACAAATCCTTCAAGTCCGAGTCCCACAAAAATAAAAAGATCTGAATCAGCCAAGTTCATCATATCTTTTTGAGATGGCTCAAAAGTATGTTCATCTGATCCAGGAGGATAAACCGTTTCTACTTGTATAAAATCTCCGCCAATCCTTTCTGTAAAATATTGAAGCGGGTAGACAGTTGTATAAACAGTCTCTTTCTTGTTTTCCCCTCCTTCTTTTGCAGGGGGTTCATCTGTGCAGGCTGATAAAACCAGAATAAGGCCTAGAGTTAAAAAAATAATGGCTTTTTTCATGACGTTTCTCCTCTCTTTATAAAGCGTATTTATTACGATTTATCAAGTAAAAAAATATTTAATACGTAATCATTACGATTTCACTTAGTAATCTTACAAAATATATAGCCAAAAAGCAAGGATAAAATTTGTTTGAAGCCCCGGCTTTTTGTATCATGGTTAAGAGGGACATTTTTTAACAATCCATAGCCAGCCTGTTAAAGTCTCTCTATATTATTGACAATAAGTTTGTCCGATATAGCAGCTAAGAGCTGCTGGTCTCATAATTAATTAGAATGGGAGTGGAACAATTGAAACTTTTAGAAGAAATATTAAACCATAATCAGCAATTTGTTGAAGAAAAGAGATACGAAGAGTTTGAAACAACAAAATTCCCAAATAAAAAGATGGTTATTTTAACTTGCATGGACACCCGTTTAGTCGAGCTGCTTCCTAAAGCACTAAATGTAAGAAATGGTGATGTGAAAATTATTAAAAATGCTGGCGCGCTTGTCACACACCCTTTTGGAAGTATTATGAGAAGCATCCTTATTGCAGTATACCAGCTGCAGGCGAAGGAAGTATTTGTGATTGGCCATCATGATTGCGGGATGAGCGGAATGAAGGCTGATACTGTTGTTAGCAGTATGAAGGAGAGAGGCATTACAGAGGATGCATTGGATACGATGACTTATTCAGGAATTGCCGCCGGCGACTGGCTGAAGGGCTTTGAAAAAGTAGAGGAGAGTGTAGCGCACAGTGTTCATATGGTGAAAAAGCATCCATTAATGCCCGAGGATGTGCCTGTGCACGGATTAGTCATTAACCCAGGCACAGGTAAGCTCGATTTGGTAGTAGACGGGTACGGGTCTTAATCCTTTTTTTTGCCGGGCCATTCCTCAGGGACAAAATCAATCCCGCCTGGATGAAAAGGATGGCATTTGGCGATTCGTTTTATTGTAAGCCAGCCGCCCCTTAGCGCTCCGAACCGCTTTACAGATTCCAGCCCATAATGGGAACATGTGGGATAAAAACGGCATGTTGGAGGCTTAAGAGGTGAAATAACAATTTGGTAAAAGCGAAATAGTGATAGTAATAATTTTTTCAGCATAAAAAGGCCTTCCCTTTTGCGAACATATTTTCCTTTAAAATAACATATAATCGTTAAAACGTCTAAATGTTCATATTAATTTGATGAATTTAGTCGGGAATTGCGTTATAATAAAAGGAAAACATTAGGGAGTGTTCTTGATGCCTTCAGTTGAAAGCTTTGAATTAGATCATAACGCTGTTAAAGCGCCATATGTAAGGCACTGTGGTGTACATAAGGTTGGAAGTGACGGTGTGGTCAATAAATTTGATATTCGCTTCTGTCAGCCAAACAAACAGGCCATGAAGCCGGATGTGATTCATACATTGGAGCATCTGCTTGCTTTCAATATCCGTACACATGCCGAAAAGTATGATCATTTTGATATCATTGATATTTCACCGATGGGATGCCAGACAGGCTATTATCTGGTTGTAAGCGGAGAACCGGCAGTAGAGGAAATCATCGATTTGCTTGAAGCTACATTGAAGGATGCGGTTGAAGTAACGGAAATTCCTGCTGCAAATGAAAAGCAATGCGGCCAGGCAAAACTTCATGATCTTGAAGGTGCCAAGCGCCTGATGAGATTTTGGCTGGATCAATCAAAGGAAGATTTAAAACAAGTTTTTGCATAAAAGAAAAACGGGCTGCCATCAGCCCGTTTTTTCTATAAGATCGGGGACAACAGCCTTGAAACTGACTCTTTCAATTTAATTTTTAAAGCCCTCTTGCTATAGTCTTCTGCTGTCAGCTTTCTTGATAGCTGGATATCTTCTTTAAAGCTTTCTGTTAAGTTTCTCGATACTTCACGATCATATATAAATGCGTTAACTTCAAAGTTCAGTCTGAAACTTCTCACGTCAATGTTGGCCGTCCCGACGGAGGAAACCTCTTCATCCACAATCAGTGTTTTGGCGTGGATAAAGCCATTTTCATAAATATAAATATTTGCATCAGCTTTCAGCATTTCCCCCACATAGGAAAAGGTTGCCCAATAGACAAACATATGGTCAGGCTTGTTCGGAATCATGATATTGACTTCCACTCCGGATAGTGCAGCAATTCTCAAAGCGTCCAGAACGCTTGCATCCGGAATGAAGTATGGGGTTTGGATATAAATAGATTTGCGGGCTGACGAAATCATTTTAATATAGCCATTTTTAATTTGTTCCCACTCCGAATCGGGTCCGCTGGTAACAATCTGCATTCCTACATTTTCAGACGAATAGGCTCGCGGAAAGAATTCAGGAGCATAGTAGATATCATGGCGATGGGAAGCCTGATTCCAGTCAAGGATGAAGCGTGTTTGCATGGAGTGAACCGCACTTCCTTCAATCCGTAAATGGGTATCACGCCAATAGCCGAATCTTGGATTTAAGCCGAGATATTCATCCCCAACGTTGAATCCGCCGACATAGCCAATTTTGCCGTCTATGATGGCAAGCTTGCGGTGATTGCGGTAATTAATCCTCAGGTTAATAAAATGCAGACGTGAAGGGAAAAAGGCTTCAATCTCGCCGCCGGCTGCCATCAGCTCTTTAAAAACTTTTTTGTGCAGGCTTCTTGAGCCAAGCTCATCATACAGTACTCTCACTTTTACCCCTTCTTTGGCTTTTTCAGTGAGCAGATTGATCAGACTTCTCCCAAGATTATCTCGCTTAAAAATATAGTATTGTAAATGAATGTGATCCTTTGCTTCCGTAATATCCCGTATAAGCGAGTCAAATTTCTCTCTGCCATCGGTAAAGATGGTGACAGAGTTATCCTGAGTCAAAACAGCATCATTGTTAACCAGATGCATGTAGATCAGATCTTTGCATTTTAAAATAATGTTATTCTGAAAGCGAAAATCTTTGGCCTTGATCCCCTTAATCTGATTATTGAGCAGTTCATCAATCCCAAACTTTTTGCGGTCTTCCCATTGGAACATTTTTCTTCTCGTTAAATTTTGGCCAAAGAAAAGGTACATGAAAAACCCAAGCAGCGGAATGAAGAACAGAACCATCAGCCATGCCCAGGTAGCACCGGCATCTCTTCGTTCCAAAAATATAACGAAAACAGCAAGAATAATATTTAATACTAAAAAAACAGTAAGCATGATGGAGTAAATATCCATTAGAATGTCCTCTCCACTTTTATAGTCATTTTATCAATCCCCTATTAAAGAAAAGGAAAACCTCCGAAAAGGCGGAGGCTCTATTTATAATAGCGTATGCTTATGATTGGTTTTTGTTTTTTTCTGATCCCTCTTCCTGTTGTTCGTTTTCTTTTTTATTTTCAGGTAGCGGATCAATCGGGTCTACTGTATGTTTAAATTGATAGGCTTTTGAAGTGGTTACTACACTTAATAATAGAACCACGAAGACGATGATAATTGATATCACTAAAACCGTATACATGTTTCTCCCCCTTTTCTAACAATATTTTACCATGAAAATAGCTCTTTCATGAAAAATTTCGCGGTAGAACTAGCACAGGTTTTATTTCTATTTTTTGAGGGTATTCTATTGTTGGGAGGATGATTTATATGAATAAAGAATTAATAAGTGCTGTTAATCAGCAAGTAGCAAACTGGACTGTTTTATATGTAAAGCTTCATAACTACCACTGGTATATTAAAGGGAAAAACTTCTTTACCCTGCATGCCAAGTTTGAGGAACTTTATAATGAAGCCAATGAACATGTAGATGAATTAGCTGAACGAATTTTAGCATTAGAAGGAAATCCGGTTGCAACCATGAAGGAGTGCCTGGATACGGCTTCAATCAAAGAAGCGACAGGAGCTGAAAAAGAAGAAGAAATGGTCCAATCGATTGTTGATGACTTCGAAAAAATGCTTAACGAGCTTCAGGAAGGCATTGAGCTTGCAGAAGAAGCGAAAGATGAAGGCACAGGCGATATGCTGATTGCTGTTAAGCAAAGCTTGAAAAAACATATTTGGATGCTTAAAGCATACCTGGGATAATAGATGAGGACTGGCTGGAAAGCCGGTCTTTTCTCATTTGGCTCTGTTTAAGCTCAAAGCTGAAATTGACACACTGCAGATTGGAGGGAAGGCGTGAGACTCAAGTGGGAGAAGCGAGTATAAGGGAGGTTTCCGCAGGCGCATGGTGACTAAGGAGCATCAGACAGCCCGCGGAAAGCGAACGCCTGGATTGGAAAGAACAGACAAGTTTAGCAGTGCCTTTCATTTTTTTTGCAAAATAAAAAGCGGCATTGGAGCCGCTGCATAATTTTATGGATTTAAAATATATCCTGGTATGTATCGTTTAATGTATGTTTCTATGATGGATGATCGGGCTGCGGCGCTGGCCATAATTTTCGCTTGCAAATTTCCCTTTCAAGCTCTCAATCAAATAAAGCCCCATTAAGTCATAAAGCTCCTGGTTATCCATATCTCGGATAATGCCCAGCAAATCCTCTCTATCCATTTCCTCCAAGAAGGCGAAAGCGAGCATGTCAATATCCTCTTCATCACCTGTCAGCTTGTTCCGGTAGAGTTCGTAAAGCTCATCAATAAGTTTCATGGCAATTCACCTCCCTAAAAAAAGATCCCGTTTTAAATAGTATACTTATTTAATACCCTTCATGCCGAAAAATATTCCTCGCCGCCTTACTTCGGGACGATGCGCTGATCTCAGCCATTGATTAAACTTAGTATATGTAAGCTCATGGAGAATGATCTTAATTTCGTATAATTTTATCATAAATGTGGGAAACGATAACTAAGAAAGCCGAATTGCTTAGAACATTTGAATTCTTTTTTTAATAACCAAGGCTCTGTTAAAGCTTATTATTGTTTAGCAACCTGTTGATTGGAGCGGAAGGCTCGAGACAGCTCGAAAATGCTATCGGTTTTCTTCGCGCGGTGTTTACTCAGAGATGCTTATTCAAAGTCCTGCGGGAGTGCAGATCAAAGGGAGACCCCGCAAGAGCAAAGCGATGAGGCGTTGGGCCGCCAGCAGAAAGGGAGTGGCTGCAGCGAACATCAACAGGCAAATTAAACAGAACCTAAACCAAAAGGGGCTGACAGGATGGAAGGGAATAAAAAAACGTATTATATAACGCTTGCCTCCGGGGAAATATCACAGAGTGCCACAGACTCGACCTGGAATTATAAAATCGAGGCAAATGACGATGAAATTATTGCATTAAGGGAGTACTTTGACCAAAACTATTCAACAGAGTGGCAAAACTTCTTCAGAGCTCACGTTCCGTATGTCCAGTACCATTACGACCGTGAAAATGATGCCTACGATGAGACGATGAAAAAAATCTACGGAATGATTTATAATCTAGGCGACGATGAAGCCCGAAAGCATATTGAAGGTATGGGCATTCTTACTGAAGACGAACATAAATAAAAAGCTGAGGCATTTGTAGACTAACCTAGATAAATGA
>JAGGRA010000038.1 GCA_018613035.1 Pseudomonas sp. ISL-84 | reverse complement strand
AGTTATGTCCCAGCCTCTTTTTATTTTAGATTGGGAAATTCCTGCTGGCGCAAAGCTTCATACACCAATATAGCAGCTGTATTCGAAAGGTTGAGTGAACGAACATGATCATTCATTGGTATTCTCAAAAAGTGATCTTTATTTGTTTTTAGCAGATCTTTTGGTAAACCTGTTGTTTCTTTTCCAAACATAAAATAATGTTCCTTTGATCCATCACTAAAATCAAAGGATGAATGTGTTTTTTCACCAAAGGTCTCAATATAGTAAAACTCACCTTGATTTTTTGAAAAAAAGTCATCCAATGAGTCATAATACGTTATATTTACAGATTCCCAGAAATCAAAACCTGCTCGTTTTATCATCTCTTCATCTGTAGAAAAGCCAAGTGGCCGGATTAAATGCAAGGCTGTATCCGTTGCAGCACAAGTAAGTGCAATATTTCCGGTATTAGCGGGAATATCTGGTTGATATAATACAACATGTATGGCCAAGAATAGTCACCTCTATTTTTATAGTACCCTCCAAATTATAGCATATTGTTTGGAAATCTAAGCACTCGCACTAACGGGCATAAATTTCAATCCATCATTGGAAAATGGTGCTTAATATCACAGACTAATTTTTCCTAACCATTAGTATAAGAAGTAGATAGGACTATTAAAATAGCTTAAATACCCTAAATGGGCGGTGAACGGAAAAGGAAAATTAAATGATGGATCTTTGAGTGAAAATGAATGAAAGGCTTGAAAGAATGGATACCATGCTGGATGGTATGTTCAGTCTTCATAATTTCTTCATATTTATTTGTTATTGTTAACTGAGTATAGTAAAAAGAGATGATTTGAATAAGGATGTGAAAACGATGAAGATAAAAATAGTTCTGGCTGCTTCACTTATTTCTATTATTTTAGCTGGCTGTGGACAGGCAGATTCAAATGATGAGGATGCTGTTAAACCTGACGATATCAAGGCATTAGTGAATGATTACAGTGTTGGAAACATAAAGAGCGGGTCTGCATCTATTACCTCGGAGCAGCTGCTCGTTAAAGAAGCAGATGGTGACGAATTAGCCTACGATCTGCCGAAAGAAGAGTTTTTCGTTTCAATTGCCCCTTATGTTAATGAAACTCACCCTTGAACGAATCATAGCTTGACAGGTTGTCAAGGCGAATTAACTGAGAAAGAGTTTGAGGTATATATTGAAGATTCGGAAGGCAATGTGATTTTAAATGATAAGGTAAAATCCCAAGCTAATGGGTTTTTCGATCTATGGCTCCCAAGAGATCGAACTTATCAAATAAAGATTAAACATGATGGAAAAGCTTCAGAAGCAGAAATCTCAACTTTTGAAAATGACGCTACTTGTATTACTACGATGCAATTAACTTAAAGGAGCCTGCCGTATAACTGAAGGTTTCTGCTTTGCGAATGATTGCTTCATTCTCATTAAAGGATGTATTCTTTAAGTCCAGCTGCCACTAGGCAGCTTTTTTTGCTTCCGTCAAAAATTGAAAAGTCTATCCAGTGGTGAGTTTTTGTTTTTTTCCCAAATGCAATATCAAAACGCCAACTCGTTTCAAAGGATTAAGCTTGAAACCACGAAGAAAAGAGGGTTTTAGTGCAACGTAAAGATGGGACCCAGGGCTGTCATTATGGCAGCTTTTTAATATTGTGCTAACGGGCAGGTTACCTGAAGGAATATGGTTAAGTGATATTTACGGAAGTAGATATGATTGCATAAAAAATATTCCGAATATTACCATAAAAGATGATACACTATAATAAAGGAGGGCTATAGAATGGAGTTTAAATTTGGGAACTTTGGTATTGTTCTACCCCCTTTACACATTACAGTTATAGCAATAATTATTATGTTCTTTTTAGTAAGGTGGAGCAAGCAATTAGAGACTCGACGATTTTCGGTTTTCTTTTACTTTCTGATTAGCACTTACATTGCTCCAATTTTCTCTCACAGTACAAAAGAAGGTATCTTTCAGCTATGGATTCCCTTGGGATTTATAGTAGTTTTCTTTTACTTGTTTCGCAGCAAAAGAAACCATCCGTCTAAAATGAAAGCGAGTATTTTAGGACTTTGCATAGCGTTATATCAGATATTTCTTCATTATATAGCGTGATTTTTGATCGTTCACTAACGGGTGCTTATGTAAGATCAGCTGCGGGGCTTTTCGGTATAAGTAGTTGTCATGACATTAGGAAAGTCCATGGTGATAATAAGTTGGCTGTTATAGATCCACCTCTATTTTTTTTATTGCCTGCCCCTGACTGTATATACAGGGACAGGATTTAGTAAACCTTATTATTCATAGCAATACTGCTTAATTAATCTGCTTGCCTTGGTTTGACTGATTCCAAGATCACTTGCTACCTTTCTGGTTGATTTATGAGTTTCATATGATTGCCTGACCATCATTCGTTTCGTCTCGTCGATAGCTTGATCCAGTGTAGCAGATGTAGTAGATGGGTAGAAAGCTTGATCGATATTTTCTGTAATCATGTCAGGGAGATCCGATACTTGAATGATAGAATTGCTGATAATGACTAACCGTTCGATTAAGTTTTCGAGCTGGCGCACATTTCCCGGCCAGGAATAGTGAGTAAGGATATTTAGGCATTCTTCAGAAATGACTTTATTGTCGTTATATTTTTGGTTGAATTTATTCAGAAAATTGTAGGTGAGCGGAATGATATCTTCTCTTCTTTCCCTTAATGGCGGCAGGTGAATGTCTATTACATTTAAGCGATAAAACAAGTCTTCTCTAAATGATTTGTTTTGAATCATAGTCTGCAGATTTTGATTGGTAGCGGCAATGATGCGGACATCGACTTTCTTCATTTCGCTGCTTCCTACAGGGATAAACTGTTTTTCCTGAATAAGCTGGAGAAGCTTAGCCTGCACGGAAAGGGGCATTTCGCCGATTTCGTCCAGGAAGATCGTACCTCCATCCGCTGCTTCTATTAATCCTCGTTTTCCTAACTTATTTGCCCCGGTGAAGGCACCCTTTGAGTAGCCAAATAGTTCAGACTCCAATAATTCTTCCGGAATGGCAGCACAATTAATGGCAAGAAAGGGTCCTTTATGTCGATTGCTGACTTTGTGAATATATTGAGAGAAGGCACCTTTTCCAGTTCCGGATTCTCCTAGAATAAGTATATTTGAATCTGTTGGTGCTACTTTTTTGCAAAACTCCAATATTCCTTTAATCTCCCCGCTATTGGTCACAATGGTTATTTCCTCATCCTCATCATGCTGAGTTAATTTTGACTCACTTTTATCCTCTCTCGCATTCATCATTTTCATTTTTTGTATTTCCGTAGATGTGATGACAACCAGTTCAATTTCACTTTTATTATTTAAAATCGGGATCGCCGTAGTCATCAGCTCTGCCCCAATATAGGTCTGCTGTCTCATATAGCACGGCTCTTTCCGCCGATATACTTCAGGTACAATAGAAGGTTTCCAGTAGCCTTTTTCAAAAAGTTCCACATTGTACTTTCCAATGATATCCCTTGGCTTAAGTCCATAATGCCTCTCACATACCTTATTCACATATAAAATCCGCATTTCTCCATCTAAAACAAAGATTTCATCAGAGGAATAATCGAGAATTTTTAATAACGTTTCCAGTGTCATTTCTACATTACTCGTATTTGTTGGCATTTTCATTCTTTGAACACCCTCTTGAGTCATTTTTGGTTCAACTAAATCTACTAATTGAGTTCATTTTAACTCAATTAGTATCCCTTTTCAGTAAATTTAAAATTTTTTGCTTTATTGTCAAGGGTTTGCACTGTTGGCACAGTAATTGCATTAAAAAGTGTATAGAACGACATAAAGGAGGTTCAGTAATGGGAAATTCCCCTGATGCTTTCGATATCACTATTATCGGCGGAGGCCCTGTTGGTTTATTTACCGCTTTTTATGCGGGGATGCGCCAGGCTTCAGTCAAAGTGATTGAGAGTCTTCCGCAGCTGGGCGGCCAATTATCAGCACTATATCCTGAAAAATATATTTATGACATCGCTGGTTTTCCAAAGGTAAGAGCGCAAGAATTGATCGATAACTTGTTAAAGCAGATGAATCAATTTAATCCGTCTGTCTGTTTAGGCGAAGCTGTCGAAGCTATCGTCCGCCAGTCTGATCAATCATTTGTGATTCACACGAATAAGGGCACCCATTATTCAAAGGCCGTAATTATTACAGCGGGGAACGGTGCTTTTCAGCCGAGGAAATTAAACATCGAGAGTGAGAACAAATTTGAAACTAAAAATCTTCACTACTTTGTTAAAGACTTACAGCAGTTTGCCGGCAAAAAGGTTGTACTCTTCGGCGGCGGAGATTCAGCAGTTGACTGGGCTTTGATGCTGGAGCCAATCGCCGAAAAAGTAACCCTGATTCACAGGAGGGATAAGTTCCGGGCGCATGAGCATAGTGTGGAACGTTTGATGGAGTCCAAAGTAGAGGTGTTGACGCCTTATGTGCCAGTGGAGCTGGCTGGGGCAGATGAAATAGAACAAGTGATGGTGAAAAACACAAGCAGCGGGGAAAAAATGGCCATCCCAGCTGATGATGTACTCGTTAATTTTGGTTTTGTATCCTCACTGGGGCCTATTAAGGATTGGGGTTTGGAAATAGAGAAAAATGCTATTCTGGTAAATTCCAAAATGGAAACGAATATTCCCGGGATTTATGCAGCTGGTGATATCTGTACCTATGAAGGGAAAGTAAAGCTGATTGCCAGCGGATTTGGGGAGGCGCCGACTGCTGTCAGCAATGCAAAGGTTTATATTGATCCAGGCTCAAAAGTACAGCCGCTTCATAGTACAAGCATTATGGCGAGTAAGGAAAAAACTGGTTCATTCATTTAAATTAAAAAAATTCATTTAAGAGGGAGATATATCATGACTGCTTACAATAAAGTGCAAAATGCAGCAAACCGTACATTCGAAAGAACATTAACGTATGACAAATACACTGATCCGAAAGTTTTAGAAAAAGAGATGGACCTTGTGTTTGCAAAGTCCTGGCAGCTGGTAGGACACGTTAGCCAGGTGGAGAAGGCTGGGGATTTCTTCACTGCTGAGGTAGCCGGGGAGCCTATTATCGTAAATCGCGGTAAAGATGATATCGTTCGTGCGTTTTACAATGTTTGCCCGCATCGGGCGACAAAGCTTGAAAAAAATGAAGCCGGAAATAAGAAGATTCTTCAATGTGCTTATCATGGGTGGACTTTTAAGCTTGATGGCCAGCTGAATAAAGCGCCTAACTTCAAAGGGGAGGATGAGGCATGTGTAAAGGATGCCTGTCTGCGTTCAGTAAGGATGGAAATTTTGGAATCACTCATTTTTGTTAATTTGGATGACCATGCAAAGCCATTAAGTGAGTCATATGGAGATTTCTTCGAAAGATTAAGCAAGAATACGTTTTTAAGTGACCTAAAAAGAACAAGCCAAAAAACACGTATCTTCAAAGCAAACTGGAAAGCTTTTATGGATAACTACTTGGAGTGTGACCATTGCCATGTTGCTCATCCAAGCTTTGTGGCGGCACTTGATATGAATGATTACCAGATTATTACGTGTGAGAATTATTCCATGCAAGGAACGGTTGTCAAGCCGGATAAAAAGTATGGAACGGTTAATTTAAATGAAGCGGAAATGCAAGGCGGCCAATTCTACTGGTTATGGCCAAATCTGATGCTGACCATTTACCCTGGACCAGGCAATATGGCTACCATTCAAATCATTCCGATTGATCATGAAACATCCATGGCTGTCTATACTTACTACTTCCGCGATGAAAACCTATCCCAGGCAGAGAAGGATTTAGTGACTTTTGCGGAGCAAGTCCGTTCAGAGGATATTGAACTGGTCGAATTGGAGCAGATTGGATTCCGTTCACGAGCGTTCAATAAAGGTAGATATTCGTCTTCAGAGAAGGCAATCGTTCAATTTCATGAAATGGTATTGGAGGCCCTAAATGAGTAAATTAACCGGAGTTCAGCCAAAGAAAAAGTACCTGATGATTAACGGAGAAAAAGTAGAAACAGATCAATACGGATCCCTCTATTCACCTTATTCAGGTGAAGAAATTGCTCAAATCGCGATGTCCAATAAAGAACAGACTGAAATGGCCATTAATGCTGCATACGAATCCAGACATTTAATGGCAAAGATGCCAGCCTATAAGAGAGCTGAGATTTTAGAAAAAGTGGTTTCCCTTTTGACTGAAAAAGCAGATGAAGCTGCAGCGATTATTACCCGCGAATCTTCTAAACCGATCATGTTTTCAAAAGCGGAGGTGGCCAGAACGATTGAAACGTATAAATTTTCGGCTGAGGAAGCGAAGCGCATTCACGGGGAAACAATTCCGTTTGATGCTGCATCAGGCGGTGTCGGCCGCATTGGCTATACATTGAGAGAACCGATTGGGGTCATCGGGGCCATCACTCCTTTTAACTTCCCTATGAATCTTGTAGCTCATAAGGTAGGTCCGGCGATTGCAGCCGGGAATACAATCGTCTTAAAGCCAGCCTCGCAGACACCGCTCTCAGCGTTGTTTATAGCGGAATTATTTGAAGAGGCAGGCCTTCCGCCAGGGGTGCTGAACGTTGTAACCGGTCCTGGTAGTGTAGTGGGAGAAGAAATTGTCAGGAATGACCGCGTCAGCATGGTCACCTTTACAGGCAGCCCGGAAGTTGGGATTGGGATCCGCAATAGGGCAGGATTAAAGAAAACGACATTGGAGCTGGGTTCTAACTCAGCACTAATCATTGATAAAGATACCGATATTGATCAAATGATTGACCGCTGCATTATGGGGGCTTTTTCGAATCAGGGCCAGGTTTGTATTTCGCTTCAGCGCATTTTTGCACATGAAGATATATATGAAGAGTTCACAGAGAAATTTACTCAGGCTGCAAAGCAGCTGAAGGTTGGCGATCCGCTTGAACCGGATACGTATATTTCTTCATTAATTTCAAAAGGAGAGGCTGATCGAGTACTAGGCTGGATTGAGGAAACAAAAAGCAGCAGCGCAGAGATTGCGGCTGGCGGAAGCCTTCGAAATGGAGTACTTGAGCCTACGATCATTACGAATGCCGAGCATGATTTAAAGGTGTCCTGCCAGGAAGCATTCGCACCCATTGTTGTTGTAAATAAATTCCATTCGATGGAAGAAGCGGTTCAGCAGGTTAACAACTCACGGTTTGGTCTGCAAGCCGGAATTTACACAAACAATGTGAAACATGCCATGTATGCTTCACAGGAACTGCATGTGGGGGGTGTCATTATCAATGATGTGCCAACCTACCGTGTTGACCAAATGCCATATGGCGGTGTAAAGGAAAGCGGAACCGGGCGTGAAGGCATTAAGTATGCAGTAGAAGAAATGACCGAAATGAAATTAATCGTTTGGAATAATAACTAAGGACGAAGGGAGATTTCTGTGAAAAATTATAAAATTGCCGTTATCGCTGGAGATGGAATCGGACCTGAAGTGATTAGCGAAGGAATCAAAGTGCTGAATAAAGTGGCAGCGATGGATTCTGGCTTCCGTTTTGACTTCACTTATTTCCCTTGGGGCTGTGAATTTTATGCGAAGCATGGAAAAATGATGGATGAAAATGGCATGGATGTTTTGAAGGAGTTTGATGCCATATACTTGGGGGCGGTCGGGTTTCCCGGCGTCCCTGATCATATCTCTTTATGGGATCTGCTTTTAAGAATCCGCAAAGAGTTTGATCAATATGTGAATGTCCGGCCTGTACAATTGCTGAAAGGGGCAAAAACTTCCTTAGTGGATGTAAAACGGGAAGACGTCAATATGCTATTTATCAGGGAAAATAGTGAAGGTGAATATTCTGGTGCAGGTGAATGGCTGTTTAAGGGACAGCCTAATGAAATTGTCCTGCAAAATAGTGTATTTTCCCGTAAAGGGACGGAAAGAATCATCCGGTATGCGTTTGAAACAGCCCGTAAAGAAGGAAGGTCTCTTACAAGCATATCGAAAGCGAACGCCTTAAATTATTCAATGGTTTTCTGGGATCAGGTTTTTGAAGAAATAAGCGCTGAGTACCCTGATGTCGAAACAGCCTCCTACCTGGTCGATGCCGCAGCCATGCTGATGGTTAAGGATCCAAAGAGATTTGAAGTGATCGTCACATCCAATTTATTTGGTGATATTTTAACAGACTTGGGAGCTGCGATTGCAGGAGGAATAGGGCTTGCAGCTGGTGCCAATATTAATCCTGAAAGAAAATATCCATCCATGTTTGAGCCTATTCACGGCTCAGCTCCTGATATTGCCGGAAAGGGGATTGCCAACCCGCTTGCTTCCATTTGGTCTGTCAGTCAGATGCTGGACTTTTTCGGTTATGAAAGCTATGGGAAGCACGTACTCGATGCATTGGAAGAGCTGCTGATTGAGAATCAGGTTCTGACACCTGATATGGGTGGAACAGCTTCTACAAGCGAAGTGGCAGATCGAATCATTGACCTCTTTGATACCCGTATATCAGCGGGGAAAATAAGGGCTTAAAGGTCAATAGATATCATAGGAAGAAGAAATTTTCTTCCTATGGTATAGGTTGATTTTTCCCCTAATTCTTTTATACTTAACTTTTATTAGCAGGGTGATTTAAACCTATTGTCACCTTATAAAAGCAAGAATGCTGATGCACCGCTAAGTGACTGATAAAATGAAATTCTGACCGATATATCTAGAAAGTGACCGATAAAATAAAAATCTGACTGATATATCGAAAAAGTGGCTGATATATCTGAAATTTGACCGATAAAGCTGACATTGTGACGGATATGCCTCAACGAATCTATTAAATGACCAAAATAATAGTGAAATAAAAAAATAGAATCCTGCATTTTTAAAGGAAAGAGCACAATTTTTTACGAGCCTGTTCGATTTACCTCCGCGACGAGGGTTCAATCTCAAAAGTAAAGTCTCGTTGGTCTTTAATTTCTTTTTTTGGAAAAATAGGAAACCGCTTACATTAAAAATACTGAAAATTCGATATTTGAAAAGAGGAGTGTTGGCATGAACGGTAAAAGAACTGTATTTTTTTCCTCGTTAGCTATAAGTTTGGTCTTCATAAGTATAGGGGTCTTTGCCCCAAAGCAAATGGAAAGCTTCTCAAATAACTCTCTGGAATTTATCTATAACAATCTGGGCTGGTTTATTCTTGCTAGTGTCTTTTTCTTCTTTGCCTTTTGTATGTATATTGGACTCTCCAAGTTTGGGCAAATTAGGCTGGGTGAAGACCATGACAGGCCTGAATACAAAACAGCTACATGGGTAGGAATGCTATTTAGCGCTTCTATTGGCATAAGCCTGGTATTTTGGGGTGTCGCAGAGCCCGTTTCATACTATATTGATCCTCCTTTCGGAAAAGGTTCTTCAGAAGAGTCCGCAAAGCTGGCCATGCAGTTTGTTTATCTTCATTGGGGAGTCTCTGCTTGGGCGTGTTACGCTGTAGTAGGTGTTTCTTTGGCCTTTTTCCAGTTCCGCAAAAAGCTTCCTGCATCTTTAAGTTCTGTTTTTTATCCTCTAATGGGCGACAAAATTAGAGGCCCTTTTGGCAAGCTGATTGATGTTATGGTTATTCTATCCATTGTTATTGGAATAGCAACTTCCCTTGGCTTTGGTACATTGCAAGTGAATAGCGGTATGAATTATCTATGGGGTATACCAGTGAGCTTCTACTCTCAAATCGCTATTATTTTGGTTGTAAGCTTAATCTATGTAGGTTCAACAGTTTCAGGCCTCCATGGAGCTATGAAAAACCTTTCGAACCTGAATATGATACTGGCATTTGCGTTATTGGCATTCATCCTGTTTCTGGGGCCGACCCAATCCATCTTAAAGATCTTCTTTCAAGGCATAGGGGATTATGCTCAAAATTTCATTGGGATGTCGTTTAGGACAGAACCCTATAGTGAGGGATCCTGGATTGCGAGCTGGACACTGTTTTATTTTGGCTGGTGGATTGCCTGGGCTCCGCTTGTCGGCAGTTTCGTAGCCAGAATCTCAAAGGGAAGAACCATCAAAGAGTTTATGATCGGGGCTATCTTCATTCCTGTTATTGGAGCATTCTTCTGGTTTGCTGTAATGGGCGGCTCAGCCATTGACCTGATTCAAAACATGGGGGAAACAGCCATTGCAACAGCCGTATCTACAGACGTAACCTCTGCTTTGTTTAAGTTTTTTGAGTATTTTCCTATGAGTGTATTTCTAAGTATTTTAGCGATGGTGCTTGTACTCGTTTTCTTTATAACTTCTGCCAATTCAGCCGTTTTTGTATTAGGGATGATTAGTGAAAACGGGAATCCTAACCCATCTCACCCAACAAAAGTAATATGGGGCGTTGTCATTGCAGCCGTCTCATCAGTATTAATTATGACAGGCGGGCTGTCTGGATTACAGTCAGCATTAGTGGCAACCTCTATTCCATTAGCCGTTCTCATGCTTGTCATGTGTTATTCAACTTACAAAGGATTGAAGGATGAGTTAAAAACCATGGGAGTCAGCAAAGATCACCAGGAGCATATAGTGGATATAAGAAAAAAGATCACAACTAAAAAAGCATAAGATCGGATCTTATTAAAAAAGTGCCTGTCTCTTATCTGAATGATGAGACAGGCACTTTTACGTATTATTTTATTGGCTTTGTTTAACCGACTCTCGAGGTAAAAAGGGGGCAGGTGCCGCTATTTTCCTGTTCAGTATTTTGACCGGCTTGTTTTTTAGAATTGAAAATAAGAAGCAGCCTGCAATCACAATGACACTGCCTGCACCCTGAATCCAAGTCATTTTTTCTCCTAAAAAAGCAAATGCCAGAACGGCTGTAAAAACGGGATTAAAGTTCAAGAACAATCCTGATGTGTTAGGGCCAAGTTTCTTCACTCCGATGTTCCAAAGGACCATACACAGAACAGTTGAAACCAGGCCAGTATACAAAATGGATTGAATAAAAGAAGCATCTGGATTCGTTACCTTGAAGCTTGAAATGTTAAAAGGAAGCAGGACAATAAGCCCGAAAATGCCGGAGTAAAGGATCGACATCATCGGTGTGACGGTGGCCATCGCCCATTTGCTGCAGACCGAATAAACTCCCCACATGCCCACAGCTGCCATCATATAGAGATCCCCCATATTGAAATGCAACGAAAATAATAATTCCAAGTTCCCTTTTGAAAGGACGAGCAAAACGCCAAACAGTGAGATGAACATTGAAAGTAATTGGAGCGAGTTAATCTTTTCCTTTATAAAAAAGAAAGAGAATGCTGCAATGGAAAACATATTTAATGTGGAGATTAAACCAACGTTCGTTGCCGATGTTTTTTCCAGAGCCATGAACTGCAGTGCCTGAAACAGTGCTACACCAGTGATCCCCATTAAAAACAAAGGCAGGATGGATGCTTTTGGTGGGAACAGCTTTCTTTCCTTCCGCCATACAAGCGGGATCAGAAAGATAACCGCAATCGCCCACCTTAAAATGGTCAAGGCAGCAGGAGAAGCGTGCTCCACAAGTGTCTTTCCCACAATAAAATTACCGCCCCAAAGAAAGCTGGTTAATAGCAATAAAGAATAATATTTCACTCAGTTAGCCCCTTTTCTTTTCAAATGGCTGTTTTTCTCATAGAATGTTGTTTTTTCTTATGAATTTAGCCCGTTGATTTCCGCTGCAGGCACTTGCTTTCCGCGGGGAGGAACGGGAGCCTCCTCGGTTTCACCTGCGGGGTCTCCCGCTCCCTCTCCTCCCGCAGGAGTCAATTGCCCTCCGCTCCAATCAACTCAGCGAATTGAACTAAGTATAAATAAGCAACAAACCTTTACGGAAACAGCCTTTTATATAAAGAATTAGAGCCATTGTGCACAATGACATTATCTATATGAATTATTTTAACATTTCTCTTCATGAACAAAAGAACATTCTGTATAATTGGATTAATTCAAAATAAATGTAAGTATTATAGATTATAAGTTTAAAAAATTCATTTTAAGCATGTGGTTTTGCGCGTTTTTGGAATAATTGAAAAGGGCTGATGGATGGTGGAATCGATTGTAAGCAAGGTTTTGGATCATGTAGATGTAAAAATTTTGGATTTGCTTCAAAAGGACGCACAGCTAAGCAATCTGGAGCTTTCAAAGCGGGTTAACTTATCGGCCCCAGCTGTACATGCAAGAATCAAGCGGTTAGAGGCGGAGGGTTATATCAAAAAGCAGGTCGCCATTTTAAACCATGAAAAACTGGGCTTTGATCTATTGTGCTTTGTGTTTATGAGCACCAATCTGCATCAGGCTGAAAAACTGGAATCTCTGGAGAAAACATTGGAATCAATGGAGGAAGTCCTGGAGTGCCATTGTTTAACAGGTGAGTATGATTATCTATTAAAAGTGGCCTGTAAGGATCGCAAGGGGCTTGAGATGTTCATTAGAAGGCTCAATGAATTGGGGATTACCAAAATACAAACCAGTTTGGCGTTGCGGGAGATTAAGGATTCGACGGTGCTCCCGATAGGCGGGAAGTAAAGTGACCTTAGAAGATAATCAGGCGAAAAGCGCGCCTAATCTCTTTATGCTGCACTTTTTGTGAAAAACAAGCAAAAAAAGAGCCTAGAAATTCCTAAGCTCAAGGATAATAGGGGGTCAACTTGTGATAGTTCGACCAATTTAATTTTACTCTATTCTGAACATTATTTCAACTGATTAAAGTATAAACGCATAAAAGTGTTGGTGTGATAAAGTTTAGTTGTTTTCTAGAGAGGCAATTAGGAGTGGCCTCTCTACTTATTTTAACCTCCTATATGAATAGTTCCTTTTTAAAACCCATAGGTGCTAAGGTCTATATCCATAACCAAATGAAAATAAGAAACTAAAAAAGATAACGAGAAAAGCGGCAGGAATTGAACTTATTGCAATAAGTACCTTTGCCTTCCTGCTTTGAGCCTTAGTAAACCATTTAAAGTAGATGAAAAGGAGGATCCCGATGAAGGGAAGAAATAAATAATTCGCGATTGTGTAAACCCAATCTGTATTTTTGTCCCAATAGGCTTCAGGTACCGGACGGATATTTTCATATTGCTTGTCAATTTTATCCTTCACTGAAATGAAAATATAGGAAACGACCAAATAATAGGCAGTAATGATGCCTTTTACCCACCAGTTTAAGTATTTGTTAAATAGCACGATGATCAAAATGAGCGCCAAGGTTATAAAAAATCCTTTGTATTGTTCCAACTGAAAAACCTCCCTTCTAAAACCATATCCAAAATATGGAGAATAATCAATTCAAAACGAATTCATAATCCTCTAGCAGTCTAATATATGGAATAATATGTAAAATATTACGAAGAGACAAACGCTAGGAGGAGTTATGAAGCGTCCCATCACCTATCTTTCTTATCTCTATGTTATTACTTTCCTCCTGTTCCACCACAGTAATTAATGTGGACAAAATCCGCTTCAAAAAAATCCTTTGCGTTAGTGAGACCCATTTGTTATGATTACTTTACTTATAGATGAAATGGAGGTTTTCCTTTTGACAGCATCAATGAGACTAAAATACCCGCTTTTCATTCGTTAATTGAATACGTTTGAAGGCTCTGCCTATGTTCAGAGCAATGGGATTGGTCTGTCTATTTTTAAGGAAACCTGCATTTACCGGTTTTTTTAAGAGGGGATATGTCTCCCCTCTTTTTTGCGTTCTTTAAAAATAGGCTCTGTTAAATTTGCCTGTTGATTTCCGCTGCAGGCACTCCCTTTCCGCGGGCGGTCCGGGAGCCTCCTCGTCGCTTTGCTCCTGCGGGGTCTCCCTTTGATCCGCACTCCCGCAGGAGTCTCGTGCCCTCCGCTCCAATCAACAGGGTGCTAAAAAACAACAATAAGCTTTAACAGTGCCTAAAAATAAAAATATATAGAACCATTTGATGTAAGTGAATGTAGGTATGGCTTGTTTTTATAAAATTTAATAGAAATGAGTTGTTATCGATGAACACTGTAAATATCAATCCAAAGGAAAATTGGCTAAAGAATATCATTCTCTTTTTAAGCAGCCAGACGATATCGCTATTTGGATCGTCCCTGGTTCAATATGCGATTATGTGGCATATTACGTTAACAACAGAATCTGGTGTGATGATGACGTTGTTCATCATTTGCGGCTTTATCCCGACCTTCTTTTTATCCCCGGTTGCGGGTGTTTGGGCGGATCGCTATAACCGGAAAATGCTGATCATTTTAGCAGATGGTCTTATTGCATTTTCAACACTGATTCTCGCCATTCTCTTTTTAATGGGTTATGACGCCATTTGGCTGCTTTTTGTCATGGCAGCGATTCGTGCCCTTGGGACAGGAATTCAGACACCCGCTGTCGGAGCTATTTTGCCGCAAATTGTCCCAAAGGATAAACTGACGAAGGTGAATGGGGCAAATGGAAGCATTCAAGCTGTAATTATGTTTGTATCTCCAATGGTCAGTGCCGCTCTATTAGCAATGGCTTCCCTTGAAATCATCTTTTTTATTGATGTGATTACGGCAGCAATTGCGATTGTCACACTGTTAGCCTTTTTAAAAATCTCTGTGCATGAGAAGGCAGCGGAAAAACAGACAACGAGCTATTTCAGTGACTTTAAACAAGGCTTGCAATATGTTAATAACCATGGTTTTCTGAAGAAGTTCTTCCTATTTTTTGCCGTATTTTTTGTTTTGATGGCCCCTGCAGCCTTTTTGACACCGCTGCAGGTCACACGCAGCTTTGGCGGTGACGTGTGGGAGTTGACCGCAATTGAAATTGCTTTTTCAATAGGCATGATGGCGGGCGGAGGAATTATTGCTTCCTGGGGAGGCTTTAAAAATAAAATTATAACAATGACATTCGCAAGCCTTATTATGGGAGCCTGCACATTTGCGCTTGGGATTGTTCCGGTTTTTTGGATCTATTTAGTATTCATGGCTTTATTCGGTGTTGCCGTGCCCATTTTTAATACACCAACAACCGTTTTATTGCAGGAGAAGATCGAAGAGAACTATTTAGGAAGAGTCTTTGGGGTCATGGGTATGATCTCAACCTCGATGATGCCGATTGGAATGCTTATATTCGGACCGATTGCAGATGTCATTGACATTGAGTGGCTCCTCATTGGAACTGGCATATTGATCCTGTTGCTGGCTATATTATTAGGCCGTGACAAAACACTAATTGAAGCGGGAAAACCGGCATTGCATGCATCATAAGTTAATAGGCCGGAGTATGGTCCATTGACCAGTTGATAGAGCTGTCAAAATGGGCATACTATAAAAGTCGTAAATTTTTATAAAAAGGATACAGGAAACTCAAATTCAAACGCAGTAGCGTTCATTTAAAAAAGCAGCACCAGATGATGACTGAATTTAAACAAGTTTAGAAGACTGTGGGAGATATCTGCAGTCTTCTTTTTTATATAAATAAACCCTTCCTCGTTCACCGAATGTTCACAGCTGCGTGGGATATTTTATTTCACCATGTCCGATTGGGCGTCTCATTCATATTATATAGATGAGGGGACTGATGGAATGGAAGCTTGCAGAAAGAACTTTGCCATTCCTTCGAATGGTCCAATTTATTTTTAAAAAAGGGTGAGGGGTCACGATGAGCAATCTATTAATTAATGAAAATCCGGTTTTGATTCTTCCGTCATTGGCGGAAAAGCTGGGATTGAATGAAGCGGTGCTGCTTCAGCAGATGCATTTTTGGCTGAGGATAAGCAGACATAAAAAGGAAGGGCGCATGTGGATTTACAATACATATAAAGACTGGCAGAAGCAGATGCCATTTTGGTCGAATGCGACGATTGGAAGGACGATTCGTTCGCTTGAGGAAAAAGGGCTGCTGATCTCCGGCAATTTTAATGCAAGTAAAATGGATAAGACGAAATGGTACACAATCGATTATCAGAAGCTGGAAGAATGGAGTGCCTCCTTTGGAACCTCCGGAATGGAACATCGAGTTCATCAGGATGGAGGATTGACTATAACAGATTGCGATATCGAGGATGACAGCGTGCTGCAAGCAATACCAGAGACTACTACAGAGACTACTGCAGAGAAAAAAGATATCCCTTATGCTGCGGTTGTTGAATACCTGAATGCCAAAACCCAATCGGCTTATCGGACAGGCTCCAAGAAAACGAGGAACCTGATCCGGGCCAGGTGGCTTGAGGGATTTACGCTGGATGATTTTAAAAAGGTGATCGACCTGAAAGCGGAGGAATGGTTTCATGATCCGTACTGGAGCAAGTTCCTCAGGCCGGAGACGCTGTTTGGCACCCGGTTTGAGTCGTATTTGAATCAAAAGCGGCAGGCTAAGCGATGGCGAGAGGAGGATTTTAACCTTGATGACTAAGCGGGAGACATATACGCTGCTGGCATTGATTGCGGTTTATTATGAGCAGTTTGAGGTGAATCAGCGAAAAATTGATTCCTGGCATGAAGTGCTGCAGAGTCATGAAGTGGAGGATCTGAGGAGGAACTTGCTGCTGCATGTTAAGGAATCGCCCTATCCGCCAAAGATTTCGGATTTGGTGCGTAAATCTGCGATGGTTTCCAGAGCCATTCCTAATTGCCTGGATACAGACTGCATTGTCCCGATAGCCTGGAAGCCGGCAAGCGAAGAAGTGGTGCAGGCTGAACTGGCAAAAATGCGGGAGATTCTTGGAATCAGGAGGAGTGAAGCTTGATGCAGGGATATGGGTTGTATAGCCAGGAGGCAGAGGAAGCATTAGTCGGCGCACTGTTTTTGGAGGAAGGGCTCGTAAAGGATTGCACAGTCCGGCCGGAGCACTTATATTTAGCCAGGCTGAAGCGGCTGCTAACCCTTATTCACCAGCTTGAGGCAAAAGGCAAACCGATCGATGTAATTTCTGTTGTCGAAGAAGCCGGCCACCAAAACCTGGAAAGCATTGGCGGAATCGGTTATATCACGCAGCTTGCGGGGAGTGTGCCGACTGTTGCCAATTTCAAGTTTTACCAAGATACGGTTCTTGAATATTACCAAAAGCGCAAGGCTGTTGAGATTGCAGGCCGAATTCAGCAGAATGCCCAGACAGGAAATATTGCCGGGGTGTTGAAGGAAGGCATTCATGACCTCATGCTAATTGAAGATCGTATGGGCGATGAAGATCTTGGAGAGGTCATGCCAGCTTTGATTGAGCTTTACGAGGAGTCGGAAAGGGACTGTGGTGAAATGACCGGGATTCCTTCCGGTTTTGCGAAGCTGGACAGGCTGACCGGCGGCTTTCAGGAGTCTGACTTAATCATTGTCGGAGCAAGGCCGAGTGTCGGAAAAACAGCATTTGCCCTCAATATCGCTTTGAATGCAGCTGATCACGATATTGCACTTATTTTTTCCCTGGAGATGTCCAAAAAGCAGCTTTTGAAAAGAATGATCAGCTGCAAAGGGGAAATCAACTCGGTTAAAATGCGGAATCCGACTCGTTATTTCGGCAATGGAGATTGGGCGCATTTTTCCGGTGTCATGGGGGAGCTTGGCAAAGCTAAGCTTCATATTTTTGACCAGGCCGGAATGGACATTCAGTATGTATGGTCCAAGGTTCGAAAGGCACGCAGGAAGTACGGTGAAGATAAGCGCATATTGGTCATGATCGATTATTTACAGCTGATTATTGGGGATAGCCGGCACCAGAACCGCCAGGGTGAGATCAGCGAAATCAGCCGGAAGCTGAAGACGATGGCAAGGGATTTGAATGTCGCGGTCATTGCTCTTTCGCAGCTGAGCAGGGGTGTGGAAAGCCGCCAGGATAAACGGCCGATGCTGTCGGATTTGCGGGAGAGCGGCCAGATTGAGCAGGATGCGGATGTGATCGCCTTTTTGTACCGGGATGATTATTATGACAAAGAATCGGAACAGCAGGATACGATTGAAATTATCCTCGCCAAGCAGCGGAATGGTCCGATCGGAACGGTGCGGCTGGCGTTTATAAAGGAGATTGGGAAATTTGGGGATTTGGCAGGATGAGGTACTGAGCATAGAGTACTTGGAAAAATATTGCCGCTGTGCAATCCATTTAATGCCCATTTCACCATTTACATTTTACAAAATATAGTATAGAATAGTGCTTTAATCCGACTAATATGATGAGAAAAGGAGTGAATGGTTTGGATCAGGTAGAATTAAAAAATAATTCATCTCTTGAGTTAAAAAATCATGCTGGCAAGCAATGGATGTCTGCACCCACTACCGTGGTGACGAACCTTAATCCTGTACAGAAGCCATTTGTTGCAGCTGGCGTTTTTGCAGCTATTATTCTATTTATTTCAATTCTTAATGCAGCAAGCATCAAACATGGAGTTCTGTTTATCCTTGGAATTGCTTTGGGAATGACGCTGCTTCATGCCCGTTTCGGATTCACATCCGCTTTCAGGCGCTTTGCATCTGTCGGCAACGGACAGGGACTGCAGGCGCATATGCTGATGCTGGCTGTTGCGACGACTTTATTTGCGACTATTTTAAGCACGGGATTCAGTTTCTTTGGAGCAACGCCTAGTGCATCTGTTGCACCCGTTGGTGTCAGTGTCATTGTTGGTTCCTTCCTGTTTGGAATTGGCATGCAGCTCGGCAATGGATGTGCATCGGGCACATTATATTCCTTAGGCGGCGGCCAATCTTCCATGATTTTGACCTTGCTCGCTTTTATTGCCGGTTCGACTTTAGGTGCTTATCATTTTGCCTTCTGGATGGAAGAAACACCTGCCTTGCAGCCATTTTCACTTGCTGAGTCAACAGGGCTTGGCTACGGTGGTGCCTGGGTGGTGCAAATGGCATTGTTTGCACTGATTTACTGGATTACCTTGCAAATTGCGAAAAAGAAAAATGCGCCGATGATGAAGGCGCTGCCGACTACAACTGGCTTTAAAAAGATTTTAAGAGGCTCTTGGCCATTATTTGCAGCAGCAATTGTTTTAGCCTTATTGAATGCTTTGACGTTAACTATAAAAGGTTCTCCTTGGGGCATCACATCCGGTTTTGCTCTATGGGGCGGAAAAGCCTTAATGGCGATGGGAATCGACGTAACATCCTGGGGATATTTTGCTACAGACAAAAACCTGGCGGCGCTGAAAAGCACTGTGCTGTCTGATTCCACAAGTGTCATGAACTTTGGCATTATGCTTGGAGCCTTTATTTCCGCAGCCTTGCAGGGAACGTTCAAGCCAGGGAAAGTGAAGCCTGGCGTAGCAGGTGCAGCCATTGTTGGCGGTATTCTTATGGGTTATGGCGCACGTCTTGCTTTCGGGTGCAACATTGGCGCCTACTTCGGTGGAATCGCGTCCTTCAGCCTGCACGGCTGGGTATGGGCAATCATGGCGATGCTCGGAACAGGTGCAGCATTGTTTATCCGTCCGTTGTTTGGCTTGAAGAATCCGAAGTCTACGGATTCAGTTTGTTAATAAAAAGGCTTGGTACTCAGGTTGAGTGCCGAGCTTTTTTTTTGGATAGGATTTGGCGTCATTGTGGACTTAGCCAATAAAACCGGATAATTAGCGAATAAACTGCTGGAACTTGCAAACAAATCGGAAATCTGGCAAACAAACTACTAAATCCAGCAAAAAAGACCAAAGGCAGCAAATGATTCAGGCTCATAGTTTTTCAGAAGTGGGGACAAGTGAAGGAACGGAGTGCAATTATTGATTCAATATCCGAAAGCTGAAGACAGCAAAGAATTTTAGCAAGACTATTATCCTAGGAGAGATTAATAGAAATATTTAGAAAAATATATAATTTTAGGATAAAGTAATCTATTAATATTTCATAACTCGAAATATAATAAAGGTCAAATACAGAGGAGGGATTTTATGAAAAAGAAAAAGCTTCTCAGGTCTGCAGCTATGTTAGCCGTCATTTCTATGACTCTATCAACTTTTACCTACACGGCTGATCATGCAGTTGCGAAAGAAAAACCAGGACAGGCAGCACAAATCGAGGACCTCAAGTCTCAGCCAATTTATTCATTTGAAGAGGCGATTCGTGAGACTGTCTATGTCGAGTCCACTCTTGATTCGGATGAAAACGGAAAACCAGACAGGATTGCCGTGGATATTATTCGTCCGAAAGAAACGGAAGAAGGACTCAAGGTACCGGTAATCATGGATGCCAGCCCTTACTATGAAAGCCTTGGCAGAGGAAATGAAAGTGAAGTGAAAGACCGGGACAAAGACGGCATAAATGAGAAATTTCCACTTTTTTATGATAACTATTTTGTTCCCAGAGGCTATGCAGTGGCTTTACCCGAAATGGTCGGAACGAACCAATCAGATGGGTGCCCGACGACTGGCGGCTATGAAGAGATTGAAAGTATAAGAGTAGTCATTGATTGGATGAATGGCAGTGCGAAAGCCTGGGATGAGGACAATCAGGAAGTGAAAGCAGATTGGACAACCGGGAATGTCGGCATGATTGGAAAATCGTATGATGGTACGTTAGCCAACGGGGTTGCGGCCACTGGAGTAGAGGGATTAAAAACAATTGTTCCAATCGGGGCCATTAGCAGCTGGTATAATTATTATCGGTACGCAGGGCTTACATATTACAACAACGGTCCAGGAGGCTTGGCAAGCAGAGTTGTCACCAGCTCCCGAAAAGATGCCTGCAAGCCTGTATTTGATCGTTTGAACGCAGAAGCGGACGATCCATCAGGAGATTACAATGATTTCTGGGATGAGAGAAATTACGTTAAGGATGCAAAAAATGTAAAGGCTAGTGTGTTTGCGGTTCATGGGTTAAATGACTACAATGTTAAAATGAATCACCTTGCTGATTGGTGGACAGCCCTTTCTAAAGAAGATGTCCCGCGTAAACTGTGGCTTACCCAAACCGGTCATGTCGATCCGTTTGATTTCAGAAGGGCGGAGTGGGTGGATACGCTCCACCGCTGGTTTGATTATTGGCTGATGGATATTGAAAACGGCATTATGGACGAGCCGGCGGTTGATATTGAAAGAGGGGCAGATGTGTGGGAAACTCAATCCTCATGGCCGGATAAAGATGCTGCAAATGTTAAAATTCGTCTGGGCCCAGGAGAAAATGAACATACAAATGGCACTTTGACAACAGGTCCTGTACAGGGCAATGTAAAGCAATCGTTTACCGATAACCCGCAGCAAACAGAACAGCAGATGGTATCCAATGAAACAGTTGTAAAAAGCGACCGACTGGCTTTCCTATCTGAACCGCTTAAAGAGGATGTAAGGTTTAGCGGCATACCCGAAATCTCACTCAGGGCAAAAGTCGATAAAGAAGACTCCAATTTAACTGTTTTAATTGTAGACTATGGAACGGATACACGCATCAACCATGAAAGCCGGGGTGAAGGCATAAAAACCCTTGATACAGAAAGCTGCTGGGGAGAAAGCATTTCCACAGATGATGCGTGTTACAAAGATACAGAAAAAACCACACATACTGCATCATATGAAGTCGTTACAAGAGGATGGTTCGATCCGCAAAACTGGAAAACCATCGAGCTGGATGACTCCTTAAAAGAAGGAAAAAGCTATAAATTCGAATGGAATGCATTGCCTGAGGATTACGTATTTAAAGAAGGACACCGAATCGGAGTGATTATAGCAGGCAGTGATCGCAGACGGGCGATTCCTTCGACAACAGGTGCCACATTTGAAGTGGATCTTGGACAAAGTTTTATCAGCCTTCCAGTTGTGAATGGGAAAAAGGCAATTGGATTCTAATAGAATGGAAGGGGAAGCCTGCATCATGATGCAGGCTTTTCTTAGTGTGCCAGGCATGGCAACTATCTAGGTGGTGAAAGTCCACTGTGGGGGTACACATCGACCAACCACTAAGGAAGCGCAAGGTACTTATCGTGAGGTAAGGGCTGGAGGAAGCGTGGAATAAAATCTTGACTCGACGAACAGGAATCTGATACTAAGGCTCTATAAAGGGATTAAACTCCTAAGCAAGTTAAAGTCCAAAAGATGTGCGTAAATTTGTAGAGTAAATCAGGCGAGTAAAAGAGGAAAGATAGTTGTCTTACCCTGGGAGGTCTTGCGGATGTACAGAAGGTACAGTCGAAAAAGGTTAGTCGCAAGAAGTCAGCAGAAGCCATAGTAATGAAATAATTTCATGAAGGGCTGAACAATTTATAGTGTTTCAACGCCACGAATGCGTGAGTGACATACTCCGAATGTGTTAATGGTGAAAGTATGAGCGTACCTCAAAGGATAACCAAAATGGAGCTATCACTTACTACGTGAGAGGAAAGGAGAAACGAGTGTGGAACTTTTAGAACAAATTCTAAGTAATCAAAATATGAACGAAGCCTACTTACGTGTCTATAAAAATAAAGGTGCCAGTGGTGTTGATGGAGTAACAGTCGACGAACTCAAGCAACACCTGAAAGAGAACAAAGATGAGTTGCGCCAGCGCATCAGAACAAGAAAATACCAACCACAAGCTGCCTTAAGAGTGGAAATCCCAAAAGAAAACGGAAAGATGCGCAAATTGGGAATACCAACAGTAGTGGATAGAGTTGTTCAACAAGCCATTCATCAGGTTCTCAGTCCGATATTTGAAGAACAGTTCAGCGAATTCAGTTACGGTTTCAGACCAAAAAGAAGTTGTGAAATGGCGATTATAAAAAGCCTGGAATTTCTGAATGATGGTTATGATTGGGTAGTCGACATTGACCTTGAAAGATTCTTCGACACCGTTCATCACGATAAACTCATGCGAATTATATCCAACACAATAAAAGACGGAGATGTCATCTCGTTAATCAGAAAATACTTAGTCAGTGGAGTCATGGTGAATGGGAACTATGAAGACACACCTGTCGGTACTCCGCAAGGAGGAAACCTCAGTCCACTATTGAGTAATATTATGTTAAACGAACTTGATAAGGAACTAGAGAAAAGAGGATTAAGGTTCGTGAGGTACGCTGATGATGCCCTTATCTTTGTGAAAAGTGAAAAAGCAGCGAACCGAGTAATGAATTCAATCGTGAGATATATAGAAGAGAAATTAGGTCTGATAGTCAACATAGAGAAGAGTAGAATCTCACGTCCAAAAGAATTAAAATTCTTAGGATTTGGGTATTATTACGACATTAATAACAAGAGATATAAAGTGAAACCTCATCCAAGTTCGGTACAGAAGTTTCAAAGGAAACTTCGACATCTGACAAAGCGAAACTGGAGTGTTCCACTAGACTACCGAATGTTGAAATTGAAACAAGTAATATTTGGATGGGTAAACTACTTCAGAGTGGCAAATATGAAAAAAGTGACTGAACGAATAGACACAAAGCTTCGCTCCAGAATTAGGGTCATCATCTGGAAACAATGGAAAGTAGCGAAGAAACAAATTAAATCGCTTATTCAACTAGGAATTCCGGAGGAAGAAGCGAAAGGATTAACCTACTGTCGAAAAGGTTATCGATTCATAGGATTATCCAAAGTCGTCCAAAGAGCAATCTCAAACAAAAGACTAAAGCAGAGGGGAGTCCCCTCTGCTTTAGAACATTATCTAAAAGTACACACTGTGATATAAATTGAAACGCCGTATACGCGAACCGTACGTACGGTGTTGTGAGAGGGGCGAAAATAATACACTTATTTTCCCTCTACTCGATTGGTTGTTTATGAACAAAAGCTTTTAAGAAGTTTTTCTAAAAACAGTTTGAGAAAGCAGCCTTGCCACAGTGTGTACTTTACGAATAAAACGGGGCTTTTAGCGAAGAAACAGCCAAAATTAGCGTAGAAATTTTAATAGAATAAAAAAGCTGGCCTCCTCAGCCAGCTTTTTACGTTAAATCCAGCTCAAAATAGAGTTCTTCCTGCTGTGTATCCTCAAACCACTTCAGTCCTTTGGCTAGTAAGCCAATTTTTGATAGTATCTTGCCTGAAGCAGGATTAGCTGGGTCAACAGCCGCGATGATTTTCTTCATTCGCGGATTATTTTTTCTTATGTCAGTTACACAGGCAGCAGCAGCCTCTGCGGCAAAGCCTTTCCCCCAGTAATGCCGGTTCAAGTGATAAAGGAGCTCTGCTTCTTCTTCCTTTTCTGCAGGATTAAATCCGCAAACTCCGATAACAGATGAGGTTTCTTTTAACACCACGGTGTAAACCGAGTAGCCTTTTTCCTCCTGCAGCTGCTTGTAAAATTCGATGGAGCGCTGGATACGGTCCTTTGTGCTGGCGCCGCCGCAGTATTTCATGACCAGAGCATCACCCCAGATCTGAAATACATCATCCAGGTCAGCCGTTTGCATCGTTCTGAGCAGAAGGCGTTCTGTTTCAAATTGATAGGGCATCATTCACACCTCTCTTACGTGTATTCTATCATGTGGTTTCTAATTATATGAGAATATTATAAGATAGAGGAAGGAAAAAACGGTTAGGAGATTTTGTTATGCACGTACTCTATAAGTCTTTGATACTTGGAATGGCTGCTGCGATCCAGGGCATTGCCATGACATTTTTTTTATTTCCGCATTTCATCCCGTCGGGCGGCGCGGCAAGCTTA
Source organism: Pseudomonas sp. ISL-84 (assembly GCA_018613035.1). Lineage (GTDB taxonomy): Bacteria > Bacillota > Bacilli > Bacillales > Cytobacillaceae > Cytobacillus. The sequence continues at coordinate 21,968 of JAGGRA010000038.1, read as the reverse complement.
GCTGTTTTATTAAACTATTTATTGGACACGCCTTACTCGGTTACTTTATGGGTGCTGAACGCGAGCCTTTTACTGGCAGCAGCCAAGTGGCTGGGAAAAAGCAGTGTGATCTGGACGCTGTTATGCGTCTCCGTGACTTCCATTACGATTGATTTTCTTACTCCGCTTGTAACAGAGCCGCTAAATCCGGTTCTGCTGGATCTTTTACTCGGAGCAGTTGTGTTTGGAATGGGTGTAGGTATTCTTTTTCGAATGGGAGCCTCTTCAGGCGGCATGGACATTCTGGCTTTAATTATTTCAAAAGCAAGAGGTGCTGCACCGGGCAGAACGCTTTTTTACATAAACAGCAGCCTGTTATTGATCACCGGGGTTGTCGTTGACTGGAAAGTTATTATTTATGCAATAATTTGCCAGATGATCGGGACGCGGATTATCGATGTTATATACAAATTGGACTTTAAGGTTAAACTTGCAGAAAATCATCGGTTTCATTAAAAAGGCCGCACAAAGACTAAGGGTTCGGATACCTGACACTTTTTATAAAAATACGTTTGAAAATCTGCTCATATTTATTATATATTTTGTCCTGCAAAATGCAGGGCTTTTTGTTATGTAAGAATATTACAAAGTGCCACCTATGTATAATGCACTTTATGGCCAAAGTACTGTTATAAAACTAGATATTGATTTCACTGTGTTTGAAAAATAACCGGAAAAATTCCGTTAAAAATGGGAAATCCCCATATTTCCTTAAGAATAAGCGGAGTTTTTTCGCTTATATGATCCAAATCTTTGAATTTTGGCTTATTTAGAGCAGTTAACCGGAATTCCTCCGCTTATCTCTGCTTCTTAAGCTTCCACTATATACATTAGTCGGAAGTACTCCGCCTACTAATTCTCATACCTATACGAAAATCATCAATGAATAATTACAGAGCCAAAGAAAAACTAGGTTTTGTAAAAAAACACACAGCATTTTGCAGTCCAATCTCTGTAACCTTACATTTCGAAATACAAATTGGACCACATTTTCAAGCCTATTTTTATAATTATTCGCGTTATATCAATAAAAAATGACCATCAAATACACATACAAATTGATGGTCATTTTAATATACATATTGGATTTTTGTGACAGGTAAAAGTACCCGTTACACAAAGACGGCCTTTTTCTTTATTTATTCTTTTATCGTATACTCGCTCTATTTTTACGATGCTCTTTACGGGCAGCTGCTGTTTCATGGAGCCTGATTTCTTCGTCTGATAGCGGGATTACATTTGGGACAGGCACCGGACGGCCATTTTCATCTACGGCAACCATGGTCAAAAAAGATTCGGTTGTCAGCTTGCTGTCGCCTGTCAGCAAATCTGTGGATCTGACTTTTACATACACCTCCATTGAGGTCCTGCCTGTAGAAGTGACATAGGCTTCCAGGCTAAGCGCGTCTCCGACTGTGGCAGAAGATAAAAAATCGACAGAGTCAATGGAAGCTGTAACGACAGCGTGGTTGGAATGCTTCATGGCTGCCAGAGCAGCAATCTCATCTATATAAGAAAGGACCTTGCCGCCAAATATAGTCTGAAGGTGATTGGTGTCGGGCGGAAGAACCAGCTTTGTCTGGATGGTTTTCGAACGTTCCACTGAATGGGCTTTGGCCGCATTGCAGTCATTAAAATCAAGCAAACCCGTAAGCAGTTTTTCTCGCGTCTGCTGGGCGGCCTCCGTCATAACCTTCAGAGCCTCAATTGTTTCATGGGTCTTGCGTGTCTTTAATCCGCAGTCTGGATTAATCCAGAATAGCTTTGGATCAAGGACTTGAAGGGCGCGGTCAATATTTCTGGCCATTTCCTCACGGCTCGGTACTCGGGGACTGTGAATATCGTAAATGCCAAGCCCGATGCCTTTTTTATAGGTGCTGTCTTCAAAGGCTTGAATCAGTTCCCCGTGGCTTCTGGAAGTCTCGATTGATATGACATCAGCATCAAGAGCATCAATTGCCTCGATAATGTCTTTAAAATTGGAATAGCACATATGCGTATGAATTTGGGTCTCGTTCCGGACGGAAGAGGTAGCCAGCTTAAAAGCATGGACCGCAGCATGCAAGTAGCTGTCCCAATTCTTCCTTTTTAATGGCAAGCCTTCACGAAGGGCCGGTTCATCGACCTGGATCATCCCGATACCGTTCTTCTCAAGTGCTTTGATTTCCTCACGCAGCGCCAGGGCGATTTGATTTGCCACTGTATATCGGGAAAGATCATTCCGGACAAATGACCAATTTAAAATGGTGATAGGACCCGTCAGCATGCCCTTTACAGGCTTAGATGTCAGTGATTGGGCGTAGAGGGACTCCTTCAGTGTAATGGGAGCCTTGAAAAAGACATCCCCAAATATGATTGGAGGCTTTACACATCGTGAGCCATAAGACTGAACCCATCCGAATTTTGTGAATTGAAAACCCCCCAATTTTTCCCCAAAATACTCTACCATATCGGTTCTTTCAAATTCCCCATGTACAAGCACATCCAGACCCAGCTCCTCCTGAATGTGGATCCATCGCTTGATTTCTGCTTTTATAAATTCTTCGTACTGTTCACTTGTCAGTTCACCTTTTCGCCACTTCAGCCGCTGCTTCCGAACTTCCTGTGTCTGCGGGAGACTGCCGATCGTGGTCGTTGGCAGAATGGGCAGCTTAAAAGCAGCGTCCTGTGCTTTATTGCGGATTTCATAAGGAGCTTTCCGTTCCGTTTTAAATGTATGCAGATTTTCGATAGCCTTCTGAACTTCCGTATGCTTGCGTTCAGCTGAGTCAGCTAAGGTCTTGAATGCAGCTGAACTGGCGGTAATGTCTTTTTCAACTGTTCCTCTTCCATTATTTAAGCCAGTTGTAAGAATGTGAATTTCCCGAAGCTTTTCATCGGCAAAAGAGAGGGCTTTTTTTATGGTCGTCTTGAGTGTATCTTCGTTTCTGACCGTTACCGGAGAATGCAAAAGGCTTGAAGAAGGCTGTACAATCAAGTGCCCTGGACAAACGTATTCAGAAATTTCATCAAGGAGATTGAAACAGTCCTCCAAATCTGCCCGCCAAACATTTCTGCCATCAATAATACCTGCTGCCAGCACCTTCTCCTGAGGGAAACCGAACTCTTTTAGAGCTTCAAGATTCTTTCCTCCATCATGGACAAAGTCCAGCCCAATTCCATGAACGGGAAGGGCAGTAACTTCTTCAAAATAATCTACATAGTCAAAATAGGTCTGCAGGATTATTTTGATGTTTGGAGCTGCAAGACATAATGCTTCATAGACTTCTTTAAGAAGCTCGATGTCTTCTTCCGAAATAGTACTGCATAAGATCGGTTCGTCCATTTGAACCCATTCAGCGCCTGCCTCCTGCAGTTCTTTTAGAATTTGAGCATAAAGAGGGACAAAAAGGTGTACCATTTCGTTTAACTCTTTTTCCTTATATCCTTTCGATAGTTTTACGAAGGTGACCGGGCCAATGATCACCGGCTTGCCGATGATGTTAAGCTTTTGTTTTGCTTCGTTAAATAATGCGAGTGGCCGGTTTTCGGCAAGCACCGGTACCATCTGGTCCAATTCCGGCACGATATAATGGTAGTTTGTGTTAAACCATTTCGTCATTTCGGAGGCAACCGCAGAAGAACTGCCTCGTGCCATATCAAAATAGGTCTCCAATGGGACTTTGCCTCCATCATATTTAAAGCGCTTTGGAACTAACCCAAACATCAACGCTGTATCCAAGACATGATCGTACATGCTCCAGTCACCGACAGGTATCAAATCTATTCCCTGCTCCTGCTGCCTTTGAAGATGAGCCAGACGCAATTCTTCCATTTGCTTTAAAAAATATTCCCGGTCAGATTTCCCGGCCCAATACTGCTCCAAGGCTTTTTTCCATTCCCTGTGTTCTCCGATCCGTGGATATCCTAAGTTAGAGCTCCTTACGTATGCCAATATTGAAACACTCCCCGTATTTTTTTCCGAAAATAAAAAATCTCTCTTTTCATCGAAAAGAGAGATAAATGTGCATAGTCAAATAGAGTTGGGGCCATTACAGTTTTCCCAACGTGCTTACCTCACTCCTCTCTATATACCCGTAGAGTACAAGTGCATACAACAGGCAGGTCTCCTGGCTCTGGTTCACAGCAACTTAATCCCTTCCCATTTCAAATGAAACAGTGGCATGATGATAAGTCGCTCCCCAATACAGTGGCGGGACCGCGCCGGCATTTAACCGGACTTCCCTTTTAACTGAGCAGATTTTGCTCAGCACCTGAAGCATTTCATATGAAATTGTCTGATGATGGTGCGGCGGATATGATGACCGCGAAAATTTAAAATATTTAAATTTAAAGAAAATACTAGCACGGGATAATCCTGCTGTCAAAAGATTTTTTGTTTATGCTGCTTTAATAGAAAAGAGAACTGTAGCCATGACCAAGTACGAAAAAAGAATTCATCAAGACATTCCTTTACTTCAAAAGGCGCAGAATGACTTAACAAAATAGGTTATAAGAGCATTTGTTTAGTAAATCAGTGTGTAGAGATATTTGGAGTAGTTTTATTGCAGGTTTGTTTAAAAACAAGTGCTGTTTTTGCAAACTTTTTTGCTCCTCTACAAAATCTATTTAAAAGCAACAGTCTTTTAGAAAAGGGCCAAAATATATACCGTATTTAAATAGCAGTGAAAAAAAGAGTGAACTAGAAATTAGTCCACTCTTAACAGAATTAATCATTGTTTTTGGTCCTATTATCAACACCATTAACTGGGTGCGGCTGACCGTATCCCTCAACGTTACCAGCATGCTCTCTGTGATATTCTGAACCTGCAGCTTGTTGATTATCTATTAATGATTTAGTTTTTTGCTTCTCTGTCTTACTGTTTTGATGTGACAAATATTTTCACCTCCCATACACAGTTTAGATTGCTTAATATTTGTGAAACTATTCAATAATGGCATAGAGGGACAAGGGGACAGGTTCACTGTCCTGGATTATTACTTGAAACAGTGGGACAAGGGACCTGTCCCTCTGTTTCCTTATCAGCTAAATTTTCTTGCTTTTTCAAACAAATACTGTACTCCATATAATAAATAGGCTTTGTAGTGAAGGTAGATGAAAAATTGAAAATGATTTAATCGGTTCAACCTTATGATCTTAAGTTTTTTTAGTACATCAATGATGATAAAAGCAAAGAGTCCATCAGCAATAACATTAAGCAATATAAACTTTTTAAAGTTTCCATACGAATATTTAAGTAACCACATGGACAGAGGCATATAGGGACCAATACTAAACGGAAGTTCATCCTTAAAAAAGGATTTCCGCTTATCGTAAAACTTCCACCAATTCCGCTTGTGTCCATACATGTGATTTATGATCTCAAAAATAATAATAATAACGCCCGCAAAAGAATAACGTTTGAAACTGCGCTTTCCTATAAATAACAGCGATAACCACGGAATCACTATTATAGAGAGATTAAATAGTAAATGCCTCGTTTTTATCATAAGGGAATTCACCTCATCCTGCTTTAAACTCTTTTTTAAAGTATCCAATATCCTGAAAAAAACACTATTTTTTTCCTGACTCTCTGCAATTGCACAGTGTTAGTATAATATTGTACACTTTGCGTGAGAATGGGCATTTAAAAAGCTTTTATCCTTTAGGACAAATCAATAACAAAAACGAGGAAATCCTCCGGCATTCATTTAGTAAATAAGGGAGGAAAATATATGGCGAATAAAAAGAACAGTGAAGCATGGTCAGAGGCTAAAAAGCGATTCAGGTTAAATGAAGCAGACATCCAGATGGCGAAAGAATTGGGAATGTCGCGAAAGAGTTTGTTGAAAAATATTCCTGCTCCTAATCAGCAATGGAAAACCCCGGTAAAAGAATGGGTGAGGGATTTATATGAAAATAAGTTTGGTAAAGTCCTGGATGATAAGCCTGCGGAAAAAACAGTTGAAAAGAGGAAGACAAAGCAAGCTATTTTGGATAAGGAGATGCCATTTTGATGTCAGCTGACATCAAATCAATTATCTCAAGATGAAGTTAAAGTTATCTTAAGAGCGGCAGATGAAATCATCGCAAGGGGAGGAAGAACGTTACTCACGAAAATTTTAAAAGGTTCACGAGAGAAAAAGATCCTGGAGCTGGAACTGGATAAGTGTCCTGTCTATGGATATTTTAAGTCGGAGAAGCTGGATGACATCAGGGAAAAAGTGGACTGTATGGTTAATCATGATTTCTTGGATATTGAATATAATGGGAAGCTGCCTATGATTATATTCACAGAACGTGGATGGCTGATTCAATCCGATCAATATACAAATGAACTATTAGAAGAATGGATGGAATGGATCAAACAGGGGAAGAGAGACCCGGATATGATGTATCTAAAGGATCGGAACAGAGAAATCATCTTCCTGCTGCTTGAGAAAATTAAAGGATCCGGCAATCAATCTTTTATTCCCTATCTGGAGTTATGGAAAAAGATCGAATATAAAAAAGTGCAAACCGAAATTACCAAAGTAATAACAGCTTTGGAGCAAAATAATCCAGTGGACGGCAAGGCTGAACAGGAAAGAAAAAAACGTATCGGCGAAGCATTAGAAATCAATGAGCCTCAGGACCTCCTTCTAAAATGCTGGATTTGCGGTGATCGATTTATTTTTACTGTAGGAGAACAGCAGTTTCACAAAAAGAAGGGATTATCGCTGCCGAAACGATGTGGAAAATGCCGGCATTCCTATGAATAATCTATAGGAGTACCTGCACATTTTGTTTTTTATGGAATAGTTTCTTTTCCTTGAAGAGGAAGGAATTTAAAGAGACAAGCGGACAAGTACACGTTCTCAAATTATTTGGGACATGGAGCCAGTCCCCTTGTCCCTTGAAAAGCTCAGAGTCAAATATCTCTGGGCTTTTTTGTGTTGTTTCGAAAAATATTTAGAAAATACCCCTTTGACATTTTCCTGACACATTGGGCCTTTAAAGTATGACTTGTAAGGCAAACGATAACTAAGCCAATTTCAAAATAGATAAGAAGGAAGTGTTTAATTATGACGGATTTTAACGAAGAAAGCAGAACAGAAAACCGGGCGGTAAAAAAGCCGGTATGGAAAGGATTCCTTTCAACCGTGGCTGCTGGTGTGCTGGGGTCGGCGCTTACGCTGACAGCCGTTCCGTATTTCCAGGAAGACACACCACTGGCGACCGTGCCGGAAGAAAGTGTACAAGCTGAAAGCTCTTCCAATCTAGACGTGACTCCAGTGTCTGCTTCATCCAATTCACTGGCGGATACCATTGAGCAAGCCTCCAAAGCCATTGTCGGGGTTGTGAATATGCAGCAGCAAAACAATAATCCGTTCAGCCAAACGAGTGAAGCTGCCGAAAGCGGTACGGGTTCTGGGGTTGTTTTTAAAAAGACAGACGATGCAGCTTATATCGTGACGAACAACCATGTGATTGAAAATGCCAGCGAGATTCAGGTGACACTGCATGATGGTGAAAAGGTGACGGCTGAATTGGTTGGTACGGATGCGCTAACAGATATTGCAGTGCTGAAAATTAAAGGAGGCATCTCCGCAGCTGCCATGCCGTTTGGCGATTCTTCCAAGCTAAGAGCCGGCGATCAGGTGCTGGCGATCGGCAATCCGCTTGGCCTTGATTTATCCAGAACGGTGACACAAGGGATCGTGAGCGCGGTGGACCGGTCCATTGAAGTCAGCACATCTGCAGGTGAATGGAACTTAAATGTCATTCAAACGGATGCCGCCATAAATCCCGGCAACAGCGGAGGAGCATTGATGAATACAGCCGGGCAGCTGGTTGGAATCAACAGCCTGAAAATCGCGGACAGCGGAGTGGAAGGCCTTGGATTTGCAATCCCAAGCAATGAGGTCAAAACGCTGATTGATCAGCTGATTGAAAATGGACAAGTGGTCCGGCCGTATCTTGGCATTGGACTGGCAAGCTTTGACGAAGTGCCCCCTCAATATTTGGGCAATCTTCCTTATGGCGTGAAAAGCGGAGCGATTGTAGCCAATATTGATCCGGATTCGGCAGCAGCGGGAGCCGGCCTTCAGGTGGAGGATATTCTCGTCAGCATCGGCGGCAAGGAAATTACGAATTCAGGGGATCTGCGCAAGCATTTATACAGCGATTTTTCGATTGGCGATCAGGTGAAAATCGAATTTTACCGCGGGGACGAATTGAAGACAGCTGAAGTGACGTTAACAAGTAATCAGAAAGCGAATTAGGAAAGGGGAACACGATGAAGAATAAGCAAGTTTTATATTGGATTTTAGGCAGTGTTTTGACAATCGGGACAGCTGCAGCCATCTTTTTTACCATACAGGATGACGCGGCAGCTACCGTTAATGGCGAGAAAATCAGTCAGGATGAGCTGCATGAGCAGCTCGTTGCCCAGTACGGGCAGGAGCTTCTGGATTCACTGATTACGGAGAAAGTAATTGATCAGGAAGTAAAGAAAGAGAATGTGAAAGTGACACAAGAAGAAATTGACGAGGAAAAGGCTGCTTATGCGGAATCATACGGCGGTGAGGATGCTTTAAAGCAGACACTCGAATCAAGCGGCGTGACGATGGCTGATTTTGAGGATGATATCGAATCCTACCTGGCAACGAAAAAGCTGCTTGAACCAAGGATTGAGATTTCGGAAGAGGAGATGAAAGCCTATTTTGATGAAAACAAAGACAGCTTTGCCCAGGAGGAACAGGTGTCTGCGAGCCATATTTTAGTGGAAGATGAGAAGGCGGCAAAAGAAGTCATTGAGAAGCTGAATGACGGCGGGGACTTCGCCGAATTGGCAGCGGAATATTCGACCGATGACAGCAATAAAGATGCAGGCGGAGACCTCGGCTTTTTCGGAAAGGGAGACATGGTCGCTGAATTTGAAGAAGTCGCTTTCTCTCTGGAGCCGGGAAAAATCAGCGAGCCCGTTAAAACGGAATATGGCTACCACGTCATCAAGGTAGCAGAAAAGCAGGAAGCCAAAGAAGCGGTCTATGAGGATGTAAAAGAAGACATCAAAAATACGTTATTTGAAACAGAGATGCAGAACGAATACACCGCATGGCTGGAAGAAAAATTTGAAGAATATGAGATAAAGAACTTTTTAGAGGGCTGAGGGGAAAATGAAGATGAATTTTTTAAAGCGAGCTTTTTTAAGTGTGAAAGCACGAAAAGGGAAAAGCATTCTGCAGATTTTCGTGTTTACTGTGATTTGTGTATTAGTGCTGGCGGGACTGTCGACCCAGACAGCTGCCGAAAAGTCGGGTGATCTTGCCCGGCAAAAACTGGGTGCAGATGTCACCCTGCAGGCTGATATGGAAAAACTGAGAGAGCAGGCGATGTCCGAGCAGAGCGGAGGGGAGCGGGTGCGTTTCCAGTCTGTGCTGGTTCCGCTTGAAGCGGCAGAGGAACTAGCTTCTTACGAGCAGATTAAAGGCTATAATTTTTACTCATCCACTACTGGGCTAGCCTCCAATTTTGAACCGATTGAAAGTGAGTCGGCTGATGCCGATACCTCGGATGAAAGCGGTGAAGGGCAGGAGCCTGGTAGAGGCATGCCGGGCGGAATGATGCAGGGAGATGTCAGCCTGCAGGGAGTTGCCTTTACAGACTCTGTTGCAGAATTTAGGGATGGAACTTCAGCGATTGTTGAAGGCAGCGGGATTACAGAAGAGCATATCGGAAAAAATGTCACGCTGATTGAACAGACATTGGCGGAAGAAAATGAGTTGGGTGTTGGCGATAAGATTACTGTCACGAACCCTCGGGATGAAACGGCCGTTCTGGAGTTTGAAATTATCGGAATCTATCAAACGGCGTCCGCCGGCTCAGATCAGGCAATGGATTTTACAGCCTTGAATCCATATAACAAGCTATACGTTCCATATACAGCGGCAGCTTCAATAAAAGGGGCGGATTATGAAAATTCGATCGATAGCGCCATTTACTACATTGATGACCCTGCTGAAATGCAAAGCTTTATTGACCAGGCAAAGAGAGAGAGCAGCATTGATTTTGAAACGTTCAAGCTTGATGCCGATGACCAGCTGTATCAGCAGATGGTCGGGCCGATTGAGAACGTAGCCAGCTTTTCGAATAACATTGTGTACTTGGTATCCATAGCCGGGGCGATTATTTTGGGCTTAATTGTCATGATGTCGATCCGTGAAAGAAAGTATGAAATGGGCGTTCTGCTGGCCATTGGCGAAAAAAGATGGAAGCTCGCAGGCCAGTTTATTGCCGAAATCTTAGTGGTGGCGGTTCTATCGCTCGGCATTGCAACAGCAAGCGGCAATGTGGTGGCGGGCCAGCTTGGCGATAAGCTCTTGAATCAGGAGTTAGCGTCCGCGGAACAGACGAATACACCTGAATCCTTCAGAGGAAGGGGCATGGGCGGCTTTGGACCGGGAATGATGCAGGCTCAAGCATCAGTGGAAACAGTTGATGAGCTGAATGTCCAGGTGACAACAGAGGATCTTGGGTTCCTGGCACTAATCGGCCTGGTGATTGCGGCTGTGTCAGTATTATTGCCTTCGTTATCGGTTCTGCGCCTTCAGCCAAAAGCCATTCTTAGCAAGCAGGATTAAAAGGAGATGGAAATATGAGTTCATTGCTGGAATTCAAAAAAATCAGCTACTGGTATAAACACGAAAATAAAAAACACGATATCTTGAAAAATATTAATGTTACCTTTGAAAAAGGGAATTTTTACAGCATCATTGGGCCATCCGGCTCCGGGAAAACCACGTTCCTGGCGCTGGCCAGCGCCCTCGATGTTCCAAAAGAGGGAGAAGTGCTGTATGAAGGGAAGGATATCCGAAAAATTGGGCTCACCCGGTTCCGGAATAAATATGTTTCGATTGTCTTTCAATCTTATAATCTGCTTCCGTATATGACGGCGCTGCAAAATGTCCTGACTGCGATGGAAATTACGGGGTCTTCCACAAAAAATAAAAAGGCAATTGCCTTGGAAATGCTGCAGCAGGTCGGAATTTCTGAGCTTCAGGCCCGGCAAAAAGTCCTCACATTGAGCGGCGGACAGCAGCAGCGTGTTTCCATTGCGCGGGCATTGTGCTGTGATGCCGAACTGATAGTGGCGGATGAACCGACTGGGAACTTGGATGAGGATACGGCTCAGGAGATTGTTGGGTTGCTGCGATCGCTTGCTCATGAGGAAGAGAAGTGCGTGATTGTCGTAACGCATGACCCGAATATTGCGCGGGATTCGGATGTTACGGTGAAGCTGTCGAAAGGGAATATTACAGTTTCGTCAAATGATCGAGAGCTGGTTTCAAATTGAAAAAGGTGCCTTTCCCCGGGGTGGGGGCAGGCACCTTTTTTACGAACGATTTTTGACTTTAAACCAAACGGTGGAATGGGAAGTGACGCATAAAATCGAAAAGTGGTGCATAAGTCAACAAAACTGACGCATAAATCGAAAAAGTGAAGCACAAAACTAGTAAACTGACGCATAAATCTATGAAGGCGATGGCTAAATGTAAAATGGCGCTGATTTATCCCGCGAATGCTTCTTTAATCATATAACCCGCCTGTATACATACTGGTCAGGTTCACAATGATGTCTTCCATTTCATATTTATCCTCGTTCATAACCAATTCCCACATGAACATTTCATTGGAGTAGAACCAGCCTCTTGCGGTGAGAGATGGATCGAGATGCTGCTTGGCAAGCTTTTGCTCCTGGGCATAGCGGATATCCACTGAAATCCGCTCGATGAATCGTTCGCGGATCCTATACCATTTATGGTCGATTTCAGGTGAGACACCAATTGCTTCTTTTACCACCTTCATCATGTCCTGCTCATCCAAAGCCAACTGCAGGAAAAGGCGAACCTGCTTTTTGATATTTTCATAGGCTTCGTCTTTTGTCTGCGGTTTGAAGGGCATCTCGGCCACTTCGTAAAATTGGTTCATTAAATCTTCCATCAAGGTGATGAAAAGCTCATCTTTATTTTTAAAATAAACATACGCTGTTCCGTAGCCTGTTTTGGCTTTTTTAATAATTTGCGAGATGGTCGCTTTTTGAAAGCCATTTTCGAGGAAGATTTCTTTTCCTGCTTTTAGGAGTTTATTCCGTGTTTTAATGGCTTGCTGCTGCCTTGCCGGCAATTGGTCAATTGAGTTTGTCATGTTTTCATTCCTTTGCCAGTTTGCTTTTATATTTCGAACATTGAAGTATTTTTAATCAGTTTAAATGGTTTTGAGTTTTCTGACAACCTTATTGACATTATATCATTGACATAGTGTCAATTAAACTTATATAATTTGCGTAAATAATAAATATTCTGAAAGGTTGGAAATCTATGGATATTACACGCGAATATGCAATCGGACTGGATGCCCAGGATGGTCTGGCATCTTACCGGGAAGAGTTTTATATAAAGGAAAACGGAATTTACTTGGATGGAAACTCCCTTGGCCTGCTTTCCAAGCGAGCGGAAAAATCGCTTCTTGATTTGCTGGATTCCTGGAGGAACCATGGAATCGACGGCTGGACAGAAGGGGACAATCCTTGGTTCTATCTGTCTGAAACACTTGGAAAAGAGCTTGCGCCAATCGTAGGGGCAAATCCGGAGGAAGTGATTGTAAGCGGTTCCACTACCGTAAACTTGCACCAGCTTGTATCTACTTTTTATAAGCCGGAAGGAAAAAGAACGAAAATATTGGCCGACGAATTAAACTTTCCGAGCGATATTTATGCGCTGCAAAGCCAGGTTAAGCTGAAGGGCTATGATCCTGCCGAGCATCTTGTCCAGGTAAAGAGCGGAGATGGCCATACGCTGAAGGAAGAAGATATTGTCGCGGCGATGACGGATGAGATCGCGCTGATTGTCCTGCCGGGCGTTTTGTATCGCAGCGGCCAGGTGCTGGATATGGAATATTTGACGGCCGAGGCGCATAAGCGCGGCATCGAGATTGGCTTTGACTTATGCCATTCGGTTGGTTCCATTCCGCATGAACTGAGTGCGTGGGATGCTGATTTTGCTTTCTGGTGCAACTATAAGCATCTAAACGGCGGACCAGGTTCCACAGGCGGATTGTTTGTGAACAAGCGCCATTTTGGCAAAGTGCCAGGTCTTGCCGGCTGGTTCAGCTCCCGCAAGGATAAGCAATTTGATATGGAGCATGAGCTTACAGTTGCTGAGGATGCAGGCGCATACCAAATCGGAACGCCGAATATTTTTAGCATGGCGCCGATTATTGGCTCTCTCAGCATGTTTAATGAAGTAGGGATGGAAAAGATCCGCGAGAAGTCTCTTAAAATGACAGGCTATTTGATCGATTTATTTAAGCATGAGCTGGACGGGCTCGGTTTTGTTCTGCGAAATCCGCTTGATGAGAAGAAGCGCGGCGGTCATATTTATCTGGAGCATCCGGAAGCGGCCAGAATTTGTAAGGCCTTGAAGGCGGAGGGGGTCATTCCTGATTTCCGTGCACCGAATGGAATTAGGCTGGCACCGGTTGCGCTTTACAATACATTTGAGGATGTCTGGAAAACCGTTCAAATTTTAAAGAGCATTATGGAAGAGGAAAAATACAAGCAATATGAAAACAAACGGGGAGTCGTAGCATGACGAAAAAAGGGTGGATTGATATTTCACAGCCATTAAGCAGCGATATTGCACACTGGCCCGGCGATACGCCATTCAGCTATGAAACGGCTTTTACAAAAGAACAAACAGGATCGGTCAATATTGGCCGGATCACAACCAGCCTGCATACCGGTACCCATGTCGATGCGCCGTTTCATTTTAATGATGAAGGCGAGAAGATTATTGATCTTGATATTGAGCTGTATATCGGGCCTGCGCGTGTGATTGATGTGTCTGGTTATGATCGCGTAGATGCTGAAGTATTGCAGGGTTTTGATTTAGAAGGCGTGGAACGTGTGCTAATGAAAACAGCGGTTCCGAATAATCCGGAAGTGTTCCCAGAAAGGATTTCAGAATTGGCGGCGGATATGGCTGACTACCTGGGCAGTAAGGGGGTGCGCCTTCTGGGTGTGGATGTTCCATCCGTCGACCCGCTCGACAGCAAGGACATGGAAACGCACCATGCTTTATATCGGAATGGCATTCATATTTTAGAAAATATTATGCTTGATGATGTAAAAGAAGGCAATTATGAGCTGATTGCTTTGCCGCTGCCGATTAAAGATGCGGATGGCAGTCCGGTGCGGGCGGTTATTCGGCCGATTTAAAGATTATTGGACGGGGGATGGCTGATTTGAGGAAGTTATATTGCGGACTCGTCTAGTTATCGGCTCCACTACCAGATTTAACGGCCAAACAGTTATTTTGCAGCTATCCGGACCTGAATTAGCGAGCAGAACAACCAGTTACCGGCCATTTTTAAATAAATACCGGCCAAAAAGCGGGAAATACCGGCCAAACAGCATGATTTACCGGCCAAAGCCAGTTTGTCAATTTGTGAGGTCCATAGCAGCGGCCTCTTTAGTAAAGATGCTGATACACCGGACCGTAACTACATGTAGAACCAGAACCAAAAACACAAGGAGGATCCACCATGATCAACGAAAAAAAACATCAAGATATTAACGCAACTACATCGGAAAAAAGTATTCATACGGATTTTACTAACAATATGACATATGGTGAGTACCTGCAGCTGGATAAGATCCTGTCTGCACAAAACCGGCTTTCCGGCCATCATGATGAGATGCTGTTCATTGTTATCCACCAGGTGAGTGAGCTGTGGATGAAATTGATTCTTCATGAGATGGGCGCAGCTATTGAATCAATCGAAAACAACGACTTATCCACAGCACAGAAGCGTCTTGCACGTGTTTCGAAGACGCAATCTCAGATTATCCAGGCATGGGATGTGTTGTCCACAATGACGCCGTCCGAGTATATGGAGTTCCGTGATTCACTTGGCCAGGCATCTGGCTTCCAATCCTACCAGTACCGTATGGTAGAATTTGCGTTAGGATACAAAACGGAGCATGTTCTGAAAATCTATCAAAAAGATCCTGAGCTGCATGCGAAATTAACAGAGGCGTTCGAAGCACCAGGACTTTACGATGTCGCAATCCGCGCCCTCCACAAAGCAGGTCTGGCAATTGACGAAGAAATCTTAAATAGAGATGTAACCAGAACATACAAAGAAAATGTTTCCGTCCGCGACGCCTGGATGACTGTGTATAAAAATCCTGAAAAGTATTGGGAGCTTTATGAGCTGGCAGAAAAGCTTGTGGATATTGAAGACTGGCTTCAGCAGTGGCGCTTCCGCCATATGAAAACGGTGGAAAGAATCATCGGCTTTAAAATGGGAACAGGCGGTTCTTCAGGTGTCGGCTACCTGAAAAAGGTGCTGGATCAGCGCTTCTTCCCTGAACTTTGGGATATCCGCACTGAGCTATAAAATAAAAGGGATTCATCTCAATGGATGGTTAGCTTCGACTCACAATCTATGTGTCAAGCGCATGGCGGCGTGGCGATCTTAGTCTGCGTTCCTTCATACTATACAGGCAGCTTAATTATCCCCGCTATTCATTATCCTTAAGCGGGGGGATTCCTGCCGTTGTTTTACGATAAAAATAGAGAAATTTTAATAGGGGGTACTATGAGTACAAATCGAGAGCAATGGTCATCTAAATTTGGTTTTATCATGTCCTCGGCCGGTGCAGCGATCGGCCTGGGGGCCATTTGGAAGTTTCCGTACGTAGCTGGAACGAGCGGCGGTGGCGCATTTTTGCTTATGTTTATTGCCTTTACTGTTCTGATTGGGCTGCCTATGCTTGTTTCAGAGTTCATCATTGGGCGTGGCGCACAGAAAGAGGCGGTTTCTGCTTATTATAAGCTTGCTCCCAACAGCTGGTGGACGATCACCGGAAAGCTTGGTGTCATTGGCTGTTTCCTGCTTCTTTCCTTCTATGCGGTTGTAGGGGGATGGGTGCTGATTTATAGTGTGATGGCCATTGGGGGCCAAATTATCACACCAGATGCGGCGTACCCTGAATTATTTGGAAGCATCACCTCCACACCTGGTTTAACACTTTTCGGGCTGGCGGCATTTTTGCTTATTAATATTATTGTTATTACGTTCGGCATACAAAATGGAATTGAAAAAGCAAGCAAATATATGATGCCGCTTTTATTCGTCTTTTTTATTGTGCTTGTGATCCGTGCATTGACACTGGATGGTGCAATGGAAGGGGTTAAGTTTTTTCTGAACCCGGACTTCAGCAAAATCACCGGTGAATCTGCCCTTTACGCACTTGGACAGTCATTCTTTGCGCTTGCGGTCGGCTTTTCCTGCATGGTTACATACAGCTCTTACTTGGATAAAAAGGTAAGCATTCCTGCATCAGCGGGTTCCGTTGTGACCATGAATATCTTTATTTCCATTCTGGCTGGCCTGGCTATATTCCCTGTTGTGTTTGCATTTGGATTTGAGCCTGCAGAAGGTCCTGGCCTGCTGTTCATGGTTTTGCCGGCAGTATTTTCACAAATTCCAATGGGCGAATTTTTCCTGGCGATCTTCCTGCTTCTATTCTTATTTGCAACACTAACTTCTTCGTTTAGCATGCTGGAAATCATCGTATCTGCTTTTATCGAGAACGGAAAACACTCACGGAAAAAGATCTCATGGATCTCTGGCCTGGTTGTGTTTGGGGCTGGAATTCCTGCAGCTTTGTCATTCAGCCTGCTGGGAGATTTCGCAATTTTCGGGAAAAATGTCTTTGATGCAACAGATTTCCTTGTCAGCAATATTTTGCTTCCGCTCGGCAGCCTGCTGATCGCGCTGTTTATTTCATACAAAATGAATAAACAGCTTGTGAAAGACGAATTCACACGCAGCAGCACACTATCGCCTGCCCTGTACTCAGCCTGGAGCTTCCTGATGAAATGGGTCGTTCCGATTACGATTATTGTTGTGTTCATGAGCACACTTGGTTTTATTTAAAAGGCTATTTTCTAAAAGATTGTTGTACTTAAATAGATCTGTGAATAAAGCGTTGACAAATAAGGTTGGTTGATTGGAGCGGAAGGTGCGAGACTCCTGCGCTTCAGGATGCTCACCGCCCGCCCCGCGGTTTGCTGAGCATCCTGAAGCGGAAATCAACCACTCCTCACTACTTGTTTAAAAGCAACAAAGTTTGCGAAAACAGCCATTTAAAAAGAAAGCGCCCGTTTGCGGCGCTTTTTTCCGTTGAAGCGAAATGTTCATAATGAATAAGCGTAAAGATATATAATGATAAAAAAGCAGGGGATTGGGCATGTTTGATAATAAAGTGAAAAAGGCTAATGACATCCTTTTAGTCAAATGGCGATTAGATTCCGTTTAACTAAATGGTTGATGTAAGCATATGACACCTATACCGGGGACAAAGCTTCAGCCTGGCACAGCTGAAAGAGTACGGATCAAAACGAGGATCTCCATTTTGACTCGCCAAGCCTGAAAAAAATTTAATTTCATGGTTTAACAGGAGTTTAATAAGGGTATTAACATTTAGGGTTTGATAAAATAAGATCAACATCTTCCATATTTAAGTTTTGGGGAGGATTTTCCACCATTAAAACGAAAGTGTATACTATTCAGAATAAAAAGGGGCGTATGCTTAAAATGGAAGCAACATACAAGGATAGCAAGGATATTGCGGAATTCATCGTTGCGAACCGTGAGAATTTTCAGCAAAAGTTATTATCAGAGGCTGTTAATGTGGCCTCAAAAATTAATGACATTTTACAAAGGGGAAATATCGACCTTTTAAAAAACGCCGAGAAGCTGGCGCTATTTGTAGCAGAAAATAGAGAGGAAGAGCTGATTGCGTTTGCCAAGCAGGAAGGCGTGGCATGGGCGGAGCATTCCCTGACTCTTTCATTCAAACTGGAATGGGTTCAGGCAATCAGGCGTACGCTATGGCACTTCCTCTATCAGTTTGACAAAATAAAGGATGAAAACACATCGCGCGAAACCTTTTACAATTTGGAAAAAGAGATCAATGACCATGTTGACGAATTTCTGAATAACTTCTTCATCAGCTATTCGGATTATAAGGATGATATGCTGAAATCCCAGCGGAAACTGGTTGAGCATTTATCTGTGCCGATTATTCCAATCAGTACTTCTGTAGCAGTCCTTCCGCTTATTGGCATGATTGATTCCTACCGTATCCAGACCATCGAAGAAAAAGTTTTGATGGATATTTCTTCAATTAAGATTCAGACTTTAATCATGGACCTTTCCGGCATCGCGGATATGGAAATTGACGTGATCGTACACTTTAAAAAGATTCTGAGCGGCATCAAAATGATGGGATGCGATGCAGTGCTTACGGGCTTGCGTGCTGAACTTGTCCGCAAAATGATCCATGCTGGTGTGGCATTCGAGAAGCAGGCAGAAACAAAGGGAACCCTGCAGCAGACATTGCGGGAATATTTGGTGTTGGATGCGCCGAAATAGTCCAAATACATACACGAGTGCCTGGCACTGCCATTGGGAAATTTCAAGTGGCGGTGCCAGGCACTTTTTTAGCGGAGGCACAGCATGAAAGAATCAGATATGGATGAGTTGCTAAATATCGAAACGGGCGGTGAGCAGAAAGGGTTTCACAAATCCTTTCATTATCACCGCTATGAGCCTACCCCTTATGAGGGATTGGAAAATTTATTTGCCGAATATGTACTGAAAAGCAGTGATCGGGTAGTGGACTTTGGCTGCGGGAAGGGCCGGCTGCCGTTTTATGTTCATCATAAGTTTGGCGCTTCCGCAGCCGGAGTGGAGATGAGTGAGGATTTTTATGAAGAGGCCGCTGCCAATTTACAGCGTTATAAAGGAGATAAAGACCGTGTTGAATTTCAGTGCTGCCTGGCGCAGGAATATGATATTTCGAGTGCAGACAACCGTTTTTACTTCTTTAACCCGTTTACCGTGCAGATTTTCATGAAAGTGGTCAACAATATCCTGAAGTCTGCTGAAGAACACCAGCGGGAGATTGATATCATTCTCTATTATCCATCGGAGGATTATATTTTTTACCTGGGAAACAGCACACCTTTTGAGATGATGAAGGAAGTTGGCCTGGGAAAGCAGAATGAAAATGAGCGGTTTTTGGTGTATCGGTTTAATCAAACGTTTGATTGAAAAAGGAGAGGCTTTGAAATCTCCAACTGCATTGAACGAAAAAAATACCGGTCAAACTGCATGATTTAACATCTAGGAGCTAAAAAAGGGTGCCCCCCCATTCGTAACGCAAAGTGAAAAATGGAAAAACATAGAAAATAGCAAGGTGTTTCACATATGAATTAGCAAACAATTTTAGCCCGCCTTTTAGCAATAAAAGGAGCTGGATCTTAATAGATCCTGGCTCCTTTCTTTTTTTTTCTTCTTCAACTAAAGCACCCTTTAGTTAAATAAGAAACAATGATATTAGATTCAAATTTCTTTTCATTTACAGTGAATTTGATTAGATTAAGCTTTTGTTTCTATCCATTGGTCTTTCGAATAAAGTTTTGAATGAAAGAACTTGATAAATAAATAAGTTAGCAACGGCACAGCTAAATTGGGTAATAGAAAATTTATCAAAAAGTTAAGTTCACCCATTAATTGTATATTTTCATTTCCTTTAACCAATATTTGTTCTCCCAATGGACCTTTCGAAAAAATTGAATTATAAGTAAAGTTCCAACCTAAATGTAATCCAATGGGCAGTGCAATTGATTTCGTTTTTAAAAAGGCGAGCGCCCATACTAAGCCTGTTATTGCTGTTATAATAAATACAACACTCATTGATACTACGTCTCCTAAAACACCATAGGAAAACCAATGGTATATACCAAAGCTAATCGCTGAAAGAAAAATTCCTATTCTTGCTCCCAATTTTTGAATTGCAATGTATAGTAGTGCACCCCTAAAAATTAATTCTTCAAAGACAACAGATTTGATGTTCCACCAAAGAAAGTTTGCAATTCCAACAAAGGTTACGCTAGGATTTAATTCCCATTGCGCACTTGTTAGTGTTGAATCAATAATTTGTATGAAAGCACATAGTACACCAGTAAAAATAAATCCAATTAAAAATTGAAAAAACCTCGTTCTTACAGGGGTAATACCTAAAACAAATAAATTTTTCTTAGCAAATATATAAATCAGTATCCAGGAAATAATTAGTTGTACTATTATTCCTAACAATATCATCTCTCCAATCTCATTACTTAATTTATATGACTTCCCTCTACCTTGAAATAATATCATAATATTCTGATATTAATGTGTGCTTTTTTACTAACCTGCACTTTAGCTCAATAAAAATGAAAAGCCTTCTCACTCGAGAGGGGCATATTTTTTGCCATTAAAAACCAACCATCGGGAAACTGGTTGGTTTCTGTTTCATTTATTCTTTTAAGGATACGCCATTATTGCATGTAAGCTGATTTAGGTTTTAGGTAGGAAATCTAGGGAATTACGGTTAATACCTTTTTTAAAAACATATATTTGATGAGGAGCGTGAAGAGAATTGTTTGTCTTTAAATCTTCGTTAAGGCCGCGATAGGTTTCTAATAGCTTGACCAAAAATTCGAGCCAATACTTACTTTTAGGAGGCACACGATGAAATTTGCTGGGATAGGTCTAATTATGCTAGCCGCAATATGCTGGGGCATTAGTGGAGGAATTGCCGACATTTTAATGACCAAGGGCTGGGATCCTATTGTGATTTCACTGTACCGGGGAGCTGTTGGATTTATATGTTTTTTTGCATGGTTTCTCTTTCGCTTTAGACAAAATTGGACCTTCTCCACTCGTTTATACATATGGTCCCTATTGGCGGGTGTTGGTGTTGCTGGAAATTTCACTTTCTATTTTCTAAGTATTCAAGCTTCAAGCATTGCTGTTGCTGCTACTTTAATGTACACGGCGCCTGTCTTCGTCCTCATAATATCTTTTTTGTTGCGAATAGAACGTTCAACCTGGTTTAAATGGGGCTGCATTGCAGGTGTACTTATAGGAATTACCCTGCTGACAGGTGCCTACAACACCAAATCAATTTCAGTGAGTTTTCTAGGGGCGGCAGCGGGGCTGGCTGCTGGTCTTTCCTATTCATTGTTTATATTTGGATTTAAAAATGCCTCTTCTATCGGAAAGCCGCAGACTACGTTAACCATCGCCTTTTTTTCTTTATGTGTCATCCTTTTTCTTTTTACGGATAAAAATGAAGCAGTTGCTGTGGTGACGTCAAGTGACATAGGATGGTTTCTTCTATTAGGGATCGTGGGTGCTGGAATTTCATTTATATTTTATGTGATTGGCGTTCGGTTGACTTCCGCGACAACTGCTTCGATGGTTGCTATGGTTGAGCCGGTCACAGCTTCATTATTTGGTGTTCTGATTATCGGAGATCATTTGACTATCATTCAACTTCTTGGAATGATGGTCATCTTGGTTACAATCACCGTACTTAGTGTGAAGCAGTCCGACTGAGCAAGCTTATCTTCACTCGACTAATTTAGCTGATCATTTTTTTGTAAAACGGCATTTTCTTAGTAAAAGGCTGTTTTCGCAAAGTTTGTTGCTTACAAACTAGTTTTAATTACTGAGTTGATTGAAGTGGAAGGCACTTGTTCCTCGAAAATGCATTCGCATTTTCTTCGTGCGGTGCTTATTCGAGGAAGCTTATTCAATGTCCTGCGGGAAGAGAGGGAGCGGGAGACCCCGCAGGCGTGAAACGCCGAGGAGGCTCCCGTTCCTCCCCGCGGGTTCGCTGCGTGACTGGAGCGGAAATCAACGGGCAAGCTTTATAGTCCAAAAACAACAATCTATACGAAAACTATCATGATTCCTCTGGCTCCCAACCCATGCATGAAAATAAATCTCCTATGTCCATAATGTAGAGGACACAAACAGTTTATAGGACGTGGCTCTTTAT
>JAGGRA010000037.1 GCA_018613035.1 Pseudomonas sp. ISL-84 | reverse complement strand
AGGAGGGTCTTTTTGTTTTACCATAACACACGTTCCATGAAGAGGTTTCAACAGTTACTCCTAGAGTTTCATTTTGTCGCTTATGCTAGTTACCTTGCTTTGCTTTAATATATTTGTCTCATTATCTTTGGCGATTATTTTTACTTCTTCTATTAGTGATTGCCTTAACCAAAAAGTATTCAGCACTGACGTTATAGCACCGAATATCAAAATTATTGCTATTTCCATTATTCGATTACTTCTTTTTTCCCACATAGAAGACACCCTCTTTACAATATTTGTAAAAATAGGTTGCGTTAAAGTAACTTAATTTATTCCATGTAACATAGTGGATATTAAGTTACTTTCATTTTGTTGAAAAGGATGGACTCTCCTGTTTTTCGTATGGTAAGCTCTTATTAGCGAAAATATGTTACATTCAAATGACTGATTTTGTTGAATTCAAATCAAGGAGAGAGCGAAATGGCAGCTGTGAAGCCAGGTATCAAAAAAGAGGAAATTAAAGATGTGCAGCCGATCCGGAATTATGACCAGATCACGGACATGAAATGGGCACTCAAACGATTTTGCGGGGAACGGGATTACATTCTGTTTCTCTTAGGGATCAATACCGGATTGAGAATCAGCGACTTATTGAATCTGAAGATCAAAGACGTGAAGAAGAAAAAGAAAGTGATCGTAAAAGAAGGAAAAACCGAAAAGCCCCGTACGATTCACTTAAACAATATCTATGACCAATTAAATGACTATATCAAGACACTGGAGGGCACAGAATGGCTGTTTCCGAGCCGAAAAGGGGACAAGCCCATTTCCAGAATACAAGCCTATAGGCAGCTTAATAAGGCCGCCAGAATGGTCGACATCACAGATGGAATCGGCACACACACCATGAGGAAGACCTTTGGCTACTGGTACTACAAAGAAACGAGGGACATTGCTTCCTTGCAAAGGATCCTGAATCACTCCCATCCTGAAATCACTTTAAGGTATATCGGCATTACGGATGAAGAAATTGAGAATAGCCTTTCCAAGTTTGTTTTATAAAAAACAGCAGCAGCCAAAATGGCTGCTTTTTATTTGACAACTTTATTCTCCCTGAAATCATGGGTAAGAACATCGAGGCCTCTTACAATTTTAAAAAGTTATTTAAATCAGACAATAGTGGAAAGAAATAACCTCAAAAAGCCAAAAGGTGATATAGGACATGATGAAGATCTTGCTAATGTTTCAGAGATGTGCAGACATATATTTTAAACGAGGAACCGTATAGAGTTCTTTTTACTTATTCCTAAACCTACTTGATATCAAATCTAATTAACATAAAGTAGCTTATCTACACTAAAAGGGGTAGTAACCAATATCAGCCGCAATACAGTAAATAAATCAAAAGGACTCTAACCTAAGGATGTTAGAGTCTTTGTCTACTAGGTTCCTATAATTAGTCATAATATTTTACGTTGTCAAGCCTCCCATATGACACGGAGTAATTCCCTCCATGTGTAGAGTAAAATTCTGCTTCACTTCCGTCTACCCATCCATCAATGCTTCTGACAACATAATCAAGAGAGTATGAAGAAGGATAGAAGTTCCAGCTTGTCACATAGTCGTCTCCAAAACTTCCGTCGTCCTCCCAAAGTTCAGCATAACCCTCTGGGTTTGAACCGTCTCCAGTTTGACCAGATACTGAATGGGCGGGTAAGCGGAACATATAGTCTCCTCCATGTGAGTGCCAGACAGTATCATACTGTGTGTTCCAATATTTATCCATTACCCAATATTCAGTACCTACTTGATCCCAACCACTCGTGTCTGTGTTTGCTGAAGCTTTGATCGTTCCAAAGTTGTTAATAAAACCTGTAATGGTTGCGTTAAAAGCTTTGTTGAAGGCTGTTTTTTTTCACTCTTTTTAGCTTTGTCCTTGTCCTTCATTATTTTAACAGGCTCATTGTCGGTCCAGCCTTTTTCCTTCTTGATTTTTTCAGCGTCTTCTGGGTTAGAAGCGTAAACCTCTACTTCAACCCCAGTAGCTTCAGATTTGTAAACTTTAAGCGGTTTTTCCCCTTGGTGAAACTCTTTTGCTGTCTGTGCTATCGTTTGACCGTCTACTCCATTAGCAGATACTTGTTCTATCGGACTTCCAGCTCCTAATAATACTCCAAGTGCCATTGCTCCTAGTCCGATTGTGCCGAATACTTTTTTCATATCCATTCCTCCCGTCTTTTGTGTAATTTATTTTTGACACTAACTATCCACTTTCAATAAAATTCCAACTAATTTACAAAATAACATATTGTGTAATATTTTCATATGGAAACTTTTACTGGTTGGGGTCCTTCCAAAGAAACGCCGAAAACATATGCTAAGGGTCTGTTCAAACTAAGGAATTACTTAACAAACTATCTTCAAATAATTTTGCAGGATTATCCCCTTTTGAACTTTCCAATATCTATTGAAATAAGTTTTTTTTACACAAGTGAATGTCTTAGTGTGCGCTTCGCTAAATGGTAGCTATACCTTTTATAACAATAACAAAGATCCAGCAGCATGGAGCTGCTGGATCTTTGTTATTGGACCAATTAATACCCTCTGTATTTTATTTTTCTACAATTCTAGTTATTTTTGTAATTCAGTTCATCTTAATTATAATCACAAGCTTTTTCATATGGGTTATCCGGATTAAAATAGCTATAGTTAGGGACAGAATTAGTATAACCAGCGAAATCCTCGCACCAAGTTTCACCCGTGTACGGATTATAGTAGTAATAATAATCCACTTTATAATCTCCTAAGGTTTTATAAGTATAGGTTTCCCTCATAACATCTAGCTCATTATCACCTACAGCCCTAACTTCTTTCCCTTGGACAATAAAACCACTACTTAGTGAAAAGAGACCCAACATCAACAACATTAAAAATTTCCTCAAACCCATTCCTCCCCTGTAATTTATCTATACAACAATAAACTAACATTTTTTCCATAAATTTATAGTTTTTAACAAAAACAGTAAAAATATACCATTAATTTTTAAAGAAAAAAACATCCCTAACCAAGTTTAGGGATGTTCTGAAGGGACAAGATTTAAGTTTATTTATTTTGAATATTAATTGAATCTATGATCCATCTTTTATCAACTAAATTACATTTTAAAGTTACTTTTTTATTTATTATAGTATCATACCAGCTAACCTTTATTTTTTTTCTTTCAAGATGCTCAATAACTACTTCTTCTGCTTCTTTAAGAGAGCCCATTGCAAACTCTATCTTCTTTCCTTCTATATCCTTTTCATAATTAATGTTTTTCTTATGGAGGACTTCCCATGAAGATAATACTTCTCCTAAAGCTGAGCCACTATAGTAGTTATTCAGTAATTCGTATGCTTCTTTACTTGTTTTAATTCCCGATCTTTCAAAGGTATCAGGTATAATAAGAATCGCTGCCTTTTCCATACCTACGCTAATATCACTAATGACTTTTTCATCTTTATAAAGAGAAGCAGATTGATAAGAAAGAAGTCCAAATAATAAACCAAACATAAGGAAGAAAGAAGCAGCAAAAGCTATTAAATTTGCAGTTTTCCTATTTAAATCCCCAAGGGTTTTCTTCTTTTTGAGTGTCCTTTTTCCACTAAATCTTATGATTTCATTTAGCATTTTCTCTTTTTTGTTGTTACTTAAATTAAAGCGTGGAAACTTGCTATCTAAATTAAATTCTTTTTCAAACTGATTCATCTCTTAGAACACTCCTTTCAAAATAAGAATCCTTTAATTTCTTTTTGGCACGGTGGTAATTTAAACGAATACTATTTTCGGTCCAACCCGTCACAGTAGCAGTTCCCGTTACACTAAGTTCTAGTATCCCCCTAAGGATCACCACTTCCCTATATTTTTGGGGGAGTTTGTTTATATGACAATAAAGCTCTGCAATCTCCTCATTTTCAATAAAAATATCTTCTGGAGAAACATATTCATCCTTTTTTCTTATTTTTTTTAAAATTAATTGTAAACGGCTTAAACGTCTAGATTGGTCAATCGCTGTGTTACGTGCTATTTTGATTAACCAGGTTTTTGGGTTCGAGTTCCATTCAAAGTTCTCCAGATTATTTAGAGCCTTTATAAACACCTCTTGAAGAATATCCTCTGCATCTGTGTTGCTAGAATAATAAATAAGGAAGTTATATATATCATCTGCATAGAGTGAATACCATTCTTGAATAATCTTGTTTCCGTTCATAATCTTCCTCCTTCTCTTACCTTATAGACGATTAAAATCGAATTTTATTTCTTCTTATTGGATAATTTCCTGGTACTGTTGGGTTAGAAGCTGTCAAATCCAAGGACACTAAATTGATTAACTTGAACGGGAGCACCCTCTACAAGTGTTTTATTAATGCTGTTATACAACAAACGTTGTTGTAATACTGAAAAAGTCTTTAAGCTTAAAAGCCCTTTGCAGGCCTAGTTTGCGTTTCAACTGACTTTACTTACTTAACTATTCCCCCCAAAATAATAACTCTTAGAAGACCCTTCAAATCGCTCACAAAAGGATTCACCATGACGCTTTTGATCTTTTTATAGAAAAAACCAATTATCTCTTCGTTTTCAAAACCTCAAAAGTCCATACTAACTAACTTATTTAATTTAATTTACTCTATCCATACGTCTTTGGCCTGCGACGACTTTAGAGTACCAGAAGACCTCGTCATGCTTGTATTTTGGCAGGGCGAGGTCTTCTGGTGGTTACGAAAAAAGGAGGAGCCGGCCTAAACTTCTATTCTAATAAGGATATGGTGCGAATTTTGACCATAAATATAAAAGATATTGATTTTGTTTTTATTTTTAGTATGATTTGCGTTTTTTATTGTAAGTTTAAGTCTATTAAATACAACTATGACCTCTCACGATCTGTTTTGTTGTTTTACTAATATATATTTTATCTTGTTTTATCTTGTTTTATCTTGTTTTCGGAAGGGTATGAAGCCAGTGGTACCAAGGGTTTGAAGGTCCTAAATATAACAAAAATGGTGCTAACCATAACAAAAATGGTGCTAACCATAACAAAAATGGTGCTAACCATAACAAAAATGGTGCTTTAAATATAACAAAAATGGTGCTAACCATAACAAAAATGGTGCATGCATAACTTTTTCGGTGCTTAATATAACAAGAAAAAACTTTTGTTATATTAAGTTCTTTGGCATAATTAACCTAATAAGAGGATTGGGGGGAACTTTTTGCTATTAACCGAAAAAGTCGAGGCGAACAAAGATAATCTGGTCACCAAGTCCAATATGCTTATTGAGGCGAACTATAAGCTCGGGGTAGTGGAACAAAAAATTATACTTTGCCTGGCCAGTAATATTCACCCGGCCGATTCAGACTTTACAACATATACATTGCCAATTAAAGAGTTTACACACCTCCTTGGGTTAAAAGGGACTCCTAAATATACCGAGTTAAGAAGGATAACTAAAGAACTGATGCAAAAGGTATTTGAAGTTCGGATAAGCAGAAAAGTGATCCAGGTTTCCTGGCTGAGTTATGTCGC
This sequence comes from Pseudomonas sp. ISL-84, assembly GCA_018613035.1. Lineage (GTDB taxonomy): Bacteria > Bacillota > Bacilli > Bacillales > Cytobacillaceae > Cytobacillus. Next base: position 2,552 of record JAGGRA010000037.1, on the reverse strand, counting down.
TTATAACGAAACGGAAGGAACCATCGATATCAGGTTTGATCCCTTTTTAAGGCCTTACCTTTTAGAGCTCAAGAGAGAATTCACCAGTTATAAGTTAGAGAACGTAGTGAAATTGAAAAGTTCTTATGCTATCCGCCTTTATGAACTGTTAAAGCAGTACGAGAGGCTGCAGGAAAGAATGTTTTATCTCTGTGAGCTCCGAAAAATGCTTGGTGCAGAGGATATATATCCAGCCTACGGGAATTTCAAGCAGCGTGTTTTAGTGCCTGCACAAAAAGAGCTTGAGAAGAAAACAGATATCTCTTTCCAGATTGAAGAAATTAAAGCAGGACGAAAAGTAGAAAAAGTAAAGTTTATTATTCAATCGGTTAAGAAAAATAAAAGTGAACAATTAACACTTTTTGAAGAAAATTTAGAGGAGTTTAAGTTTTCAAGCACCTTTGCTGCTAGAGTAAAAAAATTAGGTTTGAGGATGGGAACTAGCATATCAGATAAAACCATTAAGAATTGGGAGAAATTTGGACAAGATTATGTTCTTTTACTAATGGAGAAAATTCAGGAAAGAACAGATATTGAGAATCCTGTGGCATACATAACGGCTGTTCTGAATGCATCGCCAATGGAAGCTGACTCTCAATCAGCAGCCTCGGAAGAAAGTGTTCCCCTTCTGCATTTAATCAAGTATTTCCGAAGGACAAAAGAACTGATGCCTAATTGGTTTATTGAAGATAAAGCAATAGAAGAACTGCAGTCCCATTTTAATATGGAACTAGAGGAAGCCAAGATAAGATTTGGAGAAATCCAGGCAGAGTTATTTAAAGTACTAGGGGTGATTGACCGTAATCCTAAGAATGATGTGGGAAAGAATAAAAAAAGAAGTGTAAAGGAGATTGTAGAACAACTGCAAAAACATAATTAGAAGAAATAACATTTTTGGTGCTAGAAGTCACTCGGAATTAGTTCCGAGTGACTTTTTCTTATTCATCGGCTGCAGTCCAAGCTCTCCTCTTAATGTGTCGGCGAAATTTTTATCTATATATTCCTTTACAAAACGATCGCGTGCTCTTAAGTCTTCTTCCTTCCTAAACCACCCTGTTTTTCTAAATCGACCTTCCTCCGGTTTTGTAGCCCACATCTTGAGGGCTTCTTCCTCCAAATGGGACTCCACTCTTCTTTTAACAACCATTTCCTGAAACATTTCTTCTTTTTCTTCTTCTGGAGATTTCGGTTTTGGAAGCTGTTTCAGAAGGCTCTCGTAATGACGCTTAATCTCTTCTGATTGGGCAGCAGCAACCTCCTCAAATGTGCCTTTGAACTCCTCTATAAGCTTTGCCTTTAAGGTATCTATGTCAACAATTTGTGGTACATTTGTGGACTCCTTGAATTGAGCCGGGAAAGGTCTTAATTCAAATTCATTTTTAATTTCGTTAAATATGGCACTCAAAGACCATTTCTCGTTTCTCTTCCTTTTGATAAAAATAGCCAGTTCCAAATCTAAGCTTTCATATACTTTTTCATTGGAATCTTCTGTTCGGGAAACATAATGAATTTGCTCTTCTTCTAATTTTTTAAACCATCCATCGACGGTGTTAATGTGTAATCTCTTCTCTTGAAGTACATATTTGATTTCTTCAACAAAATCGCTTATTTTCCAGTACAACTACCTCACCCTTTGTAGATTATATGTGGATCACAAAAAATATGTAGACCATAAAACGTGGAGTACATATAGTTAACATTCTACATATAGAATACATTTCCCTTTATAAAAATGGAAAGTCTGTAGGCCCAAATAAATCCTACATTTGAACTTGGAAACTTCCTAAAAACATTTTTATGGAAGTGTATCACTTGAAGAAGAGGTGTATATACTATGTATATACAAAGTGGAATAGGAAGTGTTACAATGGACTGGAAAGAAATGAATAAGGGTAAAGAGGTGGAAATTATGACGCTGGCAACAACTATTCAAAAATGGGGAAACAGTCTTGCTGTAAGGATTCCGAAGGATGTTGCTGAACGGGTTGAAATTCACCAGGGATCTGAAATAGAAATGAAAGTTATGGAGAATGAAGGAACGATCACGCTGGTTCCGAAAAAACAATCAAAGAAATACTCTTTAGAAGAACTTTTAGCACAGTGCAAACCGGAAAATCACCATGGAGAAATTGATTTTGGAACAGAGGGGAATGAGTTATTTTAATGTCAGCACCAGACCGCGGTGATCTTGTTTATGTGAATTTTAATCCGCAAACAGGCCATGAACAAGCAGGAAATCGACCTGGAATCGTTTTATCACCGAAAAATTTTAATGAAGCAACAGGATTCGCAGCTGTATGTCCAATTACAAACACCATAAGGGGATGGGGTTACGAAGTCAAGCTCCCCGAGGGCTTGGCTTTTCAAGGTGTTATCCTAACCGATCAAGTGAAAAGTTTAGATTGGCAGGCTCGTAATCTTCGAGTAAGAGGACACGCTCCTGAAGAAATTGTGAGCGATTGTTTAGCCAAGATACATACATTTTTATAAATAGGCAAACCCTCCGAAATTTT
>JAGGRA010000036.1 GCA_018613035.1 Pseudomonas sp. ISL-84 | reverse complement strand
TATTCCATTGGGAGTAGGCATCATCATCTCTCCTTGGAACTTCCCGCTTGCGATCATGGCCGGTACAACCGTTGCGGCAATCGTGGCAGGAAATACTGTTCTATTAAAACCAGCTTCTACCACTCCTGTAGTGGCAGCGAAATTCGTTGAAGTGATGGAAGAAGCAGGCCTTCCGAAGGGCGTCCTAAACTTCGTACCGGGCAGCGGTGCAGAAGTGGGCGACTACTTGGTTGACCATAGAGATACCCGCTTTATCTCCTTCACAGGTTCACGTGATGTTGGTCTTCGCATCAACGAGCGCGCATCTAAATTAAACGAAGGGCAAATCTGGCTGAAGCGTGTTATCGCGGAAATGGGCGGTAAGGACACGATCGTTGTTGATAAAGAAGCAGATCTTGAATTGGCAGCTACTTCTATCGTGGCATCTGCATTCGGCTTCTCAGGACAAAAGTGCTCTGCGTGTTCACGTGCCGTAATCGTGGAAGATGTGTACGATCAAGTATTGAACCGTGTTGTCGAGTTAACAAACGAATTAACTCAGGGCAATCCGGAAGATCAAAGCCATTTCATGGGCCCTGTCATCGACCAGGGTGCATTTGACAAAATCATGAGCTACATTGAAATCGGCAAAGAAGAAGGCAAGCTGATGACAGGCGGAGAAGGAGACAATTCCAAAGGCTTCTTCATTAAACCAACTGTATTCGCTGACCTTGCGCCAGATGCACGCTTAATGCAGGAAGAAATTTTTGGACCGGTAGTCGGCTTCACAAAAGCAAAAGATTTCGACCATGCGCTTGAAATTGCGAACAACACGGAGTATGGCTTAACTGGTGCTGTCATCACGAAGAACCGTGAGCACATCCAAAAAGCACGCGAAGATTTCCATGTTGGAAACCTATACTTCAACCGCGGCTGTACAGGTGCGATCGTTGGCTACCAGCCATTCGGCGGCTTCAATATGTCAGGAACTGACTCAAAAGCGGGCGGCCCTGACTACATTCTGCTTCATATGCAGGCGAAGACAACTTCTGAAATGTACTAAGAAAAGCGGAAGCGCCTTGCCCACGAAGGAACACAGACTAAGAGCGCCACGTCCTGTGGCAACGTCAGCATGACCTGCATCCTGCGGGCCTCAGGCATAAGGCGGTTCCTGTAAGAAGGTGTTCTTCCTTCTGAAAGGAAACGGCTTATGACCCCGAGTCCCTAGGAGCCGCAACTAGACAAGCTTGTGACCTCGAGGGGTAGGCGCTGGAGCTAGACAGTTATCGTTCAAAAAATTTATACTTTCTTATTTTGTCATATAAAAAATCCCTCTTCACAAAAAATGAAGAGGGATTTTTTTATGCTTATTTCTTTAAAATGGATTTAAACTGATTGTATTGCTCTTGTACTTCTTTTGAAGGTTCCTTGTCTAGAAGGCTGACGATGATAATCGCTAAACCAGCAAACAAGAAGCCAGGCGCCAATTCATAAAGGTCGAAAATGCCGCCGGTAATTTGTTTCCAGGCAATAACGGTAACAGCACCAACAACAATACCTGCGAGAGCGCCGTTTCGTGTCATGCGCTTCCAGAAAAGGCTCAGGATGATGACTGGCCCGAAGGAAGCACCGAATCCGGCCCAGGCATAACTAACAAGTTCCAATACCTTGCTTTCAGGGTTATACCCTAAAAAGATTGCAATAACTGCAATGCCCAATACAGCAATTCTGCCAACAATCATTTCTTCCTTCTTGGAAGCATTTCTTCTGAAGATAGATTTATAGAAATCCTGTGCCAATGCACTTGAAGAAACGAGCAATTGGGAGTCAACTGTGCTCATGATTGCTGAGAGAATGGCTGCTAATAAAAATCCTGCTACCCATGGATTAAATAAAACTTGAGAAAACATGATAAATACCGTTTCAGAATTCTTCAGTGGGGTATCTGCAAAGTAAGCAATACCTGCGAATCCTACAAAAAGAGCTCCGAAAAGGGAAAGAACCATCCACGTCATTCCAATGAAGCGCGCTTTTGGAACATCATTTGTTGACTTTAATCCCATAAAACGGACAAGGATATGCGGCTGTCCAAAATAGCCAAGTCCCCATGCCAATAGGGAAGCAACGCCAACAAAAGTGGCACCGGATGCAACATCCAGATGAGTTGGATCAATTGTACCGATTTGCTCTAAAGTCTCATTCCATCCGCCAAGTTCCTGGATCGCAACCATTGGAATAATAATCAAAGCAAGGAACATTAAAATACCTTGGATGAAATCTGTCCAGCTGGCAGCCAAAAATCCGCCAAAGAAAGTATAAGACAGAATTACTGCTGCTCCGACCCAAAGTGCAACCGTGTAATCCATTCCAAATGAATTTTCTAATAGAATGGCTCCGCCAACTAGGCTGGAGGAAGTATAGAAAGTGAAAAAGATTAGTATAACAACTGCAGAAACTACACGAAGCATTTTAGAGGTGTCATGGAATCTGTTTTCGAAATAACCGGGAACAGTAATAGAATCATTGGCTACTTCTGTGTAGACACGCAATGGCTTAGCTACAAATTGCCAGTTCAGATAAGCGCCGACTGCTAAACCGATCGGAAGCCAAATTTCGCCCATACCGCCTAAATAAACAGCACCAGGCAAACCAAGCATTAACCAGCCGCTCATATCGGATGCCCCGGCACTTAAGGCTGCAACTCCGGCTCCAAGGCGTCTTCCGCCTAAAACATAATCTGATAAATCTTTGGTCATTCGAGCTGCAAGGAAACCAATAAGCAGCATGCCGACCAGATAAACAATAATCGCAATTAACGTGGGTACATTTATATCCATAATTTATTTATCCTCTCCTCTTTCAGTAAAGTAAGTGATGCCTGATAATACAATCAAAAGTGGCATTGGAATCATAAGCCATAGCCATGTTGCTGTAGTGAAATCCATATGTTCACCTCCATCCTAAAAATCCATCCTAAAAAATGATCCCCCTAAAATACATACGTGGAAAAAGTCCCCTTTATACAGTAACATACAGTTTGGTGTTTGTGAAAAATTTGAATCGGGGTAAGAATCGCAATGAAAAGACGTTAATTATCATAACATAATAAAGTATTAGGGACAAAAAAGCTACGAAGCTATAAATATATAAATGTATAAAAATACATAAAATCGCATTAATTTGCTCTTATACTACTCATATCAACATATCTATTCATTGAAATTTATAAAATTAAGTTGACAAAAAGCAGAGGCTTTTCATGGAAAACCAAAAGAGACCTATCCTTTTTATAGGCCTCTTAAGGGTTAAATATTTAGCTTTTTTATTACTTTTTTTAATGAATTTTCGGTATTTATGTTCTTAAAATCGATCCCAAGCTGGACAGCTGTTTGGGCAACTTCTGGGCGGATTCCGAGCAAAGTTGACTGGACGCCGATGAGTTGCAATGAGCTCATAACCTGGAAAATCTGGTGGGCGACCATTGTGTCGACCATTACCACTCCTGAAAGGTCAATGATTAAATGGGAAATTTCCAATTTCACACTTTGCTGCAGGGTATACTCCAGAATATATTTAGCTCGCTCTGTATCAATATCACCAATCAGCGGCAAAAGCCCGACTTCAGAGGATAGAGGAATAACCGGTGTGCTGAGTTCTTTGATTAATGAAGATTGTGCACTTAATCGGTTCAGTAAGATATCCATAAAGTTCTCCGTAAAGGTTTCCATCACGTAATCTAATGTATAGTCAATCGTTTCCTGCCAATGAAAGATATCTTTTACCTCAATATTCTGATCGGCTTTTTCTGAAAAGAGCTTTATATGTTTCCAATAAACCTTCCGGAACACACCTAAATTTCTCTGGACTTCTACCAATGATGTGCGGGATTTTACACGGTCGGCGGAAGTTTGCTTTGTCCAATTTGAAATCGTTTCTTTCATTTCCTCTTCTGTTTGAAGGAGGGATTTGGCTACAGTCCTTATATATTGTGTATTTTGCTCATCAATCTTTTTTACGGTTTCAAGAGGAGCTTCAGCAGAATAGTCCGATCCGATTTTAACAGCCTGCCAGCTTCTCCAATCTTTTGTCATTTCAGTTGCGTGTTCAACTATATATTCATATAAAGCCCTGGTTTTATCAGCCATAAAATCTCCTTTATTATGGATTTGCGCCTATGAAAGGTCTCTTATTTTCCCTTTATTATACCAGATCCGGTCAGTTGTCAAAAAAAGGGGTGTGCAAAATTAATATTAAATTTTCCGAAAAATTTATAAAAAAAGGGTTCCCATTCTGAAATCTCTGTTATATAATACAAAACATAGATAAATAATTGTTTTATAACAACATAGATTAGTAGTACAACAGAATTAACTTTATTTGTTGTACTATATAACAGAATTATCACCTGGGGGTTTGCTGAAGGATTGATATTTTCTAAATTAAAGGAGGATTTAATCAAATGGCAGATGAAAGAGTGCGTCAATTAGAGGAAAGCTGGGAAATGAATGAACGTTGGAATGGGATTGAAAGGCCGTATACTGCGGAGGATGTAATCAAGTTAAGAGGATCGATCGATATTGAACATACATTAGCCCGCCGTGGTGCAGAGAAGCTTTGGAAGCTGGTGAATGAGGAAGACTTCGTGAATGCATTGGGGGCTTTAACAGGCAACCAGGCTGTCCAGCAGGTGAAGGCCGGACTGAAAGCTATATACTTAAGCGGCTGGCAGGTAGCTGCCGATGCCAATCTTTCTGGAAATATGTATCCGGACCAAAGTTTATATCCGGCAAACAGTGTTCCTAGTGTAGTAAAAAGAATCAATCAGGCGCTGCAGCGTGCAGACCAGATTCATCATATGGAAGGCGATGAGTCTATTGATTGGTTTGCGCCGATCGTGGCAGATGCGGAAGCTGGCTTCGGGGGTCAGCTGAATGTATTCGAGCTTATGAAAGGCATGATTGAATCTGGTGCCGGCGGCGTTCATTTTGAAGATCAGCTGTCCTCTGAGAAAAAATGCGGACACCTTGGCGGAAAAGTACTGCTTCCAACACAGACAGCCGTTAAAAATTTAATTTCTGCGAGATTGGCCGCAGATGTTATGGGCGTTCCGACAGTGATTGTAGCCCGTACGGATGCTAATGCAGCCGACTTGATCACCAGCGATGTTGACCCTTATGACGCACCATTCATTACAGGAGAACGTACTCCTGAGGGATTCTTCCGAACTAAGGCGGGACTCGACCAAGCGATCGCTCGGGGGCTGGCTTACGCTCCTTATGCAGATTTGGTGTGGTGTGAAACATCCGAGCCGGACCTTGAAGAAGCAAGGCGCTTTGCTGAAGCCATCCATGAAAAATTCCCTGGTAAGCTGTTAGCCTATAACTGCTCTCCATCCTTTAACTGGAAAAAGAAGTTGGATGACGAAACAATTGCGAAATTCCAAGTGGAGCTCGGTAAAATGGGCTACAAATTCCAATTCGTTACGTTAGCAGGCTTCCATGCCTTGAACCACAGCATGTTCGAATTGGCTCGAGGTTATAAAGACCGCGGAATGGCTGCGTACTCTGAGCTGCAGCAGGCCGAGTTCACAAGCGAGCAGCATGGATATACAGCAACAAGGCACCAGCGTGAAGTTGGAACCGGATATTTCGACCAGGTTTCCATGGTTATTACAGGCGGGACGTCTTCCACAACCGCTTTAAAAGGGTCCACTGAGGAAGAGCAATTCACAGCTGAAAAGCAGGAAGCTTAGTCCTATTGCTTCATTTTAACCGTTAGCAACTTAATTTTTTTACCTGTATATTCTCCATTTACCCCTCTCTTCATTGAAGAGAGGTTTTTTTTAGTTTAAGAAGGAAAAGATTAAACTAGCACAGCTTATGAAGCAGAAACATACATAATATATAGGCACGATTGGAAGTTTGAAAAGAGGAATGCCTCTATATACAATGGAATCAGGGCAATCAGAGTGAGGACGGAGGTGGTACAGTGGCTGAAAATATAGATGATTATCTCCAGCAGGGGATTTACGGGCAAAAACAGACAAAGCCTGATGAGCGGAGGAAGTTTTTGGGGACACTTCGGGAGCGGATTGTCATTGCGCTGAAGCAGCCGCAGGTACGAGAGGACGGAATTTATCCGCAAGTGGAAGAAGCATTGAAAAATAACAGCCAGGCACATCTTTACCTGAATGGGAATATGAGTTACTCCTACTTATCGAAATATATAAAGGCGGCTTCGAAATATAAGGTCGAATATACAATTGTCACCAACAAAGAACATAACTCAGAAATTGGTTTGGTGCTTGCACATGATTATGCAATTGACAAACCGGACATATATGTCGAGAGGAAAACAGTAAAGGCAGAGACTAAAAAGGCATCAGGAAAAAAAGGCGGTATTTTTGCAAAGATCTTTAAGCGGGGCAAATAGATAAATGAGCAGCGTGATGATAGGCGCCGCACATTTTTAATTAGAAAGGTTGGATTATTGCTTTTTATTAAAATTGGATTTGGTTTTTAAAATTTTACCGGCCGATTTTATTAAAATACCGGCCAAAAACATACATTTACCGGCCAATTTCGATAAAATACCGGCCAAACTGCCTGATTTACCGGCCTATTAGGTTTTAAGATAATAGCAGCTGGCCCGGAATACTTATTTCGATCACTTTTTGATTTTATCAGTTGGAATTTTAATATAACGGTCACTTTCCTAATTTTATCGGTCAAATTTTAACTATATCGGTCAGCTGCTGATACAGCGGGCCTTTAATCGATCCCTGAATTGTTCTGAAGCCTCCTTCAGGGCGAGAAGTCCCCATGCATTCTCTTATTTCAAAGGCTTTAAATATGAACGCGGATCCAGATCAGAGCCCTCGATTACAATCGCTGTCATGCCTAGATATGAACCTGACTCGTGTTCCTCTCCTTCAGTCCAATAAACAGCAGTTCCTTTCTCGACGGCAACTTGCTCGCCGCCGGCTGTTTTGACCCAGCCCTCTCCATCAACAATGAGGAAAAGCTGCGGGCATGTGGCTGGATGCATGCCTAGAACGCTATTGACATTAAGGTGGATACAGCCAATCGTAGCTGTCGTGTTTCTTAGAATCGGATTAATGCTGGCGTTATGGCTGTTGAACTGCGTGATCTCCCTGCTTGACTCTGCATCAAAGCGGAAAAGTTCCATAATATGACCTCCTGTAAAAATAATCACAACCACCATAGTTATTAGGCTTTACTGTTCATTTATCCTGCATGATCACAAGCAAACACACAATTTGTTCAACTCATGGTAAAATAAGCAGAAGATTGTTGAAACAGCTGGCGCGCGTGTTGCTTTAACGCGCGAAAGTTTGGTATGATCATAATTATTGTGCTTTGGCAGAAATTAATTTTTGGAGGTGGCATTTATGTCGAGAATTTCAACCGATCAGGTGAAGCATGTCGCGCACCTAGCGCGACTTGCGATTACTGAGGAAGAGGCTGCTACGTTTACTGAGCAGCTGGACAGGATGATTTCGTTTGCAGAGCTGCTAAATGAGCTGGATACAGATAATGTAGAACCGACATCCCATGTGCTTGATATGAAAAATGTGATGAGAGAAGACAAGGCAGAAAAGGGGCTTCCGCAGGAGGAAGTTCTGAAGAATGCACCGGAACATCAGGATGGCTATATCAAAGTGCCGTCCATTATGGAGTAGGGAGGGGACAATGGTGAGTTTATTTGACCATAAGGTATCGGAGCTTCATCAGCTTTTACATAAAAAAGAAATTACAGTATCCGACCTTGTCAGTGAGTCGTACAAGCGGATCGGCGAAGTAGAGGACAAGGTACAGGCTTTTTTAACGCTGGATGAAGAAAAGGCCCGTGAGAAGGCTAAAAAAATGGATGAAAAGATCGGTACAGACGAGGCAAAAGGTCTTCTGTTCGGCATGCCGATCGGTGTGAAAGATAATATCGTTACAAAAGGGCTGCGCACAACCAGTGCAAGTAAAATCCTTGAGAATTTTGATCCGATCTATGATGCAACTGTTGCTTCCAAATTACATAATGCAGAAACCATTACAATCGGAAAATTAAATATGGATGAATTTGCAATGGGATCATCCAATGAAAACTCCGGTTTTAAAGCGACCCGCAACCCTTGGAACCTGGAAAGGGTTCCTGGCGGTTCTTCAGGCGGTTCGGCAGCTTCTGTTGCAGCGAGAGAGGTTCTATTTTCGCTTGGATCTGACACAGGCGGTTCCATTAGACAGCCTGCTTCCTACTGCGGCGTTGTTGGTTTGAAGCCGACATATGGTCGGGTATCACGCTTTGGCTTGATTGCATTTGCATCTTCACTGGATCAGATTGGACCCATCACTCGCTCAGTTGAAGATAACGCTTATTTGCTTCAAGCGATTTCTGGGTTAGACCCAATGGATTCCACATCAGCGAATGTTGATGTCCCAAGCTATGCAGAAGCGTTGACAGGGGATGTTAAAGGCCTAAAAATTGCTGTACCGAAGGAATATCTGGCGGAAGGCGTAAATGAAGAAGTACGCCAATCTGTTTTGGATGCCTTGAAGGTACTTGAGAAATTGGGAGCTACTTGGGAAGAGGTTTCGCTACCGCATTCGAAATATGCGCTGGCAACCTATTATCTGCTATCTTCTTCGGAGGCGTCTGCTAACCTGGCCCGCTTTGATGGCGTGCGCTACGGCTACCGGACTCCAGAACCTGAGAATTTAATTGATTTGTATAAAAAGACAAGAGCGGAAGGCTTTGGCGATGAAGTAAAGCGACGTATAATGCTTGGAACATTCGCCTTAAGCTCCGGCTATTATGATGCTTATTATAAAAAAGCACAAAAAGCCCGGACGCTTATTAAACAGGACTTTGAAAATGTCTTCGAAAAGTATGATGTTATTATTGGGCCGACAGCACCGACACCTGCCTTTAAAATCGGCGAAAATATGTCTGACCCGCTGACCATGTATGCGAATGATATCTTAACGATTCCGGTTAACCTTGCCGGTGTACCGGGGATTAGCGTTCCGTGCGGATTCTCCAATGGATTGCCGCTTGGCCTGCAAATTATCGGTAAGCATTTTGATGAGAGCACAGTTTATCGTGTAGCGCATGCATTTGAACAGGCAACTGATTATCATAAACAAAAACCGGGACTGTAAGGGGGGGAAATTCATGAAATATGAAACGGTTATCGGACTTGAAGTGCATGTAGAGCTAAAAACAGATTCAAAAATTTTCTCGGCAAGCCCAAACCATTTTGGAGCGGAACCGAACTCAAATACAACTGTGGTTGATCTTGGGTATCCGGGAGTGCTGCCGGTTATTAATAAAAAGGCTGTAGAATTCGGCATGAAGGCGTCAATGGCGTTAAACTGTGAAATTGCGCCAGTTACAAAATTTGACCGGAAGAACTATTTTTACCCTGACAATCCGAAAGCCTATCAGATTTCACAATTTGATAAGCCAATCGGCGAGCATGGCTGGATTGAAATCGAAGTGGACGGCTATAAGAAAAAGATTGGCATTACTCGCATACATCTTGAAGAGGATGCAGGAAAGCTTTCTCATGAAAAAGGATATTCTTTGGTAGACTATAACCGCCAGGGTACGCCATTGGTCGAAATCGTATCTGAACCGGATATCCGCACACCAAATGAAGCATACGCTTATCTGGAAAAACTGAAATCGATTATCCAATATACAGGTGTTTCCGATTGTAAAATGGAAGAAGGCTCACTTCGCTGTGATGCGAATATTTCCCTTCGTCCTATCGGGCAGGAGGAATTCGGTACAAAGACTGAGCTAAAGAACCTGAACTCTTTTAATTTTGTCCGCAAAGGGCTGGAGTATGAGGAGAAACGCCAGGAGCAAATTTTAAGTTCAGGCGGGACAATCCAGCAGGAAACCCTCCGCTATGATGAAGCGACAAATACGACGATTTTGATGAGGGTAAAAGAAGGTTCGGATGATTATCGTTATTTCCCTGAGCCGGATTTGCTTGATATTCATATTGATGAAGAATGGAAGGAGCGCATCCGCGCAGAAATCCCAGAACTTCCGGACCAAAGAAAGAGCCGTTATATTGAAGAGTTAGGATTGCCTGCTTACGATGCCGCAGTCCTGACAGTCACAAAAGAAACATCCGATTTCTTTGAAGCTGCAGTCAATGCAGGCGCAGATGCAAAACAGGCATCCAACTGGGTGATGGGAGAACTGTCAGCCTACTTGAACGCAGAGCAAAAAGAGCTTAGTGATATCGCTCTTACAGCTGAAGGACTCGCCGGCATGATCAAATTGATCGAAAATGGCACCATCTCCTCAAAGATTGCTAAGACTGTGTTCAAAGAGCTGATTGAAAATGGCGGCGAGCCTGAAACAATCGTCAAAGAAAAAGGCCTTGTCCAGATTTCTGACGAAGTTGCTCTTTTGAAGATTATCGGCGAAATACTTGATGCGAACCCGCAATCGATCGAGGATTTCAAAAACGGCAAACAAAAAGCGATTGGTTTCCTTGTCGGCCAGATTATGAAAGCAACAAAAGGCCAGGCAAACCCGCCGCTTGTTAACAAGCTATTGCAAGAGGAAATAAAGAAGAGATAAGGGGAGCTGTAGTTCCTCCATATCGAATTTTATGCAAGTAAGCTGATGGGGACCCATCAGCTTTTTGTTTATAAGCGGTTCGACAAAAGGCTCCCCTATTTCCCAGGAAAAGATTTTGTTTTACAAAGTTTTACAGCAAATGCTTCTAATATGTGTGCAGGAATGAGAGCTAGTGATAAAGAAATAAGATTTAGAGGCAATGAAAAGGAGAGGTAAGCATGGAGTTAAAGGACTGGTTTGCAAAAGGGCTAAGCCCGAAAGAATACATAGAGGGAATGAAAGTAAATAAGGAAGCAATGAAGGGAGTATATAAACGTTTTTCTTTGGCTGATGAAGAAAAAGATAGGCTGGAAAAGGTCAAGGGAACTGGCATGAAGGTAATTGCTATTACAGAGGATTGGTGCGGGGATGCCATGCTGAACAATCCGATTCTTTTAAAAATTTCGGAGGAAATCGGCGCAGAGGTCCGTTTTATTTTACGGGACCAAAACCTTGAGCTAATGGACCAGTACCTCACGAATGGAGTTTCAAGAGCGATACCGATTTTTATTTTTATAGATAAAGAAGGAGAAGAACAGGCGGTTTGGGGACCGCGGGCCATACGTGTCCAGGAAATCGTGGATGACGAACGCAGCAAGCTCCCGGCGCAGGAGGATGAAGATTTTAAGGAAAAGCAGATGAATATGTATAAGAGGCTGACAGCTTCTTATCATCAAGATTCAGAAATCTGGCATACGGTTGCAAATAGCATTATAGATGCTCTAGTTTCGGAAAAATAATCAGGGAAGGGTGTCGGTTAGCAATGGGCTGGAACCGGAATCGTTTAACGGAAAAGCTGGACATACAATATCCTGTTTTTCAGGCGCCAATGGCAGGTGGAATGACAACACCGCGATTAATCAGTGAGGTTTCCAATAGCGGCGGCCTGGGAAATATGGGAGCAGGCTATATGAATTCTGATGAGATAAGAGAAGATATCAGAAAGATTCGGAGTCTGACGGACAAACCATTTGGCGTAAATCTTTTTGTTCCGAATCTGGGGGTCTCCGCACAAAATGAAGAGATTAGCAGAATGGAAGAAGTGCTCACCCAGTATAGCAGTGAGCTGGGGATAAAGGAGAAACTTCTCCTGCCTAAGAAGGATTACGGCACTCTCTATGAAAAACAGCTCGAGGTGGTATTTGAGGAAAGTGTTCCTGTATGCAGCTTTACGTTTGGCATACCTGATTCAAACGTTATACGTGAACTAAATAAACAGGGGACAATTATTATTGGAACAGCCACGAATGTTAATGAAGCAGTGGAGTGGGAGGATGCCGGGGCAGATTTGATTGTTGCCCAGGGAAGTGAGGCTGGCGGACACCGGGGAACTCTTCATAAGGAAGAAAGCGGGTTGATCGGTTCCATGGCTCTTATACCACAGGTGGCGGATGCAGTCAGCAAGCCAGTCGTTGCCGCAGGCGGAATCATGGATGCACGCGGGATTGCTGCAGCCATGATGCTGGGAGCAGCGGGTTTTCAGCTTGGAACCGTGTTTCTAACATGCAGGGAAAGCGGAGCTAATCCGATTTATAAGAACGCCATTTTAAATGCGACTGAAGAGCAAACCGTTTTAACAAAAGCTTTTTCCGGGAAGTTGGCAAGGGGAATTAGCAACAGATTTACGGAAGAGATGGAGGGGCAGCAGTTGTTGCCTTATCCGCTGCAGAACGATATGACAGCATCTCTCAGAAAACAGGCAGCTAAATTGGAGCACCCTGAGTTTATGTCACTATGGGCCGGACAGGGCGTGCGAATGGCAGAAGAAATAACTGTGAAGGAACTGATGCTGAAGCTTGTGAAAGGGACGGAAGCTTTAATAGACGGCAAATAAAAAGCAGTGCCTATTGCGGCACTGCTTTTTATCTTATTTACCAGCCAATACATTTGTAAGTGGCGGTACAATTTGCTTTTTGCGTGATACAACACCTTTAAGAACGGCTTTGTTGTTTTCAAGCGTTACATGGTAGGCCTGCTCGACTGCTTTTGCTTCGTTTCCAAGAGAGATAGCAACTGAATCGTTGTTAAGGATGTCAGTTAAAACAAAAACGAATAAGTCCAGTTCTTTCTTCTTAATGGTTTCGGAAATAACAGCTTCAAGTTCAGCCTGGCGGTCTAAAACGTCATTCAGGTCAACGGCATTTACCTGTGCCACCTCTGTTTTATAGGTGCCCATTTGGAATTCCTTCGCATCAAGGGAAACTAATTCTTCAACTGTTTTTTTGCTAAGATCTGCACCTGCTTTTAGCATTTCCAATCCGTACTCTTCAGGATTTACGCCTGCGATTTCTGCAAGCTCGCGTGCTGCTGCAACATCTTGGTCCGTGCAGGTTGGAGATTTGAATAATAGGGAATCAGAAATAATGGCAGAAAGCATTAAGCCAGCAGTTTCTTTGCTGATTTCCACCCCATTTTCCTTGTACATTTTGTTGAGGATGGTTGCTGTGCAGCCAACCGGTTCCGCACGGTAATAAAGCGGATCGCTTGTTTCAAAGTTCGCGATTCGGTGATGGTCGATAACCTCAAGGATTTTTACATCCCTGATATCATCAGCACTTTGCTGGAACTCGTTATGGTCAACAAGGATGACTTCGCTTGCTTCTTTTGACACGGCCTCAACAAATCGTGGTGCTTCAGCTTTAAAGTAATCTAAAGCATATTGCGTTTCCTCATTTACTTGGCCTAGGCGGATCGGCTCTGCATCAACACCTAATTTGGTTTTTAATTCCGCATATGCAAGAGCTGAACAGATAGAATCTGTGTCTGGGTTTTTGTGTCCGAATATAAATACTTTTGACATTATCCTTACTCCTTCTATATGTAATGTTGGTATTTGCCTGCTGTTATTTTACCATATATCTAATGTAATGGCGGTACTGGGAAAAATCAAATTTTGTTCATAGTGTTGGTTCATTTTAGGAAAGGATAGAGGAAGCATGTGATTTATGGAGAAATAGATAGGTACGGTAAGGAGGAGTCAATAAATGGAGAAAGTTGCAGTGATTTCAGATATTCATGGAAATATGACGGCATTGGAGGCCGTTTTGGAAAATATCCGCGAGCGCGGAATTGATACGATCTTTTGCCTGGGGGATTTAATTGGAAAGGGTCCGAATTCCCGTAAAGCAGTTGAACGGATAAAGGAAACCTGCGAGGTGGTCCTCCTTGGCAACTGGGATGATTTTATGCAGAAGCCGCTGGATTTCGAGGAGGGCCAATGGCATCAAAAGCAGCTTGGAGAAGAAGCGTTAGCCTATTTAAGCACGCTGCCATTCCATCATGATTTTTATATGAGCGGAAAATATGTCAGGCTATATCATGCCTCAGCCAAGAGCATCTATCACCGGGTTGTGCCAATGCGCGATTCTCATGAAGAAAAGCTGGCTATGTTTGAGAATACGGAGAATATCGATGCCGGCGAAAAAGGACGGACACCGGATGTAGTGGGATATGGTGATATTCATGCTGCCCTGATTGAACCCATCCATCCGCAAAAAACGCTCTTTAATACAGGAAGCGTCGGAAATTCACTTGATATTCCGCAGGCAACCTATGCGATTCTGCATGGGAAGTACCTCTCAAAGGAGCCGGCAGCTTTCTCCATAGAAATCGTACGCATCCCTTATGATATTGAAAAAGAAATCGCGATTGCCAGAGAAATGGGGATGCCGAATCTGGAAGCTTATGCGCTTGAACTGCGTGAAGCTAAATATAGAGGAGCCCCGAAGAAGGTTTAAACTTTGGTTATATGCTTTATTTTGCTATACGCAGAGAATCCTAGGCTATACGCAGAGAAAAAAGTTTATATGCAGAGAAACCTGGTTTATATGCAGATCTTAATTGCATATTAAGCGTGCGTATATGCACATAAATAAGTTCTATCCGCAGATAAATCGGGAGTATGCGCAAATAAACGATTATTGGCCGGTTCATTCATAGTTAAAAATAAAATTTGGATAACTATTTTCTTGAATAAACAAAAAAGCTGAGTTCCTAGTGACGGATTCAGCTTTTTCATATGATTAGAATATTTTCTGGCCTTTTTTAGATAGTGCATAATAAATGCCATGCTGCAGGTTGGTGAAGCAGTTGAATTTGGAAAGATTAAAGTTTGTTTCTGTAATCTTTGTGCCAAGTTCGGGTGATATGCCGACCAGGATGGTTTCGGTGCCGATCAGGTTGGCTGCAGCAGCAAGCTTGCTTAGGAACTCAACAGTGTAGGCACTAATGGACTGGTTCAATCCTGTTAAATCAAGGATCAGGCAGTCAGCCTGGTACTTTGGGAGGCTGTGTAAGGTTTTATCAACGAGTTCCTCTGAACGAAATTCATCATATCTGCCTAGTAGCGGAACGACGACGATACCATCCAATACCGGGATTACTGGTGAAGAGATTTCTTTCACAAGCTCTTTAAGGTTTCTGGTCCGGTCTTCCACCAATTTTTCCAGCTCGCTGATTCTCATTGATTCCTCGCGTCTTGCGAGGGCATGGATATTTTCTTCCACAGTAACGGATGAAGGGAAATATTCCAAGTCTGTATAATCATGCTCGCCCAATTGGTCGGTCACTTTTTTGTACCAGAGGCTTGTTCCAAATACGGCAGAAAAGATACCGGCGAAATGTCCCGGCAGAAATGACCCGGATTCGTTTTTCCCTTGCTCTTTGTTTATTTTATATTCCCAGCTATCAACGAGCCTGACTTTGGCCGTTTTTGATTCGGGATCTACCTCGGTTATCGTAAATTTTCCCCACCCGGCTGAAGCATAGATTCTAGGGATAATATTAGCGACATCCTCTACAGGCAGATTCATGTTTTTGAAAAATTCTCCCACTACCATTCCTTGCCTGAAGCCTGTTGTTTCCAGGACAAGACTGGAAGTTTCTTTTCCGGAAATCTCTTCAATGGTATCAAAAAAACTTTTCATGGCTGATTTAATCCAGAAAAGCACTGCATCATCGCCCACGAAATTAAAGGTACCTGAGTCCAGGTCCCAATTAAAATCAAAGCCATCTATCTTTGTTTGTAAAATTAAGCCTTCGTTGGTCATACCATTACCCCCTGATATTGATATGTATATTTAAAGTAAAAATGAATTTCAATATTTGCCTTAACTCATTTCTTATACCCAATATTTTAGATGACAAACCAAAATACGATAAAATTATCTCCGTCTGTTTATATTTAGTTTTTTCGATTTCTCATTTACATACGCATACATAATATCCTTTTCATTAAGATTGTTTTCAAGGAGCTGCTCTATCAGCCATTCCTTTGTTTGGCCAAGCAATTGGAGGTTACGCTGCTGGATTCTCCCATCAACAATAACAGCAATTGGGAGGCCTTCATCCTGTATGGAAATGTTTAAGTGTTCTACTGTTACGGGTGTATTGGCTACTTTTGGGATAATGCTTACTTCACCAATTGGCTCAAGGATGGCGTAGTCCACATCTGCAATTTTCGGAAATCCCTTGCTTCTGAGGATAGAGAGAAGCTGTGACATAGAAAGGTGGGATTTCTCCAGGTTATCCTCCAGGATTTCACCTTTTTTGATCAGCATTGTAGGTTCACCAAGGAAAAAACGGTTGCCGATTTGATTTAAAGTAAGATATGAAAATAAAATATGCAGGCCAACTAGAATCGCTAAAGCCACTAGAGTAGGCAGGTATTCAGTACTAATGAGTGGCTCGGAGGCAACAGTCCCGACAATGATAATGGCAACTAAATCATAGGGGGTCATCTGGATAATGGTCGATTTACCCATCAGTCTCATGATCATGATTGTTATTAAGTAAATACTTAATATTTTTAGTATCAAGAACATATACAAGCTCCTTTAATTAATCATTATTCAAAGGATTTGCTACATCGGAGACTTTCATGTGATAAATCAAAAAAAAGGCCCGGACGCTGAATGCGGCATCAGTCTCCGGACCTTTTTTATGCGCGTTTTTTATGATCCTTCGGAGGAAGGCGGTCATCTTTTAACCGTTTATCGTTTATCTTGGGTTCTTTTTTGTCAATAAAGTTCTTAATATTGGAGCGGTGCAGAAAAATTAAAAGTAAAAGGAAAATAGAAAAGATAAGTTCATGTTTATGCCCTGGTATAAAGAGGGAATAAACCAGTAAAGAAGCACCAACCGATAGGGAGCCGTAAAATACATATTTCGTTATATAGATGACTGCAATAAACGAAATATAAGCAATCAAAAACATCCAAATGTTTGCCACAAGCAAAACGCCTGCCGTGGTGGCAATGGCTTTTCCCCCCCGGAACCCTGCGAAAATAGGATAGCAATGCCCGGCTACAGCAATCAGGCCAACCATAAGCGGATCTGCATCAGCTTGCAATAGAAAAGGCAATGCCGCAGCGAGTGCACCTTTTCCGATATCAACAAGCAAGACCACAATAGCTGCTCTTTTTCCAAGCACCCTCAGTGTATTGGTCGCACCCGGATTATTGCTCCCGTGATTTCGGATGTCGATCTGAAATGCGTACTTACCAACTAATAATGCGGTAGGAATCGATCCAATCAGATACGCTGCTAGAAAAATAAGTAACGTCATCGTATCAATCCTTTTTTATCAATATATTCAATCCTTGTTTAAATTTGTCCTTGCTTAAAAAATAAATTTTTCCGAAGCACCCTCTTTCGTTGTCATTGCATACAGTTTACCATATAATGGTTTTGTTTAAAGTGGAAATCGAAATTATTTGAATAGTTGGCGGTGAGGAATATGGCAAAAGCGAATTTCGGGCAGGCAGCAAAAAGCTATGCGAGGTCGAGAAACGATATCCCGGTGAGCTTTTTTGAAAGCTTAAACCTGCGAGGCATCTCGTTTGGAGGAAAGAAGATTGCAGACATAGGCTCTGGCACAGGAATTTTGACAAGAAAGCTGAAGCTGAGGAAGGCAGAAGTAATTGGTGTGGAACCTTCGGTGGAGATGCTTGATGAAGCCGTACGGATCAATTTGGCAAGATATGAGAATATCCCTTATTTGCACGGAACTGCAGAGGATACAGGGTTGGAGGCGAATCACTTTGATATAGTGACCGTTTTCAGAGCTTGGCACTGGTTCAATCGGGAAGCGGCCTTAAAGGAAATAAAGAGGATATTGAAGCCAAAGGGAAAATTGATAGTGGCTGATTCCGGATTTTTGCCAGGCAGCCTGGCGGTTGAAGCGGCAATTGAAGTATTGGAAGGCCATTTAGGGCAACCTCTCTTGCCAGCTGGCTCGAAGGCAGAGTCAAGGCAGCGGATTAACGGGTTCCCTGTTGAGTGGTTCTCTGAATGGCAGGAGAACGGACTTGAACTTAGAGACTTTTACAAACTGGACTATGAAGTAGTTTTCAGCAACGAGGAGTGGGTGGATCGGATTATGTCGCTATCCAATCTTGCGTGTGCGCCAGCGGAGAAAAGAGAAGAAATTTCTTCAGTTTTATTAAAAAAGCTGCACACCCTATTTGGAGAAAATGTATCTCATACCATTCCGCATGCTTGCCATGTTTGTATTTTTGAAACCTAGTAACCCTCAATTTTTGAGGGTATTTTTTTGTCTAAAAAAGTGTTGAATTGTATGATTCTCTAGATTATGATTATTTCGGCACTCAAAAAGAAAAATTTGAATTCGAAGTTATAAATAGAATAACCTTTACTTGCTGTAAAAAAATTGGCACGCGAATGAGCTACTAAATACCCAGCAGGATATAAAGGGTGCATTGCCGGTGTACGTCTTTTTAGGAAAATTGAAAGGAGATGATTTTTCATGGATCATTACTCACGAGAAGAATGGCATAAATATGTGAAAAATGAGCTGGGAGATGCTGACCGCAAAGCCTATGAAGATCATCTCTATATTTGCGACCATTGTTTGGAAGTTTACCTTGAGGCGATGGAAGAAGAGGAACATGCTCTGCCGGCAATGCCACGAGAAGACGAATTTACTAATCTTGTCATGGCACAAATTACAGTTGATAAAGTAAAAGAACCCCCTGTGCTGAATGTGGCAGAAGAACAAAAGGAAGCATTTGCCCATGGAACCTGGTTTGAACGCTGCTTTCCAATTGCATTTACCTGCCTGCTGCTCATTGGCGGGCTAGTGAAGATGCTTGAAGGCACTAAAAGCGAAGCAGAAAAGCTTGAAAAGGATTAAACTCTTAATAAGTAATTAGGAGTTTTCTTTTTTTGGCTTTGTTCATGCTCATTGCTGATATTTGCACCCTGTTGACAGAGCGGAAAACAACATGCAAATTTAACAGAGCTGTCTTCTAAAATAATTGAAAATTCTAGATAATTATTTTACAATAAAAAAGACCAATCAGTTTATTTTAAAATAATAGTCTTGAGGAGTGAGGAATGTGGGAAGAAAGCAGGTTCCGTATGAAATGCAGAAAAAGAGCAAAAGCGTCCATCTTGAGCAGTGGATTTGGGACTTGGCAGCCCAAATGCAGCCTTGCCGATCAGCAGCAATCAGGGATTTGTTTCTCGATAAAATAAAAGAAGATTTGCTGGAAGCGGGTTTGGTAAAAGAAGATTCCGCAATTACTAAGGAGCATGCCGACCTTTATATAAAAGAAATCCTAAAAGAGGATTCCTTTAACAAAAAATGTTTCTGTGGATGAGAAATTTTACGAAAAGGTTGGGTTTGTCCGTGAGGGTGCATTCCGCGGAGAGCTTTTATATGATGGGGAATACTTTGACAATTACATAATGGGCATTCTGCGCCATGAATTTAAAAGCTTCAGGTAAGCATGGACAAGAGAATGAGAAACTTAATAAAAAGTTAACTTAATTACAACGGGGGGACAAATTTGACGCCTATCGTATCCGAGGAATATAAGCGGAAAAAGAAAAAAGAGATTCTTGCCGGCGCACTTGCCTGCTTTGCCAGGAAGGGCTTCCAGGCTGCTACGATTGATGACATTGTTGCCTATTCGGGAATAAGCAAAGGCGCCATCTATAATTATTTTAAAAGCAAAGAGGATATTTATCTTGAGCTTATGAACGAGCAGACAGAAGCAACGAATGCCAGGCTTGTAGAGAGAATTTCCAACCTATCTACAGCTGAAGAAAAGCTTGAGTATCTTTTTGATTTATACAGGGAAATGAGCCCGTTTAGCCAGGAACGCAAGGATAAAATTGTGGTTCATCTCGAATTTACATTACATTCGTCCAGGGATGAAAATTTAAATCGGATTTTGAATGAAAGAGGAAAGAAGTTCTTTTTAAAACTCATAACCGATATTATGGAAGAAGGGCAGGCTGCAGGAGAATTCCGCCCGGATGCAGATCCGAATTACGTAGCCGGCATGTTTTGGACCATAATGGATGGTGCAATGCTTCATAGCGTTTTAAATAAAGAATATCCATATAGAACAGTCATTGATTATGTAAAAAGCCTTGTCCTGAAGGATCTGAAACAAGTCTAAAGGGCATAGCCTATTATTCTTTTGAGAAATAATGCTTAATCAGGATACTTTTTGCCCGGATGAGGGTATAATTCTTTTGTGCCATCTGCTACTTGTGAAAACAGGCGGAAGTGAATAGAATAGAAACCGGAGTGCAACGTAAAAATTGCTAAGTGCATGTCTATTCGCTATGATGTAAAAAGATGGAATTATATAAACGGATTAAGACAAAGTTGATTAAATAATAGGATGATGGGCTATGAAAAGAGCAAGAATTATTTATAATCCAACCTCAGGCCGTGAAATTTTTAAAAGGCATTTGGCAGAGGTTCTGCAAAAGCTGGAGGGGGCAGGCTATGAAACCTCCTGCCATGCTACAACTTGCGAGGGGGACGCGATCAAAGCAGCACGGGCAGCTGTTGAGCGCCGCTTTGATTTGGTGATTGCAGCCGGCGGCGACGGTACAATCAATGAAGTTGTAAACGGGCTAGCCGAGCAGGATTACCGTCCGCGCCTTGGGATTATCCCGACCGGGACCACAAATGATTTCGCACGGGCACTTCATATTCCAAGGGATATAGAAGCGGCGGCTGATATCATTGTCAAAGGGGATACAATCCCAGTTGATATAGGCCGAATCAATGAAAAATATTTTATTAATATTGCCGGGGGCGGAAGGCTGACAGAGCTGACCTATGAAGTGCCAAGCAAGCTAAAAACAATGATCGGCCAGCTTGCTTACTATTTAAAAGGGATTGAAATGCTTCCTTCCATCCGTTCAACTGAAGTGAGCATCGAGTTTGATGGAAAAATGTTTGAAGGGGAAGTTATGCTTTTCCTTGTGGGGCTAACAAATTCAGTAGGCGGCTTTGAAAAGCTTGCTCCTGATTCCAGCATCAATGACGGGATGTTCTCCCTGCTGATATTAAAGAAAACCAATCTAGCCGACTTTATACGGATTGCTACACTGGCAGTCCGCGGAGAGCATGTCAAAGATCCGAACGTGATCTATACTCAGGCAAACCGGATTAAGGTCCAAGCCAAAGAAAAAGTCCAGCTTAACCTGGACGGCGAATTTGGCGGGCTGCTTCCAGCCGAATTCGTCAACCTCTACAGGCATTTGGAAGTTTTTGTGCCAATTGACCAGATCCGTGAAGAAGACCGCCCGACAGATTGGGAAAGTCCGCATGAATAAGGAAGTCCGCTCTTTGGAGCGGACTTTTTGTTTTTTGGAGAAGAGGATTGCAAGAGTGGGGGCAGGCTGCGGGGGAAATTGTGAACGCTCAATAGCATAATACTCCTTGCAAATAGAACAGCGGATTCTGCAAATAAAAACGCTGAACTTGCAAATAGATTAGCGAGACTGCAAATAGAACATCTGAATTAGCAAATAGGCCTGCTAAGATCTTGGCGAGGCAAAAAAAGTCCTCCACAAACGATAGGTAGTATCCGATTTCGTATTTACTGCTCTTTTGTGATACAATCTCTCTAGTCAAAAAGGTCACGGAATTAAGCTGAAAAGGAAGAAAACAATGAACAGAACATTACCAGTTCAAAAAAATGAATATATAGATGTTACTTTTGAGGATTTGACCCATGAGGGAGCGGGGGTTGCCAAAGTAGACGGCTATCCGCTGTTTGTGCCAAACGGGCTTCCCGGCGAAAAGGCAAAGGTAAAGGTTATTAAGGTCAACAAAGGGTACGGATTCGCCCGTTTAATTGAAACGTACGAAGAAAGTCCATACCGGGTTGAGGCTCCATGTCCGATCTATAAAGAATGCGGGGGCTGCCAGCTTCAGCATTTGAGTTATGAGGGGCAGCTTCTTGCAAAAGAAAAGCAGGTCAGGGATGTGCTGACCCGGATTGGCAAGCTTGAGAATATAAAGGTTCATCCAGTCCTAGGCATGAAGGATCCGTGGCGCTACCGCAATAAAGCACAGGTGCCGATTGGCGAGCAGGAAGGCGGGCTGATCGGCGGATTTTACCAGCAGCGTACTCACCAAATCATTGATATGAAAGAATGCCTCATTCAGCAGGAAAAAAATGATGAGGTGGTCCAGAAGGTAAAGGAAATTTGCGGCCGATACGGTGTTCGTGCTTATGATGAAGGCAGGCACAAAGGTGAACTCCGCCATGTCATGACGCGCTACGGGCTTGTTACTGGTGAAGTGATGATTGTGCTGGTCACGAGAACGAACGAGCTGCCTCATAAGCAGAAGATCGTGGAAGAGATTGTCGGAAGTGTTCAAGGTGTTAAATCAGTTGTCCATAATGTGAATACAAAAAAGACGAACGTAATCATGGGCGATGTTACTAGGGTCTTGTGGGGAGAAGAAGTCATCTATGACTTCATCGGGAATATTAAATTTGCCATTTCTGCACGCTCTTTTTATCAGGTGAATCCTGAGCAAACGAAGGTATTATATGATAAAGCGCTGGAGTATGCGAACTTGAGCGGAGAAGAAAAGGTAATCGATGCGTATTGCGGAATCGGGACGATTTCCCTTTTCTTGGCTCAGAAAGCCAAAGAGGTTTTCGGTGTTGAAATCGTACCTGAAGCAATTGAGGATGCTAAGCGGAATGCAGCCCTAAACGGAATTACTAATGCCGGGTTCGCAGTTGGGAAAGCTGAAGAAGTCATTCCCGACTGGTATAAAAAGGGCAATACAGCGGATGTACTTGTTGTGGATCCGCCGAGAAAAGGCTGTGACGAAGCCCTTTTGCAAACCATCCTAAGAATGAAGCCAAAGAAGGTTGTTTATGTGTCCTGCAACCCCGGAACGCTTGCGAGGGATCTGCGCATCCTGGAGGACGGCGGATACAAGACTGTTGAAGTGCAGCCGGTTGATATGTTTCCGCAGACTATGCATTGTGAGGCGGTTGCGAAAATTGAGTGGAGAGAAGGCAGCTAACCCTAGGGGAGTTGCCTTTTTTACTGTGCATAGCAAAAAGTATTAGGGTAATGGGTATAGAAGTAGTTGAATAGTCCTGATTTCTAGTTTGATTCTTTGTTTTCTGCCACTCTACTCCTAACCTCTTCCAATTTTCACAGAGTTTTTTCCTTAAGAAACCTGGGCTTCTTAAAAATGTAGGTTTTTCCGACGATTTTCATGTTTTTTATCGTAAAATTCTGTAAAATAGATTTAATAAAGTCGGAAAATGGGGTGAGCTCATTGATAAAAGGTTTCCCGATTCTGGGGAATGATGGTGATTCGATCTATTCCAATCCTGATGAATTAATAGATTTGTTCCTGAATTGTACGGCAGATGGGGTTGCCATAATTGATATGGAAAACCGTTTTATAAGAGTAAACCATATGTACACGGTGATTTTTGGCTATACCGAAAAAGAAGTAATCGGAAAAAAGTTTACAGAATTTCAAAATCCTAACGAGGTTAAGGATATTATAAAATTGGTCAAGCTTGGAAAAGTATACAGCAATGTAATGACGCAGCGCTATCATCAGGACGGCTCGGTTTTGGATATTTCAGTGTCCTATTCTCCTTTCCGGAACTCAAAGGGCAAAATCATAGCGGTCCTCGCTATTTTCCGGGATATGACTGATTTAAAAAGCATGGAAAGAGAGTTAAGGAAAACGAGGGAGCTCTATGACTTAATTACGAAAAATACGACAGATATGATTAAGGTTTTTAAAAAGGACCAAACACTTATTTATGCATCCCCTTCACATGAAAAGGTTTTGGGCTATTCTCCAAGGGAGCTCGTTGGCAAAAACTGCTGTGACGTCATGCCGCCAGAGGAAAAAGAAAAATTTCACTGGATGTTTCAAAATCTATTGGAAACCGGTGAGCCTCAGCTGATCGAAACGAAATTATTCACATCCGGCGGCGAAACTGTTTTTGTCGAGACGAGTATTTCTCCGATTTTAAATGAAGAAGGGGAAAATGAGTTATTCGTGGCAGTAGGCAGAAATATTACCGACAGGGTCAATAACGATGCTGCGCTGCGGAATCTGGATCGCCTTTCCATTATTGGCCAGCTGGCTGCGGGCGTTGCCCATGAAATCCGAAATCCGCTCACTTCATTGAAAGGGTTTTCAAAACTTCTCCAGTCAAGTGTTAACCAGGAAAAGCAGGATGACTACTTGTCTATTATTATGGAAGAGCTTGAGAGAATTGACATGATTGTAAATGAATTTATGTCGCTGGCTAAGCCCCAGGCGATCGAGTTCGAGAAAGGAAATTTAATATCTATCCTGGAAAGCACCATTAATGTCCTACACCCGCAGGCTCTGCTTCATAATGTTCAAATCCAGCTTGACTATGTTGAAGATAACATCGTGTTACTATGTTCCCCTCACCAGCTGAAGCAGGTGTTTGTCAACTTCCTGAAAAACGCGATTGAAGCCATGCCTAATGGCGGAAATGTCCGTATTGGCGTTGAAAGAACAAATCATAAGCGTGTGAGAGTTGCTTTTTCAGATGAAGGACCAGGGATTCATGCAGATTTATTAAGCTACCTTGGAACACCATTTTACACGACAAAAGATAAGGGAATCGGTCTTGGGCTCACGGTCAGCAATAAAATCATCCAGGAGCACCATGGCTCGATGAGAATAGAAAGCCAAATTGGGGAAGGCACCACTGTGCTGGTGGAGCTCGATAGCATATAGTTATGATGTGTCTTATCTCTTTGTGGAATGGGTTATTTTATGAAGAATGGGAACCGAGTAAAAGAAGGAAAACTGCGTGTAAAGAGAGGATCCCAGCGACAAAAGAAGAGTCCGGCATCTAAATGATTGAAATGTACATTTAAAGAAAATAAACAACAAAAGGCCCTGCATCTCCGCAAGGCCTTTTCCTTATTTAAGAGTATCCTCGGGCACTTCACCTTCAAGAAAGTCAGGGCGAGGAATGCCTAAAATTTTATACACAGTTGGGGCGATATCAAGTGTAGTAATCGAACCGGTTTTTTCGTCCTTTTTGAACGAAGGACCTTGGGCGATGAATACCGCTTTAAGCTCTTTTCGATCAGGGTCGCTTCCGTGGCTGCCAAGCTCTATTACAGGAAGTTCGGCTTTCGTTAGCCCGCTGCCCATCATAAAGCCCTTGGCTCCAAGCAGGAGGATTTCGCCTTCGTTGGGATGGTCTTTTTCTTGTTCACTTCCATCGGCAACTTGATAGGGATGTTCCTTTTTGCGCAATAAATAATTGAAAAATTGCCTTGTTTTTTGGTCAAAGTCGCTAAAGCGCTTTTGCAGGAGGGTATCGCCCATTTCAACAAAATACTGCTTGAGTGCTGCTTTTTTAAACTCAGGTTTTATTTGATACGTGCTAAAAAGATTTTCAACTTCCCTGGTTACCTTTTCCTTTTCTGGTTCAGAGAGGTCTTTATTAATATAAATCTGTGCAGCGGATCCGCTGGCAACAGCGATAGCTTTTGATTTCTCTGCATCAACCTTTCCTTCCTTATCGGTCTTCAGGTGGCCTGCTTCTTTTAATAACGTGTTTGGGGCCAGGATCGTGTGTACTGGCTCCATTCCGTGATCTGAAACAATCAGCAGGTGGTCATTTTTATTTAAGCTGTCCATTGTTCTCCCGACCACGTCATCAGCAAGCTTATAGGACCATTCAATATATTTCATATGCTTCTTTGACCTTTCCTCTGTATATTCTGGCTGTCTTGGATCTGTCAGGAGGAAATGGTGTGATTCATGGTCAATTTGCGGTGCGTAGAACATCAGCAAGTCGGGCTGGTATTTTTCTTTTATATGAAGAGAGACATCTGTCGTCCAGCTGGCAAAGCGGGAACTGATTTCTTCATATTCCTCTCTTGAAATCCAGCCTTTCCTAAAAGCCTTTGTATCATCCTGGACAGGAAAGAAACCGTATTCCGAGCTGATTTCTTCTTTGAAGCCTGCTGGTCCTTTAATGAGGGCTGAAGTGACAGCCGTCCGGTAAATGCTTGCCTTTTCGAGAGCTGGATCTGCCTTCAGTTTAAACCAGAAGCCTGCCGATTTGCGATCTACCTTCACAGGGAAGGAACCCCATTCATTGGCTTTTACTGCAGAATCATCCTGAGAAGCAGAACGATTATGTGAAAGAATAAAACGGTCATAATTTGTTTTGCCATCATCTGTTGTGTCCATTGCCAAAATATTGATTTCTCTATTTTTGGCTTTTTGCAGGGACAGCTTCATTTTCGCTTCTTTTATAGGACTAAAGCTTTTTTCAGTGTGTTTCCCGCCGTCAGTAATTATGAAGTTTAGCTTGTCCAATGAGCTTTCTGCCCAAGTTTCACCGTAATAGACTGCGTAATCTGCCTGCGAACCGGCATTAGGGTTTGACCCGGGAAACAGGACAGTAGCTGTTGTTTTGCCGTTCTTTTTGGCTTCCTTCCAAAGCGGGCTCTTATCAAGAGGCTGGTGAAAGGCACTCTCTCCGTTTGCCAATTCCTTGTGTGGATCCTGCCACTTATTGCTGACCATGCCGGTTTCGGAAGGAGCTGCACCCGTTGCAATTGCCGCATGGGAGGGAGCAGTTAGTGATGGGGTAACAGTCTTGGAGTCTTTGGCAGCTACTCCATTTTTCATAAGAGACTCGATATGAGGAAGGTTACCGTCCTTCACATATTTCTTTGTCAGATCGTTGCGCATACCATCAAAGGAAATCAAAATAACCTTGTTATTCTGATCCTTAGTTTGTGACGCAAAACCTGTAGCTGGAGAAACAATGGAACCAATAAAAAAAATGATTATATAAAAATAGTGCTTTTTCATTATGTTTTCCTCCGTGATGTATGAAAATTGGTACAAGAGTGTATTCCCTATTAATCTCCCATTTAAACAAAGGTTGAATGATCCCCTTTCATCTATGCACATCATATGTCAATTTTTTTGAATAAAGAGGGTGTATCTTCGGATGCCGATTTTCCTGCATTTATGAAACTAGTTAATCCTTTAGATTCAATAAAATTTTTCCAGTCCCAAAGAGGTAGACTAGCTGTATCTTAACCTATATTTTTAAAATAGTTCGTAAATTCGACATTGTTTGGAGGAGAGAATATGAATAGATTGAAAGGTCGGCCTGGAAAAAGGGCACTATTAAAGGGATCAGTTGCTGCTGCTATTTTGACAGGAGGGGTGTTTTCACCATTGGCTCCATTAAGTTCTAATCAAAGCATGGCAGAAGCAGCTTCTTCAACTTACATCGTTGATGCAACCAATCTTAATGTCCGTTTGGGACCCGGAACAGATTATGAACGGGTAGGAAGCTTGCCTCAAGGCAGCAGTATTCAGGTAATACAGAGGCTGGATAACGGGTGGTACAAGATTACATACAAAGGCCAAACAGGCTATGTCAGCGGCCAATTCGTGAAAACGAATGATAAGCTCTACCGGGTGGATGCAACCGCTTTGAATGTCCGCAAGGGTCCAGGATTGAATTACAGTAAAATCGGCCTCTTGAAGAATGGATCGGTATTGAGCGTTATACATAAGGAAAGCAATGGCTGGTATAAAATTTCATATAATGGCACTTCAGGCTATGTGAGCGGCGAATATGTGACTATAAGTGACACCCGAGTAGCCAAGCTAAATGTCCCGCTTATTGCACAGCGGCCTGAATTGCCAAGCGGCTGTGAAGTGACGTCACTAGCCATGGCGTTAAAATATTACGGTGTAAATATCAGGAAAACTACTCTTGCGAAACAAATGCCTTATGATTCAACTGAGTTAGTGAGAAATACAGACGGATCTATTAAAACTTGGGGAGATCCGGATATCGGGTTTGTTGGAACTCCTTTTGGGAATGGCCACACGATAAACCCGGGACCACTGAAAAAATTACTGGATCAGTACCGTCCAGGCGGAGTGAATATGACAGGAAAAGATTTTTCGGAAATAGAAAAGCATGTTTCTCAAGGCAGCCCCGTGCTGGCATGGTTTACGATCAGCCATGAAATGCCTAATAAAAGAAGCTGGAAAACGCCTGCGGGAAAAACCATTAGTGCCCCGACTCCATTGCACTGTATTGTTGTAACCGGAGTGGATGCTGACTATGTTTATTTTAATGATAGCGAAGCAGTCAAAAAAGACGTGAAAATGCCAAAAGACAAGTTTATTAAAATTTATAATGCTATGGGCAAGCGCGCATTGGCAGTCAAATAGCAAGGCAGCTGCTCAAATTCATGGATAAAATCTTATATAGCTATAAAAGCATTTGCGGGTTTCGGGGCAAATGCTTTTTTATATAGGAAAAACGAAGTAAATACGTCTCAGGTCTTAGATGTCTTTACTTACGTGGTCTATGGCGGGGAGGCGGGGTTTTTTGTATCTTTATACTTGAGAAGTTTTTTAAAAGTGTTTTAATAGGTTTAAGGGCAGGTGCCTGATTTTGGTGAAAGATGCTGTAATTATGTCTGTGGATGAAACTTTATGTTTGCAAGGAACGTATAAATAAGTAGGACTATGAGTCAGGAGTCGATAGAGATGAATTCTTTTTTAGCGTTTGCTTTCCGCATGCTGACGGCGTTTCCGTTGTCGGTCAGTGTTTGGCTGGTAAGTTATTTTGCTTTTGATCAAACCTTTCTCTTGTCAGGTGTATATGGTGTCGGAACCGGACTTCTCACATATTGGGCAGGCGGAGTGATTCAGCGGCACCGATTCTTAAAAAAGCATGGATTGACGAGAAGGGAATACCAATATATAAAGAGAAACCTTGATGAAGCGAAGCGAAAGTTAACCCGTTTGCATAAGGCGATGTTTTCGATTCGCCATTTCCCAACCCTTAAGCAGCGGATGGAGTTCATGAGAGTAACGAGAAGGATCTATAGGCTGACAAGAAAGGAACCGAAGCGCTTTTACCAGGCGGAGCAATTTTATTTTTCACATCTTGATTCCGCAGTGGAATTGGCAGAAAAATATGTTTTTCTGTCGTCTCAGCCTAAAAAGACACGTGAATTGAATCAGTCGCTTGAAGAAACCCGCCGTACACTTGATGCGCTGACCCATCATGTGGAGGAGGACCTTCATCGGGTTATAGAGGAAGATATTGATCAGCTTAACTTTGAAATTGATGTTGCCAAGAATTCTATTGAAAAGATAAAAGATTCGAGAATTCAAGATGAAAGCAGGAGATTAAAATGACTGAAGAAAATTCTCCCCTGTTAAAAAATACAAATAATGCGAACTTGGTGGATGACCTGCTGGCTGACCCATTTGGGGAAAAGGAGGAGCTTGCCTCAGCCCCGTCCCGGGAGGAAAAGCGGACAAGGCTGATTGATGTCATACCAGAAGAAAATCGGGAAAAGGCCTTTCAGCTTGCCAGGCAAATAGACCCGGCCAATCATCAGGCGATGATTTCTTATGGAACGCCGGCCCAGTCAAAGCTATTATCTTTTTCCCATACGATGCTGGAGCATGTTCAAAAAAAGGACGTCGGCGAAGTAGGGGAAATTATTAATGACTTAATGAAGAAATTTAATGATGTAAACCCTGACGAACTAAAGCCAGAGAAAGCCTCTTTTTTTGCACGGATGTTTGGAAAGCTTTCTGGCTCTGTTCAGGAAGTGCTTTCCAAGTACCAGAAAACAGGAGCCCAGATTGACCGGATCAGCGTAAAGCTTGAGCGCAGCAAAAACCTCTTGCTTTCCGATATAGTCATGCTTGATAAGCTCTATGAAAATAATAAAGAGTATTTCCATGCTTTGAATGTGTATATTGCGGCAGGGGAGCTCAAGCTTGAAGAACTCCATGAAAAAACGATTCCGGAGCTTAAGAAAAAGGCAGAGGAAACAAAAGACCAGATGAAGTTCCAGGAAGTAAACGATATGATTCAGTTTGCCGACCGCCTGGATAAGCGTCTTTATGACTTGAAGCTAAGCCGTGAAATCACGATTCAAAGTGCTCCGCAAATCCGCCTGATTCAGAACACGAACCAGGCATTGGTGGAAAAGATTCAATCGTCGATCATGACGTCCATTCCGCTTTGGAAGAACCAGGTGGCGATCGCGTTGACACTGCTCCGGCAGCGCCATGCGGTAGAAGCCCAGAAGAAGGTTTCAAAAACAACGAATGACCTTCTTTTGAAAAATGCTGAAATGCTGAAAATGAATACAATTGAGACGGCGCGTGAGAATGAACGCGGCATTGTAGATATTGAAACATTAAAGAAAACACAGGAGAACCTCATTTCCACTCTTGAAGAGACTTTGAGGATTCAGGAAGAAGGCCGGAACAAACGCCGCCAGGCTGAGCATGATCTCGCCAACATGGAAAGTGATTTAAGGCAGAAGCTGCTGGAGATTAAGGGGAACTAGCGGCTGCAGCCAGGGTGGCAATTTTACGATTCGTCGACATACCGTCCAAATTCGTTGATATAGTGATTTTTTCGTTGATAAAATGGAATTTCCCTCTGATTACATCGCGGATTTCCTTGTTAAAGCCAACGTCAACAACATTTTGGCTTAATAAATATTAAAAAGAGCGATTTTCAATCAAACGTTTGATTGAAATCGCTCTTTTCATGTCTAGATTGTCAATTCTGCTTCCGTAATGGGAGTTTGCTTTTTGACAGGCAGTTTAATGACTGCTTCGGTTCCTTTGCTTTTTTCACTATTGAAATGAATGGAGCCGTTGTGGGATTCAACAATTTTGAAGCTGACAGTAAGACCGAGGCCGGTTCCTTTTTCCTTGGAGGAGTAGAAAGGTTCACCGATTCGGTTAAGCCGTTCTTCTGACATTCCGCATCCATCGTCCTTTACAAGAATGGTAACCTGGTCATCATCAGACATGAGGGTTATGACCACCTTGCCGCCTTCATTAGAAGCCTCAATAGCATTTTTAATAATATTTATAAAGAGCTGTTTTAACTGGTTTGGTTCGCATTCAATCATGAATACATCGGATTTTAACAAAAATTCAATTTCAACGCTATGCATGCTGGCTTCTGTTTTTAGAAGTGAAATAACATTAAACAGAATGGTCTGGATGTCTGCTTTTGTAAAGCAAATATCCTGCGGCTTAGCCAGCAGCAGCAGCTCGCCGACAATATGATTAATCCGATCCAGCTCTTCCTGCATGATCTGATAATAGAATTGATGCTTTTCATCCTCCAGCTGCATTAGCTGCACAAAGCCTTTTAAGGATGTCAGCGGGTTTCTGATTTCATGGGCAACACTTGCAGACAGCTCGCCAACAACGGAAAGTTTTTCGGTCCGGCGCAATCTTTCCTCTGCCTGCCGGAGCTTTGTCACATCCTTTCCATAGCCGATTATTCCTCCAATTTGCCCGTTAACGATAATCGGCAGGGCAGTGCATTGTAACGTTATTTGGCCGCCGTTCTTATGCATAAATTCAAATTCACATGTTCTTGGCTTTTTATATTGGAGGATGGATGTGAAGTCTTCTTTCACTTTCCCTTTATAACGGTCAGGTGAAATATCATAAATATTCTTTCCAAGCGTTTCCTCAGGGCTATAGCCTGTCACAGCCTTAAATTGAGGATTCACCTTCATAATCGTTCCATCAAGGTCGGTCATATAAACAATCTCTGTATTGTATTCAAACAATGATTTGTATTGCTGCTGGCTTTCTTCGAGCAATGTTTCCACTTGTTTTCTTTCCGTGATATCACGTCCGATAATCACGAGGCCTTTCCTTGTTCCGTCTGAATGGAAAAGGGGAACCTTAATCGTGTCAAAGGTCTTTACTGTCCCATCGGGCAAGGGAATGACTTCTTCCAGGCGGGTGATTTTCCCGTTTTTCCATGCCTCTTCATCTGACGCTTCACAGTACCGAAGTGCGTCAGCGTAAAAATCTGTATACTCAGCCAATTCCGAGTCCTTTTTTCCTTTATAGTCAACCTTCTCAAGGTTGAATAACTTCAGGCCAAATTCATTGGATTCAATCCAGCGGCCTTCTCCATCTTTGAAATTTACAAAGTCCACCATGGAATTGATTAAAGTGGACAGCCGCTTTTCATCTTCCCTTGAAGCACTAAGTTCTTCTCTTTTGCTCATAAAGTAATAGAGCAGCCATCCTGTAACCAGAATGTACAGAAATTCTTTACCCCTTTTAAGGTAATAAGCAAGAGAAGAAGGTTCAAGCATGTCTAAGAGATAATTAGTTCCAAATACCCAGATAAGGCTGATGACGATATATAAGCCCAATAGCCTTTTTTTATCCATAGCTTGTTTTCCTCCTGTTCTCTATTTGGCTGAAAGGAGGGCTGGAATTCAGTCAAATAAGTATTTTTTTATTCCTCCATAATAGCTGTATAATAAAAGTGCATAAAATGCGTGAAATCGTATTAACATTTACTATTCTATCTGATTTTAGTAGAGTCATCTAGTGCCAGTAAATTGGAAGATGAAAATAATAGACCGAAAATAAAGAAGGAATGATTAACATGTACCTTACCATTAAAGAAACCGCAGAGTTTTTATCCTATCCGGAAGCATATGTAGAGAGCCTAATTCAGCAAAAAAAAATCCGTGCAATTCATGACGGGGAGCAATATTTGATCTATAAGGAGCAGTTTAACACCCATTTAAAGCAAATGGAGAAATATAAGGATCTTGTTGAAGAGATTTTAAATGAACCTATACCGGAGGACCGTGATATTAAGGATGAGGATTGAATATGGACAATTTTATCTCCAAACACATTATTTTACAATTATTATTAATTTAGATAAACTTTAAGGTAGATAATGTTTAAAGGAGGAAGTGCTGAGATGTATGATATTTTAGTTGTCGGAGCTGGTCCTGCTGGTGCAAGTGCTGCGCTTTTTGCCGCAAAAGCGGGGAAGAAGGTTGCTGTTCTTGATAATGATAAAAGCATTACAAAGCGTGCCTGGGTAGAAAACCATTATGGCATCATGGAAATTACAGGCCCTGAACTGGTGGAAACGGGCAAAAAGCAGGCGGAGAAATTTGGAGCGGAGATCGCAGAGGCTACGGTTGAAAACATCGAGAAAGCAGATGGTGGCTATACGGTTACAGCTGGGGACAACACATATTCTGCGAAGCATGTGATTATTGCGACTGGGCTTCTTACAGATCTTGCAGAAAAAGTCGGTTTAAAAACAAAACCGGGCACAGAGCCGCGCATTAAGACGGTATTGGATGTAGATGCAGACGGCAAAACCAATATGGACGGCATTTGGGCGGCTGGAACGATTGCCGGAGTTAGCGTTCATACAATTATTACAGCAGGCGACGGTGCAAAGGTAGCGATTAACGTGATTAGTGAATTAAACGGCGAGCGCTATGTGGATCATGATTTGATGAAGTAAAAGTTGAAAAAGAAAGATGGCCATCATTCCACTTCGGAATGGTGGCCTTTTTATGTGTATTTTTATGCCTATTATAAAATT
Organism: Pseudomonas sp. ISL-84; assembly: GCA_018613035.1. Classification (GTDB taxonomy): domain Bacteria; phylum Bacillota; class Bacilli; order Bacillales; family Cytobacillaceae; genus Cytobacillus. The sequence continues at coordinate 11,086 of JAGGRA010000036.1, read as the reverse complement.
ACTGTATTTTACATTTAATCCAATAAATAGAATAAATGACCTATGGGATTCTAGTCTCTTCTACCCTTATAAGAGTTTTCTAAACATTATAAAATTTAATAGGCGAACTCTATTAATCTATTGGGAGGTATTCGATGAAAAAACCAATTTTAACAGTGGCATTGGCTTCAACTTTAGCATTTGGTGCGTTTGGAGCACAAGCAACACTAGCAAAACCGGCAGAGGTAAATCAGGTTCAGCCCGTAAAAGTATTTGATCATAAGGTCATTGAAAAGATTAATGTAGAGAATATCTATAAAAATATTGACTATCTTTCGCAAACCCCCCGTGTAGCGGGAACGGAATCAGAAGATAACGCAGTGCAGTATATTAAGGAGCAGTTTGAATCCTACGGATATGAAACAGAAATCCAGCCATTCACTTTCTATGGCTATACGCCTCCAAGTAATATGGAGTTAACAGTTGATGACTATGATGGTGAGCTGCAGCCGAGTTCATTTACATATTCAGTAAATGGGGATGTGACCGGTGAACTGGCATATGCAGGCTTGGGAACTGCTGAGGAGCTTGAAGGCATGGATTTGACTGGAAAAATAGCCCTTATTAAGCGTGGCGAGCTTTCCTTTGCTGAAAAAGTATTGAATGCAGCGGAGAAAGGCGCGGCAGGCGTGATTATTTTCAACAATGCAGATGGAGCATTGAATGGAACGCTTGGTTCTCATAACGATGACTATGTTCCGGCATTGGCTTTGTCAAAGGAAGAGGGGGAAGCGCTTCTGGCCTTGCATAATAGCGGTGAAACCTTGACTGCTTCTATAAAAATTGAAGGGGCAGAGGCGGGTGAAAAAGTTTCCCATAATGTCATTGCAACCAAACAGCCTACGAATAAAACGAAGTCAACAGATGAAATCATTGTCGTCGGATCTCACCATGACTCCGTGGCAGGAGCACCTGGTGCGAATGATGATGCTTCTGGTACAGCGATGACATTGGAACTGGCGCGCGTATTCAAGGATCTTCCGACTGATACGGAAATTCGGTTTGCCACGTTCGGTGCAGAAGAACTGGGCTTACTTGGCTCTTATCATTATGTAGATAGCCTTTCCGAGGACGAAATTAGCAGAACTGTCGCGAATTTTAACCTCGACATGGTAGGAAGCAGGGATGCAGGCGATCTTGTTATGTGGACGTTAGATGGACAGGAAAACCTAGTGACAGAGCTTTCCCAGGCTTCCAGTGAAAGACTGAATGGAGAACAGCCGCAAGTCTACCAGGGCGGTCGAAGTGACCATGTACCATTTGCGGAAGCAGGAATTCCAGCTGCTTTATTTATTCACAGCCCAACGGAGCCGTGGTACCATTCACCGGATGACTCCATCGGTAAGATAAGCAAAGAGAAGCTTCAGGAAGTGGCCGAAATCGTGGGCGCAGCTATTTATGAACAGGCGCGTTTTGATCGTATGGGTCCTAAGCCAAAAAAGACTCCTAAAGTAAAAGCTTCACCAGAAATGATTCATGAGCAGGACGTAAAATAATAAAAAGAGCAGGCGTCTCCTGGTGAACGGGGGCGGCTGCTCTTTTTTATTCTCCTGCTGCTCCCGGTTTTCTTTTTGATTCCCTTCTTTGCATCCACTGAAAAATCCTGGTCAGCCAATAAGCCATCAGGAACAGAATAATATAAATGAAAAAAATATAAATGTAATTAACCCACTTATATTTCTCAAATAAACCATGAGCAACTAATAACGGCTTAAAGCCAAAGCCAAATGCAAGTGCTGTCAGGAAGGCATAGAGATAATAATTTTTTTTGTGTTTCAAGGTCCATTGGTAGACAAGCATAATGAAGACAGGGATAATGGCAGCATCCAAAGAAAAGCTGGGTATAAAGGGAAGAAGCTGATAAGGGTAGCCCCATAGGCCAAAGCGGATTCCCGCTGCATCAACATAGGCAAATAAAATGTGAACAGCAAATCCAAAAAAACCGATTTGAAAAATATGCTTGCGATCAATTTTAAAATAAACAAGGATTAAGGGGCCAATCAGCAGAACGGCTACAGTCCAAAACTGCCAGGTGCCAAGGTGCGAATATATTTCCCAATACTCGATACTCTGCGATGCCAGTTCCTCTTGCAAAGATACGAGCTTCTGAAAAAATTTTTCCTGCTTGGGTGTCAAAAAAGATCCCTCCCTGCAAATCTGCTGAAGTTTATTTTGTCCCCTGGGATATTTTTTCATGCGAACTAATATAATCTCTTTGGAGCTTTAAAAGGCCAAAGTAATTTGAATTGTGATAAAATGGAAGTCAAATTATAAACGCGGATTTTACAGAAAGAAGGATCGTAAGTGAAAAACCTGCAAACTTATTTTATTCTCACTTTGATTATGGTCACATGGGGATTGAATGTCAGCATTATTAAAATTCTTGTCAGTTATTTTCCGCCAGTCACGATCACATCCTTGCGAATAATGGCAGCTGGTTTAAGTGTATTTATCATATTGGGCGTTATGGGAAAAGTGAGAAAGCCGAGTTTCAGGGAAATGATATTTATTGTGTTCGGAGGACTTCTCAGCGTCGTCAGCCATCATCTTCTATTGGCAATTGGGCTGACTGAGACGAGTGCAGTAAATGGAGGGCTTATTTTAGGTGCAGGCCCGCTTTTGACGGCCATTTTGTCCTCGGTCCTGCTGCGCAATAAACCCACGGGGATTCAGGTGCTTGGATTCCTGCTCGGAGGAGCGGGTGTTACGTTTATTGTGCTTTCAGGCAATAGAGGAGTATCGAACTTATCGCATGGAGATTTTTATGTGTTCTTATCGATTCTTTCACAAGCTCTTAGTTTTATTGTGATAAGCAAGGCTACGAAGACATTGGATCCACGGCTGCTGACCGGCTATATGCTGGTATTTGGCGGAGTGATTTTGTTTGTGCTTGGAAACTTTATGGAACCTGGCGGGGTGAAGGGCATGTCCGAAGCTCCGTTATCAGTATGGGCTGCTTTTGCAGTATCTGCTGTAGTGGCAACGGCTGTTGGCCATATGGTTTATAACACAGCCATCAGTAAAATCGGACCAGCGGAAGCGAGCATTTTTCTGAACCTGAATACGTTTTTTTCCTTAGCAGGTTCTGCACTGATTCTTGGCGAGGTCATCACCGTCAACCATATGCTGGGCCTTATCCTGATCGTTGCCGGTGTTTTATTCGGATCGGGGGCTTTGGAGGAATTGGTTATAAGACAACGCCGGAAACGCCATTCCCATCATATGTAAAAGAAAAGCAAGGGCTCGCGCCTTTGCTTTTTTTTTGAAAAGGCTCTTCTCTAAAAGATTGTTGTTTTTAAATGAAATTTTGTAAATGAAAAATTGATAAATAAGGTTGGTTGATTGGAGCGGAAGGTGCGAGACTCCTGCGGGAGGAGTGGGACAGGTGAGACCCCACAGGCGCTGCGCGCCGAGGAGGCTCACCGCCCACCCCGCGGAAAGCGAGCATCCTGGAGCGATAATCAACCTCTCTACAATACCCGTTTAAAAAGCAACAAAGTTTGCGAAAACAGCTTTTGAAAAAAGTGGAACTCGGAATTATGTATGTGAGGAGGAAAAAGGGGAATAGAGAGGCTATAAAGAGAGGAGGAGCTTTTATGTACTTATCTATAACCATAAAAATGGTAGTTGGATTAGTATCACTATTAACTGTAACCCGTCTTCTTGGGAAAAAGGAGCTTTCACAGGTTACTCCATTTGATTTCGTCTATGCGGTTGTCCTTGGAGGAATCATTGAGGAAACCATTTATGATGATAAAGTAACTCCGCTTGAAGTTGCCTATTCGGCTTTACTGTGGGGTGGACTTATTTATATCATAGAAATCCTGGCGAAAAAGAAGAATTTTTTCAGATCCATTTTAAAAGGAAGCGAGTCAATTATCGTTAAAAACGGCAAGCTGAATGTGAAGGAAATGCAGAAGAATCATCTTGAAATGGAACAGCTGCGGACCATGCTGCGGCAAAAAGGGATTTTCAGCATGAATGAAGTGAAATATGCCTATCTTGAGACAAATGGCGGCTTAAGTGTTATGAGGTATCGAAAGGAGGATCCTGTTACCCCTGGAATGATGGAGATGGAAGTGGAGGATAAAGAGCCTTCCATCTTATTGATTGATGAAGGGGAAGTCGTGGAATCTGGCCTTAAGATGGTTGGAAAAGATGGGGGATGGCTAAAGGAATCGATCAGGAAGGAAGGGTTTAACGTTATTAAGGAGATTTTCTGTGCCGAGTGGTCAGAGGAAGAAGGGTTTTATATCGTGACATATAAAAAATAAAAGGCCATGCAGCTCTGCAAGGCCTTTTAGTGTAAGGCTGTTTTCAAACAGCCAATTTTAATAACCTTTTTGGTAATCGACCAAGTTAATGGCAGGAGTCTCCCCGTTTATATAGTTTTTTAAATTGGGAATAAAAATGTCTTCAATCACACGCTGAGTATAGTGCTCTGTAGACCCTGCTGTGTGAGGGGTTACAATCACATTTTCAAGCTCCCAAAGCGGGCTGTCCTCTCCCAGCGGTTCTTTTTCAAAAACATCAAGGCCGGCACCGGCAATTTTGCCGGCCTGCAATGCGGCAATCAGGTCGTTTTCAACGACGATCTCACCGCGACCGATATTGATGAAAAAGGCAGATTCCTTCATTAGCGAGAATTGTTCGGCTCCGAATAATTGCCTTGTTTCGTTTGTAAGCGGCAGGGTGACGGCAACATAATCGCATTGCGGAAGGACATCGTTCAGCTGACTGGATGTATACATTTCATCTACGTATTCTTCCGGCTTTCCAGAGTGACGGACGCCCACAACTTTCATGCCAAAGGCTTTGGCGATTTTGGCCGTTTCTTTGCCAATGGCACCCACACCAATGATGCCGATGGTTTTATTGTGAATTTCAAGCTTCATGCTGGCATGATGCCATGTTTTGGATTGCTGATTTTTAACATATGTATGGATTTTTCGGGTTAAGGCAAGCATTAGGGCAAAAATTGTTTCCGAAATCGGATTGGCATGTACGCCGTTTGCGCTCGTGATTTGGATGCCATTGGCTTCCATTTTAGCTAGAGGCAGGGAGTCAACTCCGGCACTCCAGGATTGGAACCAGCGAAGGTTCGTGCTTCCTTCTTGGATTGGTTCTTTTAGATCCTTCTTCCAGCCGGCGATTACTTCAGCTTCTTTGACGTAATTCAGCCAGTTTACAGGATCTTTTCCCGTGAGCAGCTGCCAATCAGGGATCATTTCTCTTATTTTTTCAAGCTGGGATTGTTCAAGCTCATGTGTGATGATGCAGGTTCTTCTTGTCATGGTCAAGCCTCCATTAATTATTTTTAGAAAAGTCGGTAAATATATCATAGCAAACCAATATATCAACGAGCCACCAATTTTATCGGCCAACCCAAAATAAGTCCCCGGTACGGAACCGGGGACTCGCTGTTATATTAAGGCTGGAAACCTATTAGCTTAGCTTTTTTATCGACGCCAAGCGTTTTAACATCCGGAAACGCGATGACAGAGCTGATATAGTCCCAGCGGATGAGGAAGTGGGTGACACAATCTTCCTCTTTTTGCTCTTCCTCAGGGATGTCTGTACCGTCTTCTTCCTGGATTTTTGTACGTTTAAAGCACGGATTTTCAACCCAGATGCCCATATTTTCCGTTTTGATCAGTTTGACGATGTACCATTCATCAGGCTGGAAAATGCCGGTAGTGGGACCTACCAGGTCATTGGGGAAATTTTTGAATTTTATTTGGATTTTCTGGTCTTTAAAGTTTTCCAGATACATACTCTAGCCTCCTGAACTATTAAAATATCTATTTCCTATACTCTTCCTTTTTTTGATGCTTTTAAACATCATAAAAAAACAAGGTCCACTCCTCAGAAGTGAACCTTGCTTTTTTTAGCGTTCGCCGTCTACATATTTTCCGTGGTCCGGGATGGCGATTTCGTCAAATTCATTAACAAGCTTGGAGAGGCTTTCTCTTAATGTAGCGGCAGCCATTGGAACGCCATGGCCTGTGATTGCAACAGCCGGCTGCAGTGCCTCAAGTTTCTGGACAGAGGTGCGGGCTGATTCCCAGTCAGTTGTTAAGTAGCGTGGCGGGCCGCTGATTTCCTGTTCCTGAGTCAGTACGCTGTATAGTGATTCCTGCTTCACCGTTACAAAAGCGTCGCCTGCAATCAGCACGCGATCGGCCTCTCTGAACAAGGAAACATGGCCTGGAGTATGACCCGGTGTATGGATCCATTTCCATCCTTCCATATGCGGAACGCTCCCGTCCTCGGGCAAAGATTGAACATGGGTGCCCAGGTCAATGCCTTCATGCGGAAAAGCGGGGGACATTTTAGCAACCAGTCCGCCTTCTACACTGGCATCCGGCTTGGGATAATCTTGCTGTCCGGTTAAAAATGGCAACTCGAGCGGGTGGGCGTAAACAGGAACCTGCCAGCGCTCGACTAAGTCTATTATCGCACCTACATGGTCAAAATGACCATGCGTTAATAGGATGGCTCGCGGTTTTGCATTTTCTCCGTAAAGCTCCTCGGCTGCCTCTATTATTTTGTCAGCTGACTTCGGCATGCCGGCATCGATGAGTACCCAATCACCGGGCTCCTCGGACACCCTAACAAAACAAACATTTACAATCTGCACTGTCAGGCAATAGACTCCGTCTGCTTCATTTACAATCATTCCGCTTGTGGAGGAAGTCATGGGCATATAACGTTCAGTTGATGAGCTTTCCTTCAAGGATATTACCTCCTTTATAGCTTTAAGTGTAGCCCTTCCAGTAAGAGGGCTGACGGGCTTCTGCAACCCGAATGTTCTTGCTGAGACTCGTAAAGGCGTAATTGGTTTTATCTTTTTGAGTATACCCGCATATGGAGTTTGTATGCGGCATATCTAGGAGGAGGAGGGAATAATTGCAAAAAAGCCCTGCCGATTTCCGGCAGAGCTTGGCTGGCTAGTAGCTTTTTAAGATAAGAATTCCTGCGGGTTCAAACCGAGTTCCATGCAGATTTCAGTGACGGCTTGCTTTTCATTTTGATCAAAGTGGCCGTCCGCATAGCCGATTGCGATACAGTAACGAGCGACAAGACGGGCAATTTCAGGCTTGTTTCTTACCCGGCCTACAGCTTTGAAGGCTTCTGCCCGGCCGATGATCGGATCCATTTCAATCCGCTGCACGAACATATTGAATTGCTGGATGACTTTTTGTGTATCAAATACTTTTAATTCCTGGCTGCTGTTAACAAACTCAATCATTTTTTCGCGTTCAGAAGGATCAAGTCTCCCATCGGCCATGCCAACAAGTGCACATGAGGCGACAACAGCATCGAGGACATCCTGGCTCTTGAAGCGCGTGAACAGTTCCTGAGCTCTGCGTTTCTGGTCATTGGCCCATTGCATGTAGTCAGTCTGGTTGGGTGACCAGGAATTGCCGCAGGCATTGCAGGTAAGCTTAAGCTGATTTTTTCCAATAAAGCCGCCAAGAAGTCCGACTGGTCCGAGAATAAGTCCGCCAATAGCTGCTTTTCCTAGTCCGAATCCTTTTTGTCCAGTGCGGATGTTAGTAGAACCGCAGCGGGTGCAGGAGATGTTGCCATCTGTATAGGATTGAGCTTGCGCTGGCTGTCCGGATCCAGATTGGCCGCCGAACGATGACGGCTGGGGTGCAGGGCTATTATAGGCTGTTTGATTATAAGAAGACTGGCTATAGGCTGGCTGATTGTAACCTGTCTGTGCCGGCTGGCTGTATGATGGACTTGGCTGGCTCTGAGGAGAGCTGTATCCTTGAGAAGGCTGCCCAAAGCTGCCCGGCTGCTGGTATTGGTTTTGACTGTATGCCGGCTGCGGGCTTGGAGCAGGTTCATCATCAACAGAAACTCCAAAGTTACGGCAAAGAGCAGCCAATCCGCCCTGGAATCCGCTTGCGATGGCATTGAATTTCCACTCGCCATTATGGCGGTACAGCTCTGCGGCCACGATGGCTGTTTCAACGGTAAAATCACGGCCAAGGTCGAAGCGCAGCAGTTCTTCATTTGTAAGAGCATTAAACACTCTCACATAGGCATTGGATACTTGTCCAAAGTTTTGGCCTTTTGCCTGGGCATCGTGGATGGTGATGGTAAAAGCAATGCGGTGAATATGCTGCGGAACCTTATTTAATTCAATCCGGATTTGTTCGTCATCGCCAGCTCCAGCACCAGTCCGGTTATCGCTGCTGTATAAAATCGACCCGTTCCCGCCTGAAGGGTTATTATAGAAAACAAAATCACTATCGCTTTGGACTTTTCCGGATGCGCCGGTTAAAAATGCTGAAGCATCCAGGTCATATTGAGATTGATTTTGACTGACATCCCATCCCAATCCTGCCACAACAACCTGCAAACCGGGATGCGTCTTTGTTAAATCTACTTTTTGTCCCTTGCTTAATCGAACTCCCATAGATTTCACTCCTTTTTATAATTGGCAACTATGTATCGTTATAGTGTTATACGAACTGAGCAGTAAGAAGTTTCATAGTTTTCATTATAAGGGAATCGGCGCGGAAGTGAAACTTGAGGGACTTTTTGCACGATCAAAAAATGGTTTTTTTATAGGGGAATAGAATAATACTAGAAATAGTATGACCATGCTGGCAGAGGAGGAACTCAATTGAAGAATAATGCAAAGATTTTTGCCCATCGGGGTGTAAGCGGCCATTATCCTGAAAATACGATGGCTGCCTTCCAAGCTGCATTGGAAGCAGGAGCGGATGGTATAGAACTGGATGTACAGATAGCAAAAGACGGGAAGCTGGTGATTATTCATGATGAAACGGTAGACCGGACTACAAATGGAACTGGCTGCATAAAGGATTTAACTTATGATGAGATTATGCAGCTTGATGCAGGCGGCTGGTTTGCTGCTGCGAACGCTGGCGAAACCATTCCGGAACTTGAAACGGTTTTTCAATGGGCTATCAGGGATGGCAATGGGTTGATGATTAATGTTGAATTGAAAAATGATCGAATTGAATATCAGGGTCTGGAAGAAAAAGTCATTGAACTGATCCAGCGCTACGGATTGGAGGATAGGGTTATTCTATCTTCTTTTAATGCGGAGAGTTTGAAAAGAGTGCGGGAGGTGCATCCAGCCTTGCAGACTGGCTATTTGATTACAGGGGTGCCGGAAGATGCAATGAGAGTGGCGAAAAAGATTGGCGCTGACAGCATTCATTGCGAAGAAGCCTTTGCGCTATCTGAATACGGCAGAGAAGCTAGGAGAGCGGGCTTTCCATTGCGGGTTTATACCGTAAATGACGAAACGCGCAGTGATTTCCTGGCCAAAGCCGGAGTTGAGGTGATAATGACTGATTTTCCGGAGAGATTTTTGAAGAATTAATCTTGTGATTGGATTTAACCGTGAAAAATCAATTAAATACAAAAAAACAAGCGCAGTCATTCTGCGCTTGCTCCATAACCTCCTACCAAAGCACAGGCTTGGCCACCATGAACCAGAGCATGAGCATTAATAGAAAAAGGTAGATCCAGACGGAGCGGGTGAGTTTTTTAACCAGAAAGTGGTGGTCCGCTCCAGGCTCATCGAATTTTTTCAGGACAGGTGTAAAGGCCCGTGCGAGAAAAAAGACAGATCCCCCCATTACCATCAGGGTTGCGACGATCCAGGATGTCGTCCATGCCCAATGGCTGTTCACAATAAGAAGGACACCCGAGCCGACCAGCACATGTCCTGCATGCTTGACGAGGCGGACGGATGTCCTGAATATGCCTATATATGCCTGCTGGACTCCGGGCTGAGCTGATTCCAGTTTTGTGACGATCGGAATCAGGACAAAGAACGGGCCAACAGAGAGAATGGCGCTGCTGACATGGATGTACAGCAGCACGCGGTACAGAAGTTCCATCCCGTAAGATTACTTCTTCACAGGGCTAAATTCATGAACCCATACACGCATTTGCGGCATCCAAGGCATACCAGGGTGCATGGATAAAATGGATTGCTTGTAGTCCTCCAAGCTTTCAAAGCCTTCCTGGCGGGCGTGCTCATCTGTTAATTCTCCAAGTGACTGGGAATAGACGTTTTCAACGACAAAGTCCTGGCCTTCAAGCGTCATGATTTCCCCGACATCGGCATATCTGCCATTGCGGCGTGTAGCGGTTTTCTTTCCTGCAAGTACCTTTTCAACATCCTCTTTAACCGTAATCATACGGTCAACTGAACAGGTTTTTGGCGGTAATGTATTTGGATCATGCTGGTTTGACATTATGTAATTCCTCCTTATGTAAATGCTTACTTTAAAACATTAACATATTTTTTATCCGGAAGGTAGTTTCGGTGTGAAAATCTGAAACCAGGAAAGGCAGTAAAAAAGATTTTGGATTCCTTTGACCCTGGTTTCGGTTCTCTAGGGATAAGGGCAATTGGGATCGATTGGTCCGGTTTTTGAACAGGATACTGGCAGGGCGTGGTATACAATCCATGTATCCTTCTTTCCTAAAGAAAGGGCTGCTTTTTAAACAAATAGCGAGGAGAGGTTGATTTCCGCTCCAGGATGCGCAGCGAACCGCGGGGCGGGCGGTGAGCCTCCTCGGCGCGCAGCGCCTGTGGGGTCTCACCTGTCCCACTCCTCCCGCTGGACTTTGAATAAGCATCCTCGAATCATCACCGCACGAAGGAAATGCGGATGCATTTTCGAGGATCTCGCACCTTCCGCTCCAATCAACCAACCTTATTTATCCATGTTTCTATTTTATTTAAGGCTGTTTTCATAAAGTTTGTTGCTTTTCAATAACTCAGTTTAATTCGCTGAGTTGATTGGAGCGGAGGGCAATTGACTCCTGCGGGAGGAGAGGGAGCGGGAGACCCCGCAGGTGAAACCGAGGAGGCTCCCGTTCCTCCCCGCGGGTTCGCTGCGTGCCTGCAGCGGAAATCAACGGGCGTAATTCATAAGAAAAAACAACATTCTATACGAAAAGAGCCTTATTTAAAAACAAAAACCTTTTAGAAACCCTAAAAAAAAGCTTGAGGAAATATTAGACTAACCTAGATAAATGA
>JAGGRA010000035.1 GCA_018613035.1 Pseudomonas sp. ISL-84 | reverse complement strand
CACAATAATCAGGACTTGACTCAGGTATCTCAACCCGTTACCTAAAAAGCGGGTTTTTTCAAATTAATGACTGCTATTTCCTTCGTTATCTTCATTTTTCTCCATATTTTTGCTATTTTTGTTCATTTTCATCTGCATTTTCTTCAAATATCTTTCATTTGAAACTTTATCGATTTCATCCCAAGACGTCTGTAAGGCGTTTTTATCCGTATTTTCATCTGCAAACTTCATAGCCTCCTCGTCACCTTCAAAAAAGGCATATCCATACTTCATTGGCGTTTGGATATTGGCTTTCACAGGTACTGATTGTTCTGTTTCAATCCACTCTTTTGTTACGTAATCGCGTACCCATGCAGTTTCAAGTGTTTCACCTGTACTTCTCTGGTAGTTAAGGAGGCAGCCTGAATCGTCGAAATAAAGGGTTTCCCCGTTTGAGTCAATTGCTTGCGCGGTGAAAACGCCCATTTTTTCATCCCTCGTATACACTTCCATATTGCAGAACGCGCAAAGATCGTTATCATGGGGTTCGGCAGGATGATGGTTATGATCATGTACTTCCACAGCTTGTGTTTCATCTGTTTGAGTTGAATCACCATTCTTATCTAGAACAGGCTGATCTTCAGCTGTTTCATTACCGCAAGCAGCTAGCATAATGGCAAAAATAGCCGTAAGCATAAATAGCGTTATTTTCTTCATTTCTGTTTCCTCCTAAAGAATTAGTCAAAAACATTGTAAAAAAAAACTGTGAGCAAAGAATGAAAAGAATGAGTAAAAAGAGTGAGATTTCCTATGATTTTGTTACATTCTCGTAAACTAAATGCTCACTAAATGTTTAACTGGCAATTAAAAGGGAATAGAATAGCAGGGACAGCTGTGTATTTAAAACAAGGGGGAAAATTTTTTGGACAAGTTATTAGAGATCGTTGCAAATATTTCAGGATGGCTGTGGGGCTACCCCATCATCCTATTATTAGCGGGAACGGGTTTATATTTAACCTTTATGTTAGGTTTCTTTCAGTTCCGTTACCCGGTATATATTTTTAAGCAAACCTTCGGAAGCATTTTTAAAAAGCCGAAAGGAAAGGGTACCGTTACACCTCTGCAGGCGTTGACTTCTGCACTTTCATCGACTATAGGAGCAGCGAATATCGTTGGTGTTCCGGCTGCGATTATGTTTGGCGGACCTGGTGCTGTATTCTGGATGTGGGTCATAGCCTTGATTGGTATGGCGATTAAATTCTCTGAAAGTGTACTGGCTGTAAAGTACCGGGAGAAAAATGAAGAAGGCGAATATGTCGGCGGGCCGATGTACTATATGACAAAAGGGCTTAATATGAAGTGGCTTGGAGTCATTTTTGCTTTTGCGCTCATGATAGAGCTGATTCCCAGCATTATGGTTCAGGGGAATGCTGTAGCCGCGGCAGTTGGCGAAACTTTCAGCATCAACGGGTTATATACTGGAATTGCTGTTGCTGTTCTGGTGTCATTAGTCGTTTTTGGCGGTATTAAAAGAATCGGAAAAGTCACAGAGATTGTTGTTCCATTCATGGCTCTTATCTATGTAGGCAGTGCTCTGATCATATTATTTATGAATCTTGGCAAGCTTCCTGAAGTGTTGGAATTAATCTTCACTTATGCGTTTCAGCCAATGTCTGCAATCGGCGGATTTGCCGGGGCTGCAATTGGTGAAATCATTCGCTGGGGATTTGCTCGAGGATTATATTCCAATGAGGCAGGACTTGGAACCGCACCGATTGCCCACGCTGCAGCTACAACGGACCATCCGGTAAGGCAGGGCTTTTGGGCAATTGTGGGAATCGTCGTTGATACACTGATTGTGTGTACAGCTACTGCCTTTGTCGTGTTATCGTCAGGGGTTTGGACAAGGGAAGGAGCAATGGAAGATCCTTCAGCCTTGACTGCAGCAGCTTTCACACAGTATTTCGGTACCTTTGGTGGTGTATTGGTTGCAATTTCATTGATATTCTTTGTCATATCAACCATCATTGTAGTTGTCTTTTATGGCTCGAAAATGGCTGAGTTCCTTTTTGGCTCTTTTGCCGGAAAAGCTATAAAAGTAGTTTACATTGGTGCCATTGTTCTCGGTTCAGTGGGAGCGGCGAAAACCATCTGGCAATTCCTTGATCTGGCTCTCGCTATGATTTTGATACCAAACATCGTAGCTGTCCTGCTTCTAAGCAAAGAAGTCAAGCAGCTAAAAAATGAATTCTTCACATCTGAACAATATTATTTAAAAGATATTAAAAATGATGATCATGTTGCTTGATTAGAAGTCTCCCGTCTTATGGCGGGAGTTTTTTATTGGATTTGAGCATGTGTCGCAGCTAATTGTGAACTAAGCGAAGAAATTCGAAAACTAGCAAATAAATAATTATTCTAGCGAATAGGTCATCTAAACTAGCGAATGAAAAGGAGACTATTAAAATTTTTTGAAAAATAACACTTGTGGAACTAATAGACAAAAGTTTATAATATAAACAAAAGTTTATAATATAAACAAAAGTTTATAAAGACAGGGCTGGTCAATTATGAATGATAAAGAGTTATTGATTTTGCAGCTGATTAAAGAGAATCCGTTTATTGTACAGAATGAGCTGGCTGAAAAGACAGGACTTTCACGATCTGCAGTAGCTGGGTATATTTCTTCGCTTACAAAGCAGGGGAAGATTTTAGGAAGAGCTTATGTCCTTCCTGAGAGAAAAGAAGTGCTCTGCATAGGCGGCGCCAATGTAGACAGGAAAATTCAAACTACAGGACAGCTTCAGTATGAAACCTCAAATCCCGCTGAGAGCTCACAATCAAGCGGCGGAGTTGCCCGCAATATAGCTGAAAACCTTGGAAGGCTCGGCTGTGATGTCGGCTTGATGACGGTAGTTGGGGATGATCCAGAAGGGGGATGGCTGCTGGAGTATACAAAAGCCTTTGCTGATATCACACCATCGCAGTCCTTGCCGGGATTTACAACCGGTACCTATACGGCGGTGCTTGGCCATGATGGGGAAATGGCAGTGGCGCTAGCTGATATGACCATTTATGAAAACGTTACCAAGGATTTTGTTGAGAAGAAGTGGGGCTATCTTGCCTCATCCGAAATGGTTATTTTGGATACCAACTACCCTCCTGAGGTGTTAAAGCAGATCATAGCCAGATGTTATGAAGAGAATATCCCCCTCTGTATCACACCAGTATCAGCTCCAAAAATTAAAAATCTGCCGAAAAACCTGAATGGTGTTACCTGGCTGATTGCCAATAAAGATGAAGCAGAAGCATTAACAGGTATGAAAATCAGCAGTGAAGGCGATTTTTTCAAGGCAGCTGAAAAGATCATGAAAAAAGGTGTGGAAAAGGTCGTGATCAGCAGGGGCGATAAAGGGCTGATTTACTATACAAACGAGGGAGAAGCGGGAGTTCTGCTCGCTCCAAAAGTAAACGTTGCAGAAGTTACGGGTGCTGGCGACTCGCTTGTTTCCGGAGTCATATTTGGCCACTTAAAAGGCTTGGGCACTGAAGATGCCTGCAAAATCGGCATGACCTGCTCCATGCTGGCCCTGCAGTCCCTTGAAACCGTGAATCCAAATTTAAACAACACACGCTTGCAGGAAACCTTTAAAAAATACTTTAACTAAGGAGAATGAGACATCATGTTGGAAAACTTGCTCGAGTACTCAGAAGAAGTTTTAAAAGCGAAGAAAGATAATAAACCGGTTGTTGCATTGGAATCAACAATTATTTCACATGGTATGCCATACCCGCAGAACGTACAGACGGCAAAAGAGGTCGAAGAAATTATTCGTAAAAATGGAGCAGTGCCTGCAACCATTGCTATTTTAAATGGGAAAATCAAAATTGGCTTATCTGATGAGGAGCTGGAGTTTCTGGCCCAAAGCACCGATGTAGAAAAGGCAAGCAGACGTGACCTGCCGTTTTTGGTGGCGAAAAAGAGAAACGGTGCAACAACTGTAGCAGCTACGATGATCTGTGCCCAGCTGGCAGGGATCGAAGTGTTCGTGACAGGCGGAATTGGCGGGGTACACCGCGAGGCAGAAACCACCATGGACATTTCAGCAGATCTTCAGGAACTTGCCCAAACGAATGTTGCTGTTGTCTGTGCAGGGGCAAAATCCATCCTGGATATTGGGTTAACCCTTGAATACTTGGAAACACATGGCGTCCCGGTTGTTGGATTTGAAACAGATGTTTTACCGGCCTTCTATACACGCACTAGTCCTTTTAATGTAAATTACAGAGTGGATACTGCGGAAGAAGCTGCCGAAATGATCCGTACCAAATGGGAACTGGGCCTAAAAGGCGGCCTTGTCATTGCCAATCCAATACCTGAGCAAGATGCAATGGAAGAATCATTTATCACAGGGGTTATCGAAACGGCACTAAAAGAAGCAATGGAAAAAAATATCTCAGGTAAAAGAGTAACACCGTTTTTGCTTGGAAAAGTAAAGGAACTTACGAATGGCACAAGCCTGACAGCTAATATTGCATTGGTTAAGCATAATGCTGAAGTGGGCTCTAAAATTGCCGTCAGCCTGAATAATAAATAAGAAAAAAAGAGAAGCCAGGCTTTATCTGCTAATGATGGGCTTGGCTTTTTCTTTAAGCAACATAAGCCGCCCTTACTGTTTACAAGATAGCATAGAAGGAGGACGCTACAGGTACGTCAATAAATTAAAGCCATCATCCTTTCCCTTCATTCATTTTCTTGAACTTAATAAACTCTAAATAATAGGTAAAGTCTTCCTTTGTAATCCCCTGCCGTATAGCCTCCCTTACTAGATTGACCCATTCCTCATCCAGGGATGTTAGGTCTGCTATCATATCTTTATTTTCTTCCAATAAATCCTCAAGGTTGGCATCAAGCGTTTTAGCTATTCTTGATAGTACCTGCAAAGAGGGATTCTTTTGGATGCCTCTTTCAATGTAGCTTAAATAAGACTTGGATACCTCGGCTTTTTCGGAGAGTTCATTAATAGAATACCCTTTTTTGATCCTCAAATTTTTAATGCGTCTACCTACCATAGGCATAATGCTCCTTATAAGAAAATATATATTCATTATAACGAACATTCCGTTCAATAAAAAGTATAGAATAGTGAGATAAACGAAGGTATTTAGAGTAATAGAACAAAAAGTGTTCTTTTTAGAGAAAAAACAGCCATTTTTAGAATTTTTCAAAATAGATAATATGAACTATACTCAGATTACCTGTTCGTTATAAAGCACTAAGATTCATCTCTGTTTATTTTTTGCTTACAAACTTGAACGGGAGAGGAGAAATCAGAACCTCATTAAATCAATAGGTTTAAAGGTGGTGCTCTATGTATCAAAAGAACTGTGATAAATGCGGTAGCCCAACCTTCAGCAGCAGTGAAATTGGGCATTGGCACTGTCCTTGCTGCGGAAATGATTTAACGGAAAATGATTTTTTGGATGCCATGACGATGGAGCCGATCCATGTCATTTACAGAAAGAATAAAAAGCCATTAAAGTATTCATTTAAGCAAATTAATGAAAATTATAAAAAAAGGGTTGGACTTTCTTACTATACAAGAAAAGAATTCGACTATATGTAACATCGTTTTATTAGAAATGGCAAAGTCTTGAAGAACTCATATCATATTTAGGCCAGAGCACCTAGTATTTAAAAAGAATATGTCGAATTGTAAGTTAATTAAATATTTAAAAAACAGCGGGAAGCTGACATATTATGACAACATAATCAATATCATGATAGTAGAATACATTTATTAGGAAAAAGATAATGAGTAAAAAGGTACAGAAAAAGGCAAACTCATTGAAAGATGAGGACGCAAAGTCACAGGTCTAAGGTATTAGGGGAAATACTAGGATGGCTGGATTGCCTGGAATACGATATGTATTTTGGGGGGAATAGTTGTGGCGGCAATAGGTTTAAAAATGGATGGAATTGATATGGAATGGATGGAGCTGATCTTGGAAGCAAAAAACTTAGGCCTTGAAAAAGAGGAAATCCGTGAATTTCTACATAAAAATGAAGCGAAGGAAGTCTTAACTAAGGCCAGGTAAACGAAATTTTATTGGTAATGGTAAAGGTTTTTTTATAAAAAAGAGCCTGAAAAAAATTCAGGCTCAAAAAATTTTATTTCTGTTCGCTTCTCCACTTATTAAAATCCAAAAACTCGCGGAATTGCTCTTTGGAAACACCGGATTCCATCGCTTCCTTTACGATTTTCATCCATTCCGTGTCGAGCTCGTCCTTGTTGATTTGCTCATGGATTAAATGGTCTACTGGGACATTCAATACACCTGCAATTTTTTCAAGGAATTGTATGGATGGGTTTGTCTGCAGGTTGCGTTCTAAAGAGCTTAGGTAAGACTTGGCCACACCAGCCTGTTCAGCAAGCTCGGATAAGGACATTCTTTTTTCTTGGCGAAGTTTTTTAACACGATCACCGATCATTGTACCTCACACACCTTATTATTGTATGTAATATGATTATAGCAGAATTCACAGAAAGGTTCCATATTAAGAACGATTTGTTCAATATTATTATCATACCACAGCAATAACCAAATTATATAGATATTTTTATAATAAATGCTCCGCGTCACAGGACGGGAGCATTTTGTGTTTCAATGATTTTGATGACTTGTTCGGCTGCTGCTTTAACATCATCAGCGTTAACATGATGGAACTGACCTTCGTAGTCATGCTGCTTAAAGGCATAGCGAGGGTCATAATAGTGTTCCAATAATAGCTTAATGAACAGTGGATAATTTTCCTTTTCAACAGCTTCATCAAGCAGGGCACGTATATCATAGTCCTTGAGTCTTTTTTTGATAAATAAAAGGCTTTCGCTTACTTTAGGTTTGAACCATTCTTCCTTTTGATAGGGCTCAACATAATCTCTGAGAATACGCTGAACACGGGACTCCATACCTGCATACATATCGATGTGGATACCTGTTTTCTTCGTATCCAGCAGTTCATCTGGCTGAACGACCTTGCCGATTCGCTTGCTCTCTGCTTCCATAATGATATATGGAGAACCCTTAACCTCTGAAAGTGCTTGATACAGCAGCGCATCAAAGGTTTTTTGGCTGCTGCCGTCACCCATTCCAAAGGAGCCGAAGATCGAGCCGCGGTGTCCTGCCATTTCTTCAAGGTCTAGGACAGGATAACCCCTCTCACTTAAAACCTTTAGTACATCCGTTTTTCCCACGCCAGTCATGCCATGAAGAACGACTGATTGATCAGGAATTAACCCAGTTGTATTTTCAAGAATATATTGCCTGTAGGCTCTGTATCCCCCAACTAAACGAGGGAAAGACACGCCTGCATAGGCCAAAAAGGTGGCTACAGATTTACTGCGCATGCCGCCGCGCCAGCAGTAGATAACAGGCTGATAGCCTTTATTTTTCAGGTCCCGAATCTTACCGAGCATGGATGGGATTTTGGGTGAAACCATCTCCATCGCTCTCCATTTAGCAGCATCAGAGCCCTCTTTTTTATAAAGAGTACCAATTTCCACACGTTCTTCATTGGTGAAAAGCGGTACATTCACAGCTCCTGGAATGCTGCACTCCTCAAATTCAATTGGAGACCTTACATCAACCGGAACTGCCTTATCCATTTGAATATATTGTTCTACAGTAATTTCTCTCATAGAAATGCCTCCAAATAAAATGCTATATAGATTGTCCATGATGGATCAAAGAATTATTTCGTATGTCTTTATTTTATCGATTAAATAGGAATTTGAAAATAAAGGTGCCTTCCCTAATCATACTCCTTTTTTCGTTAGAACGGTTTATAAAAATCTTCCAAACACTGTAATATCAGCATATCCATTGGTTTTGCTTTTTAAAAAGGAGGATAAATAAAGGGCAAAGGTGGTGGGAAGTATGTCCTTGAATACCGAGGTAGCTGTTGTTGGAGGAGGGATTGGGGGATTGACGCTCGGGCTGAAACTTGCCAGGTCGAAGATCGATGTGATGGTAATTGAAAAGCTTGAAGAGCCATCTTCCATTTATAAAGGAGAGCTCCTGCAGCCGAAGAGCCTGCAAATTTTCGAGAAGCTTGATGTTCTGAAAGATATTCAATGTAATGGTTTTTCTTTTTCCAGGATTGCCTTTGAGGAAGGAAAAAATGAGTTTTTTATGGACTATAGAATACTGCCGGGAGACTATGATTATGCCGTTATGATCGAACATGAAAAGCTGAAGAGAATTCTCCTCAGCCAGGCACTGCAGTATCCGAACTTTCAGTACTTATCCGGTGCTTTCGGAAAAGGCTATTGTGATGGGCGTTTAATAGTAGAGAGGAAGAATAGGAAGGAAAGGCTCTTTGTAAAGGCTGATTTCTATGTCGGTGCAGAAGGCAGGAACTCTATTACCAGAAAAGAAATGAATAGCAAAATTAAAAAAATAGATTATAACCATCATTTTTTGACTGTCACTTTTCCAAGGCCTCAATCGCTGGATGAAGGAAAAATCATTTCAAAAGATGAACGGTTCCTTGGTTTATTTCCGCTGCCCAAAGCTAAGGTCAGGTCTGTCTACCTGATTCCAAAGGGGAGTTATAAGGAGTTTCACGCAAAGGGGATCGACCATTTTCATCAAAACTATCTGGAGCTTTTTCCGGAATTGAAGGGGTACGTAACAAGGCTGAAGGATTGGAGTGATATTCAGCTAATGATTCCGACAGCTTTTTATGCTGATAAATATGTGAATGGCAGGTACGCCATATTGGGTGATGCCGCCCATACGGTCCATCCAATGGCCGGCGAGGGGATGAATATGGCCATCCAGGATGCTGATATCCTTGGGGAATTGTATGAAAGTATGTATTCAACCGGGAGAATTTCACCCGGCAGGCTGAAGTGGTATGAAAAAGTCCGAAAGCCGCGGGCTGAAAAAATGATCAGTCTCAGCCACCTATCCGCTTTGGTTTACTCCTATTCCAACCGATTCATTACTGGAATTCGCCGGAAAGGGTTGAAGCAAATGGAAAGGGACAAGACACTTCAATTTAAACAAATGCTGAATGTCTCCGGGCTTGGGTACTGGTCCGAATCGGCTTTGGACCGCTTTGTACAGGCGGGGATGCTGCCTGCAAGAAATAGAGGCCTTTCCTCGAAGGCAAAAAGGAATTACTTTTACACAGAAAAAGATGACTATCCTTGGAAAAGCTGAAAGAAGGTTGGACAAAGATGATAAAGGAATATGTACGTTTACTTAAGGCAAGGAATTGGATGAAAAAAAACCAGCCGTTTCTGTATAGCTGGCATGCTTATGTAGGCTTCGAGCTTGATCTTTTTTCACAGTTCAGGAAATGGAGCACAGTTAAAGAAGTGGCATCAAGCAGGAATCTGCAGGAAGAGCTGCTTTTAAGATGGGTGGAGGTGGGACTGGCCATCCGCCATTTAAAAAAGAAAGGGAAGGATAAAATTAAAACTGCGTCCAAATTCAGTTTGCCCTCGACACCGGATAATCCCCGGTCTACAGGGATCATTTTGAAAGAAATGATGGAGCTTCATATCCCAACACTGCTTTCATATCCGGAACTGCTTCGTTCTAATAAGAGAAACATTTTTAACCATGAAGAACATGGGCAAACAGTTGCGAGAACCTCCTCACTTCTTGAACAGCTCGCCCTGCCGCGGCTTTTAAAAACAATCCGTAAAAACAAGATAAGGCGGATTATTGACATTGGCTGTGGAGAAGGAGGCTATTTGACCAGGATCAGCCAAAAGTTTCCCGCTGCTGACCTGACAGGAATAGAGATGAATGAAGAAGTGGCTGAATCAGCCCAAAATAATTGCCGAGACTACCAAAATATTCACATCATCGCTTCCGATGTCTATGATTATACACCTGAATATGAGGCAGATTTGATTATGATTAACAATTTGCTTCACTATATCGAGCCTCAGGATCGCAAACAGCTTTTATCCCGTTTGAAAAGCTGGCTCAGCCGAAGTGGTTCAATCACCATCATTACTCCCATACTCCACCCAAAAAAAGGAGAAGCCTTTTCAAGTGTTTTTAATAGCTTCTTCTCCGCTTTTGAAAATCTATATCCGACCCCGACAGAGGAGGATATCGGCCATATGGCGAAAGAATTAAATTTAAAAGTAAAAACCTTCAAGCCTGTTGTAACAGAAGGCGGCTGGTATTTTATACAGCTGTCTAACAAGTAAATACCGGTCTTGAGGATACAGCCCTTAAAAAAATGGTAGAATGGGGATAAAACAGGACTAAACGGTGATGAAAATGAGAAATAAATACTTATTAATATATGAGGAGCTTGCCCAGCATATTCAAGATGGCAAGTATCCTGCCAGATCCATTCTGCCATCAGAAAATGAATTGACTGAGATGTATTCAACTTCAAGGGAAACGATTCGAAAGGCCTTGAATTTGCTTGCTCAAAACGGATTTATCCAAAAAATCCGCGGCAAGGGCTCGATAGTCCTTGATTTGAAAAAACTGCAATTTCCCATTTCAGGCTTGGTAAGCTTTAAAGAGCTGGCTGGGAAAATGGGCCAGCGGGCAGATACGATTGTAGATAGGTTTTCCTTAACTCAGCCAGATTCTGAGACGATGAAGCATCTTCATATTGAAAAAAGTGAAAAAGTATGGAAAGTCTTCCGTGTCAGAAAAATTGAAGATGAAAGAATCATATTGGACAAAGATTTTTTAATCGAGAAATATGTGCCCGGCTTAACGGAGGAAATATGCCAAAGCTCTATTTTTTCCTATATTGAAGGAGAGTTAGGGAAAAAAATCAGTTTTGCGAAAAAGGAATTTACAGTGGAGGAACCAACTGCAGAGGATCGGAAACTCCTGGATATGGAAGGCTTCCATGCGATTGTCGTTGTGAAAAATTATATTTACTTTGATGACGCAACACTCTTCCAATACACGGAATCCAGGCATAGGCCGGACAAATTCAGGTTTGTTGATTTTGCCAGAAGGATGGACAGCCAGGTGTTTTAAAACTTCTCCTGAAATGTGAAATTTGAAATCTAACGTTTTAAGCACGTCCAATAAGGGAAATCTCCATATGTGAAGATTTTTTCAAAGGAGAGGATTACCTATGAGTAAAAAAATTGCGTGCTTAATCACGAATATGTTTGAGGATGTAGAATATACAGATCCTGCGCAATCATTTAAAGAAGCAGGTCATAAAGTGGTAACGATTGAGAAGGAAAAAGGAAAAACGGTAAAAGGAAAGCAGGGAGAAGCTGCTGTCGAAATCGATGAGAGCATTGATAACGTAAGCCCACAGGACTTTGATGCATTATTTCTGCCAGGCGGGTTCTCTCCGGACCAGCTTCGTGCAGATGAACGTTTCGTACAGTTTGCTAAATCGTTTATGGACGAAAAGAAGCCGGTTTTTGCTATCTGCCACGGGCCTCAGCTCTTACTCACAGCGAAAACGCTGGAAGGCCGCGATGCTACAGGTTACAAGTCCATTAAAGTCGATATGGAATACGCTGGCGCAAACTATCAGGACACAGAAGTAGTCGTGTGCCAGAATCAGCTGGTCACAAGCCGCCAGCCGGATGATATTCCAGCCTTTACCCGCGAAGCGCTTAAATTATTATAAATTGAAGGGAAAAAGCCCTCTGCCGGAAGTGACAGAGGGCTTTTTTGTTGGTTCAGCAACATATTTTCTTTATTCACATTATTTATTTTTTCTAAGATTGCCGAGCTCTTCTACCAATGCCTGCATTTCATTTGGGCTGAAGGAATCTTTTTTCATAACAAGATCGTAGATGTCTTTTAACTCTTCATACATTTCTTCATCAAAATGAGATGGCTTAATTGCCCCAAGGTTTAAAACCTTTAACTTTTCTTTTATTGCTTCGATCATGAACTCAACATTTTCAACCGATTTTTCCGATAAATTATTCATGCCGGACATCCTCTCATGGTTATGTATTTGAAGAAGCAGTAACGGTTAGGTCACGGGTCTCCGCTTTTAAATTGTCTAGCTACAGGCGCCATCGGCTCGAGGTCATAAGGCAATCCGTCCAAAAGGTTAAAGAACAACCTTTCAGCCGGCTCGTCTTATGCTTGTCGCCGATAGGCGGGCGCCTTCCGCTTTTCTTTTCATCTTTCCACGTTCTTAAATAAATGTCAACTGAATTAAGGGTTGCATCTGCAATGGAAATTAGTAGAAAATATAGGAGAGACAGATTGCACATAATACAGACGATACTAATTTCACGGACTGAAAGGTTTCGTTATTTTGAAAAATGGGAAAAATTGAATCAAATTTTAATATAATATTTTTGCAAAAGGAGAAATAAAATATGGGGAAATCATTGTTTTGGAAAGGTATTTTATATGGAGCGCTTGCAGGAGGAGCCTTGAGCATGCTGGACAAGACAACACGAGAAACCGTTGTTTCAAACTGCAAAAAAACGTCTGGTGATGTAGGTTATTATTTAAAGCATCCTGGCGAAGCTGTTAACCAGGTTAAGGAAGTATCAACTAAGGTTAAGACGGCAATTGAGCAAGTAAGTGAGGATGTGGCTTTTATTACTGGGACTGTTGAGGAGTTAAAGGAGATGGCTCCAGAAGTAACAGAAATTGTCCAAAATACAAAACAGGCATTTTCCGATATTAAGCCGAAGGGATCAAGCGGAACGCCACAGGAATCTGCAGCAGGCGAGAGGGTTAGGGCTCCGCATTAAACTCAAGTGAGGTGTTGGAATGGGACGAGCTTTTTCGACTCTGATTCCAAACTTATGGAGAAGAATAGAGGAAGATGATGTACTGGGCCTTGCTGCCCAATTGGCATATTTTTTCCTTCTCTCTCTTTTCCCTTTATTAATTTTTTTAGTGACTTTGCTTCCGTATCTGCCGATTACCCAGGAGGATATTCTGAGTGTGATTCGTGATTTCGCCCCTGGTGAAACGATGAAGCTGATTGAAACAAATATTTACGAAATCACACAGAAAAATGGAAAACTGCTTTCTTTTGGGATAATCGCCACCATTTGGTCCGCTTCTAACGGCATAAATGCCGTTGTAAGGGCTTTTAATAAGGCATATGACGTAAAAGAAAGCCGCCCGTTCCTTATTGCAAGAGGAATGGCCATATTGTTGACCTTTGCCATGATTTTTGTGTTTGTACTGGCTTTGCTTCTGCCTGTATTCGGAAAGCAAATCGGACTGTTTTTATTTTCCGAGTTTGGGTTGTCCGGCCAATTTTTGGCAGTATGGAATATGCTGCGCTGGCTTGTCAGTCCTATTATCCTGTTTATTGTGTTTACCGGATTGTATTGGATTGCTCCAAATAAGAAGCTGACCTGTATAAGTGCGGTGCCTGGTGCGCTTTTTGCCACGGTCGGCTGGGTGCTGTCCTCGCTCGCTTTCTCTTACTATGTCAGCAGCTTTGGTAATTTTTCAGCTACTTATGGAAGCATCGGAGCCATTATCGTACTGATGATCTGGTTTTACATATCGGGAATCATCATCATTCTCGGCGGGGAAATCAATGCCATCAATACCAAATTCAAAAAAGAAGATTGCTGAAAAAATTCCTGCAGTTTCCTTCTTAAAATAGCGTCCATAGTTACACAATAATAGAAGGGGGAATTCATCTTTTAAGGAGGGTTTATCATGACAAAGCATACGAAAAAAGACGGCGGCACAAAACAAAAAGGCAAAAATAAACCAAAACAAAAAACATCCGGTTCTGCTAACGGTCAAAACGGATATCATTAAGGTAGCGGAAACCAATAAAAGGAAAAGCCTGGGGGAGTACCCAGGCTTTTCTTATTACCTTAAAAGTCTTAAGCTGTTTAAAATAACCAAAATAGTGGATCCTTCGTGTCCGATAACACCATAAGGCAAATCAAGAATCTGCAGGAAATTGGATGCGATTAGAAACATAATAACCGTAATGGAAAAGACAACATTTTGTTTAATAATCCGATTCATTTTTCTTGATAGGTCAATGGCTTCAGCAATTTTAGGAAGATCATTTTTCATTAGAACAACATCAGCAGTTTCCAATGCAACGTCGGTTCCTTCACCCATGGCAATCCCTACATTTGCAGTCGCCAGGGCAGGGGCATCGTTAATTCCGTCGCCTACCATTGCGACATTGCCATACGTTTCTTTCAGTTTCTTTAGATGCTCGACCTTATTTTCAGGAAGGCATTCTGCAATATGGTCATTTACATGGCTTTCGCTTGCAATGGCGGTAGCAGTTGTTTGGCTGTCTCCAGTCAGCATTATGGTGTAAATACCCTGTTTTTTTAGCTGATCAATGGCCTGCTTTGTTTCTTCACGGACCACATCCTTTAATGTGATAAGGCCAACAACTTCATCATTTTTTTGAATAAAAACGACTGTTTTCCCCTCGCTAGCCATTCGGTCTGCAGCACCATCTGCAAATGCCTTTGCATGCTCTTTTCCGACAAAGGCTGCCTTGCCGATTTTCCATTCATCATGGCCGACGGCGGCCTTGACGCCGAAGCCGGTTACATCTTCAATACTTTCCGGGTGGACAAGCGGTTCCGAAATATTTTCCTTGGCATATTTGACAATTGCATTTGCCAGAGGGTGGTTGGAATGGCTCTCAATCGAAGCTGCCTTCAGCAGCACATCCTCTTTCGTAAGGCCTTGTTTCACAAGGAAGTCTGTTACTTCAGGCTTGCCTTTTGTTAAAGTTCCTGTTTTATCAAAAGCAATCGCTCTTAGGTGGCTTAAGTTTTCGAGATGCACGCCGCCCTTAAAAAGGATTCCGTGCCTGGCACCATTTGAAATCGCAGATAAAGTTGCCGGCATTATGGATGCTACAAGGGCACATGGTGAAGCTACTACGAGCAGGATCATCGCCCTGTAAAAGGTCTCTGTCCAGCTCCATCCCAAAAGGAAATGAGGTACGAACATCATTAGGACAACAACGGCCAAAACGATTTTTACGTATGTGCCTTCAAATTTTTCAATAAAAAGCTGGGATGGAGACTTCTCACTCTGGGCAGATTGCACAAGTTCTATGATTTTTTGAAAAAGCGTTTCATTATTTGGCTTTGTTATTTCAACTGTAATGGAGCCGTTTAAGTTAACTGTGCCCGCAAAAACCGGATCATCTGCAGTCTTGGAAACAGGGAGCGATTCTCCGGTTATCGCAGCCTCGTCCAAGGAAGAATATCCTTTTACAATTGTTCCATCTGACGGAACCCTTTCACCGGGCTTTACCAAAATAAGATCCCCAATTGCCAGCTCTGAAACATGGACGCGTTCCTCGGTTCCTTCAAAAACTCTCAATGCCTCTTCCGGCTGCAATTCCATTAAAGAAGAAATTTCCTTATGGCTTTTATTCATTGTGTATGTTTCCAAAGCGCCACTGACCGCAAAGATGAAGATTAAAATGGCCCCTTCTGTCCAGTAGCCGATAATCGCTGATCCAATCGCTGCGAATATCATCAGCATTTCAACATTCAGCTCTTTATTCTCAATGGTTTCCTCAATGCCTTCTTTTGCCTTGGCAAAACCTCCAATGATAAAGGCCATTAAATAAGTGACAATGGAGGCCGTTGCCAGGTCGCTGCGGTCCAAAAGCCATCCGGCCAGGATTAGTACGCCGCTGAGAAGAGCTGCAATCAGTTCGGCATGCGGTTTGATTTTCACCCATATGTTTTCATCATTTGTATTGCTGCTTTTTAGTAAAGCTTTTGCCTCTGTAGTCATGGTTTCTCCTCCTGGAAAATAGTTGTGTTTATGTGAATTCCAATTTATCTCCTGTTGTCTGGTTGCAATTGATTATTTCCCATTCTTCATATTCTTATTGAGAAGAATAATCACATTCAATACCCCTAAAAAACAACGAAAGCTGCCACCATAAAGGTGACAGCATTAAAACCGGTCATATCAGATAACGCAATTAGCATTATGCAAATATTGTATTCTATTATCTTTATCTTACTATATAACCTATGAATTGAAAAGATAAACAGTCCATTAGAATTGTGACAAAAACTCGATTTTTATTCATTGTGTCCCTTAGAAGAGGGAAGCGCTTTGTAGAGTTCATTTTCCTTAAGGATTTCAAGGATTTGATTTTTCATAGCTGACACTTTTTGGCCGTCCGGGCTTTGGTCGCATTCCGTCCATTCAAAATGGCGTTCCCCGCCATTAATCCAGACAGTTAGTTCATAGCTTTCATAAGGCTTTTGATTACAGGCGTTCGATAAATTTCTTTCATGGAGATAGTTTGCCAAAATCATCGCTTTGTATATTCTGTTTAACTCTTCTTCAGAGAATTGAAAATCGCTGACAGTCACCATTTCCCCATTTTGCAGATCCTTTATAAGCTGCTGATCCTTTGTATTGATTTCGTTCCTTTTGCCAACCCCATACTTTAAATGAAACTCAAAGCGGTCCTGAGCGGAAGTGTCATGCTCGATATAAATGATTTCCTCCTGGGTCCCGCTGCAGCTGAGATTATAGTATGTTTCTGTATTGGTTTCTGTTTTTGTGATATTTTCGCAATTTTTTTCAGTTAGGCTGCCGGATCCGTATTGGTCTCTGGTCGTGTCGTGTAGATAATGAATGATTTCCCCATCATAATCCAAGTCTGTCATAATGGGATCTCCTTCAATTGTATATTGGACAATCCGTACTTTAGCCCTTTTCTGCTTGTTAAATTGTTCAATAAATCGATCAAGTTCTTCTAAATGTTCCATGCTACCATGTGAATGGATCACATCTTTTGGCTTTGGATCATATTTGTCTGCGGGTGGATCAACACTATTGGCCTTTGAGCAGCCAGCAATCAAAATAGCAGAGAAAAGAAGTACACCAATATATTTCATCCCATTCACCTCGGTTAATTAGACGGTATGAGAGGAAAAATGTTACAAAAATAAAGAGCTGACGGTAAAAATTGTGATTTTCCAATAGGGTATTGGGATTAGAATGGAAGCTTACAGTACTATTTTAAAATTAAATAAAGAGGATCCCGAAACGAGATCCCCTTAAAATGACTGGCTTTTTTCATAAACCGGCTGTTTATCTCCGAATACAGTGACTGCCAGGAAGATAAGCAAAAGCATTACGCTAATGATGTTAAAAAAGCTGACTGATTTAAAGAATTGAATAAAAAGACCGCCAATATAAGGGCCAATCAGGCTTCCAACACTAAAAGCAACCCCGCAAAGCAGATTACCCGTCGGCAGCAAATTTTTGGGCATTAAGTCTGTCATATAGGTGATACCGAGTGAGAAAGTGGAGCCAACCACCATTCCGGCGATAAAAAGGCACACGGTAAGCGCCAGTACTGACTCTTCCAGCAAGCTTGCAGCTACAAAACTGAGAAAACCAATAAACAGTACTCCCATCAAAATATTGCGTCTGCCATATTTATCGCTCATCATTCCAAGTGGAAGCTGGAAGGCAATTCCGCCTATTGCAAACGAAGTGAGCAGCAGTGACACATTGGAAACCTCCAGCCCAATTCTTAAGCCATAAATAGGAAAGCTTCCATTCAATGATGCCTCAAGGAATCCGTAACCCAAAGCTGGTAAAAAGGCGACCCAGCCATACTTGCTGGCCTTTGAAAAACGCTTCATCGTTTCCTTAAACGAATTGATTTCAATGGATTGTTCCGGATAATCGTTTTTCAAAGTAAATAAAAACAGCCAGGCAATCAGGCATAGAATAGAAGAGATGATAAACGGCAGTGTTTCATTGATTTTTACAAGTGGTGCCATTAAAGGACCAACAGCAAATCCAACTCCAAAAAATAATCCATACAGTGAAATATTTCGGCCGCGTCTATTCTCCGGTGAAAAGGTCGTAATCCAGGTTTGTGTTCCGAAATGAAGGGCATGGTCGCCGATTCCAATCAGCAGCCGCAAAATGAACCAAAACCAAAAAGACTTCCAAACCGGAAAAAGAATAAGAGAGAGAACGACCAGGAGCCCTCCCAGTATGATTACCGGCTTATACCCGTACTTCCTCAATGGATATTCCATAAAAGGAGAGATTAGGAGTATCCCAATATATAACCCAGTTGCATTCAAGCCATTCAAGCTAGAGGAAATCCCGTCATTTTCAAAAATAATGGCGATTAACGGAAGGAGCATTCCCTGGCTGAAGCCTGAAATCGCAACAATGCTAATGAGTATCCAAAAACGCATGGTTACTTTATTCATATTAAAACCTCTTTTTCTGAACATGACTTAAAGATGTCTCCTAAATGATGGTATCGGGAATAAGGAATCTTGGCAAGAGAAATATAATGGAGAATCAGGCCATACACGAATGAAATTGACATATTAGTTTTGTTTATAGAAAAAATAGTGTAATCTCTATATAAATATAAAGTAAAAAGGGGCGAGTACCATGGATTTTAAAATGAAAGAAGAAGTAGGCTTTTTTGCAGAGCTGCCTTATGGCCGCCTGGATATAGCAGGGGATGATGAATATGGCTACAGACCATTCCAGCTGCTTGTTGCATCTTTGGCAGTATGCAGCGGCGGGGTTCTAAGGAAAATCATGAAAAAAATGCGCATGAGTTTTGAGGATATCCAAATTAAAACGAGTGTGGAAAGGAATCCTGATATTGCTGACCGGGTTGAGAAGGTACATATTCACTTTCTTATTAAAGGAACTGATTTAAACGAAGCAAAGCTTCATAAAGCCATGGAATTAACGAGAAAGAATTGTTCAATGGTTCGCTCTGTGGAAGATAGCATTGAGGTTGTCGAAACATTCGAGATTGTTTAAAGGTTAAACTCCAGCATTTGAAGTTTAACTGCACGTTAACCTGAGATAAAAAACAAGGAAGAGCTCCCTCTTCCTTGTTTTTTATAAAGTGAGCTCTTCCGGACCTTCACCGGCACTTGAAAAATACCGAATATGTTCAGGCTCCAATTTTAATAGTATATAGTTGGGATCGTCCGGGCCTGAGAGCCAATCCTTCAGCTTTTCATCCCAGAATTTTCGGCGGATTTCCGGAGAGGAATCAATGCTTGCTTTGGCCTCGATTTCGAGGTATTCTCCGTTTACATTTTTTACGTCAAGGCCAAGCAGGATGTGGACATTTGGATTCGCTTCAATGTCCTCCACTTTATGAGTATTTTTATTTGTGGCAGTATAAATCGTCAGGTTTTCATGAAAAAATAACATAAACCGGCTGAAGGGCTTGTTGCTCCGGATGGTGGCAAGGGTTCCAACTCCAGACTCATCAAGCATGTCTATCATTTTCCTTTTTAACTGTTCACCCATACATCATTCTCCTTTCATTTCCTCCATCTTAATCTGCACGTTCCTGTCTGTTTTATGACAAATAAGGCGTCCTGCTAGAACCATTTTATAAAAATTTAGTATAATAATCCCGACAAAAATAATAAGAATTGATAGTTAATAACAGAAAGGGGTGCTCAAACATATGAAATTCCAGGAACAGAATTCCATTGAAGAACGAATCCAGTTAATGGAAGAGCTTTCCCGAAAATTTTTATCAAGAGCAGCTAAAAATGATCAAGAGTCCCGGTTCCCTTTTGAAAATATCGTTGAGCTGAAAGAATCCGGATATACGTCTTTAACCGTTCCCAAACGCTATGGCGGCGAGGAAATCTCTCTTTATGATTTTCTGCGGCTGCAGGAAAAAATAGCGGAAGGCGATGGTTCTACGGCTTTATCAATTGGATGGCATTTGGGAATTATAAAAAGTCTTGGCGAGAAAAAAAGCTGGAAAGAATCAACGTTTAAGGCGTTATGTGAAGAAGTGCAGAATGGTGCATTAATGAACAATTGTTCAACGGAACCGCAGACCGGCAGTCCGACAAGGGGAGGGAAGCCTGTTACGACTGCTGTTCGAGATGGTGATAAATGGATTATTAATGGCCGGAAAAGCTTTACGACGATGGCACCTGTACTAGATTACTTTAATGTGAGTGCTACGATTGCAGAAAGTGGCGAAACGGGAAATTTTCTGATTCCGCGGACTGCAAACGGTGTATCACTTGAGGAAACATGGGATAGCATCGCAATGAGAGGGACAGGGAGCCACGACCTTATTTTAAAAGATGTTAGTGTGAAAGAAGAGGCACTTGTCGAGCTTTTTCATCCAGGCAAGAAAGGGGCGGCGGGGTGGCTGCTTCATATTCCTGCGTGTTATTTAGGCATCGCCCAGGCGGCTCAAACTTATGCCATTGATTTTGCAAAAGAATATTCACCAAATAGCATTAAAGGTTCAATCATCGATCTGCCAAACGTCAAGCAAAAAGTCGGTGAGATGGAGTTTGAACTGATGAGAGCCCGTTATTTTCTTTATTCTGTTGCGAAGCAGTGGGATGAAGAAGACGAAGAAGTTCGAAGCAATATGGGGCCTGAATTGGGAGCAGTTAAGCTTGCTGTAACAAACGCGGCGATTACTGTAGTGGATTTGGCGATGCGGGTCGTGGGTGCTCGAAGCCTGTCTGAAAAAAATCCCCTTCAGCGCTATTACCGTGATGTCCGGGCAGGCCTTCATAATCCGCCAATGGATGATATGACTATTCAAACATTGGCTAAACATGCAATTAATGATGATTAAAAAGCTGCTGTCTTATGACGGCAGCTTTTTGCATGGAAAGGTATAGGCAAAAAAGTGAACAGCCCTTTTATGTATAGGTTTGATTTTTTTTGAAAAAGGTTAATAAAGAAGGATAGTTTCTACATATTTAATATGGAGTATTAATTCATCCTATTTTGCTTCTAATCACATAGGCTAAAAAAAATGGATGAGAAGGCAATAATAAAAGAACATTATGAGAAAAAGGAGACAGACATATGACAAATAAAATTTTTATGGTGCTGGCTTTTGCCGGCGTACCGCTTTCGGTAATCGGCACACTGATGCATTGGTCCAATATTCTGCTGTTTATCATCTACTGCATCACCATTATTGCGCTGGCCAGCTATATGGGAAGAGCAACGGAAAGCCTTGCCATTGTAACAGGCCCACGGATCGGTGGCTTGCTTAATGCCACCTTCGGGAACGCAGTCGAGCTTATTATCTCAATTTTTGCGTTAAAAGCAGGGCTTGTTAGCGTTGTTCTTGCATCACTGACAGGATCTGTATTAGGGAATTTGCTTTTGGTTGCAGGCTTATCCTTTTTTGTAGGCGGAGTAAAGTTTAAAACCCAGACATTTAATGTATATGATGCCAGGCATAACTCGGGCTTGCTGATGTTCGGTGTGATTGTTGCCTTTGTCATCCCTGAAGTCTTCGCGATGACGATGGATGAAGCGAAAACCATCACCTTCAGTATCGGCATATCCGTTATTTTAATAGCCCTTTATTTAGCGGCCTTATTCTTTAAGCTTGTAACCCACCGGGGAGTCTATCAGCATAATGAGGAAAAGGGCAGCCATCATGAGGAAGAAGAACCGGAGTGGAGCAAAGGAAAGGCGATTGCCGTCCTTGCGATCGCTACAGTGGCAGTTGCGTATGTATCAGAAAATTTGGTTCATACGTTTGAAGAAGTCGGAGAAGTGTTTGGCTGGACAGAGCTATTCATTGGTGTCGTCATCGTTGCCATTGTTGGTAATGCGGCAGAACACGCATCTGCTATCATTATGGCTTATAAAAATAAAATGGATATTGCGGTAGAAATTGCTGTTGGCTCTACCTTGCAGATTGCCATGTTCGTGGCGCCGGTCCTCGTGCTGCTCTCCTTAATGTTCCCGACAGCCATGCCGCTTGTTTTTACATTGCCTGAATTAATTGCAATGGTTACATCCGTGCTTCTCATGATAGTCATCGGCAACGACGGGGAAACGAACTGGTTTGAAGGAGCCACTTTACTGGCTGCGTATATAATCATGGGAATCGGTTTTTATCTGTTGTAAACTCAAAACTTAGTTTAAAAATCGGCTGAATTTGAAATCAGCAAACATAAATAAACCGACTCTGAATGAATCTCAGAGTCGGTTTTATATTTGGTATTTAAGTACATTTTTCATAAAGGTATATGTTTTTAGAGGATCTGTATTCTGTTCGCTTTCAGGCATTGATCACCAACCTTCATGTTGAGATTTGATCACGTAACCTAACTTGCTGATGACTTAACAAAAAACGGATTCATCCTCCTTTTAAAATAAAAGTGGGTTGACTTCATCTGCCCTCCTTTTGTTGGGAGTAAGTTAATTATACAACTTTATTTGATATTTGTAAATATTCTGATTTTTACAAAATCATTACAAATGAAAATGCGGCTGAAATAATAGCTCTTTTAGTCAGGCTTATTTTTCATGGTATGGATAATATCTCAGTCATACGAAAAAACTATAATCAAACCTAAAAAGATTGTGAGTTGAAAGGAGTAAGACATCATGAAAAAATATGTTAGCATTCTTTTTTTAGGTCTTATATTAATGCTGTCATTCCATCCGGCTGCCGAGGCTCAGAAAGGGGCTGAGACCCCTGCGAAAAAGTCCCATAAATCCATCACTGTTCCAAATTCAGTGTTGAATGTTACAAAAGAAAATACCTACCCGAATCCGGCGCAGGATATGCCAACCCTGCAGCCGAGCGAATTAGCCCAGCAGTTAATCGACTCCTCCAAGGTTAAAATTGAAAATCCGGATCTCATCCGTATGCTGAATGAAACATCGGTCAGCAGTACTCCGTTTGCAATCGGATACCGGGCAATCGTTTATCTCGGACAATGGCCGCTTAATTATGAGTCATCGGAAACTTCTCCGAACTGGGAGTATCAAAAGATTAACACGAACTACTTTGATAATCGCGGAGGAAAAGCCCCCTACCAAATCCATTACGTGCAGGAAGCTCAAAAGGTTGTCCGCGGGGGATTAACAGCAAAGGTTCCCAATGCTGAAGATGTGAAGAAAATGATGCTTCTGAAGGCGATGGAAAAGTCAGGACTGCCACTTGCGTTTGAGACGATTGTTGGGGCCGGTACAAAAAAAGACCATATTTATAACATTCCTCCCAAACGATTAGGCTATCTATACGGCTATGGGCCTGCCATTAATGAAAAAGGCAAAGTAACGTATGGAGAAGTATACTTAATGTTAAAAGGGAACAAAAGAATGATTGTCATTAAGAATGTGACTTCTCAGGGAATAGGTGCTTGGATTCCGATTCAGGACCATGTCACATTTGGATTTGTCGTTTCCGAACGGCCAAGATAAAAAAGCAGCCAGCCGTTTTAGGCTGGCTTTTCTTGTTAAATATTGGATCGAAGTTTCTTAAAGTCGCTTCCTTTATAATAGCTATTTTTCACAAGCACGTTAGGTCCAAGGCATCTGACCCCGGGACAATGGCAATTGAGGGAATCGGCAAGCTCCGTTTTGCCCCATTTTTGATAAATATCCTCTAGCCGGTCTTCCCTAACATTCCCCAGTGGAGGTGTATCACCAAAGTCAGTGACGATTACATCCCCCGAGAAAATATTTACATTTAACCGTGACCGGCCATCCGGGTCATTTCTGACTGTTACATTTTTAGAGGAATACAATCTTTTTAATAGCTGTAAATCCTCTTCATTGCTGCTGCAAGCATAGAAGGGCAGGGTGCCAAAAAGCATCCATGTATCCTCATTCCGCACATCTAAAAGATGGTGGATAGCTGATCTTAAATCTTCGAGAGATAGTGTTTCCAATGAAGAAGCGAAATCCGAGGGATACATCGGATGGACTTCATGGCGCTGGCAATTCATTTCTTCGGTAATTTGTTTATGAATTGTTTCCAGATGGGGCAGTGTCCGTTTGTTCAGCATTGTTTCAGCAGATACCATAACACCAGCTTTAACGAGTTCCCGGCTGTTTTCGAGCATTCTGTTAAAAAGCTTTTGACGCTGCTCGATTTTGGGCTTCCGCTCCATCATGGCAAACCCGCCTTCTATAAAGTCCTCTTCGGTTCCCCAGTTATGTGAAATATGCAGGACATCCAAATACGGAATGATCTCTTCGTAACGATTTAATTCCAATGTTAGGTTAGAATTGATCTGAGTTCTGACACCCCTTTCACGTGCGTAGCGGAGCAAAGGCGCTACATAGTTTTTCACGGATTTTTTTGAAAGCATTGGTTCGCCGCCTGTTATGCTCAAAGATCTTAATCGTGGAATCTCTTCAAGCCTATGCAGCAATAGTTCAATTGGCAAAGCGTTAGGATCCTTAGGCTGCAGTGTATAGCCTACTGCACAATGCTCACATCGCATGTTGCATAAAACAGTAGTCGTAAATTCAATATTTGATAATCGTAATCCCCCATGCTGGTCTATGTCCATGTAAGCTTCCCACGGATCATGTTTAGTTGTTATAGGTAAAAGTTCAGTATTCATAAAAATCTCCTTTTAAACGAAGTACTTTGACATTATTGAAGCTTTATAAGCCCTTGTCAATACATAGATGGAACTAAAAATACATTTAAAAAGTTTATTTTTCTCTCCTGCGGGAATTAATCCAATAACAATCAATATTAAATTATTAAAATTAAGAGGAGGATTCAACATGGAGCAAAAGAATACTTATAATACAACAAACACAACAACTACTATGGATTCAGTTTATGGACAAGATATGAATACAATGAGCTCGGCTTATGGACAAGATACGAATACAATGGGCTCAGCCAATGGACAGAACAGCAAGCTAATGAAAGGGATTGTTCTTGGCGGAATTATTGGCGGAGCGCTGGCAATGCTTGATACTCAAACAAGAACAAAAGTGAAGACGAAAGCTATGGATTTGAAAGATACTTCAGCAAACCTTATTTCTGAGGTGAAAGATAATCCTGGCGATGTAAAAGAAAGTATGATGAACCAGTTTAAAAATGCGTCAAATACATTGAAAGATGCAATTAAAGACGCACAGAACTTATATCAGCGTGTAAATGAAGATGTATTTGGCAATATGGATATGGTGAAAGAAGTTTCAAACGAAGCTATGTCAACAGCCAAGGAAGCAAAAAGTGAACTTGCAGATATCGGCTCAAAAGTAAAGGAAGCCGGCTCTGAGCTAATGGAAAATCCAGTTGAAAACAGCGGAAATTCCAATACAAGCTCTGGCTCAAATACAGGCTCAACATCCGCCTTTCAAACAACAGGCTCATTGAATAGCACAGATTCAGCTTACCCAGTTGAGCGTGATGAAAGTGCTGTAAGCTATAGCCCGGATGTTCAAAAGAACAGCAATAACCTATAATTTAACTAAACTTAATCCTCTGCCATATCTGGCAGAGGATTTTTAATGCTTAAGGGAAAGGATAATATTGTCATGGTTCCTCTTCCTTATGATGGTTGTTTCATATTTTGAAGGAGGGGGTAACTCTTAACTATAGATAAAGGACATTCTTTGGAGGTTAAAGTATGGGTTATAGACGAGGGAAATCATTATCAAATGATATGGAAAAGCAGTCCCATGAAAGAGAAACAGCAGTTGGGACGGCTGGTATGGTCGTAAGTCCGCATCCAGTCGCAACCGATATTGGCGAAAAGATATTAAAAGAAGGCGGCAATGCAGTAGATGCAGCAGTTGCCATCCAATTCGCCTTGAATGTAGTTGAGCCTATGATGACAGGCATTGGCGGAAGCGGATTTTTAATGGTTTATGATAATAAAAAGAAAGATGTAAAAATATATGATGGGCACACCAGGGCACCAAAGGGTGTACACCCGGAAATGTTTTTGGATGATAACAGGGAAGTAATAGACTTTCGAAAGCGGTCTACCCATGGTACAGCTGTTGGCATCCCGGGAATACTTAAAGCCATGGATACAGCCTTGGAAGAACATGGAACTAAATCGCTAGCTGACTTGATTCAGCCG
Source organism: Pseudomonas sp. ISL-84 (assembly GCA_018613035.1). Classification (GTDB taxonomy): domain Bacteria; phylum Bacillota; class Bacilli; order Bacillales; family Cytobacillaceae; genus Cytobacillus. The sequence goes on along the minus strand of JAGGRA010000035.1, from coordinate 33,356 downwards.
GCGATAGACGCTGCGGAGAGCGGCGTTCAAGTAAATTGGGTACTCGAAGAAGCACTGCAGAATTTCCATTACAGACTGGGCAAAGAAGCGAAAGCTTTTTATTTTCCTGAGGGTAAACCACTTAATGAAGGAGATAGCCTTGTCAAAGAACATCTGGCTAAAACATTCCGGATTTTGCAAAATAAAGGGATCTCCGCTTTTTACGAAGGCGAGATTGCAGAGGCAATTGTTGCAAACCTAAAGGAAGAGGGCGGATTTATGACCCTTGAAGATCTTAAAAATTACCGTCTGACGGTTGACGAGCCAATTTGGGGAGAATACAAAGGCTACAAAATAGCTTCATCTGCTCCTCCGAGCGCGGGAGGCCTGACAGTAATCCAGATCTTAAAAGTCCTTGAGAAGTTTGATTTAAGTCAGTATGATGCTAAGTCATGGGAAAAGTACTATCTGATAACGGAAGCTATGCGATTAGCATTTGCTGACAAAATTGCCTATTCAGGTGATCCGGAATTTTCGGATCTGCCGATTAAAGGGCTGCTTCATGATGATTATATTGGTGAGAGGGCAAAAGCTGTTAGCTTTGAACGGCGAAATGATGCGATTGATTATGGGAATCCGTGGAAATACCAAGAGGGGGAGCCTAAACAAGTCATCCGCCAGCCTGATGATATGGAAAAGAGTGAAACCACCCACTTTACTGTTGTGGACCAATGGGGCAATATAGCGGCATGTACGTCTACGGTAGAGCATCCATTTGGCTCAGGCATTATGGTAAAAGGATACGGATTCTTGCTGAATAATGAGTTAACCGATTTTGATGCCAACCCAGGCGGAATTAATGAGGCGCAGCCTGATAAAAGGCCGGTCAGCTGCAAAAGCCCAACCATTTTGTTTAAGGATGATAAACCGGTCCTAACACTTGGTTCACCTGGAGGGCCGACAATTATCGGCTCGGTTTTCCAAACGATTGTTAATGTGATTGATCATAAGATGAATTTAAAAGAAGCGATTGAGGAACCCAGGATATTTGCGAGCTCAGGTCCGCTAATTGAATGGGAGCCCGGCATTAGCATGGAGGCAAAAGGGGAAATGGAGTCAAAAGGCTTTGAGTTCGGTGACGAACCTAGCCGAATTGGCAATGTACAGGCCATTCAGATCGATCATGGTAAAGGCAGGCTATATGGGGCAGCTGACTCCAGTCGTGAAGGAAAAGCAGCCGGAATAACAGAAAATCAAATTAAAAGCTGATGCCTTTTTGGCATCAGCTTTTCTCTTGGCTTACATTTGAAAGAGTGGACTTGCCGCTTGAACTGCTCTTTTTAATGACGGATATATTCCCATCGGTTTCAAGCACTACGGCCTCCACATCATTTAAAGAAGAGATGCCCTGGGCACGTGCTGCCTGCAATACCTCGACTTCCAAAACACGGTTCTTTCTTAATGAAGAGCTTAAAAAACTCCCCTGATAATAAAGCAAGTCAGGGTTAGATTTTATTAACTCACTGAACCTGGATGACCGGACTGAAAGCCAAGCAACAGTATATTGAAGTCCAATTAGAAGATTGAATGCTGTCATCCCTTCAGCCAGGGATACTTTTTTGTTAAGAAGTATGGTCGCGAGGGTTGAACCCAGCGCAACGGTGATGACCAGGTCGAAAGCGTTCATTTTTGATAAAGTCCGTTTCCCTGAAATTCTGAGAAACAGGACTAGTGATGCATAACTCAGCAAACCGATTAAAAGGACTCTCCAAATGTCCTGCCAGCTTGAAAAGAACATGTAAATTCCTCCTCTTCCTATCATACCTATTCCTTTAAAGGCTATCAGTTAAACAGCACAGTATTTTTTGAATTGAAAATTGAGCGAGGGAAAGGTGGGTATATTAATTATAAACCCATTTGCCGAATGTCTGAATTTCATGTAGGATGTAAACGAGACGAAAGGAGAGAACGTTTTGGGCAGTCCGATTCATGATAAAAATACACAAGTAACCTTTTTAAAACAGCGTTTAAATATGTTCCTGGATGTATTGGAAGCAATTGAGCCAGAAGACACAGAACTCGAAGATATCGATCGTTTAATCGAAATGATTGATGACCTCGAATCCAAATGCCGTGAATTCAATAACCGCGATATGTAAAAGAGCCAATAGGCTCTTTTTTTAATAGGGTTACGGTCCTTCCGACTGTGGCATCGGAACACTTTTCTGGTTAAAACTGCGCAAAGAGCCTAATGATACTTTGTCTCAAATAAAGGACCGTATTGGTACCCCATTTCCGGCTAGCGCAGAGAGAAGCTGCATCAAAGAGATGCATAACTCCTACAGGCCATAATTTTACTGAGTAAACCGAAATTTCCTCTTTAATCCTGTAAACGATTGCAAGGTGGGTCTTTAAATACGTTTCTGTTAGGAGTATAATGGTAGACGATAAATAATTGTAATTTTCATAATAGATAAGAGCTATATAGGGAGCAAAGGGAAGGGGACTAGAGCAATGAAAATCGACAAGTTTCAGGAAAGCATGTATCAGTTGATTGTAGAAACATCCACTAATCTTCCGCGCGATGTCCGCCGTGCAATCAAAGCGGCTAAGGAAAGAGAAAGCGCCGGCACAAGAGCTGCAATGAGCTTAGCAACGATTACAAATAATATTAAAATGGCTGATGATAATGTCTCACCAATATGCCAGGATACAGGTTTGCCAACGTTCAAAATTAAAACGCCTGTTGGCGCCAACCAGTTAGTGATGAAGGAAGCAATTAAAAATGCGATTGCCCAGGCTACAAAGGACGGGAAGCTTCGCCCGAATTCTGTAGACTCCTTGACTGGCGCAAATAGCGGGGACAACCTTGGATTTGGAACACCTGTTATTAAATTTGAGCAATGGGAAAAAGACTACATCGATGCACGCCTGATTCTAAAAGGCGGCGGATGTGAAAATAAAAACATCCAATACAGCCTTCCATGCGAGCTTGAAGGGCTGGGCCGTGCCGGCCGCGACCTTGACGGCATTCGCAAATGCATCATGCACTCTGTTTACCAGGCACAAGGACAAGGCTGCAGTGCAGGCTTTATTGGCGTGGGCATCGGCGGAGACCGTTCTTCAGGCTATGACCTTGCGAAAGAACAGCTTTTCCGTTCTGTAGATGATGTAAATCCAAAGGAAGATCTTCGCAAGTTGGAAGACTACGTGATAGAAAATGCCAATGAACTAGGAATCGGCACAATGGGCTTCGGAGGGGAAACAACACTTCTTGGCTGTAAAGTAGGCGTAATGAACCGTATCCCTGCAAGTTTCTTCGTATCTGTGGCCTACAATTGCTGGGCATTCCGCCGCCTTGGCGTTGCCGTAAGCATGGAAACTGGAGAAATTAATGAGTGGATGTACCAGGAAGGCGAGAAAATCGACTTTGGTTCAACTGAAGCTGAGCTTGAAACAGCTGCAGCAGTGGAAGTGGAAGAACGAACTAATATTGTTACGCTGCAGGCTCCAATTACGGAAGAGCAGATTCGCAGCTTAAAGGTTGGGGATGTGGTAAAGATCGACGGCATGATGTACACGGGCCGAGATGCCATTCATCACCACTTAATGGACCATGATGCTCCAGTTGACCTTAACGGGCAGGTTATTTACCACTGTGGCCCAGTTATGATGAAAGACGATGAAGGCAAGTGGCATGTAAAAGCGGCTGGCCCGACAACAAGTATTCGTGAGGAGCCTTACCAGGGCGATATTATGAAAAAATTTGGCATTCGCGCTGTAATCGGAAAAGGCGGAATGGGTCCGAAAACATTGTCAGCTCTTCAAGAGCATGGCGGTGTTTACTTAAATGCAATTGGCGGAGCCGCTCAATACTATGCGGACTGCATCAAGTCTGTTGAAGGTGTTGACCTGATGGAATTCGGGATACCTGAAGCCATGTGGCATCTAAAGGTTGAAGGCTTTACAGCCGTTGTTACCATGGACTCACACGGAAACAGCCTTCATGAGGATGTTGATAAATCTTCACTTGAAAAATTGGCTCAGTTTAAAGAGCGTGTATTCTAATAAAGTTAGCGAGAGAGACTTCTGTAAGAGGTCTCTCTTTTTCGTGCATTTTTTTGCCAATAGCGCCTGCGAATGTTTTTATGCCTTTCACAAACACTAAGAAAAAAATATTGGAGGAACTCAGATGAAAAAACTAAGCATTGTTCTGAGTGCTTTTTTCCTGTTTTTTTCTGGAACAGCATACGCGAACTATGGAAACTCCCCAATCCACTGGGGATTTAAAAAAGCAAAGGATGAGGTGCCAGCAGAAGCCGGTAAACCGCTGGATTCATTGCTTGAAAGGCATGGGTCATATTACAAAGGCGACACAAACAAAAAGGATATTTACTTAACTTTTGATAATGGATATGAAAACGGATATACAGGCCAGATTCTTGATGTTTTGAAAAAGGAAAACGTCCCTGCAGCCTTTTTTGTAACAGGGCACTATTTAAAAAGTGCACCTGATCTTGTAAAAAGGATGGCAGCCGAAGGCCATATCATTGGCAACCATTCCTGGCATCATCCGGATATGACGAGAGTGAGTGATGAAAAATTTATAAAAGAGCTTGAGATGGTACGCGCTGAAACTGAAAATTTGACGGGGGTTAAGCAGATGGCGTATTTGCGCCCGCCCCGCGGTATATTCAGCGAACGGACTTTAGCTCTTGCAAAAAAAGAGGGCTATACCCACGTATTTTGGTCATTAGCCTTTGTTGATTGGAACACAGATCGGCAAAAAGGCTGGCAATACTCTTATGACAACATTATGCGGCAAATTCATCCCGGCTGTATCCTGCTTTTGCACACCGTATCAAAGGACAATGCCGATGCACTGGAAAAAGCCATTCAGGATTTGAAAAAGCGGGGCTATACGTTTAAGAGCCTGGATGATTTGACCTGGGAGCAGGCAATTGGAGAACGGATGCTTTACTGATTGGGCTTGGCCGATAAAACAGATTGAATGGCCGTAAAATCAGTGGGTTCGGCCGTTAAACGACTGAAATTGGCCGATAAAGATCTATTTTTGGCCGAAAAGAATACTTCAGTATGGGCTTTATACTGAAGTTTGGCCGGTAAATCAGACTATATGGCCGGTAAAATGAGAAATTTGGCCGGTATTTAACCAGAATTGGCCGGTAAATTTGTAATTTCGGCCGGTAAATGCGATAAAACAATATAAAGAGATGGAGATGGACCCAAATTTAGGGTCTATTTCTTTATAGGACGTACATTTTTAGTAAAATCCCAACAAAAAATGCTATAATCGGGGAAAATGATAAAGGACGGATTCTTCTTGGAAAAGATACAAGTAGAAGGACCTTATAATTTTGATCTCGTTTTGGACAGGCTGTCCATTGACCCTCTAAATCAGGTTGATCTTGAGAACAGGTCAGTAAAGGTGCCGATGCTTCTGGAAAATACACCGGTTGTTGCACAAGTTAAAGCCAGCGGAACAACAGAAGCACCGGAATTTATAATAGAAGGAACAGAAGGACCGCTAAAAGAAAAAGCGGCTGAACGCCTATCTGAAATCTTTCAATGGCATCTCCCGCTGGAGAGGATCCATCAGCATTTTCAAAATACCGATTTAAAGCCTATTTTCGATGAGCATTATGGGACACCAGTTGTGCTCGATTTTGATCCGTATGGATGCCTCTTGAAATGCATCATTCACCAGCAGCTTAATCTTTCATTTGCCCATACTTTAACAGAACGATTTGTTAAAACGTTTGGCTTTGAGAAAGATGGAACTTGGTTTTATCCACTCCCTGAAAAAGTGGCGAAACTGACAGTGGAAAATCTTCGCGAACTGCAATTCAGCGGACGGAAAGCAGAGTATGTAATGGGAATTGCAAAGGAAACAGCCTCCGGAGACTTAAACTTCGAAGAGCTAAAAAACCTTTCAGATGAAGAAATTTATGATAAACTAATCAAATTGCGAGGTGTCGGCCCCTGGACTGTTCAAAATTTCCTGATGTTCGGGCTCGGCAGGCAAAACCTTTTTCCAGTCGCAGACATTGGCATTCAGAATGCATTAAAAAAACTGTATAAATTAGAAGAGAAACCAACTCGAGAGGAAATGGAGACTTTTTCAAAGAGCTGGGGTCCTTATTTAAGCTATGCCTCCCTCTATTTATGGAGGAGCATCGAGTAATTTGGAGTGATGAAGCACCATGAAACAAGAACAAACAGCTAAATTAAAATTAAATCAGACATTTCCGCTTACCATTAAAAGACTTGGCATAAACGGCGAGGGTGTTGGCTATTTTAAAAGGCAGGTCGTCTTTGTCCCGGGAGCACTGCCTGGCGAGGAAATTGTGGCGGAGGCAACCAAAGTAAACCCGAAATTTTCTGAGGCAAAAATAAAAAAAATCCGCAAAAAGTCGGAGTACCGTGTCCAGCCGCCATGTCCGGTATATCACGAATGCGGCGGCTGCCAGCTTCAGCATCTTCGCTATGACCAGCAGCTTAAGGAGAAACGGGATATCATTATACAAGCGCTTGAACGGCATACAAAATTGAATCCTGCAAAACTAAATATAAAAGAAACGATCGGAATGGAAGATCCTTGGAACTACCGCAATAAGAGCCAGTTCCAAGTTGGCCAAAAAGATGGGAAGGTGCTAGCTGGTTTATATGGCATGAATTCACATCGCCTTATTAATATCGAACATTGCAAGGTCCAGCACCCGCAAACAACAAAGGCAACTGAAACGGTCAAAAGAATTCTACAGGACTTAAAAATTCCGATTTATAATGAAAGAACCCGAAAAGGGCTAGTCAGAACCATCGTTGCCAGAGTTGGGATCCAGACTGGCGAGCTTCAAATTGTTCTCATAACTACACAGAAAGATTTGCCCAAGAGAGAGATTATTATCGAAAGAATTAAGAGTGAGCTGCCTGAAGTAAAATCAATCATCCAAAATGTGAATGGTGAAAAAACCTCTCTGATTTTTGGGCAAGAAACCATGAATCTTGAAGGAAGCGACTTTATTCAGGAAACACTTGGAGATCTGCAATTTGAACTATCTGCCCGCACATTCTTTCAGCTGAATCCGGAACAGACAGTTAAGCTATATAACGAAGTAAAAAGAGCTGCCGCCCTCACAGGAAAAGAAAAAGTGGCGGATGCCTACTGCGGAGTAGGAACAATTGGCTTATGGGTAGCAGACCAAGCCGCTGAAATCCGGGGTATGGACATCATCCGCGAATCCATTGAAGACGCCAAGAAAAACGCAGCCCGCCACGGCATCAAGCATGCCCAATATGTGGTTGGCAAAGCAGAAGAGTGGCTTCCGAAATGGACCAAAGAAGGATGGAAACCAGACGTGATTATCGTCGACCCGCCTAGAACAGGCCTTGATCTGCAACTGCTTAAGACAATAGTAAAAGTGCAGCCAAAGAAAGTGGTCTATGTATCCTGTAACCCATCTACACTAGCCAAGGATATATCTATACTTGGCTCAAAGTATAAGGTGACCGGAATACAGCCTGTGGACATGTTCCCGCAGACGGCACATGTGGAGAGTGTTACAGAATTAATTTTGAAGCAAGCATAAAAAACGCCTGGCTCTAGTACAAGCAAAAAACGTACTTGGGCCAGGCGTTTTTTAAGGCACCTCTCTAATAATGATACTTCATCGTATATTTAATAACCCCTTGTTTATGAAGTTGTTAATAATTTCAGCCATCTCTTTAGGGGTTTTGTTCATCCCGTTTTCAAGCCAATGCTTAATGACATGAATACTGCCACTCACAACAAACATACTTATGTACTCCAATGTTTCTTGTTCAAGGTGTTTGTCAGTAATCCAATTTTTGAATATAAATTCCTTCGTGATCATCATGCCTTTTTTTTGAAAATGAATATCGCTATTCTCGCTTAACAGTGTTCGGCATATGTCATTGTTTTCCGCAATATATTCTAAAATCTTTTCTGTCATTTGCAAGGCTTCGTCTTCTTTGGAAAAATTGTACTGGCTAAGTGTTGCAGTCATATCCTTGATAAACTCTTCTTCTATGGAATTGAGCAGGTCGTACTGACTTGAATAATGAGAGTAAAATGTTGAGCGGTTTATGTCAGCCTGCACACAGATTTCTTTTATCGTAATACATGGTATTTGTTTTTCCTCTAATAATTTTATCAGTGCTTCTTTTAAAACCATCCGTGTATATTTTTTGCGTCTATCCAATTTGGAACCCAAACTCTGATCCTTCCTTCCTATTTCTGTAATTCAATAGAAAAACAACAAATCATTATAATCTGTTGCGAACATAACGTAATCTGGCGAACTGTTTGTTGAATAGCCAACACTGTGTTTTATATAATGATAAAGTGAAATTGTGGATGACACAAGAGAGGATGAAAAATGATAAATATTGCATCACGGATCATAAAACATAAAAAAGCTGTTTTGATTGCGTTTGTTTTCTTTACTTTACTCTCAACGGTGGCGCAGTTCTTTGTATCGGTCAATTACAATATGGTCGATTATCTGCCAGATGATGCCCAGTCGACAAAGGCGATGGACATCATGGAAAAAGAGTTTACAGGTTCTGTTCCGGATACTAGAGTCATGATACCCAATGTATCCTTACAGGAAGCACTCGAATATAAAGAAAAGCTGTCAGCCATTGACGGTGTTTCAGATGTGATGTGGCTGGATGATGTAGTAGATTTGAAGACCCCTTTGGAAGTGGCGGACAAAGAGATGGTAGAGAATTACTATAAGGACAAAAATGCGCTGTTTTCCATCAGTGTCCGTTCAGGGGATGAGGTTAAAATAACCGATGCCATTTATGAACTAATTGGGGAAAATGGTGCGATTGCGGGAGAAGCCATCAATACGGCAAGCTCCCAAAAAATGGCCGGGAAGGAATCGTTAAATGCCGGTCTATTATTAGTGCCGATCATTATTTTTATTCTGGTCATCTCTACTACTTCGTGGATAGAACCGCTGTTTTTCCTTACAGCCATCGGTGTTTCGGTACTGATTAACTTAGGAACAAACATCTTTATAGGAGAGGTTTCCTTCGTCACCCAGTCTGTTGCTCCGATTTTGCAGCTGGCGGTTTCTCTTGATTATGCAGTGTTCCTGCTTCATAGCTTCTCTGATTATCGGAAGACGGCCAATAATCCGGAAGAAGCCATGCAGCTTGCAATGAAAAAGTCATTCCCGGCAATCACGGCAAGTGCAGCCACAACGTTTTTCGGATTTATCGCCCTTACATTCATGGATTTTGAAATTGGCTCTGATCTTGGTGTGAACCTGGTAAAGGGAATTATCCTGAGTTTTATCAGTGTTATGGTATTTTTGCCTGCTCTAACTCTTTATTTTTATAAATGGATGGATAAAACAAAACATAAAAGCTTTGTTCCGAGCTTCACTGGCATTGGCAAAAGGGTTGTAAAACTAAAAGCTCCAAGCTTGCTTCTTGTGTTTGCCATTCTTATTCCTGCCTTTTTGGCACAGAGCAACACCTCATTTGTGTATGGGATTGGTGAACAGCCGGAAGAGACGCGTGCCGGCAGTGATTTGAAAATGATCGAAGAGGAATTTGGTGAAACCACGCCAATTGTTCTTTTAGTCCATAAAGGCGATGTGGCAAAAGAGTCAGACCTCGTTCAGGATTTAGAAGAAGCCGATTATGTAACAAGTGTCATTTCGTATGTAAATAGGGTTGGTTCTGAAATCCCGCCAGAGTATTTAGATGAATCGATTACGAATGAATTTTACTCTGAAAACTACAGCCGTATTATAATCAATACGAATCAGGGAACGGAAGGGGATATTCCTTTTTCGATTGTAGAAATCATAGAAAAAACGGCTTCGAAATATTATGGAGATCAGGCACTCAGCCTTGGGGAAAGCGTTACTTTGTATGATATTAAAAATACCGTAACAAAGGACAATATCGTGGTGAACGTTTTAACGGTTGTTACGATTGCGATTGTACTGCTGGTCAGCTTTAAATCCCTTTCCATTCCGCTGGTCTTGCTCATTACCATTCAATCAGCTGTTTGGATTAATTTATCGATTCCATATTTTACGAATACCTCACTGGTGTTTGTAGGCTATTTAATTATTAGTACTGTACAGCTTGCAGCAACGGTAGACTATGCCATCTTGCTGACAGAGGCGTATAATCATCATCGCAAAGAAATGCCTGCTGTAAAAGCAATAGTGAAAACATTGGATGAAAAAACATTCTCGATTTCAATATCGGCAGCCATTTTATCCAGTGTAGGATTTATTTTATGGCTCACATCTTCAAATCCGGTTGTTTCATCCATTGGACTATTGCTGGGTCGAGGGGCTCTGCTTGCCTTTGTAATGGTAGTGCTGGTCTTGCCGGCGATGCTTTTGGTATTCGATAAACTGATTAAAAAAACGACCTATAAAGCAAATTTTTATGAGGAGAAATGATGATGAGAAAAAAACAAATACTTCATGCTTCACTTGCTTTTATGATCTTCTTGCCTTCATTTCTTAGCTTTTCTGCTGAGGCAGAAGCTGAAACAGCAGCAGGTAAAGTCACATCAAAGGACGAAGTGGTGTATGCGACATTGAAATCCAATGGTGCCCCAGGTGACATCTATGTCGTGAATACGCTTGAGGTGGCAAGGGCTGGAGAGATCCTTGATTATGGGGAATATAGCAGCGTCAAAAATTTGACTGATTTAACGGAATTGGATCAAGAGGGGCAAACCGTTCGTGTCAATGCTCCAGAAGGCAAATTTTATTATCAGGGAAACATGAAGGACGACTCTGAATTACCATGGGATATAAAGATTTCTTATTTGTTGGATGGACAGAAAGTTACTCCATCCGATCTTGCAGGAAAAAGAGGGCATGTTGAAATAAATATTGATACGGCTGCTAATGGGAACGTTGATACAGTATTTTATGAAAACTATTTATTGCAAGTTTCTATCATGCTTTCCAATAAGTATGAAAATATTGAAGCTCCGGGCGGAATGATTGCAAACGCCGGAAAAAATAAGCAGATTACTTTTACCGTTATGCCTGGCCAAGAGGAAAAGCTAAGCGTAGAGGCAGATGTTGAGGATTTTGAATTTCAAGGAATTGAGATCGCTGCTGTCCCATCAACTCTGCCAATTGATACCTCGGAAATGGGAAATATGACAGATGACATGTCGGTATTGTCAAAAGCTATTGGAGAGTTAAATAACGGTGTTGCTGACTTGAAGAAGGGTATTTCCCAATTAGATACCGGTGCAGCAGCCCTGCGTGATGGTTCTGAGAAATATAAAAATGGAATGAGTCAGTTGGATGGCTCGTCCTCTGAAATCGTAAATGCATCCCGTTCCATTGGAAATGCACTTGGGACAATCAGTGGCTCCCTTTCCGGAGATTCAGCAAAAATGGATCTAACGAGCTTGAGCGAACTGCCAAATGGCCTTACACAATTAGCGAATGGCCTTTCGGAAACAGCAAATGGCCTATCAGCCCTGCAAGAGAATTACTCGCTTGCTTATCGTGCCTTAGATGGTGCTATTAAGGAAATTCCTGCTCATCAGCTTACAGAGGAAGAGATTGCTGGATTGTATAAGAGCGGTGCGGATGCCAATGTACTTGATCAATTGGTTGAGTCATATTCCGCTTCACAAAAAGTGAAAGGGACATATTCATCTGTAAAAGAAGCCTTTGAAGCTGTCAAACCATCATTAAACCAAGTTAGCGGGTCTGTGGGAGAAATGAGTGGAACATTGACGTCGATGGCAAATGAACTTGCTGGTTCGATGAAGGAGATGGATGTGAGTGCCCTGGGAGAGTTGCAGAAAGGCCTTGCAGCTTTGGCCTCCAATTACGGTAAGTTCCACTCCGGATTAGTAAGCTATACAGAAGGGGTAAGCCAGTTATCTGCTTCCTATCATAAGCTGCACTCGGGTATAGCAGAATTATCAGGTGGAACAAGTGAATTAGAAAAAGGAGTGGGCCAGCTCCACAATGGAACTGATGAATTATATAAGGAAACCAAAGACTTGCCAGCTCAAATGCAAGAGGAAATCAATGAGATGATTGAGGAATATGATAAATCTGACTTTAAGCCAGTATCCTTTGTTTCTTCTAAAAATGAAAAAGTATCTTCCGTGCAATTTGTAATAAAAACAGAAAGCATTAAAAAAGAAGAACAAGAAGCAAAGAAAGAAAAGCCTGAAAAAGAAAAAGGATTTTGGGAACTATTCTTAGACTTGTTTAAGTAACTTATTATATTCTTTTTACGAGACAAAACAAAGGAGTCCTGGCTTGGACTTATATTATGCAGGGCGATGGATATGTGGTTACCACGAATCCATCGCCCTTTTTGTTATTCTTTCTAAAATTAAAAAATAAGCGAGAACTCTAATATATATCTACACTTGTCCAATCCCTTTTTAAACTATTGCATAGAATGAGAGTGAGAACATAACTAGGTGGATTTAAAAGTTGGTTAATCCTTCTTCAAAAAGGGTATAGAATACCAAACCATTAAGGAGGTGGCCATCAATGGAAGTCGAGGTATTATGTAACGTGGAAAACTGCAAATACTGGGCAGAAGGAGATAAATGTGTAGCCGACTCAATTTATGTCATCGGCCAAAATGGCAGAGAGGCTGAAGATGTTGAGGAAACAGCATGCAAAACGTTTGAGCACAGTGAATAGTAAAAAGAATAGGTGCCTGGCCGCTAGTACTTTAGGATGTTAACGTACTAGGGGGCAGGCACCTTTTTTATTGGAGACATCCAAAAGTAAAAGGTATAATGAAGTGGAAGAAGATGACATTATAATAAGCTGAGAATGTTAAGGTGTAAATTAAAAACTAAAGGATACTAAAGAATAACCGGATAAAAAGTCAAATAAGAAAAGGGGATACGATGACAAATAAGAAAGAAACAGGGTGGAACTTTGATAATAGTTATGCCCGTTTGCCGAAATCATTCTTTTCCAGGATTAATCCCAATCCTGTAAGCTCACCGCAAATGGCGATACTCAATGGTTCACTGGCAGCATCATTGGGGTTGGATACGGAAGCGCAGCAAAGCGAGGATGGCTTAGCGGTACTTGCTGGCAACCAGGTTCCTGAAGGAGCTTCGCCTCTGGCGCAAGCTTACGCTGGGCACCAATTTGGGCATTTTAATATGTTAGGTGATGGCCGTGCAATGCTGATTGGCGAGCAAATCACTCCGAAGGGTGAGCGGGTTGATATTCAGCTTAAGGGTTCAGGCAGAACTCCCTACTCCCGCGGAGGCGATGGCCGCGCAGCACTCGGGCCAATGCTGCGGGAATACATTATTAGTGAAGCCATGCATGCGCTTGGCATTCCGACGACCCGCAGTCTGGCAGTGGTGACAACCGGCGAGTCAATCATTCGCGAAACCGAGCTGCCTGGTGCTATTCTAACCCGAATAGCAGGAAGCCACCTGCGTGTTGGCACCTTTCAATATGTTGCAAATTGGAGGCCGGTTGAAGAGCTCCGTGCACTGGCTGACTATACAATAAAGCGTCATTATCCAGAAATTGAGGGAGATGAGAACCGATACCTTTCCCTGCTCCAGGAAGTAATCAAGCGCCAGGCTGCGCTGATAACCCAATGGCAATTAGTTGGTTTCATACACGGAGTTATGAATACTGATAACATGACTATTAGTGGTGAAACCATCGATTATGGACCATGCGCCTTTATGGATGCCTACGATCTCGCAACCGTATTCAGCTCAATTGATAGGGAAGGCCGTTATGCTTATGGGAACCAGCCCTATATTGGCGGATGGAATCTGGCGAGGTTTGCAGAAACTCTTTTGCCTCTCCTTCATGAAGATCAGGATGAGGCTGTGAAAATAGCTCAGGATGCTATTTCCGATTTCAATAAGATTTATCAAAGTCATTGGCTCAATGGGATGAGAGCAAAGCTGGGGATCGTAAACGAAGAAAAAGAAGATGAAACCCTAATTACAGACCTCCTCAAGATCATGCAGAAGTCTGGAGCGGATTATACCAACACCTTCCGATCATTAACTTTGAATCACTTGGAGGAAGCGGGGCTAAATGGAGACCCTGAATTTATTCAGTGGCATGAGAAGTGGCAATCGAGACTAAGCAGGCAGGAATCGAAAGACATTGCAATTCAGTTAATGCGGAAAAGCAATCCTGCTGTTATCCCCCGAAACCACAAGGTTGAAGAGGCATTGGAAGCTGCAGTAAATCAAGGAGACTTCAAGGTAATGAAAAAACTTCTTGATGTACTTTCAAGCCCTTTTGCGTATTCCCCTGAACAGGATGAATACTGCAAAATGCCCGAACCATCAGCACGTCCTTACCGAACTTATTGCGGTACATGATAATAGTTCTTCAATATAACAACCAAGGGGTTTGTCTTCAGCGCTTGACGATTAAAGCACTGGGGCAGACCTCTTTTTTATAAAGTACTACTCCTCCCGCTGGACTTTGAATAAGCATCCTCGAATCATCACCGCACAAAGGAAATGCGTATGCCTTTACGAAGATCCCGCACCCTACGCTCCAATCAACCAACTTTATTTATCAATGTTTTTTAATCACAAAAATTTATTAACAAAATCTTTTAGGAAAGAGCAAATTTTTTAGACAATTCCTTCTATCTAGAAGGATATGGAAACTCGTTGCGAGAAATACTCTAGGACTGATTCAAAAGGGAGGAATTTCCATGTTAAATAGGCTTTGCGTACTAACAGTAAAAGTAAATAATCTGCAGACTGCTTTAAAGTTTTATACAGAGGCATTGGATTTCAAAGTCTCTAAATATTATGGAGAAAAAATTGTTAGTCTTGTACATAGTGAGGTGCCAGTTGTTCTGGAAGAGACCGCTGAGGAAAACAAGGGCGCCAATGTATTGCCTGGTATACTATCAGAGGATATTGAACGTGATTTTAGCAGAATGAAGGAAGCTGGTGTGAACGTGCTTTTTGATGAGCCCCAGTCTTGTCCTCCAGGGCGTTACTTTGTTATTGAAGATCCATCGGGAAATCAAATTGAGATTGTGGAATTCTTGAATATTCAGGAGAAATAAATATGAAAATGAACTTAAAGGGCATCTGGTACAGCAGTCAAATGATATTGTGAGGTTTGTGGCTTAGAATGAGCCCTCAGTTTTTCTGAACTGAGGGCTAAATTTTTAAGGTATGTTTATAACCTGGCCGGAATAGATCAGGTTAGGATTCGTTATCTGTGGATTTACCCGCAGGATGCTTTCAACTGTAATGCCGAACCATGCTGCAATTAGGAACAAAGAACTGCCAGGACGGACAATATATTGAGTTATCCCAGCAGGCCTTGGATCACATTGAAAACCCAGGGAGATCCAAGTATCCATATCTACCATGCCAGTAACCTCAAGCTCTTTTATAGCTTGCTGCCAGCCGATTAGGGCTGCCTGAGTCTTTGGGCCATAAATGCCATCGATTGGCCCAGGATAAAAATTAACCATTTGAAGCAGGAACTGAATTCTTCGTACATTTGGCCCCGTATCACCCTGACGTAAAATCGTACATGGCAGAGGGATTAAGATCACCTGTCCTGGGTAGATGAAGTTAGGATCTGTTATTTGTGGATTACGGTTCAGAATGGAATCGATGCTTAAACCGAGTCTCCGTGCAATGCTAAAAAGGGAATCACCAGGCTGTACTGTATAATTCATGAGGGAGACCTCCGAAATAAAAGTATTTTAAGTCAATATATGCAAGGTTTTTTGGGCAGGTGAGGAAGAGGATGCGTTATTTCATATTGCTAAGGAAATCAATCGATTGACGACAATAAGTTAAAGAGTTATATTATTTGATTTACACCGATGTTTAACACATCTAAAATATAAAAAAACTAGAGGTATTTATATGGATATACTGAGCTCGCAATATGTTAGAAGTGTTAGCCTTAAAAGAGATCATGTACCTTCTTTTAACCACTACCCTTTTAGTCTTCCTAGTTTAAAGACGCTCGATGAGCTTTCCTTTCACCCGAAGGTTACCTTTCTGATTGGCGAGAATGGGATGGGCAAGTCTACTTTACTGGAAGCGGTAGCGGTAGCTTTGGGATTTAATGCTGAAGGAGGCTCTTTCAATTTTAACTTCTCAACGTTTGATTCCCATTCAGAGCTTGGGAGTTACCTTAGAGTAATAAAGGGTTTTGATAAACCAAGGGATGGATTTTTCCTCAGGGCAGAGAGTTTTTATAATGTTGCATCCAATATTGAAGAAATGGATCGTGAAGGGGGTGGGCCACGGGTGATTGATTCTTTTGGAGGGCGTTCGCTGCACGAGCAATCACATGGTGAAGCATTCTTTTCTACGTTCCTTTATCGCTTTCGAGGCAATGGCATTTACATTCTGGATGAACCGGAGGCTGCTCTTTCTCCGTTGCGGCAAATGTCCATGCTGACAAGAATCCATGATTTGGTAAATGAACACTCACAGTTTATCATTGCCACCCACTCGCCGATCATCATGTCGTATCCTAATGCCACAATTTATGAATTCAGTGATGAAGGCATTATAGAAAAAAAGCTGGAAGACACAAATCATTACAGAATTATGAAGCAGTTTTTTGATGATAAGAAAAGAATGATTCATCATTTGTTAAATGAATAAAAAAATGGAGACTTTCAGTTGAGCCTCCACTTTAACATTCCATATGTATATTTTATTCACTATCATAGTTGAACAGCCAGGTTATCCCAAACTTATCTGTTAATTGGCCATAGCATTTGCTCCAGAACGTTTCCTGCAGCTCCATGTCTACAGTACCGCCTGCTTTCAGTTTGTTAAAGTACTTTTTAAGATCATCCTGATCTTTAATCAAAATAGCAAGGTTGATGTTGTTTCCAACTGTAAAAGGCATACCGGGGAATGTATCAGAAAACATCACGTTGCTGCCGCAAATGTTAAGGCGTGTATGCATAACCAAATTCTTAGCTTCCTCAGGCAATGGATATTCAGGGTTAGGAGGGGAGTCCCCAAAAGTCATAATCTCAGGCTTTTCTGTTTCGAAAACCTCCGCGTAAAACTCAACAGCTTCCCGGGTATTCCCATTAAAATTAAGGTAGGCATTAACGGCCATTCTTTTCACTCCTTTTTATAAATCTAACCTCATTATAGACAAAAAATTCAAAATTTAATATAGTCCAAAAGGAATCATACACCTTTATTACTAAAATTTAAATCTCCCGGAAAGCTTGATCTAAGTCGTTAAATCCCCTTCGGTCGTCTTTTTGGGGCTCATCGGTTTCAAGCGTCCACTCCTTTTTTACAGGGGCTAAGCCGCCATGATCATTCTTAGTATATGGACTATGTATATGATAAGTCTTTCCTGCTTTTTTCACTGTGTAGCCTATATAGTATTGGTTATCCTGGCCTTCTTCCTCAAAAATCCCAATGTCGTCAATCCCATATTTGGATATGTAGGATTGAAACGGCTCTTGTAATGCATTGATGATCTGCTCTCTTGGTATAAAATTCATCGTTTATGCTCCTTTCCAAATTAACCTATCTTTAATATGGCTTTTTTCAGGGTTATTAAACGTGGAGGTATAAAAAGAGCACCTCCTTTTAGTGAGGTACTCTTGTTTCCCTAAATCCGCCCCTTTACCTTCTGTCGCAGTGTCCCAAGCTGTATCATCAGCTGTTCATAATCTTCCAGCTCAATTTGGCACGTTTGGATGATTTCGCTGACTTTTTGGATAATGGTATGTTTTTCCTGGCGGGCTTTATCCTGCAAATAAATATTTATTTTTCGTTCATCTGCTTTGGACCTTTCTTTCCGGAGCCAGCCATTTGATGCCATCCTTGCAATCATTGGCGTTAGGGTTCCAGTTCCCAGATTTAGTCTTTCTCCAAGCTCCTTTGCGGTTACTCCATCTTTTTCCCAAAGTGCTAAAAGGACAAGATATTGGGGATAAGTCAATCCGAAGGGCTGAAGAGCGCTTGTATACAGTTTGGTAAATTCACCCGCTGTTTCATAAACTGCAAAGCAAAGTTGTTTGTCCAATGTGAAATAGTCTTCCATGTTCTCACCTTATTGTTAAAGTAATTTCTTTAAATCATCCTCGATTTTTCCTGGCTCTGTTGTTGGGGCATAACGATCAACAATGTTGCCATTGCGGTCCACAAGAAATTTTGTAAAATTCCATTTGATGTTTTTCGATAACAGCCCTTTTTTCTGTTCTTTTAGAAAAACAAACAAGGGATCAGCATTGTCTCCATTTACATCAACCTTTGCAAAAATCGGAAATGATACTCCGTAGTTTACTTGGCAGAATTCTGTGGTCTCTTCAATATTTTCAAATTCCTGGTTATTGAACTGATCACAAGGAAAGCCCAGGATCTCCAAACCGCTGTCCTTGTACTTTTCATAAAGCTCCTGCAGCCCCTTGAATTGAGGAGTCAATCCGCATTTGCTTGCTGTATTAACAATAATTAATGGCTGGCCAGCGTAATCTTTCAAAGGTTTGATATCTCCGTTTGGCTTTTTTACTTGAAAATCATAAACAGTTGTCATGGAATTCCTCCTGAATATTTAATTTAAATCGTGTGCGATTTAATCTTAGACGATTTAAAAAGATCATGCAACAGATAAGCTTTTTTCTGAAACTAATAGTGATGCTGGATCGTATAGAAGAGGTGCCTATATGGCTATATGAAAAGCACAGATTCAAGCTCTTGAACCGGGAAAGGTTTGTAATGACAATGGCTTGAAGAAACATACATGAATACTGCTATTTACAGGGGAAAGCGAAGTTTCCGGAGAGTACAGTGTACGGCAACAGTTTTACAAATGGAGGGATTCATCTTGATTTAGTCAGGATTCGGAATGAGTTGAATTTTGGAATAACCTTGAGAAGACCAAGTCAAATCCTGTTCCTTTTGCTTATATATAACTCTCTTTAAGGAACCGCTTACAAATTAGCGTTGTCGCTTCACCAATATTACTATAGAATCATAGGTAGATACATAATGAGGTGACACAGTTGAATTATAAAAGAATAAAACCGCGTAAAATATATGAAGAAGTGGCTGAGGCCATTATGGATATGATCAAATCCGGTGTGCTGAAGCCGGGTGACAAGCTTGATTCCGTGCAGCAGCTTGCGGAAAATTTCCAGGTTGGCCGCTCAGCGGTGCGGGAGGCGTTGAGTGTACTCCGGGCTATGGGGCTGGTGGAAATGCATCAGGGAGAAGGGACTTATGTCCGCGAATTTAACTCCAATATGCTCAAGCTTCCTGTGCAAATAGCTGTTTTAATGAAAAAGGATGATGTAAAAAATCTTCTGGAGGTCCGCCGGATTTTGGAGGTCGGGGCCGTTGAAGCTGCAGCATTAAGGTGGACTGAAGAGCAGCTTTATGAAATTAAAGAGGCGCTGGAACAAATGAAAAATGCCAATGATGAAGAATTAGGGGAAGAAGCAGATTTCCGTTTCCATATGGCCATTGCCAAAGCATCACAAAACGATTTGCTGATCAGCCTTATGAATAATGTATCGGAAATGATGGTTACAACGATGCGAGAAACACGAAGGCTATGGCTTTATTCCAAAAAATCCACCTTGGGACGTTTAACACATGAGCACTCAAGCATCTACGAGGCAATCGAACAAAGGGACGGAGCTGCAGCCCAAAAGTTATTGCTCGAGCATCTTCAAAGTGTCGAAGAAGTTTTGATGAAATATTTTCAGGAAATAGAAGTTTGAAATAAAGCCCAATCGGAGCCAACGATTGGGCTTTATTTTTAAATTTTTAAAAAATAGTATTGTTATATGAAAGCGTTTTATTTATACTGTTTATTATACTAAAGTCATCAGATGACCTGTTAATGTGATTACTTCAAAGGGAGAAGAAATTTTTCATCATGAAAGGGGAAGAGGTATTTGAGTATTGGTACATTGGCTTTAATCGCAACATTGCCCATTGTTTCAGTCTTTCTATTTTTAGTTATTTTAAGATGGCCGGCTAAGAGGGCTATGCCAGTATCGTTGGCTTTAACGATTATTATGGCCATGTTCATTTGGGAAGTTCCGGGAAATCAGGTTGCTGCAGCCGGGGTAAAAGGGGTTGTGACAGCGCTGGAAGTGGGCGTTATCGTATTTGGTGCAATTCTTCTTTTAAACACATTAAAAGAAAGCGGTGCCATTTTTACAATCCGTAAAGGGTTTATGAGCATTTCGCCGGACCGCCGTGTTCAGACCATCATCGTCTGCTGGCTGTTTGGATCCTTCCTTGAAGGAGCAGCGGGCTGGGGGGCACCTGCCACAATAGTTGGACCTCTTTTGGTCGCTATTGGTTTTCCTGCTATGGGAGCCGTTATGGTTGCGCTTATCCTGCAATCAACGCCAGTTTCATACGGTGCTGTGGGTACGCCGATTCTAATAGGTGTTAATTCCGGATTAAAGGATTCACCATTAGTTCAAAGCTATATTGCTGAACAAGGTACGACGTTTGATGCTTACATAAATGGAATTGGCGGACAAGTTGCCCTTATTCATGGAGTTATAGGCATATTTATTCCTCTATTCATGGTGACAATGCTGACTTACTTCTTCGGAAGAAATAAATCGATTGCAGAAGGATTGGCAATTTGGAAGTTTGCTATTTTTGCAGGATTGGCCTTTACAGTTCCGTATGCTTTAGTAGCAAATCTCCTTGGACCGGAGTTTCCATCCCTGATTGGCGGTTTAATAGGCTTAGCCATTGTCGTGCCTGCTGCTAAAAAAGGACTGTTTATCCCAGAAAAAGCATGGGATTTTGAAGAAAAAAGCAATTGGGATCCGTCATGGACTGGTTCCCTTCAGGTAGACGAATCGGAAAAACCAAAGAAGCAAGTATCGTTCATGGCTGCGTGGCTGCCATACCTATTAGTAGCTGTTTTATTAGTCCTAACACGATTGAAATATTTACCGTTCTCGGCATGGCTTCAAGCCTTGGTCATCAGGTTTGAAAGTTTATTTGGAACAGCGATTACAGTTGAATCGAAACCATTGAATCTTCCAGGTTTCATATTTATTGTTGTTTCACTGCTATCAATCTTTATATTTAAGATGAATATGAAAGAGTATGGACGTGCAGTAAAGGACTCTTTTAAAACGATTGTTAGTGCAATGGCTGCCCTGATTTTCGCAGTTCCAATGGTGCAGGTGTTTATCAACTCTGGTATCAATGCTGCTGATTATACAAGCATGCCTCTTGCGCTGGCAGAGGGAATATCAACTATATTTGGAAGCTATTGGCCGCTTGCGGCACCAACAATTGGAGCAATTGGGGCGTTCGCAGCAGGAAGCAATACAGTTAGTAACATGATGTTTTCTTTATTCCAATTTGGTGTAGCAGATAATATCCTTGCAGCGCCAGCAACGATTGTTGCTTTGCAGGCTGTCGGCGGTGCAGCCGGAAATATGATTTGTGTGCATAATGTTGTCGCAGCTTCTTCTTCTGCCGGATTAATAGGCAAGGAAGGGAGTTTGATAAGAAAAACGCTGATTCCAATGACCTTCTATGTTATTTTTGCAGGCGGAATTGGCTATGTGGCCATTAACGGAATTGGCTTGAATATTGGAACCATCATACTTGCTGTTGTGGCTGGTTTCATTGTAACCCTTATTGCCAAAGGACAGAAGCAAAATAGAATAGAAGTTAAGCAGTTGAGGAAAACAGCATAATGAAATTTGGCAAGCTCCCATTGAGGGAGCTTGTTTTATTTCGATAAAGTCATCAGATGACCTGTTGACTAGGCCGAAGTAAAGGCTTACACTGTAAATAGTGAGTTAAATGAATGGAAAAGCTTGAATTTACCTGAAGAAAGAAAAGGTGAGACCTATGAAAGTATCATTATTTGTAACCTGTTTAATAGATATTTTTCAGACAGATGTTGGAATGGATACAGTGGAATTGCTGGAAAGACTGGGCTGTGAAGTCGATTTTCCGGAGAAACAGACTTGCTGCGGACAGCCGGCTTATAACAGCGGCTATGTTGATAAAGCCAAAGAATCGATGAAGCATATGATTAATGTTTTCGAACATTCCGAGTATGTTGTAACCCCTTCAGGATCATGCGGAACGATGTTTAGAGAGTATCCGCACGTTTTTAAAGGAGACCCGGTATGGGAACCGCGTGCACAAAAATTGGCTGATAAGACATATGAACTGACACAATTTATCGTGGATGTTTTAGGAGTAGAGGATGTAGGGGCAAAGCTGAATGGGAAAGCAAGTTATCATACATCATGCCATATGACGAGATTATTGGGCGTAAAGGAAGCGCCAATGAAACTATTAAACAATGTGGATGGCCTGGAAATGAAACCGCTCCCACATAACTATAATTGCTGCGGTTTTGGCGGAACTTTCTCAGTGAAAATGTCCGAAATCTCCGAGCAAATGGTAGATGAAAAGGTTCAGAGTGTTGAAGATTCCGGTGCAGAAATTTTAGTAGGAGCCGACTGCGGCTGTTTAATGAATATCGGCGGACGAATTGACCGAAAAGGAATACCGATCAAGGTAATGCATATAGCCTCTGTATTAAACAGCAGATAGAAAAGGGGGAAGCATAAATGGGTATGAAAATAGGGGAAAAACCCTTTAAAGAACGTGTTTCGGATGGAATAAGCGATAAGTTCATGCGTGGAGCTGTTTCATCTGCCCAGGGACGTTTTCGCAGCGGACGGTTAAATGCTGCTGAAGAACTGGGGAACTGGGAAGATTGGCGCAAGCTTGGCGAAGAAATTCGGACACATACCATTGAAAATCTGGATTATTATCTGGAGCTTTTAAGCGAGAATGTGACAAAGCGCGGTGGACACGTATTCTTTGCCGAAACGGCAGAAGAAGCAAATGAGTATATTACAAATGTCGTGAAAAAGAACAACGGAAAGAAAGTTGTTAAATCCAAATCGATGGTCACTGAAGAAATTAATATGAATGAAGCGCTTGAAAATGCCGGCTGTGAAGTGATTGAAAGCGACCTTGGAGAATGGATTCTGCAAGTGGACGACCATGATCCTCCGTCCCACATTGTTACACCTGCACTTCATAAAAATAAAGAGCAGATTCGTGACGTTTTCAGAGATAAGCTGGGCTATGATAAAACCGAAAAGCCGGAAGAGCTTGCATTGTTTGCAAGGGAGAAGCTGCGTGAGGAGTTTTTGCAGGCCGATATCGGAATTACAGGCTGCAACTTCGCCATCGCTGAATCAGGAACGATTTCCCTCGTCACGAATGAAGGGAACGCGCGAATGGTCACAACTATCCCGAAAACACAAATCACCGTAATGGGCATGGAAAGGATTGTGCCAACATGGGAGGAGATGGAGGTCCTTGTGAGCCTGCTGACCCGTGCTGCAGTTGGACAGAAGCTGACAAGCTACATTACTGCCTTAACAGGGCCAAAACAAGAGGGAGAAGTGGATGGGCCTGAGGAATTCCATCTCGTTATTGTAGATAACGGACGGTCTAAAATTCTGGGAACTGCATTCCAGTCTATCCTGCACTGCATCCGTTGTGCAGCCTGCATTAATGTGTGCCCGGTATATCGCCATGTAGGCGGCCATTCATACGGATCAATTTATCCAGGACCAGTGGGAGCAGTATTGACTCCGCTATTGGGAGGATATGACGAATATAAAGAACTGCCATATGCCTCTACTTTATGTGCAGCCTGTACGGAAGCCTGCCCGGTGAAAATCCCACTGCACGAGCATTTGCTTCGCCACCGCCAGGAGATTGTTGAAAAAGAGGGAAAAGCTCCTGTGTTTGAAAACTTATCGATGCTGGCTTTCAGCATGGGAACGGCTTCCCCTTCCATGTATAATATCGGTTCAAAGCTTGCTCCGAAAGCACTGGGAGCGTTTGCCAAAGATGATAAGATTTCTGATGGGCCAGGTCCGCTGAAAAACTGGACTGAGATCCGCGAGTTCCCGGCACCTAAGAAAGATCGATTTAGAGATTTGTATAAAAAGAGAAAGAAAGAGAGGGGAGAATGATGGCAGCTGGACAAGTTTTTAACCGCAATTCTTTCCTGGATAATCTTGCGAAAAATTTGGGGAGGGAGCGGAGCCATCAGGTTGAGAAGCCTGCATGGAATCATAATCCCCAATGGGAAGTCCTAAAAGGAGCATC
Organism: Pseudomonas sp. ISL-84; assembly: GCA_018613035.1. Classification (GTDB taxonomy): domain Bacteria; phylum Bacillota; class Bacilli; order Bacillales; family Cytobacillaceae; genus Cytobacillus. The sequence goes on along the minus strand of JAGGRA010000035.1, from coordinate 9,190 downwards.
CCAGGATGAGCTTGTTGAGGTACTGAAAAAACAATGCTTGCTTATCCATACAGATGTGCATGAAACGGTCTCTTCAGAGCTTTCTTCACTCATTACTCACTTGATTAAGGAGTATGGCGGAAAATCTGTGGTTACTTGGGATGATCCTCGATTTGAAGAATTTGGTTTAACCGGACTTTCGAAAGATTTATATGAGGAAAATATTGCTGTGCGTGTATGGGATCGAGAGGGAGGCGAAGAAAATCTTTCCTTCTCGGCGACTGCTGACATCGGGATTACCTTCAGTGATGCCACACTGGCAGAGTCAGGGACCGTTGTCTTATTCAGTGATAAAGGAAAGGGCCGTGCGGTTAGCCTTCTGCCTGTCATCTATTTAGCAATCATTCCTAAAAGCACGATCGTTCCCAGAATGACCCAGGTTGCAAAAGAAATCCATAATAAAGTGGAAAACGGGGAACTAGTTCCATCTTGTGTGAATTTCATATCAGGTCCAAGCAACAGTGCCGATATTGAAATGAATTTAATTGTTGGCGTACACGGACCAGTAAGGGCTACTTATATAATTGTAGATGATAAATAAAATGGCTTTGGCTGATTCGCAGATAGCGGCGGATCAGTCTTTTTTATTGCAATCCGTCTACTGGATTTTCAGTTACTCTTCATATATCCTTAACAAAAGAAAATAAAAGAAGAGGGATTTGTTTTGAAGAAGATTTACAGTGATATTATACAGTTTCGGGGTACCCACTTTGATTTTGGGTATATGCAAGGGGAGAAATTAAGGGACTCACTTTCTGTAAAAAACCGCGAGGATCAATGGAAGGTGAGAAAGCCGCGATTCTCCATTAATGAAGGTGAAGCGAGAAATGCAATTACCAGGTTTGCGCCTGGCATTTGGGATGAGCTGCTTGGATTGCAGGAAGCACTTGGATGGCCCATAGAAAGAGTACTAAAAGAGTTTGGAGGCTATCGATTGGATTATGTCCGTTCAGGCTGTTCAATTATAACTGGTGAAGACTACCTGATCCGAAATTATGATTATCATCCAAAAACATATGAGGGGCGTTATACCTTTTATCAGCCAACCGATCAGGGCTATGCGATCAAAGGACCCAGCCAGCGGGTGACGGGCCGGATGGATGGCATGAATGAAAAAGGGCTCGTGATTGGCTATAACTTTATGAACCGGAAAAACCCGGGGGATGGCTTTATATGCTGTATGATTGGCAGGCTTATACTGGAGTCGTGTGCCAATGTCAGTGAAGCGGTCGATATGCTAAAGGAAATTCCCCATCGCCACTCTTTTACTTATGTGGCATACGATCGAAGCGGTGAGACTTATGCAGTGGAAGCCTCCCCTCGGGGAGTGGAAATCCGCCAGACAACTGCCTGCACGAACCATTTTGAAATGATGAAGCATGAGAACCGGAACCATCTGGTGGATAGCATGCGCAGGCTGGATGTAATGAAAAACCGGCAGGAGCAGCCATTAAGTGCCCATGAGGCTTTCCGTCTTTTAAATGATACGGACAAAGGCGTTTTTTCCGATCTATATGGCAGCTGGGCGGGAACGATCCATACATCTGCTTACTTGCCTAAAGAGATGAAGGCCTGGTTTTCGTTAGGGGGAGACCGGGAACCGATTGTATTTGATTTTTCCAAGTGGCTTAGCGGGCAGGATGTCGAGTTCGATCGGATAAATGGAGAAGTTAATACGGACATTTCTTTTTTGCATATGGAGGAGCATGCGAATTGGTTTCGGAAATGAAAAAGCGGAGAGGCTGAGCTCTCCGTTTTTCTATATTTCGTGCCAAATCTAACCTTTTTATTCTATTTGGAAGGGCTTCCCTCATGAAATTTATAGGGTGGTTTCGGATATTCGGTCACCTCCCGTCCTATCAGCATTCCTTAATAAAATCTGTCCTGCTTACCCAGATTGCCTATACAAAATAAAAAGCAGTACAAGCATGATGACATCCAGCCTGACGTCGAAGGCAAAAGGCATAAAACCTGAATTAAGAGCTGGCATTTTTGTCAGAATAATGGCAGCAATCATAATACCAATCAGTGGAATGGCTGCGTTTTTAGCACTTTTATTAAAAAGAATTAATACACCGCATACGATTTCAAGAAAAGCGACAACATGCATGAGAAGTTCGGGATAGGGAAGCCCCAGATTTACAAAAGTATTGCCTATTTCCGCGCTGATTAGCTTCATAAAACCGGATACGATAAAAACGTATGATACTGAATATCGAAGCAGGTTCATCGTAAGTTCTGAATGCTTCATTATTCACTCCCCCCTTTATAAACTATATTCATCATTTGGACATACCATCACATTCTTTCATCCAGATATTATGTGGTACACTTTATATATGAATTGGATGTAAATAGAGGTGTGTACAGATGAAAACAGTATTGATTATTGGCGGTGGGGTTACAGGGCTGGCCGCTATGTATGAATTAAATAAATGGAAAGAAGAAAATCAGTCCGATATAAGGCTAGTACTGGCAGAATCATCGGCACAGCTGGGCGGCAAAATTCGGACTGTCCGGGAAGGCGGCTTTGTGATGGAGGCGGGCGCAGATTCGATTGTTGCCCGCAAAGCCAATGGGATGAATTTTATTCAGGAGCTTGGCCTGGAAGAAGAACTCGTTTATAACGCGGCGGGGCGGTCGTTTATATATAGCGATGGGAAGCTAAAGCTGATTCCGGCAGATTCTGTATTCGGGATTCCAGCCAGCGTTGAATCTCTGGCAAAAACGACCCTTGTGTCTGCAGAAGGTAAAGTTGCAGCGCTAAAGGATCTTTATACGAAAAATGAAGGCTTTACGAAGAATGATTCCATCGGCGAATTTTTGGAGCACTTTTTCGGTAAAGAATTGGTTGAAAAACAAATTGGACCTGTGCTTTCTGGTGTTTATTCAGGTGATCTAAACGACTTGACGATTGCTTCAACTCTTCCGCAAGTGTTCGATTATAAAGAAAAGTACGGGAGTATCATTAAAGGCTTTGAAGAAAACCGAAGTGTATTCCAGAGCGGCGGCGGAAAAAAGTTTCTATCATTTAAAGGCGGCCTTGATGCACTGATACATGCTTATGAAGAAAAACTGAATGGTGAAGAAATTTTGAAAAATACCCAGGCAGCCAACATTGACAAAGCAGATGGCAGATACAGGGTGACTTTTACCAATGGGGAAAGTCTGGAAGCAGATCATATCGTGCTCAGTATCCCGCATAATGCAGCTGAAAAGCTGTTCGATGACAAGGGGATCGAAAAGGAGTTTGGCGGTCTTAAAAATAGTTCGCTTATTTCCATATATGTTGCTTTTAATATACCGGACAGCGAGCTTCCAGCGGACGGTACAGGTTTTATCGCTGAAAATACTGATGAATTAACATGCAATGCCTGCACCTGGACAAGCCGCAAGTGGAAGCATACTTCAGAAAGCGGCAATTTGCTTTTAAGATTATTTTATAAAAGCAGCCATCCGGCATTTGCATCTCTAAAGGAATTGAATAAAGAGGAGCTTCTGCAGGTGGCTTTAGCTGATATAGAAAAAAGCCTAGGCATTACGGCTGAACCTGTTGCAAGCGAGGTGACCAATTGGACTGAAAAAATGCCCAACTACCAAATCACCCATCCGAAGACGGTGGCGGCACTTGAATGCAAGCTGTCCAAAGATTACCCGGGGGTATGGCTTGCCGGCTGCTCCTATTACGGTGTCGGCATACCGGACTGCATCGAAAATGGGGCAAGCACTGCCAGGAAAATTATCGAGAAAATATAATAATAAAATCCCCTCCTGAAAAGAAGGGGATTTTATTATGCGCTTTTGTTCTTAAGCAAACTCACACTCAATTTTTATTATTATTATCCACCGTTTTATCAAAACTTGTGTTTTATTAAGGATTGGAAGGAAGATACATTGATAGATTCAGCAGGGTATTATATTTAATGTTCCTTTGGAGGCAGAAAAAGAGGGCCCGAAGAGAAAGCCCTAAAAAAGTTATATAATATTCGTTTTATCATGAGTGTTTTCAATCTTAATATGCTCAAGTTCAAGTTTCATTTTTTCCGTTTCAAGCAGAAAGTTTTCCTGTTTAAGTTTCTCCAGGGTGATTTCATCTTTAATCATGTTATGTTTAATTTTGGCCAGTCTTTGTGTATGAAAAGTCAGGATGCCGATAATGGGAATGGAGAAAATCATAATGACTGCAATTGTACCTGTCAAATTCCTTACACCTCACGTTCCATGTAATTAGAAAAATTTGTAATGTGTTTATAGTAAAATAATAGCAAATCACAATAGATATTGAAACGAAAAATACTGAAAAGGAACTTTTCTGGAAGGGGTGCTTGCTTATGGCAGCAATTTTTATAAAGAGAATTTACGATCCGCTTGAAGAAGATGATGGCTACCGAGTATTAGTCGACCGGCTTTGGCCGCGGGGAATAAAGAAAGAGGCTGCACGCCTAACAGCTTGGGAAAAGGATATTGCACCAAGCAGCGAGTTAAGAAAAGCGTTTAATCACAAACCGGAACTTTTTAATGAATTTCGGGAAAAGTATCTTATTGAGCTGCGTACGCAGGAAGATAAGGTCCGCAAGATCGAAGAGTTAGCCAGAATGTCCAAAGTGAATAAGGTCACCTTACTATATGCCGCGAAAGACCCGATCCATAATCATGCCCGTGTTTTGTATGAGGAACTTACTAAAAAAAATTGAAAGAAATCCCCTTATCATGCAATGGTAGAAGGGGATTTCTTTCTGTCAATAAAGGCTGTTTCCAATACATATTGATTTCTTCCTGCACCAACTCCGGCCAATGTGAAAACAATAGTAACAATAACCAGCAGGATTAACGGAAGTGTCCAAGCATGAAAAAAGTCGTAAATAAAACCGATCAAAAACGGGCCAAGAGCAGCTAGCAAATAACCTACCGATTGAGCCATGCCTGATAATTCAGCAGCCTGTTTCGCATTGGCCGCACGCAAACCGATCAATGTTAATGAATGGCTGATGGCCGCACCCAAAGCAATGCCGATTAGTATAATGCTCCCTATAATTATAAAAGAATTTATATTAAGAAGAAGCCCTGTTATACCAGCAGTGCAAAAAACGCCAATTCCAACAGCTATTGCTTTTTGGTTTGGAAGCCGGTCTGCGAGAACAGGGATAATAAAATTAGCGGGCAGACCGGAAAATTGCATCAGTGTGACCATCCAGCCTGCTGTTTCGATATTAAATCCCCGATCATTAAGAATCTCAGGCAGCCAGGTGATAAAGGAGAAATAAACGAGTGATTGCAAGCCCATAAAAAGGGTCACCTGCCAGGCAACACAGGACTGCCAGAGAGAAGAGCTGGAGGAGACAGCCCTTTGTCTGTCGGTGTTCTCCTTTCTTGCTTTAAGCTGCGGCAGCCAGATCAGAATGGCGATTACCACTAAAATAATCCAAACACTGAGTGACCAGGACCAGCCGATCTCCCATGTTTCTGCCAGAGGCACACTTAGTCCAGGGGCCAGGCCTGCCCACAGTCCCATAGAAAATGTGTAAACACCTGTCAGTAAACCCACTTTTCCGAAGCGTTCCTTTACTATTCCAGGGAGAAGGACATTACATATCGCGATTCCCATACCTACTAAAGCCGTACCCAAAAATAAAGAAATCGTAGAGCGGATGATTATTCCCGCCCCCAGTACAGCGAGTCCGCCCAGAATACTTTTTTCATTGCCAAATCTTTGGGCGATTCTTGGAGCAAAAGGAGAAAGGAAAGCAAAAGCCAGCAAAGGAAGGGTCGTAAGCAGGCCAGCCAGACCGTTTGAGATTCCCATATCATATCTGATTGAACTAATCAGCGGTCCAACTGCAGTTATGCCAGGTCTAAGATTAAAAGCAACAAAGATAATGCCCACTATTAAGACTGTATTTTTATTTATTTTTACAGGAAACACTTTTACACCCCGCTATATCTCAATGGTACCCTAAAGGGAAATGAATGTATTACGCTATTCGAACTATTATAATGAATATTCTGATAAAAGTATAGAGGAAAAGAAAATTTGAGTGATCGTGTTTAAGGGCTTCAGAAAAGAGGGAAATTTTAGAGTACCATCATTACCCGGGTAAGATAATTTTTCCAACCAATATGTTAATATACAAGCATAAGGACATATTAGAATCAGATCTTTGGAAACCAATAGGGAGGGTATTAAATGAGTGCAGAAATTCAAAAAGAAGAGAACCGCTTTTTTGTAAATGATGAAGAAGGGAATATGGCCGCTGAAATTTCCTTTGTACCAAGCGGTGAATCTCAGGTAACGATTGACCATACGTATGTGAGTGATTCGCTACGCGGTCAGGGAATTGCAGGAAAGCTGGTAGAAAGTGTTGTACAGGAGGCGCGTGGGAAGGGTTTTAAGATTGTACCGGTATGCTCTTACGCGAAAGCTGTCTTTGATCGAAAAAGTGAATACCAGGATGTACTAGCAAAATAAGGCGGGTGTTTAGAATGGATGCTAAACGAGCAGAAGTTAATGGAACAGTAATATCTTACTATGATGCAGGCCAGGGTGAACCAGTTGTCCTGATTCACGGATTCTGCGGCAGTAAGGATTATTGGCAGAATGTGATACCAGCTTTGGCTGACAGTTACCGAGTAATTGCGGTTGACCTCCCCGGACACGGAGGTTCTGGTTTGCCTGACGGAGATATTTCAGTTGAAACGATGGCAGAAATGATTAAAGGTACTTTTGAGGAGCTGGGATTGGAGAAAGTGTCTCTCATTGGCCACTCGCTTGGCGGCTATGTAACACTTGCTTTTGCTGAAGCTTATGAGGACAGGCTGAAACAGTTCTCACTTCTCCATTCCACAGCGAATCCGGATTCCGAAGAAGGGAAGAAGGGCAGGGAAGTGGCCGCCGGGAAAATCGATGCAGATGGAATTAAATCCTTTGTTGATGGACTCGTTCCCAATCTTTTTGCGCCAGGAGAAAAGCACCTTGAAGATCAACAACAGGCAAAAGAGATTGGTTATGGCACTAATCCGGAAGGTGCCAAAGCGTCTTTGAAAGCGATGAAACAGAGGCCCGACCGTAATCATGTTCTAAAAAATTCGAAACTGCCGGTGTTAATGATCGCTGGTGAAAAAGACCAGGTTGTTCCGCCTGAAAAGTCTTTTACCGTCACGGGACTGAATATCCAGCAGGTGACCATTAAAGGTGCAGGGCATATGAGCATGTATGAAGCGCCTGCTGAGCTTCTTGAAGTGTTTCGCGGATTTTTGGAGGAGTAGGCAGGTTTAAGCTAAGCAGAGCCATCTAAGCAGAGCCATAAGATAAAAACTTTACACGTGAAGAGTCGTCAGATTATTATCAGCACATAAATTTTTTTATCCACATAAAGCGGGGCTATGCGCACATAAATTCTTTCTAACCGCAGACTAAAAGTTTATAATGCCCGAAATAAATAGCTTTCGCTCAGGATTCAACCAAAGAAAAAAGCTCCTTTTTATTGCCTAAAAGGAGCTTTTCCTATTAAAGCTACTTAAAAATAACCGAAATGATTTCATCTGTTGTCATTCCGCTTTCCACTTCGAATGTTCCAGGACGCAGTTCGTTCGCCAAGCCGCGTTTTTCAACATCTTTGTAAAACTGGATTCCGCTATCAATAATATTTGCACGCTCAAGTGCATTGCCAACATCGATGCTTGTCATGCCCATCGAGACTGTCAGGATGGTGCGATAGACAACCTTTTCGCCGGTTTCCTTATTTGATTTCTCTTCCGTTTTTTCATTGACTTTTGCAGCGGCAGCCAGCTGCTCGCTCCACTCATCTTCTGTATTTATTACATAGCCTTTAGAGGATAGCAGACCGATCATTTCTTTGTCAGTCAGCTTTTCCTGTTTAACCACTTTTTCGGTTTTATCTGCCGGTTTTTGAGTGCTTTTTGCTTCAGAAGCTCCAAAAAAGTAGGCGCCGCCAGTCAAAACCGCAGCCACTAAAAGGCCAGCTGCAAAACTGCGCAAGGAATTAGCTGTCATTGTGCAACCATGCTCCTTTCAGCCCTTTTTGATAAATAAGGCAAAAGCATCCGCTCTACCTCATTTGGTGAAAGCTGTTTTTTTAAGGCAATGCTCTCAAAGGAATACCCGCGCTTATGGAGATCAAGAATTTCACGCAGTAATAAGCGTTCTTCCGATGTTCCTCTCATGGAGCCTGACTGGTGTGCAGTAATCTCTGCATCTAATTCAATATTTCTGATCTGCTGCTGCAGCTCGTGGATTTCATTCTTTAATGAAAAAGTTACCTGATCAATTTGTTGCTCAAGATTTGATTTTGATTTCGTCGTTTTAAAAAACGATAAAATGAGCAGCACAACTGCTGAACCAAACAAAATGGCTATTACCCATCCCATCATATAAATCCTCCCCTATATAAAGCGTTTACTATGTATCTATTTTTTCCAATCTAAATTATACCTTGATTGCAGAGGGAATTCGATTTAAAACGACAAAATCCCACAATAGTCCTGTTTATCTGTAAGAAAAAGGTGTAGATGGTAAACTTATTCCTTATTTAAAGTTACCTTAGTACAGTACAAAGCCATTGGGGCATTTTGCTTGCTAATTAGTTTTAGAAGTCTCTTTCATGAGTTTATCAGCATATAATTCTGTCTTTTTAATGTTAACACCTACAAATGATTCAAGTATGGCTTGCCCGCCGGCTATAGCAAGAATGAAAATTAGATACCATCCAAATGACGGAAGAAGGATGTATAACGATCCGAGCAGGATAGCTGACCACATACCCGTGCACCAATAGCATGTCAGCAAATATCCGAACATCGATTTTGGTGCTTTTTTAAATTGGTGGGAGGGTGTCTCTCTTTTCACTAAAAAAAGGTTTCTAAGGGGCTCAGTTATTTTATCGAAAACAATTAAATGAGTTAAGCGGTAGCTTGCTAATATAACCATAATAAAAGTGATCCAGGATATTTCCACAGCATGATCCTCCTTTTTGTAAGCTTAGTCTTACCGCAAAAAAGGAAAGTAAAGGTACAATCGGGAAGCGTTCACAAATTGTTCACAATAGGAATAAAAATGATTTTCATCTACATACAAAAAAACAGATCAGCTTTTTAGCTGATCTGTTTTTTTGCTTGTGCGCCCGGCATGGGTGCA
>JAGGRA010000034.1:17772-77900 GCA_018613035.1 Pseudomonas sp. ISL-84 | reverse complement strand
ACCCATGCCGGGCGCACACGAAAAAACCGGCCTTTTGCAAAAGGCCGGTTTTATTAATCTTTAACTGTTTCTTTTGCTTTGTCTATAGCAATCGGAATAGCTCTTCCATCTTCGTATCCCTCTTCCAGCAATGCGTTTGCAATTTCAATTGCTTTGTCACGGACACTTGGTTCGAGGTTTTTCATTGCATCCGGATAATCATTTTTGGTCCATGGCATACTTACCATCTCCTTAACTATATTTAATGGAAGTATACCCGGATGCCTTTCTGATAAACAAAAGAAAGTACAGCACTAAGGGCTCTACTCTGTCTTTTCTTCAAGTGTATGAAGCTGGTGTTCAATCTTGTCCCAATCCAAGTTTTCTCCAATAAAGACCATGTTCAGCGGCATATTGATATTTTCCTGCATATACAACGGCATTCCATAAGAGAATTGAAATAAAAAAGGGTAACGTGATGAATCCAATTTTAAGTATCCTTTAATTCTGTAGACAGTATCAGGAAGACTCCTTAGAAAGTCTTCAAAGCCAGACTGGTTCACTGGATGTTGAAACTGATAAACATATGTGCTTAACTTTAAATCCGAGAAAACATGTGAGCTGGATCCTTTATTCTTTTCACCCGAAGACATGCTCCTGACCTGTTTTATAGCGACCTTTGAGTAGGATGTTAATATAGAAAATGCATGGCTATTGAGAGCTTGGATTTCCATGCTGAGACGAGCTTGCTCTGCTTCCGTCATTGCGTCTGCTTTATTTAATAAAATTAAGTCTGCATGACGGACTTGTTCGATCAACAGCTGCTGAACCTGCGGGCTCAACGATTTTCGATTTAGCCATCGAGGGCTGTCCACTACAGATATAATCCCTTTTACAACCATGCGGTCTGCAAACAGGGGTGAAAGGATGCTATCGAGCACTTCAACAGGATGCGCAGCCCCAGTTGTTTCAATGTAAATGGCTTCCGGTTTTTCAACTGTAAGCAATTCTTGAAGCTGCGCCTCAAGCTTATCTGAAATCGTACAGCAAATGCAGCCGTCAAGAAGATCCTTCAGCGGGACGTCTTCATCTACTGAGTCTGAGTCAATCGATACTTTTCCGAGCTCGTTCATCATTACTGCTACTTTTCTGCTTTGCTGTTTTTCATCTTCCAGCAGCTGTTTAAGCAGAGTGGTTTTTCCGCTTCCGAGAAATCCGGATAAAATATAAATTTCTGTTTTATTCATGCTTTTCCCCTTCTTCACGTTCTGACAGCATTTCTTCAATCATCACTTCCATTTTTTTCTCGATCAAATCCATATTCAAATCTGTTAAATATCCTACAGATTGAAACATCTCCTGCTTGCATTTCCAAATAGGAATATAGGCGTTTGGAAAATAGTCCTCTTCTGTTTCAATCCCAACTTCCAGAAAAGATTCATAATCAACTGTAAATACATCCTTATTGTTGACATTCCTTCCTTTAATACTTCTTACTAGATCTATAACAAGATGTTCGTTTACGATTTGGAAGTCTTGTTTATACTTATTATGAAGTTTTTTCGCCAGCTTTTCACATTCTTTTTCTATATAGGCTATTTTATCCCGTGTTCGTTCATGGAGTTCTACTATTTGTTTCAAAGGATCACCTCTTCATAGCTATCCTGTCTAATGAGACATTTTATATGATTTTTTGAGTGCGTACAAACCATAAGGCATATTTGTTATAATCTCCTTATTAAAGGATGGTGTATTGAATGTTAGAAAATACCGGAGAAAGAATTATTCCAGAGGAATTGCCTATTACAAATGGCATGCTGCTTGAACATTTGGCCCGTTATTACTTCTCCCTCTATTATGCAAAAGGCAGAGTCCTCGATATTGCATGCGGAACGGGTTATGGATCCAAGATTATGGCTAAATCCAAAAAGGAAGAAATTGATGAGATTATTGCTGTGGATATTGATGAAGAAACATTGAAGTATGCCAGGAGCCACCATTACCATCCTCTCGTCCAATTTGTTAAAGCAAACGCCTCAGATGATAACCTTCCTGACGAGTTAGGTTTTTTTGATGTTATCACAAGCTTTGAGACCATTGAGCATCTTGATACTGAAGAAGCATTCCTTGATAATCTTTTTAAAATGCTTAAGCCTGGAGGTATACTTATTTTGTCCACCCCTTTCGGCGCAGGCAGAGGCAAGCCGACAAGGGAACCTTTTCATATTCACCAGCTGACAGAAGAGGAATTTGTCGAACTTTTTGAAGCGTACGATGACACAGAATTTTATTATCAGCGAAGCGTTCTTATCGAACCAAAAAGAGAAGGTAAACACTATCCGATCGGTATTGCGGTTTGCAGAAAATAGTAAAGAGGAGCATACAAGCTCCCCTTTTTCTTTGTTCAGACACGATATCCAGCTTGAAATAAACGGATTCCTCATTTATATCTGCATTTTTCTAGTCCTCTTTTTTATTTCTTTTCAGCCTCTAGAAATTGCTTAAGAGCTTCTGTATTTTCCTCAAAGTTTATCTGGAGTACCGCCCCAGCATGCTCATAAGTTTTATTTTCGTAACTGTCTGAAACAGGTACCCTCAGTGTTTCAATTTCAGTTACAGGATTCATCAAGAAAGAGGCGCCGATGGATAGAGCTTCGTCGAACTTTAAATCAGTATCAACATATTTCATTGCCTTGCTTACAACATCTGGAAATTGAGCAATTCCGGCTGGCGAAGTGAATTCACTCATCACCTGGTCCTTTATTGAGATTAAAATTTCCTGCTGCCTGTCCACTCTTCCAAAGTCACTTTGCCCGTCATGGCGAAACCTGACGTAAGATAATAGATCGCTTCCCTTGAGCTTTTGTTTCCCTGGTTCAAGTTCCAGCCCCATATCCTCAATCATTGCAGAGGTTACGTTCACTTCAATTCCATCTGGTGCAATGGCGTCCAGCATCTTTATGAAGCCTTGAAAGTCAATTACTGCAGTATAGTCAATCGGCACACCAAAGTTTTGTTCAATCGTCTCTTTTAATAATTCTTTGCCTCCTATATAGTAGGCATGGTTTAGCTTGCTATAGGTGTATGTATAATCAGGGATTTTCACATAGCTATCCCTCATCAAGGAAACTAATTTGATTGAATCCCCTGAAGGCTCATACCTTGCAAGCAAGATCGCGTCGGAACGGGAATCTTCTTCTCCCCGGCTATCTACACCGATTAATAAAAAGTTTCTTGTTTCATTAGAAAGCTTAAAAGGATTCTTTTCTTCCTGATTTATCTCTTCAGGCTTATTTTCTGCCTGGCTATTTTCTGAAAGCTTTTTAGCGTTGTCTTTTTGAAGGAAAGTAGTACATCCAGAAAGGATTGCCGCAGCAAACAAAAATACAATCAAAATTTTCTTCATGTTAATCACCCCTGATTGTTAATGCTCTTAGATTAAGTTTAGTATCATTGTTGGAAAGAAAAATGCTTTATATACCCACTTTCTAGAGAAGCAATACATGTTTTCATAGAAAAAAGCCCTCCAAAAATTGGAGAGCTTTTTGTTTAGGAACCTATTTGTTCTTTTAAAATTTCAGCAGCCTTTTGAATTTGTGTGTCATTTTTATCGATTTCCTCACGAAGTCTTTCCATCAGCTTGATTGTAGACTGTCCTGCTAACACGCCAGTTTCTTCAAGTTTTTCAGCAACCTGGAATTCTTTAACAGCCTGCTCTGTCTTTTCATCATAGAAACCATCTTCTCTGCCAGGTTCATATCCAAGAGTTTTCAGCATTTGCTGTGCTGCTTTAACCTGATTAGAAGATGAAGAAAGTTTTAATTCTGTATCAGGATTGATAAATGGCAAGGTTGCATACTCAGGCAATGATACTTTATGGTCAGGAGTTATTCCCTTTTTATGGATCCAATTGCCGTCAGGAGTGAGCCATTTCTCTGTAGTAAACTTCATATTGGAGCCATCAGAGAAGTCTTGTGCGCGCTGGACAGTTCCTTTCCCGAACGATTTTTCACCAACAAGCGGAACACCTGCTGATTCATTGACAGCTGCGGCCAAAATTTCGGATGCACTTGCGCTTCCTTTATCGATGACAACCACTAAAGGAATATTAGGATTTTCTTCCTTCGTTGATTTCACTTCTTCTCTGTTGCCATTGCGGTCCTCAATCTGGAATAAAATTTCACCATCTGGCACAAACAGACTTGAAATTTTGACTGCCTGATCTAGCAGGCCGCCCGGATTTTGTCTTAAATCAAGGATTAAGCCTTTCATCCCTTGCTGCTGCATCTCATTCAGAGTTTCAACAAGCTCTTTAGAAGTATTTTCTGAGAAAGTGGTAATTTGCACCTTTGCAATTCCATCCTCCAGCATTTCACCATACACGGTTTCAAGCGGGATTGTATCGCGTGTAATGGAGATATTCATTGGTTCATCCACGCCAGGGCGCTGAATAGCAAGTTCAACCTTTGTGCCTTTTTCACCTCTAATTAGCATCACCGCTTCTGTTGAACTCATCCCCTGCAGGCTCTTACCATCAACAGACAGAACCTTGTCATTCGGTCTCAGTCCTGCTTTCTCTGCTGGAGAGCCTTTTAATGGCGAAACAATCACAATATAGCCTTCCTGCTCCTGAATTTCTGCACCGATCCCCTCAAAAGAGGATGAGATGCTTTGATGAAAGCTTTTTGCTTCCTCCTCATTCATATAATCCGAATATGGATCATCCAGAGCTTCAAGCATGCCGTTAATTGCACCATTGATAAGGTTTTCCTGGTCTACTTCCTGGAAATAGTTTGCTTTTAGGGTATCATAAGCTGTATAAAGCTTATCGAATTCCCGTCTCTCGCTGGTTCCTACATCTACTGCTTTTTCATCTCCAAACGCCAGGGCAAATGTAGTAATGCCCGCTGATAAGAAGACGATAAAAAACAGCAGCATAACAAAATGAAACTTTTTCATGCGGATAAAACCTGAGTTGTTTTTATCCGGAGTTTCAGATGTCCCGTTGTTTAAATCTTCATTTTGCAAACTCTTCACCACTTTCATGACCGTAAAATTACTATGTACAATCCTTAATGATTAGAATAACATTTTTATCGAAAAAATAACAAAGAAAAATGCACGAAACCCGTTTCTTAAATTAGTTTCTTGGTCTAAGCTCAACTTCTCCCTTTTAAACTTAGGCTCTGTTAAATTTGCCTGTTGATTTCCGCTGCAGGCACTCCCTTTCCGCGGGCGGTCCGGGAGCCTCCTCGTCGCTTTGCTCCTGCGGGGTCTCCCTTTGATCCGCACTCCCGCAGGACTTTGAATCAGCTTCTTTGAGTAAACACCGCACGAAGAAAATGCGAATGCATTTTCGAGGATCTCGTGCCTTCCGCTCCAATCAACAGGGTGCTAAAAAACAACAATAAGCAATAACAGAGCCTAAACTTAAAATAACGCTTAGCGTAATGGCTAAGCGCTTTTTATATCAGGCCACTCCATAGCCTTGATCTTTGACTGCATTTATTAGATTTTTCTCAGTTGCCTTTTCTGGATCATACTCCACTTCAACCTGCTCTTCATGGAAAGCTATTGAAACACTTGCCACACCATCAACAGACATTAGTGCATTTTTAACAGCTTCCTCACAATGGCCACAAGTCATGCCCACAACCTTTAATGCAACCTTTTCCAATACCAGCGCCTCCTTCTTACCAGTTGACCTTACTTTATTATTACCTCATTTGAGGATTAAGATAAACATTTAGCTGATTTATGCTGGGGTATAATGATTAAAGGATATATTTTAGGACGCAGAAATGAATGATGTTTCGAGGTGAATTCCTCCTTACAAGAGATGTACCTTGGATGGAGATAACTGCGGGGGTAACTGGCTTTTTATATCGGTTGAAGACATATACGCCGTTATTGCTCTTGATCCACTTCTTTCATGTGCTTGGATGCCTTTTGTCGATATTCCCCTTTATTAACCACCTTTTTTCTTGTCCTGGAAATATTTTCGTCGTTAAAACAGGTTAAAATGATGAACTTAAAATGCTAAATCAGGTTCTTATAATAAACCTTGGCATCATGCATCAAGCCATTAAATGGTAAGTGTCTTTCAAGCGTTTCCCCTTCCATGAAACCATTTTTCTCTAAAACCCGGCTGGAAGCTCCGTTGAATGATAAAGTTAACGCTTTCAGCCTTTTTAATCCTAGTACCTCTTTAGTTTCTCTGCTGATTAACCTCACTGCTTCAGACGCATATCCCATCCCAGTAAACCTAAGCCCAATCCGGTAGCCGATCTCTGCTTCAAGTGTTTCACCATCAATATTATAAACATTGATTCGTCCGGCTATTTGTTGTTTTTCATTTATTAATAGATACAAATAATACTTATTATCGTTCCTTGACTTCTGCATCTCCAGGATAGACGAAATGACCGACTCTTTGAAATAATATCCTTCTTCACGGGGAGGAACAAATTGTTCAAAATAGGTACGGTTTTCCTGTTCAAAATCCAAGAGTTTTTCAGCATATCCCACTGTAAGTTCTTTAAGTAAAATCAAGTTAACCCCTCATTTTGACCGATTTTCTTTTAGTTTAGCAATCCGTATGGAAATATCAAGAAAAATAAAAGATTAATTGTTTTGCCAGTATAAACATATTTTATTATATAACCTGCTTCTTCAAATGGACAGCCAGCATCTCCATTTCCCTTTCAACAGCCCGCTGCAAACCTCAAGAGTTTCAGACTTTCTTTTTTAAGGAGTGATCACATGATGATAACCGCTTTATTATGGCTAAGCTTTGCCTTTTCACTTATAAGCCTTATTGCCGGAATAATGAATCAGTCGTGGAAGCTAGCATCACTCGGCGGCCTCCTTCTGCTCCCCTTAGCTTTCTTCTTATCAGAGGCAGAGAACGGCCTCCGCTACCTAATGTTTCTTCCTGCCGTTCCTTTTATATTGGCAATCATTTATTTTTTTCAAACGGGCCAAAAAGCTAACAAACAAAAAGGAAATTAAAAAGAGGCCTTTAATCAGGCCTCTAAATTTTCTTAACAATATTAAAGTATTCTTCTAACGTCCATTTTTTTTCATAAATGACTGCAGCGGCATCAATGCCAACATATCGGAAATGCCAAGGCTCATATTTGTATCCAGTAATGCTTTCTTTTCCTTTGGGATACCGGAGAATGAATCCGTAGCGATGAGCATTTTCTGCAATCCACTTTCCTTCTTTTGTTTCCCCAAATTTCTCAGACAACTCCAAATTTGCGCTGCGGCTGGAGATGTCCATGGTAAGACCTGTCTGGTGTTCACTGCTGCCGGGAAAGGCTACTGCCTGCACAGCTTTCTCTTCCCCAACTCTGTTTACCTCAGCTTCAAATACCTGAGTCTGGCGATCATAAGAGCGGTAGCCTGAAACGGCAAACAGTTCCACTCCTGCTTTCTGGGCTTCTTTAAATAGGTTTTCTAAAGCTGTTGCAGCATCCTGGCGCATATAGCTTTTTTCCAAGTCTAATTTTCCGTATGAAAAGGAGACATCAGGAATAACCAATTGCGAAGGTTCATAACCATTTGGCAGGCTAAATTGTTTATTCACAAGAACCATAACGTTCTCGGGGTTTTGGATTACGTTTTTCCCATTAACTACTTTAACATCATTAAAGTACGAAGCTTCCAATGAAAGAGGATCCTTTTCGGCGGAAGTTTCATTATTGTTATCTGTACCGGCATGCCCGGAACTGGTGTTACTCTCTTCTTCCTGTGGAGATGTATCTTGATCTTGGTTTTCCTCCATACTCTTATCTTCTTGCAGGAAAGGAACTTTTTCGATTAGCGGCTTAACTTTATCCATATAAGGATCCAGTTGGCTGCAGCCAGAAAGAAACAGGCTAAGCGTCCCAGCTAATATTAAATTCTTTTTCATTCATTTCACCTATCTTCAAATTTCTTTGCAACATTACTATTTTAACACTACAAGTCAACTATTCCATACCTGCGAAAAAAACAGGACAAACGGCATAGTTCTCTGCACTATTCATTCAATTAATCGCCAAAAGGGTTACAATTTAATCCTTAGCAAAATAAAAAACTGGCTCATATATATGAACCAGTTTTCAGTGCTATTCCTTAATAGCCGCCTCAAGTGCAACTTCAATCATTTCATTGAAAGTGGTTTGTCTTTCTTCGGCTGTTGTTTCTTCGCCAGTTAAGATATGGTCGCTTACTGTCAGAACAGATAAGGCCTTTCGGTCAAACTTCGCAGCTAGTGTGTAAAGCGCGGCTGTTTCCATTTCAATGGCAAGAATTTGATATTTAGCCCATTTTTCAAGTTCGGAGTTATCATTATAAAACATATCAGCTGTGAAAACATTTCCTACTTTAAGATTTAGACCTTTTTCTACACCAGCATCATATGCTTTTTTCAGCAAGTCGAAGTTGGCTGTGGGAGCAAAATCAACTCCGCCGAATGTAAGCCTGTTCATCTGGGAATCCGTCGAAGAGCTCATTGCCAAAATAACATCCCTTACTTTTACATCCTTTTGGATCGCACCGCAAGTTCCCACCCGAATTAAATTTTGTACATGATAACTCTGCATTAGTTCATTAATGTAAATGGAAATGGAAGGAACACCCATGCCTGTCCCCTGTACAGATATGCGCTTGCCTTTATAGGTTCCTGTATAGCCGAACATGTTGCGGACTTCGTTATAGCATTCCGCATTTTCTAAGAATGTTTCTGCAATATATTTTGCACGTAACGGATCTCCCGGAAGAAGGACCGTTTCCGCAATTTGACCTTCTTTAGCACCAATATGTACACTCATTAATCATAACCTCCAATTCGTTCTGAAGCCTGTGTAAATGCTTCCAAGTCACACTATACCATATGTGGCAAGAACTTAGAAACTAATAAGTAAAAGCATGTTTTCTCCCTATTCGGGAAAGCTATCATTAGCTTTTCCAAAGGAGGTTCTAAACATGCCACAAAAAGGGATGAGCAAAAAACTGAGACAAGCCGTTCAGCATGCAAATGAAACAAACCCGTCTTCAAGGGCAAATACTGAACCGCATACATCTAAAACAGTCAAAACAAAAAGCAATCGATAATTTGGAGGGATTCAGATGGGCAAAAAGCATCGCAACCGCATAAATTCGCCAAAAAAAAATAATCATATACCTGCCGAAGCTATAATCGCCGAACAAGAGGCCCACGGCAAAGAATATACGGCCAATAAGCGCAAAAACAGCCCTGGGTCCAACATAACCGAGTAAATAAAAAAGAGGAGGGCATCTTGCCTTCCTCTCATAAATTTTACTATCGGATATGTATACGATTTATTTCTTCCCAGCCGCCAGGCTTTAGCTGGTAATAATACTGTCCTCTCCGGCCTTCATCAATAAAAAGAATGTCTCCCGTTGAAATAAACCGGCCGCTAAAGTCAACTGGAATCCTATCTGGTACATTAAATCTTCTAAAAACATTATCAAGGCATTCTTCATGGGTCAATCCTTCAACATTCAAGCGGTAAACTTGCTGAAACCCCTTTGTCTCCCTAAACTTGGGTGTTTGGAAAATCGTCACATCATACTCTTTTCTTCTAATCCTGGTTAATTCCTTCAGCATATGCATCCCCCTCGGTTTTGGTATCACCCTTTAACTCCTTGAACACTTCTTCTGTTTATATAGATTTCCTGATGAAATGCTCTATGACGACCATTTTCCTCTTTCTGGGTGGTATTTCGGCTACATGAACGCCCATGGCGGCCATTCTCCTTCTTTTCACAAGAATATCGGCTTCATGAACGCTCCTTGACGACCATTCTCCTTCTTCTCACAAGAATATCGGCTTCATGAACGCTCCTTGACGACCATTCTCCTTCTTCTCACAAGAATATCTTCCTCATGAACGCCCTATGGCGACCATTCTCCTTCTTCTTACAAGAATATCGTCCTCATGAACGCCCTATGGCGACCATTCTCCTTCTTCTTACAAGAATATCTTCCTCATGAACGCCCTATGGCGACCATTGCCCTTCTTCTCAAAAATATCGTCCCCATGAACCCTTTATGACGACTATCCCGCCCCTTCTCCAAACAAATTCGGCTTCATGAAGCTCTATTGCAGCCATTCTTCACTGCAAAATCTGGTCCTTACTAATATAATCAGGTAGTATTATTGTTTAATTAGGCACTTTTCTTGTCGTTTCCTTCATCAAAAAAGTTCTAGTTTTGTCGATTCGCGAAAATTTTTATAATGAAACCGCTTTCAAACGAGTCCACCCCGCATAGTATATACAAAAGACTTTTATAGGGGTGATGAAAAGTTGAGGGTTTCTAAAAAAACATTTTTGTTTTCAATCATTGTAAGTCTTCTTTTAACGTCATTTTCTTATTTTTTTCAGCCTCTCATACCCTTCAAATCCATAGCCCACAGGGGAGCATCCACTTATGCGCCTGAAAATACGATAGCATCCTTTGAAAAAGCTGTCGATTTAGGGTTTGATTATATTGAGTTGGATGTGAGGTTCAGCAAAGATGGACACCTTGTTGTCATTCATGATGCAGATGTTCAAAGGACTACAGACGGTGAGGGCTTTATTGGGGATCTGACTGTTGAGGAAATAAAAAATCTTGATGCTGGTTCGTGGTATTCCCCTGAATTTGCGGAGGAGAAAGTACCGTTGCTTTATGAGGTATTAGATCGTTTTATCGGAAAAATCGGATTACTGATTGAAATGAAAGCCCCGGAAAATCAGCCTGGCATGACGGAGGTGCTTGCTGAGATGTTAATGAGCTACAAAAAAGACGGGCAACTCGTAAAAAACATCAAGGTCCAATCCTTCCATGTGAATGAAATGAAAAAGTTTCACCAGCTGGCTCCAGATATTCCTGCGGGCATACTCCTAAGCAAGCAGCTGGATATGCTTCATTTGGCTTCCTATCGCCAATTCGCCTCTTTTCTATCTGTCCACCACCTTTTACTCTCCAAATCCTTCATAACACAAGCTGAGTTATTCGGATATGAAGTATACTCCTGGACCATAAAAAAACAGTACCAATTCGCTGATATGCAGCGGCTCGGGGTTCATGGAATTATATCTGATGAAGAAAAAAGAATACCGGATTCAAGGCTGTATGCGTTCATAACACCCTTTTTGAAAGGACAGGATTTTATAAAAACCTTGCTGACATAATTTTTTCAGAAATTAAAAAACGATGGGAATTCCCCCATCGTTTCTATTTATTATGATATTACATTAAGCATATTTTGCTATCATTGATTGAAGCTTTTGCTGCATATAAGGGATATCTCCATTTGTTACTGTAAATCGAACAAATGATTCATCCATTTCAAGCGCTTCTGCCAGGAATCCGCCTAGCCCTCTGGCTCTGCGGTCTACCTGCATAAGTATTTCTGTCTCTCCGCTTGGCTGAGGGAAAAATACAACTTCCAATTCATCAAGGCGGCCTCTATAAGGGCCGGATACCGGCACAAATTCAAACTCCTGTATAAATGGCAGCCTGCGGCGCAGACGGTGCGGAGCCTGCTCGCATTCAGCTTCCCGTAATCGGAAGCCCATATTGGATACAGCGTTTAAAACTGAATCCATTAACGGATTGGGGACGAC
Organism: Pseudomonas sp. ISL-84; assembly: GCA_018613035.1. Lineage (GTDB taxonomy): Bacteria > Bacillota > Bacilli > Bacillales > Cytobacillaceae > Cytobacillus. Next base: position 66,296 of record JAGGRA010000034.1, on the reverse strand, counting down.
CCTGATAAAATCCTGATCAGTAGGATCCACCGCATTTTTTATATCCAGCCCAGTAGCAACCCAAATTTTTGTCTTTCCAAAAGATAACGGGGTATCAGAAGGCAAATTAAAGGTAAACGGAATTTCCTTTTGCTCATTTGCAGAGAGGGTAATCGATTCCGCCAGCCTGAAACGGTCGATCAACCCTGAGACTGTATACTTTTTATCATCCGATTCCTTTATATAAGTCGTATTCAAAGAAAGATAAATATCGTCTATAATCTGTTCGGTATTTCCTCCTGAAATTACAACAACTCCCTTTAAAACCTCTCCGGGTGAAACAGTATCTCTTTCAAGCCTGGTATCCACTTTTGCAGACCCAATTCCCACACTTGCTAAGACCTTGTTAAAAAATGACATGTTCTTCTCTCCCTAGTCAAATTATATTTATAAATTTTTCACTACAAGGAAGTTTCACCTTCCATCCCGCCAACTTTTTTACCTTTTCCGGCGGCTTCTACAATTGTAAACAAAGAATTTCTTTCATTAAGATATACGTTCATAGAAAAAGAAAGTTTCACTTTTTCCGGAGGGTAGCCATAAATTTTTTATCCATTGCCGAAAAAGCCTTTTGCCGTTATGTCGCCAGCCGATTTTTAAAGCGGTATTGGTCCTACTTATGTATGATTAGCAAACTATTTTTATGCGGAGCCCCGCCTCTTACCGCGCAAAAAAATGACGAGCACCTTTCCTCGTCATTTTTCTATATTAGTCGTCTTCGATTTCCTCATCGATAATACATTTTTGCAATAAGTACTCAAACGTGATATCTGCGAGTTCATCCAGTTCTCCTTCAGTAGGCACATATCCCCTTTTTGCCAGCTCATGAAAGAAAAATTCAGCAATTTCCTCCGTATCAATCACGACCTCTATTTCCTTCACAGCATCGCCCCCTTTGTACAAAATGTATGATGCTCACTCTTAATTCATGCAAAACAACTGTCAGAAAAGTCTTATTCTTTATTTCATATAAAATTATTATTTCTTTGGCATTTTTCCTTAATTAGGACATACATATGGGATAAGCAGCTTAAAATGATGATCTGTTTACAGAAAATATTTTTGGGGAGGAAACTAAAATGTCCAGCATATCCAGACTAGCCGTTCTAATAAAAGATGATGTAAATAACGATGAAAGCTCAATTATCAGCTTATTTGAGAGTCTATTAAATGGATGGTACAAGCTCGTTGTTTGGTTTGGCATCCCGTTCATGGTTTATATTTTGGTGTCATGGTTTTTTTAGCAGCATTTAAGCGTTTGTTAAATATTAAACGGTGCTTTTTCCATCATTATTGGCAAGGTGCTTCAGCTTTCTGAGTATGACGCGCATGATATGCTTATACTCATCATCATGAAACATTTCATAAAGAATACGATAATCATTATATATATCAAGCAAACCATCAATCAGCACTTTTCTTTCTTTTATGCCTTCAAGCAGTTCCTTTTCAGCTTTGCGGAATGAATTGGCCGTTTCCTTTAATTCAGGAAGCTTTTCTTTCTTGTTAATCATATAAAGCAGGCCTAATTTTTGAATAAAGGCATCCGCACTTTCCGCATCTGCAACAAGTGTCAGTTCCTCTTCTCCCGCCTCAAGCCATTCTCCGTCATTTATTCTAGAAAGCTCATAAATTACATCTTCCCATGCATCCTCTTTGTATCTCCAAATCTCTGTCCTGAAGCCAACTATTTTGAAAAGATCCGAACCATACCCTTTCACCTGGACAAGATCGCCAAAAAAGTATTTATATTCGATGTCAATATGCTCCTTTTCCATGATCTCACCTTCATACTCAGACAGCATTTGAAGGCTGGATTCCATATAGAGACCTTCACTTTTATTGACTTCATAGACATACATATCATCAAGCCACTTTACATCCGTCACTTTACCGACTGTACCATAAATAGTGATCACGACTGTATCACCGATTTTGTACTTTGGTTTTTTCCTTTTGCTCATGGTCCTCCATCCTCTCAATGACTGAGTCGTGAGTATTGAATACAATAGTATATGCACTTTTCCTGAAAATCGTCCGTACGTTCATTACAATCAAAAGAAAAGCGCTGGCGCATGGGGTGGACTGTTGCCCACCCCCCAGTTATTTTTAACTAGGCTCTGTTAAATTGGCTTGTTGATTTCCGCTGCAGGCACTCCCTTTCCGCGGGCGGTCCGGGAGCCTCCTCGTCGCTTTGCTCCTGTGGGGTCTCCCTTTGATCCGCACTCCCGCAGGACATTGAATAAGCTTCCTTGAATAAACACCGCACGAAGGAAATGCGATAGCATTTTCGAGGAGTTCGTGCCTTCCGCTCCAATCAACAGGGTGCTAAAAAAAACATTAACCTTTTAACAGAGCCTTTAACTAAAAAACACTCCTCTGCAGGAGTGTTTCAATTGCCGCTATGTCTTAAGAGTATGAGAACTACATTTATAGGGCCATCAGCTGTCGGAGAGCACATACAATTGCCATGCTTCATCAAAGACTGACATGCTTTCCATATAGGTACCGTTCAATTCCAGATAGGAGCTGATTTCATCATAATCATAGGATGTTTTCGGAAAACTGTGGTCCTCGTATGCATGGTTGGCAAAATGGCTGATGCTATCCTTTGGTTCAGGATGCCTGTACTTCATTAAAAAATGGTAAAAGGTTTTGGACATAATAACGCCTTCCTCTAAATTTATTCAATCTGGTTCCTTCAGTATTTTATCTACTACTATAAGATAAACCCCTTGGGTGCGTCTACTCATGGAAGCATTTTAGGAGAAAAAAGCAATCCGGAATTTCCGGATTGCTTTTTTCAATACCAAATCATTTATAGGATCCCACGGTGCAAATAACTTTGTGTGAAAAATTATCTTCAACAAGCTATAATGCGCTTGATTTCTAGTTCTTACATTATTGCCAGCGGTCTGTTTTGGCTATCTCTGTAATTGCCCATATCACATTAAACATTAGAATGGCTACCGTAACAGGCACAGCATGAAGCCAATTCTTTCCGTACTTTTCTTTTATAACACCGACATAATAACCGCATAAGAATAAAACGCCCATTGCTGCTGCAAGCATTAACATTAACGCTAGTTCCATCGCTCTTCCCCCTGTGACTATATATGAATACTGTATACCCTCTAGTCTATTATAAAGAAAGGGAATCTGGAGTTTGTGACGAACCGGTGAAAAAACTGTGAATTATTTCCTGGCTGTGATTTTTCTCCTATGAAGTAAAATCAAAATAATTTCTTTTCAGCAGCCTTGGCTGCTCCATTAGCTTTGCATAACTAATTTCTTTTCCAATTTTCTTCGTGTCGATTAAAAACAATTGATCGTCAATTTCCTTCACAAGATCATCAGACTGATACACCATGTCACAGTCCCTACAGACCGTTGAAGGTGTGTCACTAATTTGGATGGCCCGGGTTCCATCCGGGAGCTCCCAGTAGACGGTTTCCCTGCTATCAGAAATATTTTTACTTTCACACCAATCACATTTATTTTGCATTCTTTGCCTCCTATTCCTTTGCCGCTGCCGGCTCTGCATCACTTATATCTTCCGGATTCTGCTTTGTCTGCTGAGCTTTAAATTTCTTTTCCTTTAATTCATCCCGCTTGTCACGCTTATCTTTTAGTGAACTATGTGAAGGGTCGCTTTCATATTTTTCACGGCGGTCCTGTCTTGCAAGTCCTTCAGGTACAAGATTAAATTGCTGGTCATTCATCAAAGCGGCTATACCAACATTGGATCTTTTCTCATCCATCTCCGGATAAATTTCTTTAAAATATCCCTCTGCCCGGCCAGGTACATAATTTTCCGGCTCAGGATATGTGGTAATAACACCTTCAAAATTGCGGAGCACCACTTTGTCAGCACTTTGTGAGATTAAATAATTTGGCTGAAGCGATATTTTCCCTCCCCCTCCAGGTGCATCGACAACAAAAGTCGGAACAGCATAGCCGGAAGTATGGCCTCTTAAACCTTCGATGATTTCAAGTCCTTTTGATACAGGCGCACGGAAATGGCCGATTCCTTCAGAAAGATCACATTGATAAATGTAATAAGGGCGAACACGGATCTTTACAAGATCATGCATAAGCTTTTTCATAATTGGAACGCTGTCATTGATTCCGGCGAGGATGACGGATTGGTTTCCAACCGGGACCCCTGCATTGGCGAGCATTTCACATGCCCTCTTGGAATCGTCGGTAATTTCAATAGAGGTATTAAAATGAGTATTTAACCAGACCGGATGATACTTTTTCAAAATATTGCAGAGATTTTCAGTGATTCTCTGCGGAAAAACAACCGGAGCTCTTGTACCAATTCTAATGATTTCGACATGGTCGATTTCGCGCAGGTTTTTCAGAATGTACTCCAGAATATTGTCATTAATTAATAGACCATCACCACCAGAAATTAGTACATCCCTGACCTGAGGAGCATTACGGATATAATCAATTGCTGCATCAAGCTGCTTCTTCGGGACTCCCATGCCAATTTGCCCGGAGAATCTTCTCCTTGTGCAATAGCGGCAATACATAGAACATTGATTAGTTACCAGGAAAAGGACACGGTCAGGATACCGGTGAGTCAGCCCTGGCACAGGAGAATCTTCATCCTCATGCAACGGATCTTCAAGGTCATATTTCGTTTTATAGATTTCCTTTGAGATTGGGACGGATTGCATTCTGACCGGACAGCGCGAATCATCCGGATTCATAAGCGATGCATAGTAAGGCGTAATATTTAACGGAATGGTCTTAGTGGAAATCCTCACTCCTTCTTCCTCATCAGGTGTAAGATTTATGACTTTTTTAAGATCATCAACTGTGCGAATCGTGTTTGTCAGCTGCCAGAGCCAATCGTTCCACTGCTCCTCCGTGACATCCTTCCATAGCTCTATGTCCTTCCAGTGCCGATCTGGCTTATATAAAAAATTTTTCATACAAATTCCCCCTATGTCAGATTCTTATCTAGTTATCTTGCAAGAAGTGTGCCAAGGTGAATTTTTTTATATTACCCTATGAAAAAAGGACTGAAATGGAAGGTTGTTTTTGGTTTGGGGGATATTTTTATTAAGGTGGGGTTACAAATACATAAAAAAATGCCGAGTATTCGGCACTGTGATGGTATTATTCATTTAGGCTACTGGAGTTTTCTTCTTGAATCCTGATTTTATACTTGGATAGCTTATATTGAAGGGTTTGACGGGGAACTTCCAATAACTTTGCCGCCCTTTTTATATTTCCATCTGTTTGCTTAAGGGCATTTTCAATTAGTTCTTTTTCAAGATTCGCCATGTTCGTCTTTAATGATAAACCCCTTGCTGGCTGGTCTTTTCTATGCGATTGTATTTGCTGCTTCAGCATGACTGGCAGATCTTCTTCCTCGAGAAAGTCTTTCTCGCATACATTCATCATGTACTCGATCGTATGCTTTAGCTCCCGGACGTTGCCCGGCCAGGTATAGCGTTTGAAAAATTGATTCACCTCATTACCAATGCCTGTAATATTTTTATTAAACACCCGGTTGAACTGCTTTATAAAATGCATCGCAAGGAATTCAATATCCTCTGTTCTTTCCCTTAATGGAAGCAGCCCGAATGTAAGGACGTTTAAACGATAAAATAAATCTGTCCTAATTTGCATTTTTTCAAGTGCCACACCGGGATGGATATTCATGGCCGCAATCACCCTCACATTCACCTGGCAGCTTTTCGTGCTGCCTACTCTTCTTACCATCCCATCCTCAAGCACCCTGAGCAGCTTAGCCTGAAGCTCAATGGGCATCGCATGGATTTCATCCAGAAAAAGAGCGCCGCCATCCGCCAGCTCAAACAATCCAGGCCTGTCTACAGCACCGGTATAGCTCCCTTTTGCAGTTCCAAACAAAATACTTTCCAGAAGCGACTCCGGAATAGCTGCACAATTCTGGGCAATGAAAGGGCCGTTACTCCTTGACGAAGCATGGTGGACCCCTTGGACAAATAGTTCTTTTCCGCATCCGCTTTCTCCAAATACAAGAATGGGAGAGTCTGACTTTGCCAGTTTAGCTGCTTCATTTTTTATTTTCTGCATTTCCTTGTTAATCGTAAGGAGACTTTCCAAGGTGTATTGGACAGTGTTCATTTTGATTGTCTTTTTCGCAGGCTTTTTTATTTTCTTCCTCAAATCAAGCAGGCTTTCCGAGAGAAGCTTCAGTCTTGAATAATCTTTTGCAATCTCAACGGCTCCGGCTACTTTCCCATTTACCAGGATTGGCAGTGTTGTGTTGATCGTTTCAATTTGTACGCCATGGACATTAACATATGATTGTGTTTGATTGTAAATCGGTTTTTTGGTTTTGATTACCTTTATTAGCGTGCTTGTCTCTTCATCCAATGATGGAAAAGCGTTCAGGACTGAATTGCCCAGAACCTCGGAGACGTCCAAACCATCATGCTTAGCAGCAATTTCATTATAAAAAATGGTTTTCCCATTCAAATCCACAACATGGATCCCTTCATCAATTCCCTTTAAAATGGCAGCAAGAACTTCTTTTGACATAGCTTGTGTATCGGACATCATGATCCCCTCCCCTACAATGTATATGAGGGGATGCCGAAAACTTGTCATCAGGTGCCGAAAATCTGGCACGTTTTTGGATATGAGAAGGGGATTCTTTTGATGTAGGGCTGTCTTTGCAATTTTTTTAAAGTGTCACCGGTAAAAGCAGATTAACTGCCATTTCTAAAGGACTGTATCTTTTTTCGTCGTTAAACACTTGGATTAACTACCATATCTGGAGAGCTGTGCCTTTTTTCGTCGTTAATTACTTGGATTAATTACCATATCTCTTGAGTCGCATCCTTTTTCGTAGCTAATCAACTGGATTAACTACCATATCTCTTGGGACGCACTCTCTTTCGTCGTTAATCACTCTAATTAACTACCATATCTCTTGGGACGCACCCTCTTTCGTCGTTAATCACCCGGATTAACTACCATATCTCTTGGGACGCCCCCGTTTTCGTCGCTAATCACCCGGATTAACTACTGCCATAGTAAAAACCTTAGAAGTTAATCCGATGCCGCCAAATCCTTCACCCATACATTCATATTCTCAAGTTTATCGAAAATATAACAATTATTGAGAAGACGTCCCCGATATTTGTAGCCCAGCTGATGAAGGACCGCATTCATTCCAAATGACAAGGCTCTGGCAATGGAGTAGGCGCAAAAGACTTCCTGCGACTGCAAATCTTCTTCCAATTTTTCAAGCAGAATTTTCATCAAGCCGTGTTTTCGGTGGGAAGGAAGTGTAGCGCAATCTGTTAATTCTGCATTTTTATAAAATAGATTTACTTCTGCGGAAGCAGCGCTAACCAGATCCTTTCCATACTGAAATGCATAATAAATGGTGCCTTCTTGAATTGTTTTTTTTATATATGCGGGATCATGGAGGGGTGTAGGATAAATCTGAAAAACTTCTCGATAGAGGGCAGCAAGCTTCTCGGCATCCAGGTGTGTTATTTTTATTAGCTTGTATTCGGAAGGAGGCATAATCACGTCCCTGTTTCTTTCAAGGGCCAGAACATTTTTAACGATACTATCCTCAGTAATCCAATGTCCGCTGGTCCTTCTTTGATCCGAATAATATTTGCAGAAAAAATACTGGTCAGACCCAAGGAAATAACCATCGATGATCGCCTCACACTGAAAACCGCGGGCCAGCAGGGCAGCATAATTCTCTGCTCTTCCTCTGAATATTAATTTTTCACTTTGATGTGCGTTCACAGCTGCTTCTGCTTCGAGGATCGCTTCCTGTAAATTTCCTAAATAATCCTCCACTCTTACACGTTTATTAAAAGAATCAATGTACATTTCCACTGAGAAATTCTCTTTTTTAACCGTTTTAATGGTTGCAGTACTATTCATCTATCTAGACCCCCTTATTTTTTAATAAAATTGCCCGGCCATTCGGCCAGGCAATATAAGGTTCATCATGATTTACCGGCCGATTCTGTCATTTTACCGGCCAAAATGGTATTTTTACCGGCCGATTTCGCAAAAATTCCGGCCGAACCGGACCATTTACCGGCCAACTGCAAAATGTTGCACTTATTCAACCTTAAAGCCAATCAGCTTCTTTGCCGGCATTACTTCGACTGCATAGTTAAAGTCTTCACGACCCATTCCTGTTTAATAAAAGATTTCTTCAATTGTGCCGGCCACTTTCAGTACCGCACCAATCCATAATAGCAAGAGCAATTATTTCAGCGGCATCAAACACTTCCTGAATGGGTATATACTCATTCACATCATGGGCTGCTTCTGTTACGCCCGGGCCAAACACAACAACAGGGGTATCTCCTATCCTGGATAAAATTCCGCCATCCGTTCCCCACGGCGAGGCTTCAACTACAGGCTGCTTCCCTTTAACTGCTTCAAAGGAATCGGATAGAACGGACATAAGCGGATGATTCTCTTCCAGGTTGCCAGGAATCCATCGCCCGCCAAACCACTCGACTTGAGGAGGATTCTTTTTAAGCCAGTCATCTTTTTCAGCAGCTTTCTTCATACATAGTTCGAGCTCTTTTTCAGCCGATTTCATATCTTCATCCGGAGCAACGCCCATCCTCCCTTCAATTACCGCAATATCGGGAACTGAAGAAGGCCATTCTCCACTATTTATTTTTCCAATATTAATAGGAATCGGAATAGGAATGTTGCTATATAGAGGGTCTGTTATTTTCAAATTTCTCGCTTTCTCCAGTTCTTGCAGCGTTGTCATAACAATCATTGCTTTTTCTATTGCGTTAACTCCTTCATAGCGGGTGCCTCCATGCGCTGATCGGCCTTTGACAGTTATGCGGAACCACATGGACCCCTGCTGTTTTGGGAAAATCTTCATATTAGTAGGCTCGGGTATAATCGCCCCATCGGCTTTATATCCCCGCAAGACAGCAGCCAGTGTACCGGCGCCGCCACTCTCTTCTTCTATGACACTTTGAAAAATCACATCGCCTTTCAGCTTAATATCTAAAGTGATAACTGCTTCCATTGCAAGCAGAAGTGAGACAGTTCCGCCTTTCATATCTGTTGAACCGCGCCCGTATAGTTTTCCATCTTCGATCCTTCCGCTAAAAGGATCATATTCCCAATCATTCCTGTCCCCTTCAGGCACTACGTCAATATGCCCATTCAAGATCAGAGATCTCCCGCCTCCTGTTCCTTTCAAGGTTGCCACTACATTGGGGTTTCCGGAAAAATCCTTTCTGTCAGAGGAAAAGGCTGGATGTTTGATCAAAACATCCTTCCCAATCTCCCAAATATCGAGGGTTAGTCCCAGTTTCCGGCACTTTTCAATGATCACAGCCTGCGCACTGCTTTCATTTCCGCGGGTGCTGCCTTCCTGGACAAGCTGCTGGAGAATTCTTACTCCCCGTTGCTTATTTTCTTCAAGCCATTGCTTAATTTTTTGTTGAGCTTCCATATAATTTCCCTCCCTTATTCTAATTCCTTAACCCTATAAGGTGAGCAAGGTATATTAACCAATCACTCTTATATTTTCAGCAATAGTAAAGCTGCAGCCCGTTTTAGCTCTTACTTGGTTAACCGAATGGGGAGAAAATAATTCTATTAATTTCAGGCCTTCATGTGATAATTGAAAAACCGCCATTTCCGTTATAATCATATCGACACAGTTCGCGGATGTGAGGGGGAGCGTACACTCCCTAACGATTTTTGAATTTCCGTGTTTGTCTGTCTGGTTCATTACTACAATAACTTTTTTGGCTTTTTGTGCGAGCTCCATTGCACCGCCCATCCCTGGCACTTTTTTGCCGGGCACGATCCAGTTGGCTAAATCCCCCTTCTCACTTACCTGTAAGGAGCCAAGAATGGTCATATCTACCCTTCCCTTTCGGATCATTCCAAAGGCAACTGCACTATCGCAGTAAGATGCCCCCTTCACTGCTGAAACAGGAAAACCGCCGGCATTGCAGAGATTTTCGTCTTCCTTCCCTTTCTCCGGACTGGGCCCCATTCCTGTAATGCCATTCTCAGCATGGAACATAACCTTCGTACCTTCAGGCAAGTGGTTCGGAACCAGCGAAGGGATTCCTATGCCAAGATTGACAATCATTCCGTTCTGTATTTCCTCCGCAGCACGCTTTGCTATGCGGTTCCTCATTTCTACTCCCATGCCCATTTCCAGTTCACTCCTTTCGAAGCGACAATATAATCGACAAAAACGCCGGGCGTAACGATTTCATCCGGATCAAGACTTCCAAGCGGGACAATCTCTTCCACTTCTGCAATAGTCATATCCCCGGCCATTGCTACAAGCGGATTGGTATTTCTGGCACTCTTGTCATAAATCAAGTTCCCATATGGATCGGCCTTTTTCGCAAACACAATCGATATCTCCGCAGTTAACGCTGTCTCAATCAGATATTCCTTTCCATTTAAGCTGCATCTTTGTTTATCGCCTGTTACGATGTCATTATCCATGCCGATATCAGAAAGAATGGCAGGAATACCTGCACCTCCCGCACGAATTCTCTCTGCGAGTATTCCTTGCGGTGAAAATTCCACTTTCATTTTTCCATCTGTCATTAACTGACCTGCGACCGGATTCGAACCTATATGGGAGGCAATCATTTTTTTTGCTCTCCCCTGGCTCACTACCTTTCCAATGCCAATATGGGGAAAACCAGAATCATTTCCGATCAGAGTTAAGTCTTTTATCCCTTTTTCCAAAATTCCGTCTATGATGGTCGGAGGTGTGCCAATTCCTCCGAATCCCCCAAACATTATGGTCATGCCATCACGAAAGTGTTCCATTGCTGTATGAATATCGATGATTTTTTGAAAAGTGTTCTCCATTTTACTCAGCCTCTTCCTCAGCAAGGGTCAAATATTTCTCAGTAAAAGTTTGCAGTGTTGTCTCAAGGCGCTTCACCAGCTCATCAATTTCTCTTTTGGTTATTGTCAATGGCGGTGCAATCAAGATAGCGTCACCGTTATTGCCATTTGTACCGGCACCTGCAGGATAAATGAGCAGCCCCTGGTTCTGTGCAACATTTATTATTGTTTGAGTAAGCGCCAGTTCTCTTGAAAATGGCTCTTTCGTGGAAGGATCTTTTACAAATTCAAGCCCGACCATTAGGCCTTTTCCTCTTACGTCACCGATAAAAGGAAACCTCGTCTGCAGGTTTACGAGCTTATTTTTTAGATACACTCCTTTGCTGTCCACCTCAGCAATGATTTTATTTTTATCGATATATTCCAAAACTGCGAGTGAAACTGCACAGGACTGTGGGTTAGCGCTTAAAGTATGACCACTCATGATGCTTTTGGATCCTTCCAGAATCGGCTCCATAACCTTATCACTTACAAGGGCAGCGGCTATCGGTGCGTATCCCGCCCCCATTCCTTTTCCAAGCGCAACGATATCAGGTTCGACACTCCATTGTTCTGAAGCAAGCATCGTGCCAGTCCTGCCAAAACCGGTCATAACCTCATCTGCTATAAATAAAATTTCGTTTCGATTACATATTTCTTTAATAACCTTGTAGTAGTCCCTGGGAGGGGCAATAGCTCCTCCGGCAGCACCAATCACCGGCTCTGCAATAAATGCGGCAATATTCTCCGCACCTATACGCTTGATTACTGTTTCTAATTCATGTGCACATAAATAGCCACAATCAGGCGCTTCAAGATTATAAGGGCATCTGTAGCAATATGGAGGGTGGATGACAGGAAAGTCCTCAAGAAGCGGTATGAAACGCGCCCTTCTTCCGGTGTGCCCTGACATTGACAAGGCTCCAAGTGTGATACCATGATAGCTCATCCATCTTGAGAGAACCTTTGTTTTTGTTTGAATCCCTTTTTCCTGCCAGTATTGGATTGCAATTTTCATAGCTGTTTCTGTAGCCTCCGAACCGCTGTTCACAAAGAAACTCCAGTTTAATTCGCCAAGCGATAATTCAGCTATTTTACGGGCAAGCTTTTCTGCTGCCTCGCTTGTAAATTGAGAACGGTACACAAAAGAGACTTTCTTTGCCTGTTCATGCATTGCATCAATAATCTCTTTTACACCGTGGCCGATATTCGCGGTAATCGCGCCAGATGACGCATCCAGGTATTCCTTTCCATCGCTATCATATAAATAGACGCCCTTGCCGTAGTCAATCACCGGATATTGTGCATCAAGCATCGGCTTAATTAAGTTCGACTGGTCCATTAAGAATACTCCCTCCACCCTAAAAGATGCGAAAAATCGCCTGCGGCTTAAATGTTTCTGCTGCTGGCTTAACATCCAAACAGCCTCTTGGCATAAAAACCTATCCTGTTTTTGGCCAATATATTAAATTGTATGAAATGAATGATTAAATCTTTCTTAAAGAATGCCGATATCCCCAAAATGAATATTCTTATGAAGGCAAAAAAACAGCCACACAATGGTGGCTGAAAGAATATTTAAATCATGACTTATTCAAACTTATAAGATATGCCTTTCTCTAGAAATACGTCTCTTCAGGAATATTTACATATATTTCCAGGTCTCATCGAGATTTGATCTATACACTCAAAACCTCAAGGATAATAAAAATAAATGTCCAGAAAAACTTACTCTCAAAAGGGAGGGCAGTTCCTAGTAACACTAAATTTCTTTCTTTCATTTAGTAATATTATACAAATTTACACATGGAAATACTGCTCGGAATGATTGTATTTTTTATGGACAAAAAAGACCGGGACATTACTGTCCAGTCTACACTTATTTTTGCTCGATCCATATTTCATATCCATGAGCCGAGATAGCTGCTTTTGCACCAATCGGGATGGTGGCAAAAGGATGCACATGGCCAAAGTTCACATTGGCAATGACCGGTATCCCTTTAAGCTCCTTTTTAGAATCAATAATTTTCCGCAGAGCTTCTTCAGTTACCTGGGAGTTTTTCTGAAATCTGCCAATTAAAATTGCTTGTATACTTTGTGCATCAGGAAGATGAAGCAATGATTGAAGATCCCTATCAAATGCGAGCGGATGGGATTCTTCATCATCCTCAATGAATAGGATTGAGTTTTTAAGTGAAGGCATGAATTCGGTTCCCTGAAGCAAGTTAAGGGTGCAAAGATTCCCGCCGATCAAAACGCCTTCTGCCTCTCCTTCCTGAAGGACTATATAGCCATCTTGTTTGAAGAATTGCCTGTCTTCCTGATCCAAATACCATGGGTCATCACTCCAGTGGGTAGAAGGAACAATTTCATACGGCGCATCATTTGTGACAGCATTAATAAAGGATTCGAGGGTGTACTCGAACCCATGTTTAACACCGAAACTTGAAAAATGGGGACCCGAATACGTAATTAATCCCGTTTTTTTATAAATCGCACCCTGCAATGCAGTAATATCACTGAATCCGCAAAATACCTTTGGGTTGTTTTTTATAAGGTCAAAATCTATGTATTTTAAAAGCTGGTTTGCGTTATAGCCTCCTATTACTGTTAGAACCCCTTTTACTTTCGGATCGGTAAAGGCTTCATGCAAGTCCTCCACTCTTTCTTCGATAGAAGAACTGAAAAACTCATCATGAATTTCTGCGTTTTTTCCAAAAGTAACTGTGAAACCAAGTTGATTTAATCGCTCCTGTGCAATTCTTAATTGCTCCCCCTTTATGATTGCCATGCTTCTGGATGGTGCAATCACCCTGATTTCATCACCAGGCTTCAAACGCTCTGCAAGCATCGTACTTCCTCTCCTTATACTGTTAAATACAAATATTTTAACAGAGATTTGCAGATTCTTGAATGATGGTTAGCACTGTATAACAAAAAAGGCCTGCTTTGCTGCAAGGCCTTTTATTACTTTATACAGTTACAGGTTCTCTTCTTGGGGCATTCTTTGTTTTTTCAACAATGTCTCTTGCAATCCAAACTCCGCAAGCACCTGCCTGGGCAAGCCCTCTTGTTATTCCTGCACCGTCTCCACCGACATAAAGGCCGCTGATTTCTGTTTCAAATCGGTCATTTAACCTAGGGCGGGCCGAATAGAATTTTGCTTCCACTCCGTAGAAAAGTGTATGCTCGGATGCAAGGCCAGGTGAAACATGATTTAACGCCTCTGTCATTTCTACAAGGCTTTTCATTGTATTGTATGGAAGAACCAGGCCTAAATCTCCTGGTACAGCCTCTTTTAAAGTCGGCTCCAGGAAGCCTTCTTTAATTCTTTTCTCTGTAGATCTTCTGCCTTTTAAAATATCCCCATATTTTTGAACGATGATCCCGCCATTTGAGAGACTGTTCGCAAGCCTGGAAATTTCGTGAGCGTATTCATTCGGCTTATCGAAGGGCTCAGAGAATGTATGAGAAACAAGCAACGCAAAGTTTGTATTCGGGCTTCCCAGCTTTGGATCTTTATAAGCGTGGCCATTTGCAAGCATAATTCCCGAATGATTCTCAACTACTACGTGACCTGATGGGTTGCTGCAGAAGGTTCGGACTCTAGTTCCAACTGAAGTGTTGAAGGTGAATTTCCCTTCATAAAGATGCTTATTTATCTCTTCCATGACAATATTGGAGGTTTCAACACGAACACCAATATCCACCTGATTATTGATCATTTTTAAACGGCGCAACTTTAGAAGGTTCGCAAGCCAGACAGAACCATCTCTACCAGGTGCGACAACCACTTTTTCTGCATGGATTTCATTTCCTGCTTTCAGCTTCACTCCCATAATCTTATGGCCATCAGCTGTTTTTTCTGTGATTAGATCTTCAACCTCAGTCTTGTAGGACATATCAATTTTTTCACGAAGATATTCATAAATGCTTTTTAAAATTTCAAGGTTTTGTTCTGTACCTAAATGTCTCACCTGGGCACGTAGTAGCTTAAGACCGGCTGCATATCCGCGACGCTCGATATCCCGCACTTCATCAGTCATCGGATCGGTAATGCTTTCAGTCGCCCCGTGCTGCAGGTTAATTTCATCCACATATTTAATCAATTCAACAACTTGGGAATCAGGGAGATAATCGGTCATCCAGCCGCCAAATTCACTTGTGATATTAAACTTTCCGTCTGAATAAGCACCTGCTCCGCCAAAACCATTTGTGATAGAACACGCGGGAAGGCATCCTGCAAACTCTTTTCTCCCTGCAGCTGGCGGGCATTTCTCAATTTTTTTCTGTAAAATTGGACAATTTCTTCTATATATATCATGACCTTTATCAATTAATAAGATATTAGCTTCAGGCATTTTCAGCGTTAGCTCATAGCAAGTAAATATTCCCGCCGGCCCAGCGCCGACCACTATCACATCATAATTTGTTTTCATCGTCCCATTCCCCCAGACGCATTTTTCATTTATTTCTTTAACCAAATGTAACTATATCAAATATAACTTAATCAGTCAACGTTTTTCCGAACTATATTTTATATAATATGATAAATGTTCGTCTTTGGAGCATTTTGCATTCTATTCTATAAATTCAGACAAAAAATATGTAGATGGGATTAGAGCTTTTTTCAAGGGGGGTACGCGCCGGGGCTCTTGTCTATGTAAGCCTTTCCTTATTTACACTGGGTCGTTTGCTTTTCGCCATCAGGTTCCGTTACGTTCTATTTAAGCGCCTCCCTTCAAAATTGACCTCCCCAAAGGAACAAAATATAAGGCTATTTTCGTATAGATTGTTGTTTTTGGACTATAAAGCTTGCCCGTTGATTTCCGCTCCAGTCACGCAGCGAACCCGCGGGGAGGAACGGGAGCCTCCTCGGCGTTTCACGCCTGCGGGGTCTCCCGCTCCCTCTCTTCCCGCAGGACATTGAATAATCTTCCTCGAATAAGCACCGCACGAAGAAAATGCGAATGCATTTTCGAGGATCAAGTGCCTTCCACTCCAATCAACTCAGTAATTAAAACTAGTTTGTAAGCAACAAACTTTGCGAAAACAGCCAAATATAAAAAAGGGCTGCCCCTTAAGGACAGCCCTCTTTAAATCCATTATATTACCATTTGCCGCAGCAGCATGCTCCGATGATAATTAATAAAATGAACAATACAACGATTAAGGCAAATCCGCCATAACCTCCGCCGTAATGAGCACCTGCTACAGGATATCCATATCCAGGATAGCATTGGTCGTAACCTGCACCAGCAACTGCACCTTTATACATTAACAATCACTCCTCAACAAAGATTTCTTGGGCATTTTCAATATTAATGTATGTGGCAGGGACTTGACCCGCATGTGCATTTGCCCATTTTTAATAAAAAATCGCTTTACCTCATATTTAAGCTTTTCACCATAGGCATTATTAGGGTACGATAACAATAAGGAAATTGTAAAAAATGGGGGGCAAACCAATGAAGAAAAGGAAGATTGGCATATATTTTTTTATCATCACTTTTATTTATGGTTTGTATCAATTATTTGATAGCATATCAAAAGCAGAAAGCGCCAATCCTACTAGTGTTTATGAAAAACTGGCCAGCAAAGAGAATATCAATTATCTTATCATTGGAGATAGCATCGGCAGGGGTTCAGGCGCAACCTCAAAATCAACGGCATGGTTTTCCCGGCTTGAACGGCTTTTGAATAAAGAGTACGGGATTAAAGCCAAGCGACATTCATTAGTACAGAGCGGCGCAACCGCGTTTGAAGGTTTCTATAAGCTGCAGCAATCAAAGCATTTAGGAAAAATTGACTTAACGTTTATCGTCTTTGGGGAAAATGACCGTAAATATATGAATGAAGAGGAATTCTCGTTTTTTTATGAAGGATTGATCCGGAAGACTAAACAGCTTTATCCTGATACAGAAATTATTACAATTACTGAAAGCCCGCTTGACAATGAAGGGTTTGCCCAGGCTATAACAACGATTTCAAATCATTATGGAGCAAAAAATATTGATATGAGAAAACCCTTTGAACAATCAGGACAGCCTATCGAGGAACTGACAAAGGATATGGTCCATCCCAATGATGCGGGTTATGAAATCTATGCAAATACCTTATATAAACAGTTAAAAGAATTTACTGCTAATAAAGCAGAAACAGCTGCCTTATCCGCTCCAATTAATGAGGATACAGACTTTGAAATTGCTTCTATACCGCATGTAACAGACATATCAGGTTCATTTATGCACAAGGACGGCATTTGGGAAAGCAGCCAACCTGGTGACAGCCTGGAATATCAGTTTACCGGTCCTTTTTTAGGAGTAAATATGATCAGAAGCGAAATGGGAAGCAAGATGGATGTTTTTATTGATGAAGTTTTTGTTACATCGCTTTCTGCATGGTGGCCTTTAACAAAAGAAAGATATCAGTATATTGCGAGCGGGCTCGAAAATGGTCCCCATCATGTAAAGTTTATTGTGTCGGGTGAAAAATCAGTCAATAATAATTTGGACGATTCTGTCATACAGATTTCTTCCATCCTGACAAAAGCAGAATAGAAAAATTTTTTCCCGTTTGGAAGAGGAGAAATAAAGGTATGAAAAGCTTGTTAAAGAATTTTATTAATGGGATTATAACCATTGTGCCCATTATTTTAGCGATTTTTGTAGTTGTCAAAACTTTTTTATTTTTGGATAGCCTTATGGGGAATGTCCTGAAGCCCTATCTGAAAGAAGATTATATTCCAGGTGTCGGACTTTTGGCTACATTAGTACTGATTACTCTATTTGGCTGGCTTTCAACAAAATTTATTACCGGTTCTATTATCAAGCTAGTTGATCGCCTCCTTGAAAAAATTCCCCTTGTTAAAACCATTTACTCGGTGATTAAGGATACTGTCCACTCTTTTTTGGGCGAAAAAAAGTCATTCTCAAAAGTAGCACTTGTTACGATACCCGGAACTGAAATGAAGAGCCTTGGGTTCATAACCTCGGAAGAGCTGGAGGATTTTTATCATCCCCTAAAGGAATATATAGCTGTATATGTTCCCCAAACTTTTCAGGTAGCAGGCTTCACTTTTTTAATCCCCAAAGAACATGTTGAGATTATTGGTGTTAAGCCTGAAAACGCCATGAAGTTTATTCTTTCAGGAGGAATGACCTCAAAGGGGAATCCAGTTAAGGAACATTCTATGTAATAAATAAATAATAAAAAGAAAAGCCGCCCATCCAAGGCGGCTTTCCTTTTTATTTTGCCGTAATTGTCATGATTGGAGAGTTACCTCTTGTTACAGGACCTTCAGCGTTTTTCTCAAGTGATGCAATCTTGTCGCCATTTGTTACGATGATTGGAGTAACCGTGCTTTTCGCTTTCTCTTTAACAAGATCCAAATCAAACGTAACTAGCTTTTCGCCTACATTAACCTTTGTGCCTTCAGAAACATGTGTCTCAAATCCTTCCCCTTTCATGGAGACCGTTTCAAGACCGATGTGAATTAATATTTCCGCCCCATTTTCAGCGCGTATTCCAATGGCATGCTTTGTCGGGAAAACTTGCATAATCTCTCCATTTACTGGTGAGACAACTACCCCTTCTGAAGGTTCGATAGCAACGCCATCCCCCATCATTTTTTCAGCAAACACTGGATCCGGAACTTCTTCAAGATTAATAGCTGTGCCTGTTAATGCAGCCTTAACTTCTAAAGATTTTAAAGTTTCTTTTTTTCCAAATAGCTTTTTAAACATAAAAACACCTTCCAATTCTTAATTTGCATCATCGAATAATTTCTGATATTCTTTGTAGCCCTCTTCCTCTAGCTTCTCCTTGGGAATAAACCTAAGAGCAGCTGAATTAATGCAGTAACGCAGGCCTGCAGGTCCCGGCCCATCATCAAAAACATGGCCAAGATGTGAATCTGCTGTTTTGCTTCTCACTTCTGTCCTGACCATGAAATGGCTCTGATCTTCTTTTTCCAAAATTTCATTCTCTTCGATAGGCTTGGTAAAGCTCGGCCATCCACATCCTGCATCATATTTATCCTTTGAGCTGAAGAGAGGTTTTCCAGATACAATATCCACATATATTCCATCTTTAAATTCATTCCAGTATTCATTACGAAATGGAGGTTCTGTACCATTATTCTGAGTTACATCATACTGCATAGGGTTGAGTTTCTGCTTTAATTCCTCTTTATTGCTCTTCATATGCTTTCACCCCAGTGTGCCTTTATAAAGGCCTTTCTTCCCGATCCGGTCTGATAAGCTTCGTACCTTCCTGGATTCTTTTTGTAGTAATGCTGGTGATAACCTTCTGCAGGGTAAAAGTCTGAAGCCGGAAGTATTTTTGTCACAATCGGTTTTGTAAAAGGACCGTTTTCCTCCAGCTCCTGCTTCGATTCCTCTGCCTGTTGTTTTTGGTTTTCATTGTGATAGAAAATGGCTGTCTGGTAGGACTGGCCCCTATCGTAAAACTGGCCGCCCTCATCTGTCGGATCAATCTGCTGCCAATACAATTCCAGGAGCTTTTCGTAAGGAAAAACCTGGGGATCAAACACGATTTGGACTGCTTCATAATGGCCAGTTGTCTCTGAACATACTTCCTGGTAGGTAGGGTTCCTGACTGTTCCCCCAGTATAGCCGGATATCACTTCCTTGATTCCAGGCTGTTCATCAAATGGCTTCACCATACACCAAAAGCAGCCTCCTGCAAATGTTGCTGCTTCGTAATGTTTATCTCCCATTCTGTCCACCTCTTTCCGGCACTTCTCTACCTTTTACATTTTCCCTTTAAAAGAAGATTTTACGCCATATACATAAGATTAATGAAAATATCTTTCATATGCAAAAGAAACCCCTTCAATGAAGAGGTTTCTGAAATTTTATACTCTTTTATGCTTTACGGCAGCGCTGATTTTTTTCCAGCGTTTGCGTTCCTCCGATTGGGCCCGCTTATCCTGTTTTCTGTCCAAATAAGCAAGCTCCTTTAGAAGCTTCTTATAGCTATTAAGGCGCCCACGGGAAAGGGTACCTTCCTCGACCTGCAGGATAACAGCACATCCTGGTTCATTCTCGTGTGTACAGTCCCTGAATTTGCAGTTTTTTGCGGCCGATTCAATATCAGTAAAGCTTTCAGAAAGTCCGCTTTCGCTTTCCCACAGCTGAAGCTCTCTCATTCCCGGAGTGTCTATCAGCACCGAACCTTCAGGAAGCAGAATGAGTTCACGGTGTGTAGTTGTGTGTTTCCCCTTGTCATCGCTTTCTCTGATATCCTGGACCTTTTGCTTTTCCTGCCCAAGCAGATAATTTGTGAGTGTCGATTTTCCTACACCTGACGAACCAAGCAATGCTATTGTTTTACCTGGTGCAAGAAATGGCTTTAAGCCTTCTATTCCCTTCTCTTCTACTACACTAATTGAAACAATAGGGACCCCCATTGCAATACTTTCTACTTCTTCAAGCTTTTCCAGCAGATTACTGCAAAGATCTGCCTTTGTCAGAACAATGACAGGGTTAGCACCGCTTTCCCAGGATAATAGCAAGTATCTTTCCAATCTCCTTAAATTTAGATCCTCGTTAAGTGAGTTAACTAGAAAGATGGTATCCACGTTAGCGGCAACAATTTGTTCTTCCGTACTTACTCCCGCAGATTTTCTTGAGAACTTGCTTTTTCTTGGCAGCACAGCATGAATCGACCCACGCTGTTCACCTGCCCTCTCTTTAATCACAACCCAATCACCAACTGCCGGGTAGTCTTCTCTGGCAGTAGCTTCAAATGAGAATTTGCCTGTTACTTCACAAAGCATTTCCCCTTTTTCCGTCCAGACACGGTACATCCTTTTATGCTCTAAGGCGACACGTCCAATTTGATACTCCTTTTGTTCATATGCTGAAAATGCTTCTTTAAAATAATCATCAAATCCATAGTTATTAATAGTCAAGGTTTGTTCCTCCATGCTTATTATTATTTTGGAAGGTACTTCTTATGCCAATTCCGTATTTTCGCAAACCAAAAAACCATAGGCCATCAGCCCATGGTTTAATAAGCATAGAAAAACATTACAGTTTCCGCTCGATTAAACGAATTCAAATTGGGCTGTGCCTGAATTATTTACAATGAACGTATAAACAAGAATTCCCTTTGTCATAGCACATCACCCGCTTTCGTTTATTTATTTTTATTATATGGAAGATTACGCCAAAAGTAAAGACTTTATTTAATTTTCATCTTATCTTTAAGGATTAAAGGGCTCCTTCAAGTTGTGACACCAACCCAAAGAAGCGCATATGTTAGAGATGTAAGCAAATGAGATAGGAGCGAGGAGTATGGCTAAAGACAGAAACCAGCAATGGTATTTTCAAAAAGCAGCAAAGTATGACCTTTTAGCACAATACTTTAAATATATAGATCCAGCTAAACATATTGCCTATTATCAGAAACATCTTCACTGCCTTAACTATGCTATGCATATGATGCGCACAAATAATATGATGCCGGCAGGTGAAGAAGCCCAGCAAGCAACAGCAAAAGTACGCATTGTTCATACATCACCTGATGCAGGCCCAGTTGATATCTATGTAAACGGCACAAGAATATTGAAGGACTTTCCATATAAAGAAGCAAGTGATTACCTATCATTGCCGGCAGGAAGATACCAGATTGATATTTACCCAGCAGGAAATATGGTTTCTACTGTTTTAAGCAGAAAGATTACAGTTGAATCAGGGAAGGTATATACAGTGATTGCCGCAGGAAACGCCGCCAAGTTAAAGCTTGTGGTTTTAGAAGATCAGCCTGATGTGCCATCCGGAGAAACAAAAATCAGGTTTGTCCATCTTTCACCGGATGCCCCGGCTGTCGATATTGCTGTAAAAAATCGGGATGTGATTTTTCCGAACATATCGTTCCGGCAGGCCAGCAAATATCTGGCTTTAACCCCAATGACTGTCGATTTGGAAGCGAGAATTGCCGGTACTCCGAATGTTGCCTTAGCAATACCGCGCACCCAATTTAAGGCAGATCAGGTATATACCTTATTGGCAGTGGGCTCCGTAGCTGGTGAGCCTGAATTAGAAGCAATCATTCTTCCTGGCTGATGCTGATTCGAAAAAGTAGCCAGCATATAATAAAAAAAGGATCCTTTCAGTTTCTGAAAGGATTCCTTATCCATGCTAATTATTTTACAGGAACTAAAAGAGTAAATCGGATATCATCCTGTTTTAAATTAAATTCATCCACTTTTACTTTCACATCACTTTTAAGCTTCATTTTTTGCAGTGACACATATATTCTTTCTTCCTTAGGCTGAATGGTGACCCCTTCGGGAAGTTTATAACGATCCCTGACCAATTTCAGAACATGGGAGACAGGCAGATTCATCTGCCCGACGGATATTGATTTCTGCTGAAGAACTACATCCCCGTTTTCCAATGCTTCCGGTTCGAACGAAAGCTTCATTTGCAGATCCTGGCTAAAAAATGGGATTGATCCATATAAATCCACTTCGTCATTCAGCAGCACTTTATAATCAATCGCTCCTCCGGTCAGCCCTTCTTTTTCAAGATAATGGTTAATTACCCTATTAAGATCCTCTTTATTTGCCTGAATATTAAAAGGTACATAATTACTTTCATTAACTTTGTTAGCTATATATTCTTCATCTTCAGCTGGCAAGCTAATAAAAATAAGCAAAAATATGATAATGAATGCATTAATCGCCAGCAAAACAAAAAATAGATTTTTCCACTTGTTATCTTTCAACTGCACTCTCTCCATTTCCTGCTGTTTCTCTTTTATATGGCAGCTCCTTTAAAACCTCTTCTGTCAGGGTTTCATAGACACGCCCTGCTATTAATTCATATCCTTTGTCATTTGGATGAAAATAGTCGGTAAATAAGAGATTTTCCTGTGTATTTTGGAATATATCATCAATTTCAACAAAATAGGTTCCTGGATACTGTGCTAAAATGGCTTGGCTTGTATTGTTCCAGTCTTCAAGAATATCATTAATTTCCCTAATTTCTGAAAACCACTTTAAGAAAGGGTTATATAAACCTATTAAAACAATCTTAGTATTTGGATTTACCTCTTTTATTGTATTTAAAACCTCAGTTAAATTTTTTTCATAATTTATCTTTTCCTTTGTGAAAGCTTTCATTTTTAGGTTTGAAAAATTTTCGCGCACCACTTTCATTACATCATTCCCGCCGATGGTTATGATAACTACATCTGTATTTTTCACAGCATTTTTTACTTCATCAGTCGCTAATTTCTTCAATAATTGATCGGAACGATTGCCTCTAACACCAAAGTTATATAAAGCTGCATCTTGAACACTTCTCTCCTGTTCCAATAGCTCTTCGAGATAAGGCAAATAGCCGCCTCGTTCAGTGCTGTCGCCAACACCCTGAGTTAAGGAATCCCCAACAGATGCAATCGTAAGATTTCTTGGAAAGAAATCCAGTGGAATCTGTTCTTTCGCAGATAGTTCTGATTGTTTGTTAGGCTGAACTATATCCTTATTGGTTAAAGGATTAAAACTGCAGGAAACCAGCAGAAACAAGCTAAAAAAGATGAAGGTGAATTTTCTGAACATATTATCACCTGCCCCCATTAAGTCATTCATATTATAACATGTGCGTCTTATTGGAAAAAAACAAACCTCTTAAAGTTTGATTAACAAGACTAAAAAAGAAAAAAAGACCTTCTAAAAGGTCTATTGTAAGGCTTTGATATCTTTGATGATCTCATCTAAAGGAATTTCCGCAAGTCCAGTATAGTATTTCATTACTTTGCCTTCCTGATCGACTAGGTAAAAATCTGTCCCATGAATTACCTGATCTCCAGTTTGCGGCTTTTTCACTATTGTTTTAAAGTAATCCATAGCGTACTGCTCGATATCCTCCTGGGCATAACCGGTCAGAAAATGCCAGTTGCTGAAATCTGCACTATATTGAGATCCAAACTCTTTTAACACTTCCGGTGTATCAACTTTAGGGTCAACACTAAAGGAAACAAACTCAATATTTTCAATGCCTTCTTCTTCAGCCAGCTGCTGAAGCTTTTTCATGTTGGCTGTCATGGGCATACAAACATCTTCACAGTTTGTAAAAATAAAGTCTGCAACCCAAACCTTACCTTCAAGATCCTTTAAACCGAATTCCTCATTATCTTGATTGATATAAGTAAAATCTGCCAGCTCCCAATTTAAAGCATTTTTTATTCCACTTTGTCCGCATGCTGAAAGAAGTAGAATAGCAGCTAAGCTAATCATTGCCAAAACTCGTAATTTCATAAATTCACCTGCTTTAATTAGTTACGAAGCTAATTTTAGCAAATATTCATGAAAGAAGAAAGAAATACCTGTGACAAACCTGTGAACAGAATTTCATTAGTCGATTACACCTGTTCTGACAAGAGTATTTTCCACTTTTATTTCAAAGGTGCATTTTTGTATACTTCGCCACCTTTTATTTGTCATCGGCTTCCCCCTAGTTGCAGCATATTTTTCTCCTGCAGGTCTTTTACCAGCTTTTAAATTTCTTTTTTTATTTCTTCTGCCAATGCTTTCTCGAATGCATTTTCAAGTATCTCCCAACTTCCACTCCAATCAACAGGATTTTAAAAATGAATTTAGCAGTAGAAACAAGCCTATTTTAAAAATAGATCTATATAACGATTGAGGTGATGAACATGGTTTCGAAAAACAATTCGATTCAACGATATCAACTGGAGACGGTTGCTTTAGACCAGCGGTTCCCACAAAACAACTGAGTCCGCAAGAAAAAACACCCTGCTAATTAGGGTGTTCTTGTCTTATGATTTGTCATTACATCATAAAATGTTTTAATAAAAGAAGAATAATTAAATTGTACGGCTATTTTATGGATACGGTATTTCATCTTATCCTCAGGTGGAACATTCCTAAAGTCACCAATGCTTTGCCCGAATGCTTCACCTCGATTTACAATTATCTTTACAGGCACTTCCCTATACTGAACCTCTGCCATATCAAGCATGGCCCAAAACGTAAATAAATCATGCAAAGGGCTCCCGCTAATGCCTTGATACGTATTCTTATAAAATTGGAAATAATAATCGACCATTGGTTTCACTAGGAGACCCACTTTATTTTGTACAGATTGATAATAAGCATCCAGAGCATCTATTAAAGCAGGTGTTATAATTGCAGACATTGTAACATCAAGCGGGAATACATGAATACTTACCGGAGCATTATCAAAAACAACATTTGCCGCGTATGGGTCACCGTAAAAATTGGCTTCAGCGACAGGGGTAACGTTCCCGGGGACATTGAAAGCACCACCCATTATATAAAAATCTTTTACTTTTCCCATGAGCCCAGGGTAAAGGATAAACGCGGCCGCCAAAGAGGAAAGTCTGCCGACATTAACGATGCAGATGTCATTCTCATATCTGTCAACCAGCTCTTTAAATTCATCAAAGTTTTCAAATAAATCAATATTTTGTTCTATTTTCGGTACAATTGGGCCAAGCCCTTCCAACCCGTGAACATCCGGGTAATATATTGGAACTTCTCCAGTCAGGGGCAAAACGGCTCCGCTAAATACAGGTATGTCTTTTTGGCCGGTCAACTCCCTCAGATAAGCAGCATTTCTCAACGCATCTTCCCTTGACACATTCCCATAATCAGCTACAATTCCAACTATATTAATCTCTTCAGAGAAAAAGGCAAAAATAATAGCAACAAAGTCATCAATTCCAAAATCACTGAAAAAAAGAACATTTTTTTTCTTCATCCCCCCACCTCCCTAATTAAATGTATTCAGTGAGGGAAAAGAAATGGCAATTTTTTTCAATTTCTAGGTATTGGCTTGTTTCCTTTTTACTCTTTGGCTATTGGAATGTATATTTTAAAAACTGTTCCTTTTCCTTTTTCACTGTCAACCTCAATTCGTCCTTTCATTCTTTCAATGATCTGGTAACAAACCAGCAGTCCCATTCCTGTTCCCTTTTCCTTTAAAGAATAAAAGGCTGTTCCCAATCTTTCCAGTTCCTCTTTTGTCATGCCTATCCCTGAGTCCCTTATTTCAAAAACTCCATATTGGCCATCCTGAAAGACCGATAAAGATAATCTTCCTCCGTCTTTCATCGCTTCAATGCCGTTTTTATAAATATTGATCAGTACTTGCTTTAGCTCACTGGTGTTCGCCCTAATGAAAACACCATCGGAAATATTCGATGCAACAGAGATGTTTTTAGACATCATGGCATAAGAATTCATTAAATCCATCACTTTTGACGCCAGTTCACCTGCATCAAGGTCCTCAACCTGATCCAAATCTGGTTTAGCGAGGGATAAATAATCATTAATAATTGTCTCAGCCCTGTCCATCTCATCAATCATTAGCTTTATGTACATGCGTTCTTCTTCACTCATTTGGTCTTTTGCCAAAAAGATTTGCAGAAAACCTTTAACCACTGTCATTGGATTCCTGATTTCATGGGCGACCGATGCTGCAAGCTGGCCGATTGCATTCATCTTTTCCGCTCTTTGAAGCTCCTTCAGGATTTTTGTTCTTTGCATGATGTGTTCCATTTCACCTATTGCTTCTTCAAACCGGTGTGAAGAAGGGACGGTCCTTTGAACGGATCCAAATTGTTCCGAAGTTGCAGACAATCTCTCAAAAAGAATGGACAACTGGTTTGTCATAAAGTTAAATCTTTCGGAAAGAACCCCCAAGTCCGACTGATTTGATGGCTTTAGCTTCACATTAAAGTTTCCGCTGCTCACTTCTTTAAAGCCTGAGATTATATCATTGATCGGCTCTAGAACCTTTTTTAGCCCTCGTCTTAAAATAAAATAAACAAGGATGATAATGGCTAAAAAGAAACCTGACAGATACAAAGCCAAATCCTTTTGAAATGAGTCTATCACAGCTGCATCAATATCAATACATAGAATGGCTGTAATATTTCCCTGCGAGTCAGTAATGGGTGCAAAGGCAGAAATCCACATTCCATATTGATCGCGATAAACCTTGCTCGATGCCGTGTTCTTTTGGCTAATCGCCTTAGAAAAACCCTCTAAAAACGCCTCTCCTGCTGAATAATTAGAGAAGGGTTCCAATCCAATATTCTTTTGGCTTTTAGAAGTTACTAAGTACATCACTGAACGATCATGATTTTTTTCAGGCATAAACAGGGAAGCATTAGAAAAGGATGCTTTTTCATCTACTAAAGAGATCACATGTTCAAGCCTTTTATAGGCTGGATGTTCAGGATCTTGAAATTCCTCTACTTTTTCAACATCTTCATGAGCAATAACAGAGCTCCAAAGAGAAGCCATTTCCGTTACCCTGTTTGAAAGCTGTTCCTCCATCTGTCTGGTTTCAACCATAAAGCTGATACCCGCCGTAAACACTGTAACAAGGAATGTTATAAGAAAGGAGAATAATAGCACTTTTCTGAATAAAGGAAGGTTTTTGATTTGATCTTTCATAAAACATTCACCGAATCCTTCTATTGTAAATAGCTAACTAACCTTTTTCGTTAAAGCTCGCAAGAATACCTCTTAATTGAGAAATTTTTTTAAAATTGCATACAATTACTCATGTTAGAAAAAAGCCAAATAAAAAAACGCAAGGTTCCATAAAGGAAACCATGCGTTAATAATTAATCTTCTAAATAATACATAAAGCCAATCGCTCCAGGACCAGTATGGGTGCTGATAATTGGCGTTGTTTCTTCTATTTTAATGTGTTCATAACCAGTCATTTCTTCAATCAGCATTTTCAGCTTAGAAGCAAGCCCCTGACCTTCTGCATGCACGAGTCCTACACCCTTAATCGCTTTCCCCTTCACATCCCCGGCAAATTGCTTAGCCAAATATTTTGCAACCTGAGTATGGCTTCTTACCTTTGCAACTGGTGTGTATACGCCTCCTTCAAGAGATGCAATTGGCTTTATATTTAGCAAAGACCCAATCATCGCTTTGCCTTTGCCAATCCTTCCCCCTTTTACAAGATTTTCAAGAGTATCCACCACTACAAATAATTTTGTATTCTCACGAATTGTATCCAGCCTCTCAACAATTTCTTCCACACTTTTTCCTTCCTTAGCCATTTCTGCTGCTTCCAGCACTTGAAAGGCCAGTGCTTTAGAAATGTATCTGGAATCTACTACTGTAACCTTTGCATCTGACATTCCGGCTGCGCTTTCAGCAGACTGGGCTGTGCCACTCATCCCGCCTGTCATATGAATTGAAAGAATCTCATATCCTTCTTTTCCAAATCGGTCATATACTTCAACAAATGCTCCAGCGGGGGGCTGGGAGCTTTTTGGAAGTTCAATCGCTTCTTTCATTTTCCGCATAAACTCAGATGGGGTAATGTCAACCCGGTCTAAATATGTATTTCCTTCAATATGGATAGATAATGGAACGACTTCAATATCATACTTTTCAATTATTTCATGAGACAGATCGGCAGTAGAATCTGTTACAATTTTAATTTTGCTCATTATACTTTCACATCCCCAGCATCAACAATTAGTTCATATTATACATTTAAGCAATATACAAATAAAGCGAAACATAAAACGAGCACTCGCTCACGATATTTGTCTGCCTGACTGCTTTAATCAATGCAGACCCATAATAAAAGAGTACCGGCAATTGCCGGTACCCAAAGTGTTAGGCATTATTCTTAAGCTCAGGAGTTTTAAAAATTTCTTCATAAACCGGCCATTTTAAAACCCTTTTTAGGTACTCTCTAAATGAGTGGCTTCTGTTTGTTTTTCCATTGCCATATACGGCGGTAATAAAAGTTTGTAAACGGACTTGGATCATAAAATAATAATGGCTATCTTTCTCCAATACAGGAATTTCCACGATTTTTACCTTCTGTCCAACAGCATTTTTGAACTCTAGGCTTTTGAATAGCAAAATATCAATCCTCTTTTTTCACCCGTTTGTTTATATTATACCCCAATTATGGCTCGAAATGTGTCTGAATATGCTGTCTAACTAATTTTTTTATTAAAAAGATTTATAAACTATATTTCTAAGCTTCCGCATTCTGTTCTTTCTTCAGCTTTCGTTTATAAACAATTTTGGATAAGTTTATACTGATTTCATATAGAAGCAGCAATGGGATTGTTACGAGAATATCAGACATAAAATCAGGAGGAGAAATAACCACGGATATTACAATTAGAACAAAATAAGCATATTTCCTTATTTTAGTAAGCACATACGGATTAATAATCCCGAGAGAAGTCAGGAACATAATGACCACCGGGAGCTCAAATAAAATCCCAAACGGCAGGGTCATGTGAAGGACAAAACGAAAATATTTATCAGCTGTGAAATTGGCCTCAAACATTTCTCCTCCCAATTCGACTAGGAAGCTTAAGACAGTTGGAAAGATAACAAAATATCCGAAGCATAAGCCTGCAATAAATAATATGAAAAGCGCCGGTACATACGAGAGTGAAACTCTTCGTTCAGCCGCAGTTAGAGCAGGCTTTACAAACAGCCAAATCTGAAAAGCCAAGACCGGAATGGTACCTGCCACCGCAATGACAGTCGCAAGCATAAAATACACCCAAATAATATCGCTGGGCCCCAAAACAATTAATTTAACATCTAAGTCTTTTACGAGCCACTGATAAATATCTTTTACATATACGAAACCTGCAATAAAGAATACAATAAATCCTGCTGCTGTTATGATAAGCCTTTTTCTCAATTCATCCAGGTGATCGACTAAATTAAGCTCTTTATCTTCCATATTATTCTCCTGCAAATTTAATGAAGCCGAAATCTGGCCCAGCCTCTATTTCTTTTATCCGAGAAGCTCGCCATCCTCTCCTCAACATAGTGTAAAATCAAAAATGGACAAAAACATCTCCAGCTAAAAGGAAAAAAGGCGCAAGAAGAAATTCCTCACACCTTATTTAACCGTTTTTTTCTTTGTATTATCTTCAAGCTCTTCCATTACATCACTTGTCAGGTCACGAGTTGATTTCTTAAATTCCCTTAAAGTTTCCCCAAAAGCACGTCCGATTTCCGGCAGCTTCTTTGGTCCAAAAATAATAAGGGCCAAAACAAGAATCAAAATTAACCCTGGAACACCGATATTTGAAAGCATGCAATACATCCCCTTTAAAATACATAATAAACCTAATTCGATTATAGTATTTTTCAAAGGAAATGTCGCAGTTAAAGAAAAAAGTTCATATTAAATTCACAAAAGAAACTACTTATACCTTACGCGTATCTTTCAACAGGAACTTCATACCAGCAAATGGAAAAGATTGCTGTCTTTGTTTATCTCAGTATAGGAGAAACCTTTTTTATTCATTCTTAAAATTAGATCACTGTAGTCTTCTTTATGCTTAAGTTCTATTCCAACAAGCGCAGGGCCGTTTTCTTTATTATTTTTCTTTGTGTATTCAAATCGTGTAATATCATCTGTTGGCCCAAGCACCTCATCCAGGAACTCCCTTAACGCTCCGGCACGCTGCGGAAAATTAACAATAAAGTGGTAAAGGAGGCCTTCATACAGCAAGGACCTTTCTTTAATTTCCTGCATGCGCCCAATATCGTTATTTCCGCCGCTGATTACACAGACGACATTTTTTCCTCTAATTTGTTCTCTGCACATATCCAAGGCCGCAATCGGCATGGCTCCAGCCGGTTCAGCGACAATTGCATGCTCATTGTATAATTCAAGAATGGTGGTACATACTTTTCCTTCGGGAACCATGAAAATATCATCTACGAGTTCATTGCAAATTTCATAAGTTTTTTCACCGACACACTTGACAGCTGCTCCATCTACGAATTTATCAATCTCATCCAAAGGAGCCACTATTTGTGTCCTGATTGACTCGCTCATGGATGGAGCCCCTGCAGGCTCTACCCCGATCATCTGAGTTTCCGGGGAGATGCTTTTTATGTAAGTGCTTAACCCCGCCATCAATCCGCCTCCGCCAATACTGGCAAAAACGTAATCCACAGGTTCCTCGGAGTCATTCAGCATTTCAACTGCTACGGTACCCTGTCCAGCAATCACCATTTCATCATCAAATGGATGTATAAATGCTCTGCTTTCCGCTTCAGCACATTTTATAGCTTCATGATAGGAATCATCAAAGGTATCTCCTACGAGAATAATTTCCACGGAGTCCCTGCCGAATAGCTCCACCTGGCTTACCTTTTGTCTAGGTGTAGTTGCCGGCATAAAAATTTTCCCCTGGACGCCCAGGTGCCTGCAGGCATATGCAACTCCCTGTGCGTGGTTTCCCGCACTAGCACAGACAACGCCGTTTTCAAGTTCAGATGCATTTAAGGATTTAACTTTATAGTAGGCACCTCTTAATTTAAATGAGCGGACATGCTGCAAATCTTCTCTTTTCAAATAAACATTGCACCCATATTTTTCAGATAGCCGTTCATTTTTCTGTAAAGGCGTATGGGCAACAATATCCTTGAGCTGCTGGTATGCAATCAAAATATCTTCCAACTGCACCCATTTCTTTGTCATTACCTTTTGTTCCATTTTGCCACCCTCTTCTTTACAAGTTATTAATTTGTACATTATACCATGCGAAATCGTGATTTCAATCTCATTTTTTAAAAATTTACAGTTTTCGAATTCTTTTATGGATAGAATCGAAGGAAACTAACATATAATAAGCAAAAGTTAATTCATATTTTAAAAGGGGTGCAGGTATGGAGTTTTCTTTATGCAGTCTGGATAGTGCATTGCCGGTAGAAGTTACATTGGATGAGGATAATGGAAGATATATGATTCGCAAGAGCGACACGAGCGGCGAGTATTTTAATAGCGCCAAAGAGTTAATACAATGGGTTAGAACGAATTTCTCAGCGGAGGAGTTTTGCGATCCAAGGGAGTATCATGGAATGATCCAAAAGTTAACCGATTATCTGGTCAATCCTAATCTTTAGTACAAACGGCAGTAGAGTAAGCTTTATGAAAAAGCCCCAGAAAATTGGGGCCTTTTCCAATTATGAAGCGATTCTCTTTTCGGACGAACTGCTGCAAATAATCTCTCTAACTTCATGTGCAAGAACCTTCGCATCCATTTCTTTGACGGTTTTCGGATTGACAGGGGGGCATACGCGAATATCTATTCGCGCGGGCTTAATAAGCCTGCCATTCTTTTCAAATACATCTGCAGTCCCCTTGATTGAAATAGGTACAATCGGCACACCTGCATCCTGTGCAAGGCGGAAACCGCCTACTTTGAAAGGAGCTACAGGCCCTCCTTTGCTTCTCGTTCCCTCGGGAAAAATAACAAGGGAATGTCCTTGTTTCAAAAGCTCAGCACCTTCCCTAAGGGATTTTATTGCACTTTCACGGTTCGTGCGGTCAATGAAAACACAATTCATGACTTTCATCCATGATGAGATAATGGGAGCTTTTTTTACTTCCACCTTGGAAATGAACCCAAAGGGTTTGTCAATGGAAGCTAGAAGAGCAGGAATATCAAAATCACCTTCATGATTGCAAACCATTACAACAGGTCCCTCAGGAATGTATCCCTGTCCTGAAACGTTAACTTTTGAACCTGATATTTTCATAACCGTTCGCGACCACCTTTGCGGTACATTGTGGATAATCCTATCACGTTCCTCCGCTGACAGACTTGGGTCCAGCTTTTTCATGCGGTACAAAGCAGGCAGACTATAAGTCAGGTATCCGCCCATATAAAGGAAAAAGATAATCAATCGAAGCATAAAAACCTCCTGTTGTTCAGACGTCTTTCATTATATATTAATAAAATTTCATTCACTATATGTTTTGAATTTTTGTTGTACAGCCGGTTAAGTTTCTATCCATGCGAGACCAGTCTATAAGCCCACGTGTTTATTGGGAAAATTAATAAAGCAGCCCCAAAGGGGCTGCTTTACAAGCTAGCTTCTTTTGTAAATTAGAAATTCATAATCATATGGATTTTTTTCGTCCTTAATACCCTTTTCCTTTGAAATGAGCTCCCATTCTGCCATATCCAATTCAGGGAAAAAAGTATCCCCATCAAACTGATTATAAATCATCGTTAAATAAAGCCGATCAGCTGCGGGAAGAATTGCTTTAAAAATCTCTGCACCGCCAATAACAAAGATTTCATTCTCGCTCTCCCCACTGTATTTAAGCAATTCTTCAATTGAATTTAAAACTGTACATCCTTCGCACGTAAAGGTTTGGTTACGGGTAATCACAATGTTTTCCCTGCCTGGCAGCGGCCTTCCAATTGAATCCCAGGTTTTGCGTCCCATTGCGATCGGATGCCCCATAGTAGTTCTTTTAAAAAATTTTAAGTCCTCAGGCAAATGCCAGGGAAGTTTATTGTCTTTTCCTATTACGCGATTTTCATCCATCGCCCACATTAAAGAGATCATACACTGACAACCCCTTTAATATGTGGATGGGGTTCATAGCCCACAAGTTCGAAATCGTCATATTTAAAGCCGAAGATATCCTTAACTGCAGGATTAATAATCATTTTTGGAAGAGAGCGCGGATCGCGGCTGAGCTGCAGATTCACCTGCTCAATATGATTCTGGTAGATATGCACATCTCCGAAGGTATGGACGAATTCACCAGGCTCCAGATCGCAAGCCTGGGCAACCATCATCGTCAGCAAAGCGTAGGATGCAATATTAAACGGCACGCCAAGAAATACGTCCGCCGATCTTTGGTAAAGCTGGCAAGAAAGCTTACCGTCTGCAACATAAAACTGGAACATGCAGTGGCACGGAGGCAAAGCCATTTTATCAAGCTCACCAACATTCCAGGCGTTAACAATCAATCTTCTGGAATCGGGGGTTGTTTTAATCTGTTCAATCAGGCCGCTGATCTGATCAACTGTATTTCCATCAGCACCAGTCCAAGATCTCCACTGATGGCCATAAACCGGCCCAAGATTGCCGTCTTCGTCGGCCCATTCATTCCAAATTCGCACACCATTTTCTTGAAGGTATTTTACATTTGTATCGCCATTTAAAAACCAAAGCAACTCATGGATTATAGATCTTAAATGCAATTTTTTCGTTGTAACGAGCGGGAAACCATCCTGCAGGTCAAAACGCATCTGATAACCAAAGGTACTAATTGTGCCTGTACCTGTCCGGTCCTCTTTTTTTGTTCCATTTTCCATTACATGCTTACAAAGCTCCAAATACTGTTTCATATCAACCCAACCTTTTCTAGAATGCTTAATGCTATTGTAACGGAATTACTGGTTTTTTACTATATATAGCTATTTTTATTAACCTTCTTAGATTTCACTCAATATATAGTAAAACCCCTGCCGTTAAACAGGGGAATTTATTTTAATTTTTTTATAAAATCATAGGTTTTCGGCGCATTTACCCTTAATATTTTTCGTGACTCTCCCCCGGCAAAATACATTGCAAAGGCTTCAGCGAAGTATTCCTCCGGGAATGTTAAAAAATAACTTTGTCCAGGAAATAACTTAGCCTTTTCTGCTTTCCACGCGGCAAGAAATTTTTGGTTATACCGGATGCCGTCATAAACGTGCCGGTCTATAGAATGAGCAAGTTCATGAAGCTCCAGGTTAATGGAACCATGTCCTTTTCCTTTTTCACTGAAGCCAATTTTTACGAGGACCGTTTTAGCTCCCCCTATGCCAGGCACATCATCCCAGGTTGTATCCCCTTTATAGCCCCGGGGGATAACTCCCTCAAGATGCTGGGCAGTGGGATTATCAGTCAATTTCCCTACAAATAATTTAACGGAGATATCTTCATTCCGAATTTTTGATAGCAGCGTAGAGGGCAGATTGTCTACTCTTGAAATCATATTTGAAGCCTCAGCTTCATCAAAAGCCTCTAATGGCAAAATAAAGATATCGCCCAACTGATCTGGCGAATTTAGAATGAGCGATTCTTTAAGTTTAGATGATTGGGGATAGTCTTTAAGTTTTATGCCGCCTAAAGCAGCCTGTGAATTCCCTAAAAGTGCAAGGGAAACAATCATTATAGTAAAAGTAAGAACCAATTTACGCATTTATCATTATCCCTTCTGCAAGTCTAAGATGTATAAATTATGAGCAACAGGGCTTTGCGGGATGTTAAGTAGGTGGAGTTACTGTCAGTAAGGAGAAAAATCGAATGAATTATCTATGATTAATGTCCTAAAGCACTCTATTAAAATTATAACATATGAAAAATCATTTTGAAGGAAACAGATCATGGGAAATTAAGTGCAAATTCAAAAAGGACCCGTTTGGATAGCGGGTCCTTTTAAGGTACTTAGCTTTTATTAAGTGTATGAGCGTACAACATCAGAAAGTCCTGACGATGCTGTTCCAGTTCCAACAGCAGCAAACTTCCAATCGCTTCCGTGGCGGTAAATCTCCCCAACAATCAAACTAGTTTTTCCACTATAGTCATCTGTAAGATTGTAATGGATCATTTCCTGGTTATTGGAAGAATTTACAACACGGATAAAGGCATTTTGAATCATACCAAAATGCTGTTTCCTTTTTACACTATCATAAATGTTTACTACAAAAACCATCTTATGGATATGCGCTGGGACTCTGCTTAGATCAATCATGACCTGTTCGTCATCGCCGTCTCCATCTCCGGTAAGATTGTCCCCGGTATGCTGGACGCTTCCGTCTCCGCTCCTTAGATTACCAAAATAAATGACGTCACTGTTGTTTCTTAGCTTCCCATTTTCCCCAAGCATAATGACAGAAGCGTCACAGTCGATATTCGCACCGCCGCCACCGCCAAATAATGAGCCAAGGAGCCCGCCGCCGCCGCGGTTT
The DNA here is from genome assembly GCA_018613035.1 of Pseudomonas sp. ISL-84. Taxonomy (GTDB): domain Bacteria; phylum Bacillota; class Bacilli; order Bacillales; family Cytobacillaceae; genus Cytobacillus. Next base: position 30,563 of record JAGGRA010000034.1, on the reverse strand, counting down.
TGAACCGGATCCCAGCCCAAGCCTACCATGATTTTAGTTAATCCCGGATTTCCTTTTGTTAAGTCAACACGCTGTCCTTTTTGTAAATTAATTGCCATATGATTTCCACCTCATTAGTTTATTTTCTATTAATCAAAATGAGCAGTCAGCTTATCCTTGCTGCTTCATTTTTTTAAAATTATCCTGAAGCTGCTCAAGTCTTCTTGTACCTTCCTGACGCAAGCGCTTGTTTTCTTCTTCGATCGATTTTGTCTCCTGCATGCCCTTCATAATAATATTCCAGGATTCCTCGATTGTCTCGATCTTGATGCTTGGACCGCCAGCCAGACGTGCAATATCTGCACTTTGGTTTGATATATTTTGAGCATTGCGCACCAGCATTTCGTTTGTTCTTCTATCAAGCTCGCTCATTGAATCTGCAACAAGCTTTTGCCTTTTTGCAGCAACTGCCTGGATAAGGCCGTTCTTGAAGATTGGAATGGTCGTAACAAATGCTGAGTTGATTTTTCCTATTAGCTTCGTATTTCCTCTTTGCAGGAGACGAATCTGCGGTGCTGTCTGAAGGGCAACCATCTTTGCCATTTCAAGATCGTAAACCCTTTGTTCCAGCAGCTCAATGGCGTTTCTTAAAGTATCAAGCTGCATGGATGCCATTTGGTCGCCTTGTGCAGCCCGTGCTTCAAGCTGTGGAAGCTGATTGCCCTTAAGTTCATCAGCTTTCATTTGCCCGGCAACCGCATACTTTTCAAGCGTCAAATAATACTGGTAATTCTGTTCATACATTTGTTCCAGCATGGTAGTGGAGTCTACCATTTCGCTTTGATATTTGGAAATTTCAACATAGACTTTGTCAATTTCCTGTCCCATTGTCTGGTACTTTCCAAAAAGCTTCTCAATCATTTTTTCTCCACGTTTGAAAAGCTTTCCAAATAACCCTTTAGAACTTTGTTCAAAATCTTTTTTGTCGAATTTGTCCATGATCTTGCCAAGCTGCTTTAATAGCTCGCCAGAATCCTCTACTTTTGTAGTTCGCATATTGCTTAATATTTGATCGGAAAAGCGGGAGATTTGAACTGCCGGTTCTTTTCCGAATTCAAGGATCTGAATCTGATCCTTTTCATCAATGGATCTGGCCAAATTTTGTACTTCAGGCTCCTGCCTTAATGCCAGCTTAATTTCAGGTACCTTATTTTCAGTTAATTTGTCATCCTGAACCTGGGTTGTTAAATTTAAATCTGTTTGCTGAGTCGGATTCATTTTCAATCACCCTTTAAATTTTTTAATAATCCTTGAAAGAGGACCTTCTTCAGAAAAGAAGGCTCTTTAAATTCCTGCTCAAAAACGACATCCTCCAGCCAATGGACATCATATAAACCTTCAGAAATGAAATTTTCAATATCGTTATGGCCCGGGGGATTATACAACACAATATCAAGCCCAAATTGATTGAGCAGCAATAAAAGAGCTGCATCCGTTCTTACCATGGTCCCATTCAGCTCATTATTGTAAAGAATGAGCTTTGGGACGTCCTGAGAATAATCAAATTGCTGCATTAGCTTTAATATGCTGGGCGGAATTTGCATGCTCTGGGTAAAAAGATAAATTTTCAGCTCCTCCTCCGTTTCCTGGGGAAGGGGCTTTAAATATGGGCGGGCACAGATATTTCTAATCGCCATCGCTATGCCGCTTTGCAGCCCGGTAGGCAGATGCTGATATTTCCAATAGTGGGCAGCCGCCATTTTTTCAGGATCAAGCAGTCCTTCGCTATCCAAAGCATTTCGATAATGGAACCGAAAATCATTACTAACGCTGTTTGTGAAAGGAAACCTTCGAATTAATAAACTTTGCTCATAATGGCTTATTGTTTGTATCCGGTCCCAGTACTCCTTCCGATTCTTACTTACACCCTGAATTTTTGCGAAAACAGAAGGAATGTTGACCCGCCCTTCTTTCACTTCAAAATTGGGCCGGATCATGGCCTTCTCTTTTATTAAAATAAATAATTCATCATAGGTGGTTTTTAGTGTGACTGAAGAAGGGGTATAATCCCGGAGCTGCCATGGTTTATACAATCCTGAGCCCTCATGGTTCAAAATTGTTTCTATCTCCCTTGACGCTCTGTAGGCAACTGTTGAGCTCCTTCTCCTTTTTTCTTTCGGAAACGGTTCCGGCTTCTTCTTCTCTTGAAAATGATGCACATATGACTCTTGAATGTCAGTACCTGCCCTTGCAAGAAGGTCCTCGCCAGATGGAGAAAAATAAATAATGTCGCAGCCCAGACTTAACAAGTAGTATAAAAAATACAAGTGGCTCTTTTTCCCATCCCCATACCATAGGATTTTAGGCATGGCTTTTTCGGGATCCGTTTCCATTAACTCTTGTCCCAGGTGGTTGAAAGACCACTTAATGACATCAACCAGTACCCTTCGGATTTCCTGGTTCTTTAAACCATCCGGTTCATTTACAGAAAACAGCTGGAGCATTTTGATCATTGCTTCTCTAATTTTTCGATGCAGTGAAGGAACTGGAGATTTCATCAGCAGCTGTTCACCATCGAGAAAAGCAGCAAATCTGTTGATGGATAAGTTTTGCTCGCGGTTAATATTCAGCACCTTTTGGATCGCTTGGAATTGCTGATTGTTTATTGTTTTATCAAGATGATCTTCACTTATAAGCAGCAGGTCTGCACTTTCTGTGTGGATAAGATCGAACAGCCGATTATAATAATCGTCTTCGTCCAGCGGGATTCCTAGAAAACGGGCAACAATTTGCCCTATATGAAGGGTATTCTGTTCCTCCAAAAATTCCGCTCTCTCCCGGTTGGCCTGTTTCAGCTGTGAAAGCCAGTTTTCATATGTAACCTGCAGCATGTGAGCATTTATTTGACTATATGATGGGTTCATTTATATCCCTTCCCTCTATGAGCGAAAGATGGCTTAGCATTATTTAAAACTAGTAAATCGGCGCCTTTCCTCCAAAGCGCATGTGCTGACTATAAAAAGCCGGCAGAAATATGTAAACTTATTACCATCATATCATAGGTATGTATGCTATTTCTAAATTAGATTCACTTTCTTTTACGGAGCAACAGAGAAAAAAGTTTCATTTTCGGTAAAATCATTGCTGCCGGCACATGAATTTAAATTAAAAACCTAAAATAGCCGCTTTCACCTTTATTCCCGTCCCCGCATAAATTGGAGTACCCCGCAGAAGAAGGTGAGTCAGTATGAGGCTGCTTTTTGGAAGAGCAAGATACCGAGGTATAGAGGACGATTTGGAAATCATTAAAAATGTTTTGTGTTCAAGTTCCTTTGTTTTTATGGATGTCTTTTTCTGGTCTTTTCTTCTGGCAATGCTTACTTTTTCACTGCATCAATCACTCGCTATTGGAAGTTTGATATTTATAGGGACATATATATTTGGGCTTTGTTTGTTTTTTGCTTTAAAAAAATGGCTGGGGGACCAGCCGGATTAAATTTTTTGCTTAATATGGTTCAAGATGTCAGCCAGAATTTCTTCACCTGCCATAACTCCCCTGTTATTGGAAATTTTATATGGAAGGCAAAGTGGTTTATTTTTGGCAAGCTCGCCATGGTTCGGAACATATGGATAATCGCAAAACTGCAGAAAATCATGGTCAAGCACTGAATCCCCTGCTCCATAAACAGAGCTTATTCCTTCCCGGTCCTTAATAAACTTTACTGCCTCCCCTTTACATATTGGGTTAGGCATAAAATAAAGCTTTCTGCCCTGCAGCGAAACTCGCCAGCCAAATGATTCAGCCAGATTGCTTATAACGCTTTTTGCATCACTTGTAAGTTTCTCATTCAAGATATAATAAAAGAAAAGATTATCTGCTGTTTTAAGGGTACCATTCAACTCAAACCCTTTCGTTTTTTCTATCATATCCTCAAAAATGGAACACTCGGTCTTTAATCGATCCAGGACAATCCCCGTCCATTCTTCCAGAAGCTTTCCATTTAAATGAATTTTCGCCCCGTTCGATGTAACAGCGTAGGGTGCAGGAAAGTCTTCTTGAAAAATAAATACACGATTAAATTGTTCGTACGTTCTGGTCGTAACAGGAACAAAGAGGATTTGAGAGCTGACCTCTTTTAATTTCTCGTGTGCCTCCTTAGTCATGAAGGCGGTTTCCTTACCTTCTTTGCGCTCCACCCCTACTAAGCTGCCTCTGCCGGGATGTCCTAAATCAGCGAGGGCCCTGTCTGAATAAATAAGTGTTCTGTCCAGATCTGATGCAAACATCATCATTGCTCTTTTCCCGCCTTTTTAATTAAGCCGCAGCAGGTGTAACTCATGTTGGGATAATGGAGAATTTCAACATTGCGCTCCCTGGCCAGCATGACAATATGGCGGACATACGGACTCTCCGGGTCTTTCATAAGAATTTTCCATGGAAGCCTTCTGAGAAGAACTCTTGTTGTTTCTCCAACACCAGGCTTTACAAAATTAATCGATTCAATTTTAAATTCTTCTTTAATTTCCCGGATTTCCTTCATTCCCTGAAAGGTTGCTTCCTCTCGGTTTTTCATCAGGACTGAAGCTGTTTCTGCAGCTTCTTGCTTAATAGATTGAAACTCATTTCCCACAACTGAAAGATATTCATTCGAAACATCGGCACTTTCAAGTTCTTTATAATATTTGGCACCATGAAAATCACCAGGCCCAACTAAGTTATGATTTAAAACAGTTCTGCTTACCAGCCCTGAAACCGTAGAATTTAGGCATGCACTAGGAATTAAAAAGTCTTCCCTGGTCCCAAAAAGAGTTGTGCAATGCCCTGGATCTGCAAGTACGGCTAATGTATCATCCAGCATAACCCCATGAGTCCCATAGAACCCCTTGCAAGCCTTAGTTAATTCAATCGAAATAGCCCCTTTGCCCGTCCAGCCGTCAACAAATTGGATATGGCTTCCAGGGTGAGAGTTTAAAATATGCTTAATTGCGTTTTCATCAAGACCCCTGTCCCGGATAATTGATATGCTGTAATGCGGCAGGTTCACCCCATAAATTTCAGAAAGATACCGCTTTATTAATATGCCTACCGGGGTGCCTGCTCTTGCTAATGATACTAAAATCGTATTTTTACCTTTTTGTCTCCATATCTGTTCAGAAACAATGCCTGTGCACAAAGCTACTTTTCGTTTGTACTCTTCAAGTGTTTCCCAAAAAACCTTCAAGTAATTCTGGGGAGGCTGATACTCAATCGGCAGTGTTTCACTGTAATGCTGACCGGACTGAATATTCTTTTCCCTTTGCTCAATTGTCCCCTCAAGAGAAAAACTGCTTAAGTCCTTTAATAAAAAAACGACATCATTTTCACTATATGAACCAAATTGATTCTTTTGATCTGCAACTCTAGTCATTTGATTCACCTCCATTGAAGAAAACGATCTTAATATGTTTAAAGCAGCTCTTTAAATTGCTGATGAAAGGTTCAAGTGCAGTGCGAGATACCTCTCTTTCAAAAAATAGAAATAATTCATCGTAGCGATCTTCAGGAATGTTATATACAAACTGTGCCATATCAGGATCTTCAGGATTTGGAAAAGAGTATCCATATTGAGCACCATAATTTTCTTCATTCCTTACAAAAATCGGGCTCCGGGTTGTTGAATGAAACTTTATGTCATCCCCCATTAAAGAAGCGAGTCTCATCGGGATAAACATAAACTCGCCTGTTCCGAGGCATAAAGTGTTCTCGCCATCCCGTTTACTGGAAAGAAACTGCCCAATCTCCTTAAGTGACTGGTTCAGCCTGGCCTGGCCTTCCGCATCCAATCCAAACCGGCCGGATTCCTTTACATAAGGTACATGCCTAATATCTCCACCTAGTGTTAATGATGGGTAGGCTGCCTGATTCAGCAGATTCGGGAGTTCTTTGTTTATATGAATATATGAAATGACAGCAGAGATTTTGTCTGTTCTAGGCTTTACATGAACTTCACTTATATCAGGCGAGCCCACAACCTGAATGATGCCCTTTAGAAGTGAAACGCTATTGATGATGATACCCAATTCCTTTTCAAGATCATCAAAATTTTTATGATCTTTATCAGAACGCCAATCCAAAATAGATACAACAGTATATACTTTTCTAGGAAATCTCTCATGTATGGACCGGATGATATTTATGGCTGTTTTTCCGGTAGTCATTTCATCGTCGACAAGGATAATTTCCCTTTTATTATCCAAAAGGCTTTCATCAATATAGCAGCGGTGAGAAGTGGCATGGGAATGCTCTTCTTCGAATGCAATAACAGAATCCTTGTCCTCAAGCTCCTCCCTCGTAGTATGAAAGAAGTCCGCTTTATTAAACGATTGGAAAAAAGCATGTCCGAGAGCGGTTGCAGTTTCTGCAAATCCAATAATAACCGGTCTTTCATCGTCATCAATAAAAGGTCTTCCGTTATAGGCCCGTGTGCCATTCCTAAATGCAGAAAGAAGCTCAAAAGTTTTTCCTGTCTCTTTATTCTTAACCTTTTCCATATAACGGTTGGCAAGGAGTTCGCCAGTCAGAAGCCCGATTTGCGGATTAATCGGAATATGCTTCCCAAGAACCTTGCTGACAAACAAAAAGGATCTTTTTTTATTAATCCTCGCAGCCATAACAAATAAGTCCTCTGCAGGAATCTCATATGGATTATCTGTAATATCTATCTCAACGCTTAACGAGTTGAGGATCTGAAGTGAATGTTTCGTTTTGGAGAATGTCAATGTATGTGTATTCCTCATGCAGCACCCCGTAAATTTCAGATTTTAACAATATCTTTTTAGCCCAATACAAGTGAGGCTTAATTTCATTCATTTTATTTTGGTAAGAGCTTTTCATCACACCTGTTTTTCCATCTGCCTGATCCACAATGCTTTTTGCATCAAGGTACTCTTCAAGGGTAACCGTATTAAGAGCCTGTACAGGCCGAATATGGGTAGGATGAATAATGGTTTTGCCAGTCAGTCCATTCGAGATATCCATGGCTATCTCCCTAATTAACCCATCCATATGCATATCAATCAAATCAGTGCGCATCTTGATTCCATCTTGCCCCAGCCGTTCCCGGAAAGGAGTCTGCCTGATCTGTGGCTTAAGAAGACGTTCCTTAGATGAGAAATATTCCCATACAGGGCCGGAAATGACGTACGGGTTGTCAGCGCGCAAAAATACATTAATGATATCGGAAATGCAATCTCTAATCACAGCGATATCGTAAACTGTTGTATCCGAGTTTCTGCGGATACCATACAGTCCGCTGAAATCTGTAGCTCCAATCCTGACATTCAGTATTAAATCCTCATGCCGGTCCAGAACCTTTTTAATGCCGATTAACTCCTGAAGCCTGGTTTCTTTTTGTATGATCTGTTTTGTCTCAAGGATCGGCATTGCGTATAAGCAATAACCATTGTTATTAAGATTATTAATTTCACTTAAGACTCTGCTTCCCTCTTCTGGAGAAAATTTGGGCAGCACAAATCCTGTTAAAAGATGCAAACCATTAGGGACTTTCCTTTTTAATCTAAGGAGCTGCTCAAAGTTTCTAATTCTCACAAAAATTAAAGGAAGATCTTCTTCGTGGCACAGGCCTTTTGCCAAATCCATACTGAGGCTTTCCAACTCTGCAGACAGCAGTTCTTCTGCTCTTTCTACCTCATCATCCCCTATTGCATCCTCCAGGCAAATGACCATGGAGGTTAGGCCGGAATGCTTTTTTGAGAGAAGATCCTGATGGATATTCGGCCTCGTTGCTGGCATATATAAGGTTGCCCCCAGCGAGTATGCCAACAATTCCCTATCGGATCTTTTATTAAAATATCCAGGTTTTTTATAAAAGACCTGTTTTAATTTTTCATCCAGGAGATCGGAAAATAGTCTCATTTTTGCTGCTCCACTCTTTCTTTTATAAGTTAAAAACCATAACAATTTACCCCTTTTATGCAAAAAAGGATAAAAAGAAAGGGAGCGGACATGTGTCTGTTCCCTTTGCTGATAGTTGGTTATATTTGTTTAAACATTAATTTGCAGTTTCTTGTTCTTTCTTCTTGTTTCTGTAGTGGACAACGAATGTTCCTGCAAACACAACAAGCAGAAGGATAAAGAAATGAACATGTTCGACATGAACACCAAATACGCCTAAAAGCATCTTCGCTGCGATAATTAAAATTAATACATAAGCTGCAGTCTCAAGTTCAGGTATTCTATCAATAAGCTTCAAGAAAACTCCGGCAACCCCACGCATCATCAATACGCCCAGCATTCCGCCTAATAAAAGAACCCAAATTTCCTGGCTGATCCCAAAAGCTGCTAATACGCTGTCAACAGAGAATGCGATATCCATCAGCTCAACAGCTGCAACAGTTCCCCAGAAGGTTCCAAACAGACGAACAAGCAAGCCTCCTTGATTGATGCCCTCTATTTCCTCATCTTCAGCACCAAGACCTTTTTTCTTGTCAATAAAGTACTTGATGGATAACCATGCCAGATAACCGGCACCTAAAATTTTAACCCACCAAAATTCAATTAGATAAACCCCAATACCAATTGCTATGAAACGGAAAATATAAGCACCCAGTAAACCATAGAATAGCGCCTTTCTTCGTTTTTCCTCCGGCAAATGCTTAACCATAACCGCAAGTACCAGTGCATTATCCGCAGACAAAAGACCTTCCATAATGACAAGTGTTCCAATTAATCCCCAGCTGACAGGGTTTGATAAAACATCAACCCACATTTCCCAGTTGAAGAACTGGGCATAAGTATGAATAATTCCTTCTATAACTGACATCCTTGTACTGTTCCCCCTAGATAATCCATTCTATTTTGTCCGTATAAAAGACTCGGCATTGCCGAGCCTGATTATGCAAATATACCTCTTAATTACCCAACCTGTAAACCAAAATCTTTTGCCAATGCAGCAAGGCCGCCCTGATATCCGCTGCCAATTGCACTGAATTTCCATTCTCCATTATGTCTGTATAATTCACCTACAACAAGTGCTGTTTCAATGGAGAAATCTTCACCAAGGTCATAACGGATCAATTCTTCACCAGAATCCTCATTAAGGATTCTTACATAAGAATTAGAAACCTGTCCGAAGTTTTGGCTGCGTGCCTCCCCATCATGAATCGTAATAGTAAAAGTAATGCGCTGAACGCTTGCAGGTACATTCGCCAAATCAATTTTAACCTGCTCGTCATCGCCATCTCCTTCACCTGTACGGTTATCGCCAGTATGTACAACAGCTCCGCCAGCGCCAGTTGTGTTGTTATAGAAAACAAAATCGCTTTCAGAGGTTACTTTTCCACTATCTCCAAGAAGGAAAACGGAAGAATCCAAATCAAAATCATTTCCGCCATCATATTTGTTTGTGTCCCATCCAAGACCAACTACTACTTTTGTCATTCCAGGGTTTGTTTTTGTTAAATCCACTTTTTGTCCTTTTGATAAGCTTACTGCCATTTCCAATCAAACCTCCATTAAATAGAATAAATGTATATACGGTAGATATTATGAAAAGTTTCATAATCCATAAAATTATTTTTTCATAATATGAAATTTATTTCAAACTTTTAACTCAACCATTTTGGAGGAGTATTTTTGTCCCAATAAATTGCCCCTAATTCGTGATGAGCCTGAAAGTTGTCATGATGTGTATGATAATGGAAATTAAACCAATAACCCTGCTGAGGCGGATGGTCTCTTCTTACATGGAAGCGGATGACGTCTTCATTCGTTTGGCTATTGGCAATATGAAAGATCTTTTCGGAAAAACCACCCCCAGGAGTTTCAGTTACCATTAAGTGTGCCATGCTTTCTTCAGGAAATTGAACGGTCACATCCTGGATGGCCTTTTCAATATTCGGAAGAATAACTTCATTGAACTCATCCTCAATAACCGGGCCAATTTTTGTTCCGAATTTTTCATATGACTGCAGTTCTGCTTCTTTGACCATTTGCCTGATAAAGACTTCTTTATCAATAAACTGTTCATCTTCCGCAGGTGAGTCTGCACTTCCATCTGTATTTTCAACGTCTGATGCTTTAGAAGCCTTTAACTGGTTCGTATTTTCATAAAGTAAGGCTTGAGACGGTGTAACCATGCCAAAGGTTAAAATGGTTATAAGCACAACAAAGGATTTTCTCAGCCATTTTGGCATTCTTTTCATCCACCTTTCCCTTTACGCAAGGACTTCTTTCAATATACCGCTTTTTCCGATATTGGCTGCAGCCTGTTTCAAAACTTCTTCAGGCTGAACGAGAGCAATTCGCACATATCCTTCTCCCCACTTGCCGAAAGCATTGCCTGGAGTTACCACAACATTCGCCCGGTTAATTAATTCAATTGCAAATTCCTTTGAGTTGTATGGCTCAGGCACCTCTGCCCATAAAAACATAGAGCCTTCTGGCTTGCTGACATTCCAGCCGATTTCTTTTAAACCCTCTGTCAAAACATCTCTTCTGGTCCTGTAAATATCCCTCAAGCTGTTTAAGAAGCCCGATTGATCTCTTAACGCTTTAGAAGCTGCAGCCTGAACCGGCAGAAATACTCCATAATCCAAATTGGATTTGAAATTTGCCAGCATTGTGATCAGCTGATTATTTCCGGCCGCATAAGCTACCCGGCAGCCAGCCATGTTAAAGCTTTTTGACAGTGAATTCATTTCCAGACCGACTTCCATGGCCCCTTCTACAGACAAAAAACTTAGCGGCTTGCGTTCATAATAAAGCTCCGAATAAGCAAAGTCGTGAACTATAACAAAGTTATACTTTTTAGCAAGACAAATGGCTTCAAGGTAAAATTCCTCAGTAGCCATCGCGGGAACAGGATTACCTGGAAAATTCAATATCATTAACTTTGTTTTAATAAGGATTTCCTCAGGTAGTTCACCCAGATCAGGAAGAAACCTGTTTTCCTTTTTCAGCGGCATTGAATACATTTGAGCCCCAGCCATTCCTGCACCTGCAGCATAGGCTGTATATCCCGGATCTGGTACAAGAATATAATCATCGGGGTCACAGAGAACCATGGGCAAATGCACAAGCCCATCCTGGGAACCCATCAACAGGAGCACCTCGGAATCAGGATCAAGTGACAATCCAAAGTTACTTTTATAATAGTCACAGACCGCGGAATGGAATTCATTTGTCCCTGTTAAAGAATAGCCGTATAAATCCGGATTCAGTGAACTTTTAGCCAATTCATCTGTAATAAAACTTGGCGGCGGCAAATCAGGGCTGCCAATGCTTAGGTCAATCATTGGAATTCCGTCTGAAAGTTTAGAATTCTTAATTTGTGCCAACTCCGCAAAAACACTTTCCTGAAAAGATGCCATTCTTTTTGAAATAGGAAAATTCATGATATCTGTCCTCACTATGTATCTATTATCTCTTTTTCTATTATACTGCTTTTTGGAGTAAATGAAAATTGATTTCATTTTTAGGTTTTTAAAACAATAGTTATATAGTGAAAAATAAGTATCCTGTGATTACAAAGCAATAAAGCGGGAATAATAAGGAACAAATCGTTTTATACGAGTTCAGAAGAAGAAAAAGGGGGAAATCAGGATGGATTGGTCTCTTGTCTTTGTTATTGCAAGCTTACTTTTGATGGCTTATTTTGTTTATCTGGCCATTGCCGATTAACTGTGAAGGTGCCGTAAACGGCACCTTTTTCATTTTTCAATGACACCGAAATGAAACTTGGATGTTTTTCTTTTATATACTCTGAAGCCAAATTGCTTAAATCTGGAGCTTCTAAAATGGTCTTTCAATACAACTCTCTCTTTAGCAACTCTTTTTGCGTGAAAAATTATTTCCTCCGACAGGTCTGCATATACAGCAAATCGGCTAAGGGCTTTGATTCCATCTGACTCAAGGATGTTTTCTTCGAACATCGGATCAAAATAAACTACATCATAACTATTATCAGGAAGCATTTCCAAATAAGGAAAAGAGTTTGTGGATTTAACATGGATTCTCCTCATTGATTGGTCCATTGATTCCAATCCTGATTCCCATTGCCTCAGCCCATTTTCCACAAGAAAAGCGAGGTAACGGTTGCCCTCCAACCCTGTTACTTCCCCTTCTTGGCCAACAGTATAGCTCGCCATAATACTGTCAGAGGCAAGTCCAAGCGTACAGTCCAGCATACTTTTGCCTCTCTGAAGTCGGGCTGCCTGAAGAAAAGGGTCACTTTCTCCCTTTATCAGTCGCTTTATTCTAAACATTGCTGAATTGGGGTGGAAAAAGAATGGCTGGTTTTCACCCACTGGAAAAAGCTCCAGGCGCTCCTTCCCCACAACAATGCAATCATCCTGCACTTGTTTCTGAATGGTTCCCACGGACCTTTTATTTCTGTCAATATATTCTGCTTCCAATTCGGCAGCAATTCTTCTGGCCTTTTCCTTCATTTCCTGATTGGTCCGTCCTGCAGTTGTAATAATCAAATCGAGTTCACCTGGCTCTTTTTTTATAAGACTCTTTTCTCATAGATTGTTGTTTTTGCTTATAAACTTTGCCCGTTGATTTCCGCTCAAGAAACTCAGCGAACCGCGGACGATCCGCCGCTCATCAAGCACTAAGCCTGTGTGATCCGCTTCTCCTGCTGGACTTTGAATAAGCATCCTCGAATAAACACCGCATAGTGGAAATGTGAATGCATTTTCGAGAGTCTCGCGCCCTTCGCTCCAATCAACGGAGTGCAAAAGTTATTAAATAGCTTTTAATAAAATGGCTCTTTTCATATAGATTGTTATTTTTGGACTATAAAGCTTGC
>JAGGRA010000034.1:0-17755 GCA_018613035.1 Pseudomonas sp. ISL-84 | reverse complement strand
CTCCAATCAACTCAGTAATTAAAACCAGTTTGTAAGCAACAAACTTTGCAAAAACAGCCAATAAAATTTACAAAGAAAAGGGTGCCAGCTGACACCCCTTCCCTAAAAACTATTTAATCCTATACGAATTAGCAGTTGTCTTCAAACGCTGCCAGAAGATTTTCCATAATTGCTTCCATTGGATGGTCTTCAATATCATAGCGGTGAATGAAGTGAACAACTTCCTTCCCCTTTAAAAGGGCCATCGAAGGAGATGAAGGCTCATATCCCTCGAAGTATTCACGCATTTTCGCAGTTGCTTCTTTATCCTGGCCTGCAAATACTGTTACTAAATGATCCGGTTTCTTTTCGCTTCTTAAAACTGCCTGCGTTGCTGCAGGACGCGCTAAGCCTGCTGCACATCCGCATACAGAATTAACTACAACAAGCGCTGTACCTTCAAGGCCTTCCATAAACTGCTCTACTTCTTCAGGTGCTGTCAGCTCCTTAAATCCTGCCTGAACAAGCTCTTCACGCATTGGCTTAACCATTTGTCTCATGTATTCTTCATACGCCATTGACATATTTATTGCCTCCTTCTACTGCTGCTGCATTTTGTAAAATAAGCATACTATAATCACTCACGTTAATGCAATTTTTCGATGCTGCCTATTAGGCTATTAAACTGCTTCAACTTTGATTCTGCAGTTAAAGCAACTTAGAGTAAAATTCGCCTTTTAAGGTGCCCTTTTCACCGAATTAGTTAATAAAACGATTTTAGGAACAACAATTAAAAATTTTCAAATGGGAAAACGGCTTTAATAATCTAAATTTTAAATTTTTAAAAGATTTTATAGATTTTATCGGCCATACATGACAATTTATCGGCCAAGGCTCTTAACAGCAGTAAAGCCAGTCCCAATAGACTGGCTTTACTTTTAACCATTTATATTTTCATCACGCCGCCTGTGCTGGCATTTGTAACAAGCTTGGAGTATCGTGCCAGGTAGCCTTTCTTAACCTTTGGCTCGAAACCTTTCCAATTAGCTTTCCGATTTTCAAATTCCTCATCTGAAACTTCCAGGTTGATCGTCCGGTTGTTTAAATCAAGCTCGATGATATCTCCGTTTTCAACAAAAGCAATCGGGCCGCCTTCTGCTGCTTCAGGAGAAATGTGTCCGATACTGATGCCGCGGGATGCACCGGAGAATCGGCCATCTGTGATCAGGCCAACTTTCGCACCCAGCCCCCGGCCGACTATCTGGGAAGTAGGGGCAAGCATTTCAGGCATACCCGGCCCGCCTTTAGGTCCTTCATAACGAATGACGACAACATGGCCTTCCTGTACTTTTCCTGTAATGATTCCGGAAAGAGCTTCCTCCTGGGAATCAAAGCAAATAGCAGGTCCTCTATGATAGCCGCCGACAGATTCATCAACTGCACCGACTTTTATGATGGAACCTTGCGGCGCTAGGTTTCCGAATAATACAGCGAGACCACCGCGCTCAGAGTGCGGATTATCCAATGGACGGATCACATTTTTATCCAAAATCTCGCTGCCGGCAACATTCTCGCGCAGCGGATTTCCTGTTACCGTCAGACAGTCCCCATTTAGAGCATCAGGCTTTTTAAGCAATTCATTGATGATGGCGCTGACACCTCCAGCATTATGCACATCTTCAATATGATAATCCGAAGCAGGCGCGATCTTCGCAAGGTGCGGCACCCGGTTGGCAATTTCATTAATGCGTTCAATTGGGTAATCAATTTCGGCTTCATGTGCCAATGCCAAAGTGTGAAGTACTGTATTGGTTGAGCCGCCCATCGCCATGTCCAAAGCAAACGCGTTATCGATTGCATCAATGGTAACAATATCGCGTGGTTTGATATCTTTTTTGATAATCTCCATCAATTGCTTGGCAGAACGTTTAACAAACTCTTTACGTTCTTCTGATACAGCCAGAATCGTCCCGTTTCCAGGTAAAGCAAGACCAAGGCCTTCAGCGAGGCAGTTCATGGAGTTGGCTGTAAACATTCCGGAGCATGATCCGCATGTCGGGCAAGCAACCTGTTCGATTTCCTGCAGCTTTTGTTCATCAATTTTCCCAGACTCATAGGCACCGACTCCCTCAAATACAGAGCTTAAGGATAAAGGTTTGCCGCTTGAATCTACACCGGCTTTCATTGGACCTCCGCTGACAAAAACAGTAGGAATATTGACACGCAAAGCGCCCATCATCATGCCTGGTGTAATTTTGTCACAGTTCGGGATACAAACCATTCCATCGAACCAATGTGCAGAAACGACTGTTTCCAGTGAATCAGCAATGATTTCACGGCTTGGCAGGGAATAACGCATTCCGATATGACCCATTGCAATCCCGTCGTCAACCCCGATTGTATTAAATTCAAACGGGACACCGCCCGCTTCGCGAATAGCTTCTTTTACGATTTTTCCGAATTCCTGCAGGTGGACATGCCCCGGAACAATATCTATATAGGAGTTGCACACTGCAATGAATGGTTTCCCAAAATCTTCTTCCTTTACGCCGGCAGCACGCAATAAACTGCGGTGCGGGGCACGGTCCGTTCCTTTTTTAATCATGTCACTTCTCATCTGTGTATCAGACATAATATGTAAAACCTCCAATTTACCCTAGATTCAAAAACTATTATTCTATGGGATTGTTAAAAGATGAACCTCCCAAATATTTTCTTTTCAATATAGACCTTTTTTCAAACAATTTCAATAATTTTCATTAATTTAATATATTTTTTTACTTTAAAAGGTTAAAACAGCATTGCGTGGAAGAAAAAAGAAAAAAACCGCTCTTCGGTTTGTGCACCTTACGAGCGGTCGTATCTTTTTATTCTTTTTCCTGTTTACGGGATTCAGTCATTTGCTTCCATACTGAACCTTTTGCTTCTTCACCATGTTCGATTCTTTCAATTGCCAGTTTGATTTGCATGCTTACTTCAAATTCTGGATCATCCTCAGCCGCTTTGAGAGCAGGAAGGGCATTCTCATCTCCCACTTCGTAAAGGAACATGGCTGCACGCCAGCGGACAAGCTTGCTGTTATCCTGCAATGCTTCCTTCATGGCATCCATCGCCTCTTCAAAGCCCAAATCTGATAAACAGTCTCCAGCAGTACGCCTTACTGTTACCGTTTTATCCTTTAAAGCTTTGTAAAGAAGAGGAAGGACTTTTTTATCTTCAATCATGCCCAGGTAGACCGTTGCAAGCCTTCTAATCGAAGCCTTTTCATCATTCAGGGCTTTTTCCAGGACCTGCAGATCAGCCACTGCAGGATCTTCCATTTGTTCAAGTTTTTGATAGCGGACTCGCCAATCAGGAGAGTCAAGGTCTTCAATCGAAAGTTTTAATCGCGGACGGGCATGCTTTTCCTCTGTTTTCTCCGGACTTTTAGCTATTTGGACAAGTGCCTGGAGCCTCTCCTCAGGATAGGCTGCCATGAGCTCCTCAACAATATCATGGCCGACCTGTTCAAAGTCGCCGTAACGGACGCCGAATTCCTTCCACTTACGGACCATCACAACATTATCCGCTGGATCTTGAGCTTCTGATACAGTTGTAATAAAATTTTCAGGCAGGCCGAAGCGCTTTTCTTCCGTACCATCGGTTAGCTTGACCTGCATCGGAATCCCCTTATACATTTGAACTAGGACTTGCACTTCTCCAAAGTGCTCATCAATCTCTGTTTCATCGCTGTTTTCATTTTCCACATCTTCACCAAATGCAGATCGGACTTGAGGCAACAGCTCTTTCCAATCATATTTGGCATTTCTTTCAACTGCCAAAAAGTCTGCAACATGATAAACGCCTTTTACCCCTTCTATGTGGAGGATATCCACAATGACCTTGGGAGCTCCGTCACTTTTATCTTTTTTATAGTTATTGCTTTTTCCCATTGGAAGTTCTTCATCAAGAATTACTTTCATTGTATTGGGACTTGGGGTTGGTTCAATTGCCTTTATCTTCAAAAGTATCACCCTTTTTAGTATTTTCACGTTGGTAACTGGTTATATTTTAACACAAGAAAAATCGAGTAGCATTTCATCTGTTTTCTTTAAGAAATGAAAAGAAACCCGGAGCATTAGCCCCGAGCCTCTCATTGAACGGTTTATTCGTTTTCTGCTGCTTCTGAAAGGTAGCTCCACCTTTCAATTAAGTGCTCCAGCTCAGCATTTAAATTGGCTTCCTCTTCCATAAGAGTCTGTGCTTTCTCAAAGTCACTGCCTATATTGGCCATTTCAGAGGCAATGACTTCTAATCTGCTTTCGACTTTCTCAATCTTGCCGTCGATTTCTTCCCATTCTTTTTTCTCCATATAAGTCATTTTCTTCTTTTTCTGCTTAGTTTCTCTCGGCTTTTCAGCAGCAGGGATACTTTCCTGTACAGGCTTCGTGTTTGCTTTTTCAAGAAATTCACTGTAATTTCCATAAAAAGAATCAATTTTCCCTTCGCCTTTTAGAACAAGAAGCTGATCGGCAACTTTATCAAGAAAATAACGGTCATGGGACACGGTTATGACTACTCCCGGGAAATCCTCTAAATAATCCTCAAGAACCGTTAATGTTTGGGTATCAAGGTTATTCGTCGGCTCATCGAGCAGCAGTACATTCGGCTCAGACATTAAGATTTTTAAGAGATAAAGCCTCCGTTTTTCTCCTCCTGAAAGCTTTCGGATAGGGGTACCATGCGTAAACGAAGGAAACAGGAAGCGTTCCAGCATTTGGGCGGCAGATATCGTTTTGCCATCAGAGGTTTCCACTACCTCGGCTGTTTCCTTTAAATATTCGATCATGCGTTTATTTTCATCCATATCTTCGCTTTCCTGCGTGTAGTATGCGATTTTCACTGTTTGGCCAATGATACGCTCACCGGAATCAAGCGGAATCTTACCTGCCAGGATATTAAGAAGCGTGGATTTCCCAGTTCCGTTCCGTCCAATGATTCCAATCCTGTCTCCCGGTTTTACCAAGAGGTCAAACTGATCCAATATTACCTGGCTCCCGTAGCTTTTTGAAGCGGACTCCAATTCAAAGACCTGCTTTCCTAGCCGGCTGCCGCTTAACGACATATCAAGCTTTTCAGAGGATTTGACAGATGCGAGCTGGCTATCGAGTGCTTCAAACCGCTGGATCCTGGCTTTTTGTTTCGTAGTTCTTGCCTTTGCCCCTCTTCTGATCCATTCGAGTTCCCTCCTGAAGAGGTTTTTTTGCTTTTCGACAGTAGCGGCCTCATTTTCTTCTCGTATTGCCTTTGCCTCCAAAAAAGCCGCATAGTTGCCTTTGTAACTGTATAGATTTCCGCCTTCGAGTTCAAACATTCTATTTGTCACCCGATCAAGGAAATAACGGTCATGAGTTACAAGCAGAAGCGCTCCCCTGTATCGTCCGAGATATTCTTCAAGCCATTTAACAGATTCAAAGTCGAGATGGTTTGTGGGCTCATCAAGAATCAATAAATCAGGTGACTGGATCAGCACCTGAGCAAGAGCTACCCTTTTCTTCTGCCCGCCGGATAGCTCTCCCACTTTTTTGCTGAAATCTTCAATTCCCAGCTTTGTTAAAATCGTTTTAGCATCTGTGTTCACTTCCCATGCATCCAGTGCATCCATTCTCTTTTGAAGCTCAAAAAGCCTTTCCTGTATAGTTGAATCTTGGGGATTTTGATTAAGCTGCATAAGAGCCAGCTCATAGTCTCTCTGCAACACAAGGATAGGGGCATCACCGGCAAAAACTTGCTCAAGTACTGTCAGTTCATGATTTAGTTCAGGCTGCTGGGCAGAATATGAAATTGTATAGTCCTTTGGAGTGACAATTTCACCCGAGTCTGGCTGGTCAACCCCGGCAATAACCTTCAAAAGTGAAGATTTCCCAGTCCCATTTACACCGATAAGGCCAACTCTTTCTTTTTCGGTGATAGTAAAAGAAATATGATTAAAAAGTTCTTTTTCCCCATAGGTTTTTGTTACATTCTCCACAGAGATCATTTTCATGCTTGACCATTCCATTCTTTATAAAATTGCTGCAAATATTTCTCCATAAACTGGTGACGCTCTTCTGCCATTTTTATTGCTGTATCTGTATTCAGTCTTTCTTTCAGCTTTAAGAGTTTTTCATAAAAATGGTTGATGGATGAAGATTTTCCTTGCCGGTATTCCTCTTCCGTCATTTCATTTCTGGCTTCTAAGCCCGGATCATAGATTGCCTGCCCTTTCTTGCCTCCATAAGCAAAAGCTCTTGCAATCCCTACAGCTCCCATAGCGTCAAGCCTGTCAGCATCCTGCACAATTTCGGCTTCGGGGCTTAAAAGCTTCGTGTTTTTTCCCCCTTTGAAGGAAATAGAATAAATAATTTCACTGATTCTAGTTATGGCTGCTTCTTGTATTTCCAAGGCCAGCAGGAAATCGGAAAGCTTCTTTTCCCCTGCCTCTTTTGATTCGTTAAGCTTCTCATCGGGAATATCGTGAAGCAGTGCTGCCATCTCAATAATAAACAAATCGCCTCTTTGCTCTTTTTCAGCTATGTAAAGTGCATTCTTTCGCACCCGTTCGATGTGATGCCAATCATGCCCGGTTGAATCTTCTCCTAGCGTATTCCGGACAAATTTTTCTGTTATATGTATGATTTTGTTATTCATTAATCTTCACCTGCTTTCAAACTCCACTGTCCATTTTAACACTACGAGAGAAAAAGAAACATTGGCAAGGTTATTCCATATCCTTAGACTTGTGGGGACAAAATATGGTCATAACGAATAAAACTGGAGAATTTGCGAACAAACTGCGGAATCTAGCGAATGAATCAGGAATGACTTGCGAATAAAAATTTAATTTAGCGAATAAACCATTGGTCTAGGCAGCAAGCATAAAAACCTGGTCCAAGAAATCATTTTGAAAGATTCCTCTGGACCAGGTTTCTATTAAACAGATTTATTATTCTCCTCACTGTCAGTCAAGGCCATTTAACCAGCTGATTCCGAGCGTGTTTTCCCCTGCATGCACTCCAATTGTAGCCCCCAAAGAGTAGCATCCGAATTTAATTTTCGGAAATTCTTCTTGAAGCTCTTTTTTCCACTCTTCTGCTTCAGCAGGATGCAAGCCGTATAGAATAAAAACCTCTTTCAGCGGTTTCTTTTCATGGGCTGTCCTTAGCAGCTTCACAATTTTGTCTTTTGCTTTTTTCTCGCTTCTGGCCTTTTCCCTGACACTAAGCTCTCCATCATGAACAGAGATAATCGGTTTTACATTTAACATGCTTCCCAGGAAAAATTGGACGCCTGACATCCTTCCGCTTCTATGAAGCTGTTCCAGGCTTCCAATCAGCACATATGTTTCACCTGTATCCCTTAGCATCTC
The DNA here is from genome assembly GCA_018613035.1 of Pseudomonas sp. ISL-84. GTDB lineage: Bacteria > Bacillota > Bacilli > Bacillales > Cytobacillaceae > Cytobacillus. The sequence goes on along the minus strand of JAGGRA010000034.1, from coordinate 10,389 downwards.
AAGCTTATTTATAACTTCTTCAACTTCCATTCCTGATTCTGTCCATTCCATCCCTTTTAAAATCATTCTGGTTAAAGGGTATGATAGAATTTTGGAATCTACACTATACACTTGTATATCAACCAGCTGGGATGCCTGTTCACTTGATGAAACAGTCCCGCTCAGCTTTGCGGATACAAGGACTGCAATAATATAATCATAGTTTTCCTTCAGCTTTTCATATAAATCCTGAAAAGCTCCTATCGCAGGCTGAGATGTTTTTGGGGGAGTTTCGAGAGTCTTCAATCGTGCATAAAGCTCTTCAGAGGTTAAATCAACACCATCGGTATATTCTTTGCCATCCATAATGATTGTCATTGGTATCTGGTATAAATCGGGATGATTCCTTAAATCATCATTTAAAAATGCGGTACTATCGGTAACCCACGCAACTTTTGCCATTTTAGCGCCCCCTTTTTTATTATTTATTCATGTATGTATGTAAATAAGACTATTTGAAAGGCTGGCAGCGAACAAATTCATTCACCCCAGCCTCTGTTCATTATGGCAGGAATGGCTTAATCTTTGGAAAAACCCTTATAGCAGTGTTGTAAAAAACATCATCATGATGTTCCTCCGGGATCAGTCCTTTTATAAGATCAATATATGGCCCAATAGGTGCAAGCGGCCAATCGGTCCCAAAAAGCAATTTATCATAAGAATCAGCAAAAACCAGGGCATGTCGCAGATGATCCAAAAATCGATCTTCCCTGCGTTTTGTCAGCTCTTTTTCAGTTCCGACAATCAAACCGGATAGGTCTGCATAGACATTGGAATTTTTATAAATGATTTCAGCTCCCGTTAAGGTCCAAGGATCCCCAAAATGGGCCATCATGAAATTCACATTCCGGTGTTTTACCGCGACTTCGTCAATTGCCAAAGGGTGGGAATATTTCAGGAGCCCTCTTTCAGAATAAGTATCTCCAGTATGAAAAACAACCGGAACACTATATTTTTCCGCAAGGGCATACACTGGCTCATAGACCTCATCATAAGCATAATAAGGGTAATAGCCTAAATAAATTTTAATCCCTACTACATTGGGCTTATGCAGGTCCATCTCCAATCTATTAAGTGCTGCTTCATTCAAATCATATGGGTTTATGCCCGGGCAGTAAACGATATGATCCGGTATGGCTGCATCAAGGTCTAGACCCATTGGTGTCCTTGCTGCGTAATCAGGAAAGCCCATTTGATCTGTTTCCGTTAGGCCCATTGCAATGCTAAGAACTACGTTCGCTTTTTGAATCTCTTCCTGGTGTCCTTTTAACGAATAATCTACAAGGGACAGCTGTTTTGCTGTTTGATGAAATGACTTAATATCGGAAAAATGAATATGTGCATCTATGACTTTCATGATTTCTCCTTCTAATGGAATTCTAGATTATGCAGACTTTTAAACATTGCTCGGCTGATGCCTCTTTCATTAAATATGATATAGCCGGGTTTCGCCATCGGAACTGCTTTCCGTTCAGATATAATCTGAAAGGCTTCTTTGTTCATGTATGCGCCAAGGTATTCACAATCATTACTTCCTGCCACATACATTTTTGCAGGTTCATGGCAGTATGATATATAAGCGCCATTTTCCATCGTGAACGATTGCTCTTCAATTCCAGCTTGATAATTTGACTCAGTACCTTTATCCAGCATTGATAGAGTAAGATCTGTTAAAGAATCGCCTGACAAAAATAGATCTGTAATCCATTTCTCATTTAAGAACGTTTTTCCGCCTGGATCAGCCACTTTTACCCAATGTGCCATAACCGGCACCCCTGGCAGCAGCGCAAAATACTGGGTGTAATTAAGACCTTTCCATAGAGAATGCTGAGTAACTTTTGTCTGCAGGGCAAGAGCTGCCCACTCATTTCCATGCGAGTCTTTAATATTTGTAAATTTTGCAGCATTATCCTCCTTTAATAAAGAAAAAACACTCATTTGAGAAGGGACTGTCTTCATGCCCCCAGCCCATGGATTCCACCAGCCTTTCGCGACTTTCTCAGGGAATGAGGTATCAAGCCATTCCTGCTCCTGATAAGCGAGCGAAAAAAGTCCGGGATAAAAACCTGGCGCTGCTTTCAAACGAATGACTCCGTTGTCCATCATATAAACAGTGTTGTCATCCTGTTTCTCCGAAAGCGTACGGACATCACCCGAAGGTACAAGAAGCAGATCACATAGCTGCTTTCTCTCACTGTCCATATTGATATTAGCTTTCACAATCGATAAAGGGGCTGCCCCTCCAATAGGCAATTTCGCTGAATAATCTTTCATTTCCTCTTTTTGCTTTACAATTGCGGATTGTTTTTTTTCGTTATTTAGGAAAAGTTCAATACTGCCGTTGAGATAGCTTGAACGGTGTGTTTTCAAGGTGACAGGCACATTTTCCAGATCGGCTGCCACAGGATTGCCTTCATTTACAATGAAGGCTTTCTCATTCTGCACACCCTTGTTTTCTTTTTGAGCAGCCAAAGTGGCGAAAGTCTGCAGCTCCTCCCATGTTTGAAAAGCGCCTATTGATAAATAGGCTGGTTCCAATTTAACTCGTTCACCAGGTGTGAGGCACCCCACATCATACTCATAATAAAACTGCCAGCCATCCGGGTGGGCCTTGGCGATTTTCGGCCAGCAAAATCCAATCGGTTCACTTTCATGTGTGGAGAAATACCAATTTTCCGTCAAATTGCTTCCAGATAGCTCTCCAAATTCAAGATCTTTGACACTCGAGAACTCTACCACTTCATTGTCGAGAGGGAAATAGGTATGGTGCTTCTCATGATATAGAGGCTGATTGAAAGATAATTTACCAGAAAGTGTCTCCCCTTCATTTTTCAGTTCAGCCCATGTTTTTACAATTCCTTCACCATATAGTGACGTATACATAGAGACAAGTATCCCAGGGAAGTCTTTTGAACGGAAAACCAGTTTGAAGGTTATCGCTGTCTCATCTGTAAACCAAGCTGCACTTTCAGGCTTTGCCTTTGAAAATTCTGTTGTATATGGCTTGCCCAGCTTAGGAATGAAGAAGGCGAAATGCTGATTTACATTTTCGTTCCGGCCTGCAGTTATTTTATAATCCAATTTCCTGATATTTACCTGGCAGAGTCCATTACATATGTGCCAATAATCTTTTGATTCCCCGCCGAACTTCTGACCAAAACTCTTAAGGGGAACACCAACTGCTTTGCTTTTAAAAGTCAGCTCGTTTCCATCATTTTTCTTTGCTGTAATATTGATCTCAGGCTGATAAAAGCCGTACTTTTTCACAATGAAAGGTACTTTTATAAGCTTCCGTTCATTTTTAAGAAGTTTTATGGAATAATCACATTGATTTAATGAAACATGTTCATCTTCCTGAACCGACAGACAAAATACAGCATCCTCTTTCAGGCTATTTTCCACTTCAAGTTCCAGTTCCGCTTCCTGATTTAGAAAACGCAGGTTTCCTTTTGCACCGCCGGTTATTTTGGCAGGCGGCTTAGGAAGCAAACCAAGGCGCAGTTCACATTCTTCTCCATCAACCCAAACCTTTACAGCCAAGGATGGATGAGTCTTCCATACACTTGGTTCCTCTCCTTCATGAACAATTAACTGACCATTAATAGCCGCCTCGTTTTCGACCAGGTTCTCATATGAAAAAGCTGACTCTATTCTGCCAAGGTTGTCTCCTGCTGCCCTAAATGAAACAGGTCTTCCGGTTTTATTCACAAACTTCAGCTGGAAACTCTGGGTTTCATTTTCTATTGTTACATGACTATTCATGGTTAGCTCAAGAAAATATTTATCTGTCTCTATTAAGCTGATTCCCCTGCCGGTTTTCTCAAACCTAACGCGCGCAGAGGTCTGTTCATTTTTCCATTCATACTCATAGAAAGTAAAGCCATCTACCTTGATTCCATCAGGTTTAACCTCAATGTTTTTCACACTGTCTTTATACCAATCAAGATCTTTCAGGAGCGTTTTTAGCAGCGGAGTTTGATGGACAGCCGGGATAAAATTCATCAAATGGGTGGTATCATCTCTGTCCTCCCAGAAGAACCCGCATTTTTTATAAAGTGGAACAGCCTTCACATTTCCTGGCCATGTATATAAATCCAGACGAGGCCAGCCCAGTTCTATTGTTTTTTGAAGCGCTTTCAAAACAAGCAGCTTTCCTATTTTTCGCCCATGATAATCAGGCCTCACATTAAGAAGCGGAATATATAATGAACCTGTATCCTCTTTGTATTCTGATAGTCCGCAGTAACCCACTACCTCTTCGCCATCCATGGCTAAATATAAAGCAATATTTCCGTTATTGGCTTCCTTTGTTTTCACCTGTTCTTCAGTCATGACGCTTGTATCGCCGCCCCAGCTATCGCGGCTAAGGTTCCACATTTTGGCGATACCTCCTGCATGGCCCACATCATACTCTGTAATTTTAATCGTGTCCGTACGCTGGAACATCATATTATCCTCCTTGACTACGTTACGTCTTGTCTTTCCTCTTCCTTTTCCTTTTTAATAAAAAATTCTTTCACCATTTCCTTCTCCTCCTTTAATGTATTTTTAGGAATGTTTTGCCATTCCTTCTTAATCGTATTAGTTAGAGTGTACGTTTGTAAATAAAATTTTGAATTTTCAGGACAGCTTTAATAAAAAAAACGCCTCGCTCCCTTTAGGAGCAAGACGCTATTGGCTATTCTATTAAAAACCAGCTGGAATTATGAAAACCTAATATTTCTCAGAGCCTGCAAGGAAGCAATCATATAGGCAATCATATCGCTAAGATCATCAATTTGTTCTTCATATATCAGGCGGTTGAAATTCACAACAGATTCCGCTTCAATCTGTTTATCCATCTCCTCCGGATTGAATTTTGCAATCTGTATAATGTTTCGCTCTCTTCCCCAAATATCTCTCAAAATTTCACGCGTTTCTTGAAAGAGCTTTAAGTCATTTTTTTGCTTAATTGTAAACTTTATATATACCTTACACCCTGCCTGCTTTTCTGATTGTACTTCAGGCAAAAGCTCAGCAGCCAGATTTTTGAGTCCAGCCTCCATAGTAAAAGTACAGGTAATATCCTCATGTCCTTCAACATTTTCTTTAAAGGCAACTTCATAACTACGGGACATTTTTGCAGAATTTAAGACATCATTTCGGTCAATGATTCTAATCTCTCCGCTAAGATCCCGATCATAAAAGCCGCCATCTAACACAACCTTCATATTTTCAAAGGCTGTAGGGTCAAACATGTGCAGAACCTCCCTTACAAAAAAGCCGCAAGCCACTTGGTAACCCCCGACACCTTGATGGGGTAGATGCTATAGCTAGACTGTTACCAAATGCAAACCTTCTTAAAATAAACCAATTGCATTACCGTCATCGTCTACGTCCATATTCATGGCTGCAGGAGCTTTAGGCAGCCCAGGCATTGTCATAACATCTCCAGTAAGGGCGACAATAAATCCAGCCCCGATAGAAGGCTTGAGCTCCCTGATAGTGATTGTAAAGTTGGACGGCCTTCCCAGCTTTGTGGGATCATCAGATAAGGAATACTGCGTTTTAGCCATACAAATCGGCAGACAGCCCCAGCCAAAGCTTTCAAAATCCCTGATTTGCTTTTTGGCTTTAGTAGAGTACTCAACTTTATCTGCACCATAAACTTTCTGGGCAATCGTTTGGATTTTTTCTTCAATCGGAAGCGAAAGTTCATATAAGTGATTGAATTGCGCCTCTTTTTCTTCTAAAATTTCCAGCAGCTTGCCTGCAAGCTCGATGCCGCCTTCCCCGCCTTTTTCCCAAACCTCTGTCAGCGCAACAGGAATGCCGGCCTGATTGCATAAATCCTTAAGTGTATTCACTTCATTTTCGCTGTCGGAAATAAATCGATTAATAGCCACAACGTACGGCAGCCCAAAGCTTCCGATGGTCTCAACATGCTTCTTTAAATTGGAGAATCCAGCAGTAAGAGCTTTTGTATCTTCTCTGCCCAGCTCAGTCTTTGCCACACCGCCATGCATTTTCAGAGCCCTAATTGTAGCTACAATGACGACCGCTTCCGGGTCTATTCCTTCTGTTCTGGCTTTGATATTCAGAAACTTTTCAGCACCAAGATCAGCGCCAAACCCGGCTTCTGTTACTACATAGTCAGCTAGCTTTGATGCTGCAGTCGTGGCAATGACACTGTTGCATCCATGTGCAATATTTGCAAACGGTCCGCCATGGATTAATGCTGGCGTATGCTCGATTGTTTGGACCAGATTCGGTTTAACTGCTTCTTTAAGAAGCAAGGTCAGGGCGCCCTCAACACCAAGATCAGCAACTGTAACCGGCTGTTTTTCATAATTATAGGCAATGACCATTTTTCCGAGTCTTTCCTTTAAGTTCTTAAGATCGGATGCAAGGCATAAAACAGCCATAATTTCAGAAGCAACGGTAATATCAAAGCCATCCTCGCGAGGAACCCCTTGCACGGGGCCGCCCAGCCCAATTACGATTTTCCGTAAAGCTCTATCATTCAAATCAAGTGCACGTTTCCACACAATTCTTCTCTGATCGATTTTCAGCTGATTTCCCTGCTGAAGATGGTTATCGATCAGAGCCGCCAGAGCGTTATTGGCTGTTGTTATGGCATGGAGGTCACCTGTAAAGTGAAGATTTATCTCTTCCATTGGCAGGACTTGCGAATAGCCGCCGCCGGTTGCTCCTCCCTTAATTCCCATTGTAGGTCCCAGGGAAGGTTCTCTCATGGCGACCATTGCTTTTTTCCCGAGCCGGTTAAAAGCGTCACCAAGACCAACCGTTACAGTAGATTTCCCCTCCCCTGCAGGTGTAGGATTAATGGAAGTGACCAGGATTATTTTTCCGCTTTCATTCGTTCTGAGTTTTTTTAAAACCTCTGATGAAAGTTTCGCCTTATACTTACCGAAAAGCTCTAGATCATCATCCTGAAGCCCGATTTTTTCAGCGATTTCTTTAATAGGTTTCATTGTTGATGCTTGAGCGATTTCAATGTCTGATTTCACAACCGGTTTCACATTCATTTGTATCCCCCTAGAATCCAATATGTATAGGTTCATTACAGATATATTGTACCATTCCTTGGCCGGATAATTGCCAGTTACTTTTGATATTTTTGAGATTTTCGCACACTAAAGCATTGATACAATTGTGAATCATCTTTATAATAAGTTTAATTGAAATTTTGCCCAGGGAGATGATCGCTTGCCAATTAAAATTCCTAAGCTGCTTCCGGCCAGGGAAATCTTAGAGGAAGAAAATATTTTCGTGATGGATGAGGACCGTGCCAGAAACCAGGATATCCGTCCTTTAAATATTCTTATATTAAATTTGATGCCAGAAAAGGAAAAAACGGAAGCACACCTTCTGCGGCTTCTTGGAAACACTCCGCTTCAGGTTAACATCTCATTCTTAAAAACTGCTACACATCAGTCAAAAAATACTAGTCCAATGCATTTGGAGCAGTTCTATACAACCTTTGCTATGGTTAAAAAACGAAAGTTTGACGGAATGATTGTTACAGGCGCTCCTGTCGAGCTCCTTGAATTCGAGCATGTAGATTACTGGGAAGAACTTACCGAGATCATGGCGTGGACGAAAACTAATGTTACCTCTACCCTCCATATTTGCTGGGGTGCACAGGCAGCGTTATTTTACCACTTCGGAATCGGCAAATACGAGCTGCCTGAAAAATGCTCCGGTATTTATGCGCATGAAGTTCATGACAGAACTGAGAAGCTGTTAAGAGGATTTGATGACATTTTCCTCGCCCCTCATTCACGCCATACTGACGTCTATAAAGAAGAACTGCTGAAGCACCCTGAAGTAAAACTGCTATCATCCTCTGAAGAAGCCGGCCCTTTCATTATGAGCGCTAATGGCGGCAAACAGATCATGATAACCGGTCATTTAGAATATGAAGCTGCAACTCTTGCTGAAGAATACACAAGGGATAGAAGCAGAGGGCTGCAAGTACCTGTTCCAAAACACTACTTCCCCAATGACGACCCAGGCAGGGAACCCTATAACAAGTGGCGCTCGCATGCTCATTTATTGTTTTCAAACTGGCTGAACTACTATGTTTATCAGGAAACCCCTTTCGAGTGGGATTAAAGCTTGGTGCTCTGATGGATTTTCAATAGCAAATATGCTGTTTCCCGGATATACCTGATATTTCACGGTCTTGTATTTTAGGGATAAATTAAAATTTCACGGTTATATTGATTTTTTCACGGATAGAAAAATAAAACATGTTTAGCTAAAATCAAAAAGGCCGGTTTTGAAGAGGTTTCCCTCGCAAAACCGGCTTTTCTTATGATTGATGTGCGTAATATACTTCTTCAAACGGCTGGACAACTACGAAACCGTTTCCGGAAAACTTCATTTGGATCGATTCACCGCTTCCTCTGCCCAAAAAGGTTTTAAATGAAATATCTGTCACAAACTCAGGTTCCAATGCACCTGACCAGGCAACCGTGGCATTCGGGTCTGTATATACCGGGTTATCCGGTGTTACCATCAAGGTTAACGGTTCATAGTGCGAGGTGACGGCAACCATTCCAGAGCCCTCCAAACGTACATTAAACAGGCCTCCGGCAAGCATTCCGGCCATTCTTTTCATCAGCTTAATATCCCATTTGATGGAAGGCTCAAATGCCAGCAGGTCGTTGCCGTTTACAAAAATAGAATCGCCATCAAGATTCAGGATAGATATTTTTTTCCCCTGATCTGCAAGATATAGCTTTCCATTGCCAGTTGCTTTCATGAGAGCTGTACCTTCTCCAGTGAGCGCCTTTTTAAACATTTTGCCTAATCCATGCTCGAGAATTCCTTCGCGCTCAAACTTAATTTGTCCACGATAGGAAACCATCCCTCCGGCTTTTGCCCACACTTGATTGGTTAGATTGATCTCGAGCATTCTTGGTGTTTCTAATTCAAATAATCCTTCACCTTTATCCTGCTGCTTAGTCTGGTTTACAAACTCCTCGATCGAATAACGGCTCATTTTTCATCCATTCCTTTCTGCTTCTTATTTTCGAGCATAAAGACCCACATAAAAGACAAAGACTGTTTCAAATTGACTGGCAGTGATCCTTTTGGCATTTGTTCTGATGCTTTTTTATAGACACCGAGTTCATCAATTTTCGCCCAGCCGTTTTCTTGTGCAAGCGCCTCAAATTCCCATGGCATCATCGTATTGCATATAACTTTTTCGTTATATAGGCGGCGGTAGCTGTTAACACGCGGAGCGGCTGTAGGCCCAAGAATGCCGATGCATGCTCTTCCCTCTGGCTTGACAATTCTCTGCATTTCTCTCAAAACATTAAGGGGGCTTTCTGTCCATTCGAGTGAATTAATAGCAAGAACAGCATCAATCGAATTCTCCTCAAAAGATAGACAGGAAATATCACCTTTTGTAAACTCAGCACAGGTATCAGCATTTAGTGCTTTTGCTTTATGAATCATTTCATCCGACACATCGATTCCTGTCACATTATAGCCTGCCAAAGCGAGCTTATATGAGCCATAGCCATCTCCGCACCCAAGGTCACACACCCTTGAACCTTTGTTTATATGCTTTTCAAAAAAGGGAACAATATCTTTTCTGCTCCCTTCTTCCCACATTTCACGGCTTTTTGAATTCCAGGATTCCGAATTTTTATCCCAAAGCTTCTCAGCTTCTGCAGACCAGTTAAATGTTTTCATCCTATCCCCTCCGTCAGTAACTTTATTTACGTTTTTTCTTATAAAAAGTTTCCAGTATCTTTAATTCGCTGGCTTCCGCAAAAAATCCTTTGATTATAAAACAGCAGGACCGTCAACAATATTGATAGAAACCAATTAAAGGAGAGTTATTCAATGAACGGAGAGCAGCTCGTAGCAGTCCATCGAAACCATAGTGGCGAAATTCTTTCTTTTCAAACCTCAGGAGGAAGGATCATATCTTATCGAAAAGCTTTACAGGAGGCTGAAGAGGGGTTAATTGCAGGCATACATATAGCTGAAGAAGAGAACGGTACTATGTCCATGACCCCTGCTGCCTCTTCTTCGTTTGATGAGTTTCCAAGCTTCTACTAGGGATTCTCATTCCCCTAACAGCAAAGGCTCTGTTAAGCTTGCCTGTTGATCTCCGCTTAAGAAGCTGTTACCTCTAGAATGCTGATTCGACGTCCAGTGGAAGAAGCGAGTACCCCGCAGGCTCAGTGGGCGGAGTTCTTCGGACAGCCTGCGGTTCGCCAGCACGAAGAAAATGCGAATGCAGAAGCGTACCTTCCATTCCAATCAACAGAGTTCTAAAATCCATCAATTTTCTCATTAACATAGTCAATCGAGTAGGAGGGGGTG
>JAGGRA010000033.1 GCA_018613035.1 Pseudomonas sp. ISL-84 | reverse complement strand
CATGTGAGGGAAAGAATTATCCGGTATTAGCTCCGGTTTCCCGAAGTTATCCCAGTCTTACAGGCAGGTTGCCCACGTGTTACTCACCCGTCCGCCGCTGACTTCAGGGAGCAAGCTCCCATCCGTCCGCTCGACTTGCATGTATTAGGCACGCCGCCAGCGTTCGTCCTGAGCCAGGATCAAACTCTCCATATAAGAGTTGATTAAGCTCACTTACACACGGATGTGTTGACGTCGATGTTGCCACAGGACGTGGCGTTCTTAATCGACGATCCGCTGTTGTCTTTTCAAAAAAGACTAAAGAATTAACGTTGACGTTTTTGTTCGTTCAGTTTTCAAAGATCAATCATCGCTCAAAAGCGACTTTATTAATATATCATTTCTCAACCGCGACGTCAACAACTTTTTCAATGTTATTTAAATCGGTGCTAACCTGTCAGCGACTGTTTATATATATTAACACCCATATACCCAGATGGTCAACATAATATCCATAAAAATTAATTGGTTATTTTAACCATGTATATTACACTTTCTTTTTATAGAAAAAACCAGTCACAAAAAAATGACTGGTTTCTTCTATATTATATATTACTGCTTGGAGATGGTAATAATGTCTTTATCCTTCAGGCTTACAGCTCCTGGTTTATTAATCGTTACTGCTTCACCCTGCTCAAGGTTTGTGAATACGATTGGCGTGATTTTAGAAGTAGCGTTTTTCTCGATGTAATCTAGATCTACTTTTAATAATGGCTGACCTGCTTCTACACGATCGTTCTCAGCTACTAGCGTTTCAAAGCCTTGGCCTTTTAGATTAACAGTATCAATACCCACATGGATAAGGATCTCGCGGCCAGAATCTGAAAGAATGCCAATTGCATGCTTAGTCGGGAACATATTAACGATTTTCCCATCTACAGGTGATACTACAGTTCCTTCTGTTGGCACAATTGCAAATCCATCACCCATCATTTTTCCTGAGAATACCGCGTCAGGAACTTCTGTAATAGGTTTGATTTCACCCTTGATTGGAGCAATGAAAAGGTCTTCCTTGTGCTCAGTTTGGAGCGCTTCAGGATTTACTTCTTCAATTTGCTGTTCAACTCCGCCTTCCGGAGCCTTCTCAACAACTCGCGGTCTTTTGCCGCTCATAATATCTTTCATTTGTCCTTTAATAGTTTCAGACCTCGGTCCAAAGATAGCCTGTATGTTATTTCCCACTTCCAATACACCAGAAGCGCCCAATTTCTTCAGACGATCTTTATCTACATTGTTAATATCATTTACTGATACACGAAGGCGAGTGATACAAGCGTCTAAGTGAGAAATGTTTTCTTGTCCGCCCATTGCTTCAAGTACTTCATACGGAAGGTCTCCGCCTTTGCCGGAAGCAACCTCTTCTTCATCTTCTACCTCTTCACGGCCTGGAGTCTTCAGGTTGAATTTGCGAATGGCAAATCGGAAACCGAAATAATAAATAACCGCAAATACTAATCCAACCGGAATAACGATCCAAGCATTTGTTTGAGGGTTGATTAAGCCGAATAAAATATAGTCGATTAAACCACCCGAGAATGTCATACCAATTTTAACATCCAATAAATGCATGGTCATAAAAGAAAGACCTGCAAACACTGCGTGTACGGCAAATAGTACAGGCGCTACGAATAAGAATGAGAATTCAAGCGGTTCAGTAATACCCGTTAAGAATGAAGTCAATGCAGCAGAAGCCATAAGTCCGCCAACTACAACTTTCTTTTCAGGGCGTGCTTCGTGATATATCGCCAATGCAGCTGCTGGCAGACCGAACATCATGAACGGGAACTTACCAGTCATGAAGGTACCGGCTGTCAACTCTTGAACATTATCGCTGATCTGCGCCATGAAGATACGCTGGTCACCGCGGACAGTTTCACCCGCATTCGTTACATACTGGCCAAATTCATACCAGAATGGAGAATAGAAAATATGGTGCAATCCAAAAGGAATCAAAGAACGCTCAATTAAACCAAAGATAAACGCTGATAGTGTTAAGTTTGCATGAACCATGTTTTGCGAAAAAGCATTTAATCCAGCCTGAATCGGCGGCCAGATTATAAGCATAAGCAATCCTAAGACCACTGCCGTTGCAGCTGTGATAATCGGAACGAAACGCTTACCGGCAAAGAACCCTAAATAAGATGGCAGTTCAATCTCATAAAACTTGTTATAAAGAGCAGCCGCAATTATACCGACGATGATACCGCCGAATACACCCGTTTGCAGAGTTGGAATCCCTAGGATATTCGCATAGTTAAGTCCATTTACATCCTCTGCAGTAATCCCTGCTGCTGTACCCATTGTGACATTCATAATTAAATATCCGATGATGGCAGCCAGAGCCGCTACCCCTTCACCGCCAGCCAATCCAACAGCTACACCGACTGCGAATAGCACAGGCAAGTTTGCAAAGACGATATCCCCTGCTTTTTGCATGACCTGAGCAACGATCGAAACCCCGCTGTTATCCAGGAAAGGTGCCAGTTCAAGCAGCGCCGGGTTTTGCAATGCTGCACCTAGAGCAAGCAAGATTCCCGCTGCTGGCAATAGCGCCACCGGAAGCATTAAAGCTTTCCCGACTTTTTGCAGGACGCCAAATACTTTTTTAAACATAAGTTAACCCCCTAATATTTTTACTCATTAAGCGTTTTCATTTCATTGCCGCAAGCATTAAAAACAAATAAAAAAGGCATGAGAAAAAAAGGATAGAACTTAGGCGTTTACAAGGGTATCTTACCCTATTTGCCTAAATTCAATTACCTTTCTTCACTCATGCCTGATCGAATCAGTAACACGTAAAGACGAAAAGCTTAAGGCGCCCGCTTAACGGCGACAAGCATAAGACAAGCGGGCATGAAGGTTGATTTTTACCTTCTTGACCAATTGGCTTATGACCTCGGGCCGTTGGCGCCTGTAGCTAGACTAGATAAAATAATGACTAATTTATTTTCTTTTGAAGTCTCTGCAGATGCATGGTCAAGTAGACAGCTTCCGCATTATAAACTGGTTTTTTTAATGTTTGCTGCATTACCTTAATGAGCTTCCATGAGAGATTGTAGCATACCGGGTATTCCTCTTTCAAGAGGGAAGTTATTTTTTCTGGTTCTTCTACCTGCTCACCTTTGTTAACACGTTCAATAGTAAAACGAATATGCCGGACAAGCCTCATATAATCTATGCTGTCTTTATTAATTTTTATATCTAACTGATCCTCAATCATATTGACTAGATGGGTTACAAGCTGGGAATGCTGATTAACCTCAGATAGATTGCGATTCATAACAGCGCTATGGACATGAAGAGCAATAAAGCCTACCTCTCCTTCAGGCAAATAGATGCCTGTTCGCTGTCCAATGAGGCCTACAACCTCCTGAGCAACCTCGTATTCAAAGGGATATAAGGCTTTTGTTTCAATAAGAAAAGGGTTTTTCATTTCCATACCCTTTTTCAAGCGGGTTATGGCGAACATCAGGTGGTCTGTTAATGCAACATGGATATGTTCATTAAGCACTGAGCTTGACCGTTGTTTAATCAATTCAATAGAGGAGATGATTACCTCGAGCAATTCATTGTCAACAAACGGCATCAGTTTAATGTAATTTTCCTGCTCTTTTTCATTTTTGAGCACGAAGAGCTTTTCTACTAGAGCAGAATCAATTTGCTGCCCAGGTTTCTGGTTAAAGCCGATTCCCTTCCCAATGAGGACGACTTCGCCGAACGATTCATGGCTGCCGATTAAGACATTATTATTAAGTACCTTTTTTACCTTATACTCTCCCATTTTTTCTCCCCGCCCATTAAACAAATGTACTCTCATGGTATTAAAGCCCGTCCGGGAAGTCAACGGATTAAATGATTTATTTGGCTAATTAAAAAAAGACCCGCACTTTAAGAGCGGATCTCCAAATCAAATTATTATTTTAAGAAAATAAAATACAGGATAAAGATGACGAACAAAACATACATAACCGGATGGATTTCTTTGGTCCGTCCTTTTACAATCATCGTAATCGGATAGAAAATGAATCCGACCGCAATGCCGGTAGCAATGCTGTAAGACAATGGCATCACAATAATTGTTAGAAAAGCAGGGACTGCAACTTCAAATTTGTTCCAATCGATATTCCCTAATGAAGCGACCATCAGTACACCCACGATAATTAATGCCGGAGCTGTAACAGCTGAAGTGATGACTTCCAAAAGTGGAAAGAAGAATAGTGATAACAGGAAAAGTCCTGCTGTTACAACCGAAGCAAACCCTGTTCTTGCACCTGCCGCAACACCTGATGATGACTCAATAAAAGATGTTGTTGTAGATGTTCCAAAGATAGCTCCCACTACAGTTGCAGCAGAATCCGCGAATAAAGCCTTTCCTGCCCGCGGCAATTTGTTGTCTTTCATTAAGCCAGCCTGGTTTGCTACTCCTACTAAGGTTCCCGCTGTATCAAAGAAATCAACAAATAAAAATGTTAATACTACCACCAGCATGCTTGTTGAAAAGAAGGAAGGATCTCCATAAGCTTCGAAAGCCGCTCCAAAAGTAGGAGCCACACTTGGAACGGAATCCACAATCTTGCCAGGAACATCAATCAACCCTGCAATCATTCCCACAATCGTTGTGATGACCATACCGATAAAAATTCCGCCGTTAATTCCTTTTGTCATTAAAACGACTGTTACTGCTATACCAAAGATAGCCAGCAGTACATTCCCATCAGTAAAATCTCCTAATCCAACAAGGACTGCATCATTATTAACAATCAGCCCAGCACTTTGAGCACCAACAAATGTTATAAATAAGCCTATACCTGCACTAACTGCATACTTCAATTCCGCTGGTATTGAATTAATAATTTTTTCGCGCAATCCTGTAAGCGTTAATAAGATGAAGATAACTCCAGAAATCAATACTCCGCCTAAAGCATGCTGCCAAGGGATCCCCATAGTTAATACAACTGTATAGGCAAAGAACGCATTCAAGCCCATTCCCGGCGCCAGCGCTATTGGGTATTTTGCTATTACCCCCATCAATAAAGAACCAATGGCTGCTGCAACAGCAGTGGCAACGAATACGGCACCATAATCCATTCTCATGGCTTCTGGCAGATCTGGGATATCCATTAACGATAAGGTAATCGGATTAACAACCAGTATATATGCCATTGCTAAAAACGTTGTAAGGCCGCCGATAAATTCACGGCGATAGTTTGTTCCAAGTTCTTCAAACTGGAAGTACTTTTTCATTTTTCTTCCCCCTAAAAATGTCTGTTTATATGGTAGCCAAATTGACCAAATAAAAACGCTCCGGGAGTTACCGAAGCGTTGACAACAGGGTTCGTGAACAAATAGGGATAAACAGGAAAAAGTATTATAGCAAAAACAGATCCCTATAAGTACCACTTACCTCGTAGTCAAGCTATTTACGGCAGCTCGGTAGAAACTTTTGGGCCATATTCCCAAGATTATACGACGTAATACGACATATTTAATTCATCTTTATCTTAACACCTCAAAAAGTCCTAGTCAACAGAAAAAACGAACATTTTATGTTCGTTTTTTCTTATCGTTCGTATTTTATTCCCACTCAATTGTTGCAGGCGGCTTGCTTGTAATATCGTAAACAACTCGGTTTATATGCGATACTTCATTGACAATTCTGGTAGAAATGACTTCAAGCACATCCCAAGGGATTCTTGCCCAGTCAGATGTCATTCCATCAATGGATGTTACTGCACGGATTCCGATTGTGTAATCGTATGTCCGGGCATCTCCCATTACTCCCACACTGCGGATATCAGGCAGAACAGTGAAATATTGCCAAACATCACGGTCTAACCCAGCTTTTTGGATTTCTTCGCGTAAGATTGCGTCAGACTCCCGTACAATTTCAAGCTTATCCTCAGAAATTTCCCCGAGTACACGGATACCTAAACCAGGACCAGGGAATGGCTGTCTCCATACGATTTCATCTGGAATTCCAAGCTCTGTTCCAAGCGCACGAACTTCGTCTTTAAATAAAGTGTTAAGCGGTTCGATCAGTTTGAACTGCATATCCTCAGGGAGGCCGCCTACATTGTGATGCGATTTGATCGTTTGCGCAGTAGCTGTACCGCTTTCGATAATGTCTGTATAAAGCGTACCCTGGGCAAGAAAGTCAATGCCTTCAAGCTTAGCAGCCTCATCATCAAATACATAGATAAATTCGTTGCCAATAATTTTTCGCTTTTGTTCCGGGTCACTGACACCTTTAAGCTTATTTAAGAAACGCTCCTGAGCATCCACTTTAATGACATTCATATTAAAACCATCAGCAAAAGTCTTCATGACGCCTTCCGCTTCATCTTTCCTCAACAAACCATGATCTACAAAGATACATGTCAGCTGATCACCAATTGCCTTATGGATGAGGACAGCCACAACAGAGGAATCAACACCGCCGCTTAAAGCGCATAGAACTTTTTTATCGCCGACTTCCTGACGGATTTTCTCCATTTCAATTTCAATAAAATTCTCCATGGACCAATCGCCTGTACAACCGCAAACACCAAATACAAAGTTTTTCAGCATATCATTTCCATGAACGGAGTGACGTACTTCCGGATGGAATTGTACAGCGTATAATCCACGCTCTTCATTACTCATTGCAGCAATCGGGCAAGAAGGGTTTGTTCCGTCAACAGTAAATCCTGCAGGAGCTTCCACTACAAGGTCCCCATGGCTCATCCAAACAGTCTGTTCCCTAGGCAGGTCTGCAAATAATTTTGATTCATTTTCTACCTTGAGCACTGCCTTCCCGTATTCACGATGCTTCGCAGGCTCCACTTTCCCATCAAAATGCATCGTCATTAATTGCATGCCATAGCAAATGCCGAAAATCGGCAAGCCCAGTTCAAAAATCTCTTCATCACAGCGGAAAGCATTTTCCCCATACACGCTGTTGGGGCCGCCTGAAAAAATAATCCCCTTTGGATTCATCTCTTTAATTTCTGCAGCTGTAATCGTATGCGGATGCAACTCACTGTAAACGCCAAATTCACGAATTCTGCGTGTGATTAACTGATTGTACTGGCTTCCGAAATCCAGCACTACGATCATCTCTTGATTTTGAAGTTCTGTTTTCCCCGTCACGCTGTTCACCTCATTAAATTTGTGATATTGCCTTTAGTCTTCTCTCATGTAAATAAAATATCTAGTGAAAATTAAATTATTTGCAATCCAACATATAAACTAGAAAAGCGCAAGGCGTCCGCCTATCGGTGACAAGTATAAGAAAAGCAATCACAGAGGCGTTTTATTCCTTCAGAAGCAATTTGCTTATGACCTCGAGCCGATAGCGCCTGGAGCTAGACAAAAAAACCGGAACTCCCCCCACAAAAAAAGTGAAGGCAGAATTCCGGTTTTTACATATAGCAAAAAGTATATTCTGCCTTCATAGTCAGATCATTTACGGCGATCCGGTAGAGACTTTCGAACCATATTATCGAGGATATATGAAGGTTGCATCATTTAGTTGTTTAAACGGCAAAAACCGAACAATGTGCTGGCTTTTTGGCCGCTGTCTTATTTGCCTATTGTAACAACACGCTTAATTTCCGGTCAAGCTATTGTCTTTTTAATTAAATTTTCCCACAATTCCTTCGTCTCAGTCCAGCTTCCTTCTTTCAAGATTCCCCGATAAACAAGCTCCTCATAGCGTGCTGTTAATCGGCTCATTTCCTTTGTAGAAAAGAAACTGTCCACATATTTGGCATACTCTCTCAAGGTTTGGCCGTTTTTCCTCTTTAAACCGTAACGTTCTAATTCCTTTAACAGAATCAAGTACGCTTTAGGGAAATGTTCGTCCTTTTTCGTCTGTTTAAATCTCCAGATGAAATAATGCGGAAGCCATTTTCCGCGCTTTTGGTAAAATATAATGATCAGTACTGCCACACTCAAAATCGCTATTCCAATCGCTTTCCAGTTGTCAGCTAAGAAATCCTTCACTGACTCCCAAACCTCTTTTACGGAGAATGAGGTTTCATTCGTCACTTTTTCTTCAGGCTTTTCTGGCTTAACAGGTGTTTTCGTCTCTTTCGGCTCTTCTGTTTCAGCCTGGCTCGTACTTTGGCCGGCATTATCAAAATTAAATTGAACGTTATTGCTAAAGCCCTGGGTAGGTTCAAATGGAACCCAGCCGATTTCAGGAAAATAAATTTCAACCCAGGAATGGGCATTATTATTTGTCACTTCAAACAAACGAAGTCCCGAACCAATAGACTGTTGGAATTCACCCTCTGTATAGCCCTTGACCCATCTGGCAGGCAATCCAATCGCCCTAGCCATGACCGCCATTGAAGAGGAGAAATTATCGCAGTAGCCCTGTTTTGTATCAAATAGGAATTGATCAACATAATCCTCATCTTCATCCGGTACAGCCACGTCCTGCTGGTCATAATTATATTCCGCTATGCGGAAATACCTTTCCAGCTCTCTGGCCTTTTCAAACCAATCAGTTTTATCCTGGGTGATTTCAAGCGCCAATTCCCTGACTCTATTTGGCAATTCATCAGGCAGCTGTGTATATCTTGCCAAAAATTCATCAGGCAGTGCCCCTGCGTTATTTTCTGCCGACTTTAGGGCGGTGACACTGTATTTCGGTACTTTGAACCCCAGTTTGTATTGATCTAACGCAACAGGGCGTCCCTCATCGAGAGTGCGGATTTTTTCAGTTGCCGTTTCGAGTTCATACGTAATAAAAGGCGGAGCATCAATACTTTTTACTCCTAATGGATAAACAAGGTGCGGGTAATTCATAAAAGTATAGACAGAGCTGGTTTCTTCAGTTGTCTCAATTGCATCATTTTCGATAAACGATGAGACAGGAATATCCTCACCCATTCCAAATGGAAGGAATTCTTCTTCCGGCTGAGAGGTAACCCACCCTTTTCCAGTGTATGTATCCTTTGTCTCCACCTTCCAATAGTGGCGTGATTCCACTTCGGCTCTAAAAACTACCCCGTTGTCCCCAATAAAAGGGCCGCCAAGGCGGGAATCATCTTCACCATACCCGATTTTCTGGATACCTGGTCCATCCCCTCCGCTATTTTGCCCGTAAGATTTTATAAATGGCACCGGATCCGGCCACATTGGTTCTGCCTTTGGCGCCGCAAAGCCCAAGCCTGCGCTCACAGCAATCAGCAAGGCAAGCGGAACCATCCATTTGCGGGATAGGGAGACTTCTTTCTTAATTCCTTCCTTATCCAGAAGGCGATAAAAAGTTAAAATCCCCATGACAGCAAAGCCTGCAATTACCGTTCTGACAATTGCCCCATCTGCCACATATGGAGTGAATGTGTCCAGAACGGTTATATAAACCAGCGTCATGAAAAAGAAGATAAAAATCTGCCTGCGGTTTATTAGCCAGTATTGAATTAAATAGGTCATCAGCCCAAGCAGAACAAAAAATAATAAACTTCTGAACAGGTTGGTTATGCTTGGCCAATCTCTATCAGCCATAAGGCTAAAATTATATTTCAGATCTTCCCAAAATGGCGAAATCCAGGATATTTGAAAGAAGGCACCTTCAAAATACAGAAAGTGCAGTACATAAACCACATAAAGCACTTTTATAAAGCCGCTTAATAAAGGGGAAACACCATAAAAAGACATGAGCAGAGATAACATCAAAAATATCAGAAACACTGCTATATTCGATGTATCTGTTAACTGTTCAAGCGGCCTCAGCCATTCCCATAATAGTAAAAATCCCAAAACATAGAGAAGGAAGGCGGCAGGATCTTTTTGGATCTTATGAGATGTCATCCTTTGCTCACCCCCGTAAATGCATCTGAAAACTGACCGTTATGAACCATGATAACCCGGACTCCCCTTGAGTTGGCTGAGGCTTTTAGTGCGATCTCCTCCTGCTGCGGGGATTCATTCATGTCTTTTATTAAAAAGATCGTAATAGAACCATTTTTTGAAGCGACAAATCCTGCCTTCTCAATCAGTGCCTTTGATAATTTTGATGTAACGAGCATAAGCTGACTGTTTTGCTGCAAAAGAAAGCTTTCAGCTTCAAGTACACGGTCCAGCGTTACAGTAGAATCATCCTTTATTTTGGCCAAATGATAAAATAGCTGCAGCTGCTGTGCTTCCCCGCCCCTGACCGGAAAAATAGTCCGTTCTGCTGCAGAAGACAGAAAGCCAACCTGGGCTCCCTTGCGAAGAATGGCTCTCACAATGGATGCTGTAAAAGAAACAATGGCTTCAAATCGACTATCCGGCGCACAATCCATGAGAATATACACATCATGTGACTGCCTTTGTTCAAATTCTTTTGTCATAATATCATTTCGCTTTGCGGTGGCTTTCCAGTTAATCCAGGAAAACCGATCTCCCGGCTGATACTCTCTTATGCCGATCGCCATGGAGGTATCCCTTTGCACCCGC
The DNA here is from genome assembly GCA_018613035.1 of Pseudomonas sp. ISL-84. Classification (GTDB taxonomy): domain Bacteria; phylum Bacillota; class Bacilli; order Bacillales; family Cytobacillaceae; genus Cytobacillus. The sequence goes on along the minus strand of JAGGRA010000033.1, from coordinate 20,477 downwards.
TCTTTTGAGGCGGTCATTCCCTGGTCATAATGATGTGCTAAAGGCTTATAGATGATCTCCTCATATGCCGGATAAACAATCATTCTATTTTCTGCAGGAACTTGTCTTTCCTTTTCAATTAACCCAAGCGCATCCCCAGTTTTAATGCGAATGGAGGTAAAGAAATGCTCCCCCCTTGGCAAACGGTCTATTTGATATTGCAGGGACATTTCCTTTTGGAATCCTGGAAACAAAAACCGCTTCGGCTTTTTTCCATGCTTCGAAAAAAGGAGCTGCTCACTCATCCCATCCCCCACAACCAGATATAATAAAGGAAAAGCAGCTTTCCTCCTTATTTTCAATGTGATGACAGCATTTTCTCCTGCATTGAATTCTGTTTTAGGCAATATTCTTTCCACTTGAAAGTCCTTTAGGGAATAAAAAGATAAAGCAAGCGCATATAAAGCAAAAGGAAGAAAGCTGTAAAATAAAAACCAGCTCACAAATCCTCCCTGAAACATGGCATAGGAAAAGGCGAGGAGAATAAGAACGAATAAAACGATTAGTTTCCATATACCTTTTAGTGTATTAAACACCTGGTTCATATTACTTCACTAACCTTTGAACAGGGACCGGAACCCTGGCAATGACACGTTCCACAATTTCATCTGCTGTAATACCTTCAAATTTCGCCTCAGACTTCAGAATAATCCGGTGGACAAACACACCCGGCGCCAAATACTGAATATCGTCTGGAAGCACATAATCGCGTCCATACATAAATGCGTATGCCTGGGCCGCTTTCATTAAAGAAATCGAACCACGCGGACTCGCCCCTAAATACACACTGCTATGTGTTCTTGTCCGATTGGCAATATCCACAATATAGCGTTTTATTGTATCATCCACATGGACTTCTTTTATTTCTTTTTGGAGCTCACGAAGCTCTGCCAAATCAATAACGGGCTCCAGTTCTTCAATGGGCGGAATTCGCTGCGCCCGGTTCAGGACCTCCATTTCCTCCGAAACATCGGGATAGCCCATCTTCATTTTTAATAAAAAACGATCCAGCTGTGCTTCCGGCAGCGGATATGTTCCTTCATACTCAATCGGATTCTGTGTCGCCATAACAAAGAACGGTTTTTCAAGGCGGTGTGTAACCCCATCAATTGTGACGCTGCTCTCTTCCATCCCCTCGAGAAGCGCAGATTGCGTCTTTGGAGAGGTTCTATTAATTTCGTCTGCTAAAATGATATTGCCCATGATCGGGCCAGGCCTGAACTGAAATTCCATTTCCTTTGGATTATAGATGGATACACCTGTCACATCTGAAGGAAGCAAGTCAGGTGTGAATTGGATGCGCTTAAATGATGCACCCACAGATTTTGCCAGCGCACGCACCATCATTGTTTTTCCGACACCCGGAACATCCTCCAGCAATACATGGCCTCCCGCGAGAAGCGCCACCAAGCTTAACTCTGCTACATTCCGTTTGCCAATCATTACTTTCTCAATATTCCCCAATACCCTCTCTATCGTAGAGTGCATATGATTCCGATCCATGTGAAACCTCTCCTTATCTATCTCATGCGTTTGCATTTATCAATTCTATTAAAATTACTTCCAACCATTTATATATTCGATATTTCGTCTAAAAGTCCTGTAATCTGACGAGACGTTTCTGCCTTTTTGATAAAATAGGCATAATACTATTAACGGTTAAACTGGTAAAAGGTTTCATAAAATGATTGGCATTTGTTTTCCTGCATACATCCAGCTAATATTACTTTTCGTATATCTCCCAATTAAAAAAGACTGCCTCCCAGCAGCCCAAAAGAATATTTATTGGCGTTCACCATCCTTATTTACATAGAAAGATTCAATGATCGTTCTTTCGAAAGGTTTCCCATTGGAGGTTACCCCTCTAACTTCAGTTGTCACGTTATATACACCTTCCTGTTTAAATTCGCTATCTGCCAATAGTCCGGATTTCTCACCCTTTGTCTTTTCTTGCAGCTTCTTCCCTGTTGAATCAAATCCGAAATGCGTCCATTTTGTTTTATAGATTTTATTTTTGTTCATAATCCCGGCAGTTTGCTGGAGTGTGTCATTTAAAGGGCTATCGAGGGAGACCGTGTATAGGTAGGAAGCATTTCTAGGTCCCTTCAATGACCAAGGGCCTGCTTCAGGTGCATCCATTTCAAACTGGTGAACCCATGCTCCCTTAAAAAATTCCGATCCTTCTTTATAAACCTTTTTTGTTTTATATTCCTTCCCATCCGGACCTGTCAATGTTAATGAAGACAAGTTTTTCTCGCTTAAGAAGGATACAGTCATGGATTTAACATTTTCTTCAACGGCAAAATGGTCATTTAAAGCATTCACTGCTTTTCCGCCTTTTACGATGGAGTGGACATTCGGCTGGCTGATTGGAGTTATCTTGCTTGCAGATGCTAAAACAGATGCAGGCTGGGTAACCATTGTATATGGCCTAAATACCTGGAATGTGTAGGATCCTTCCCTGATGGTCGTATGGTTCCAGCTGCCTTCCTGTACAATAGAGGCACCGGGCAAGCGGGAATTAACTGTCGTTACAACACCATCATTTTTACCGTATTGGCTTAAGTATAGGCCTCCCCAATAAGAGGCGCTGCCAAAAGAACCCCATTTTGTACCGCCTAGTGTAAAATAAAAATTTTTCGCTGCGTTTTCATGTGTATCCGTAATAGCCCTGAAGTATTGCATATTACCTGTCTGCAGGGATTCGGTTGCTTCATTGTTGTTCCCAAGAAGAGCAGCTAACCACCAGGCTGCACTGCTATGTGCGAGATCTGCGAGCTGGGTTCCATGATGCGGAGATGATAAGGAAATGACATTTGACACATATTGATGTGCTCCATAATGAACAAGTGCTGTTTGTATATCCACCCCGCCTTTGCTATAGCCAACGACCACTAGCTTTTTTCCGCCGAAATGATGGTACATGTCCTCTAGCTTTTCAGCCAGCATGGCGCCATTCGCCCACATATCCCGATCAGGATGTAGATCGATGAAGGCTGTTTCATAGCCATTGGCCAACGCAACTTCGTACATATCATTTCCTTCATGCCAAACAGCGGAAGAATTATTATAGCCATGAACAAAAACGAGTGGAGACTTTTCCGGATCAATAAGACCTGGAGTATCTCCAGCGTACCAATAGCCTGGAGTCCCCCTATCATCTCCTCCAAAACCGCCGGCCTTCACCATTCCAGGAAAAATCAGCATCATACAAAATACAACTCCTGCCATTTGTTTTATCAAACCTTTCCCTCCTTCAGAAAGATCGTGGACAAAAAAGCCTAGTCAATAAAATTTTACAATTTTCAGAAAATATAGTGAAGGGTATTTGGATTTATTTGTTAGATTACTTTCCGCAAAAAAACAGGGTAATCCTGAATGCTTGATAAGACTCCCAGAGGGTACGCTGAGTGACTGATCAGAAATCAACAGCGAGTTTAATAAAGACATTATTTTATGTATTTTTCCAAATCAGACGGAGTTTTTAGTTCTTCTATATTTCCGCTATTAAGCTCAATAACCCTGTCTGACAGCTGTAATTTCAGCATTGGATTATTAATCTTCTTATCTTTTATATAGGTGATAAAAGGATAAAGGCTTTCCGGATTTTCAACCTTAATATTCATTGTGTGGGTATACCCCTGTGCATACATTAGCCGGAGTTCTTCAAAAGACGGAATGGCCAGTGGATCTAGCTTTTTCTGCGTCCCTTCATCTGCATCTATTGAAGAAGAAAGCACTGCCCCTTCCCCCAGCAAAGAGGATGCTTCCTGCTCGAACTCTTTTTCCCATCTGGTATTCATATAGCGATCCTTGAAGCTCTGCCCTTTTTCGGAGAAACTAGCTATAAACGCAAGCTCCTGCTGGTTTTTCGGGTAAACAGTAATCTCATATCTTGAATCCTCACCATTATACCTTGAACTCTGAACATAAAAATCATGCCGGTACTTATCCGCTAGATCCAAAATCACTTTATCCTCTGCCGCCTTCATCTCTGCTCTCGTTTTTTGAGGTACAGAAGCGACAGGTTCAGCAGGCCTCAGGAAATAATAATAGGTGCCCGCAATCATTAGTGAAATAAAAATAACGGCAGCACCCAAAATAGGAACTGCTTTTGGAAGTGTAAGAAACCCCTCCTTTTCACTGTTCTTTTCTTTCGCTAATGCGAAAGCATCAACTGCCGCCAATATATGAAAGAGAATCAGGGGAAACATCAGTTCCTTCAGGTACACATGCACAAACACAATATTGACAATAATAAAGGCAATCGCCTTTTTATTTTCCTTATTATAAAACTGCCCTAACCCCGGAAATACCAGGGATAAAACCACTGCCGCCATTACCTTTCCCACATCGATTCCTCCACAGCCAATTTAAAAATGCTCAATCCAATTATTTCGCCGCTGCCGCTTATTTTTCCTTTTTGGCAAAAAGAAAAAGCCACAGGAATAAGCCCTGTGGCTTTTTCATATTTAATAAGAAACCCCTGTGCGGTAATGTGTTTTTTCAAACTCTTCCTTATTTGGATCAAAGTATTTTTCATTAAAGGCCGCTACGAATTTATCATCTTTTATATAACCTGCTCCCCATGTTGGATCCATAGTCAGCCAGCGTCCATCCACTTTTACTTCCACCCAGGCATGCTTTTGGGGCCAGAATCCGCTAAAGGCAGTACCTTCCACAAAACGGGCTTCCATATTGCTTGCACGCAGCAGGGCAATTGCCAGATAAGAGTAATCCTGGCAGACACCAGTCTTAGAATCCAGGGTCTTTAAGGCGCTATCATCCCAGTTAAAATCATCAGTTTCCAGTTTTTTAACATCATAAGAAATCGTTTTTGCGACATAATCATAAATGGCTTTAGCTTTCTCCCGGTCGCTGCTCTTCCCTTCTGTTAACTTTCTAGCCAATTCTGTAATCGGCTCTGCATCTGACTGGACGCCTCTCGAAGGAAGCAGGTCACGTTTATCCCCGCCTGTTGACTCGACTTCAAACTTGGCAAACCCATAAAACCTGAAGTAATCACTGTTCTCCTCCTTAATTTCCGGGACACTTAACGTTACCTCATACGTACCGGGTCCAAATCGTAAATAAAAGGAATCATCAAATGTGAAGTCCTCGACAGGGATTACATCCAGCGCTTCGTCCTCGCCTTTTTTTGTCGTAATATAAATGTGAGTGGTTTCTGGGCCAAACTCTGCCTTTGGGTCAATTTTTCCTTTTACTGAGAATGTGCCATCAGATTCCTCTCCTCCATATTGCGGATACTCCAAAGTTACTCCCCGTTCCTCATAAGTTTTTGAGTACTCAATTGGGCTCATGGTTCTGTCAGACTCGTTATCTATTAAAAGTGTTGTCGCAGTCTGATAGTAATTTTCGCGCTCTTTATCCGGAACCAATATTTCAAGCTTATGCAGCCCCTTTCCGTAGAATAAAGGAACATCATAAGAGAACTTGCCTTCCTCAATCGGTATGACGTGCTTCCACATTTCAGCATCCTTATTTATTTTAAGCATAATTGTATCGCTGTCTGTCAGGTTCACCGCTTTCCCACTTAAAGAGAAGATTTCATTCTCTTTTACATAACTTGATTTCAAATTCAGAGCCATTTCCGCTTCCTGGCCAAATGGAGTAAAGGTTACATCCCGGTCCGCTTCCGGATTGATATTGTGAACTGTAAATGCTGCAGTGTCATAGTAATAATTTTCACTGTCCATGCTTGGAAGCTGAACCGTCACCCGATACTCGCCTTCTCCATTAAAAAAGCGGATTGGCTGCTTGAATTTCCCCTCTTTGATTGGAGTGTAATACTCATGGTCATAGCCGGCATGGCCCTCTTCTGAAGCACGCACCTTTATCCAGGCATATTCAGACTTTAGCGCCGAATATTTCTCTACCTCTCCTTCAACAACTACTTTGCCATTCACTGCAAACTCCTTATACGCAGGTTCCTTTATGGAGGCTCCGACTTCCTCGCTATAAGAAGTAAGCTCGAGCGGCTCAAGCTCAAGCTCCAGCTCCTTATTCTTTTCCTCAGCTAGCTTTTCAAATTTGGCTTCTTCCTTCTTTTCTGCCTTTGTCTCCGTATTGCTTGTATCTGAATTACTGCAGGCGGAGAGGAACAGAAAGGTGCTCAACAAAAACATTATGGAGATGGGACTTTTTTTAATCATGAGGTCCTCCTTCAGGCTTATCTTTTCACTTAACTTTACGATTTGCTTATTTGATATTTACGGGTTATGTATGATTTGGTTCCTGGTGCTTTTTTACTATTTCCACTTAAAAAAGTGGGATTACATCGCATTTAAATGCTTTATGGCTTCTTATAAGCAAACAAATGCTTTATTCCATAAAAAAAGTCATAAGCTTGAAATCTTATGACTTTAAATATGGCTTCATTGAAATGCTAACCTGAACAGGAATTGCCTTCCACCTGAAAAAACCCTTCACTGAAAGAGAAATAATGTAAAAGAAAAGCAGTTAAATGGTGAAATTGTTTCCAGTTCTTCTCTTCCATAGACAATCCCAGCACCTCTTCTTGCAGAAGACTTCTATCGGTATTGCTCCAGCTGCTTCTGAAACTCTCCTTCCTGAAGAAGATCAGCTTCGCCATTCCAGCTAAAGTATAGTTTTGCAACTGAAAATACAAAAAGCGGAAGCAGGAACATATTGAATATCATCATAGCCCAGTTAAGTGCAGCCATTTGTCCTGATATAATGATAGCTAAGTATGAAAACAAGTAAGAACCTAAAAAATCAGCTGCAGCAAACAATAGAAGCATGCCAAACAGCACTATGAAGTTTTCTTTTCCAAAAGATACTGACCTTTTTATGACCATTGGTACAGTTTCATCTTCAATAACTTTAACAAATGGAATGCCTATGAAAAGAACTAGCAGAATAATTCCAGGGATGATTAATAACAGTAACCCAATTGTTGTCACAACGGAAAATGGGATACTGATTAAATACGCAAAAAAGGCATATTTAATCGTATCTCCATATATTTGGCCTGTTTTTACCGTATTGGTTCTTGTACCCTGGCTGGCCAAGCTAATCATAGGGATAAGGATGATAAAAAGGCTCATTAGCATAAAGATGCTTTGGAAAATTGAAGTCCATAAAGACAGATTAAAAACCTCAAAAGGCATGGCAATAAAGTTAATGGCTAATGTATATATGGCTTGAATGGGAAGAATAATTGTAAAGCCAATCAGGATTACACGGAGGAAGTATTTTTTATATAATTCACTGCCCTCTTTTATTGCTTGCAGCAAAGCAAATTCCCCCTTTTCGTTTTATCTTGGGTTACGCAATTTCCTATATACTAACACAGCGTTTTTTTGGCGCTCAGCCTCAAGATCACTGTTCAGCACAGAATGTCTAAGTTCACCCCAGCCTTTAGCGTCCTGCGCATTACTGCTAAACATATGTTTCTCGTATGGCTTTAATTTTCTCGCCAAATTAAGAGCAGTAAAATTCAGCAGCCCTTTCTTAGAAGAAACATAGTCATAGACTATCTTTCTTTCACTTTCTGTTTGAAGCTGAATATCATTTTGACGGACCTGCGCCGTGACCATATCCACAAGACATCCGTGCATTTCCTTTTCATCTTCCTCTGTTACCAGCAGGTCTTCTCTGCCTCTCTGCCAAAGATGGTCAGCTTTTTTAACGGATTCTTCAATAATCTTCTGGCTTTCCATGATTTGATCTGGCACCTGTTCAAAAACTTTATAAGCCCTTCCAACATCCTGTGGAAATGGCCCTAGCTTAGTTTCTATCTCTTGCAAAATATCCTTTAATTTCACATAGTTCTCTATTCGATTAGCCTTAACCCACTTAGACCCGATATTTACAAATGTTTCAATGCATACATTGTAGCTATTAGTAATAACTGCAGCTTCCTTTACTGCATCGAAACGCGGAACAGTTCCATCATTCTCCATAATCAACTGTTCCTCAGCAGGAGCAAAGGTAAAATAATAGTACAGTTTCCCGCCAATATTAAACTTGGCAGGAAACACATCCGGCGTTTCGTTTTCCTTGTAATATGGCTTGAGAGACTCTTTAATATTTTCCGGCAAGTTATGCATTCTGATCATGAATCTTCCTCCTATTACTGGCTGTATTAGTAGTAGCTTTGTCTATTCTATAGGAGTTTATTTAGCTAAACCACCCGGAAACTGTCTTAAAGCCGGATTTCACAGCATTTACCCCGCCTTTAACTGCATTTCCTACTGATTTGGCAGCATTTGATACTAGTTTTTTTCTATTTTTCCATGCGCTTTTGATTGCTCCGGCATGCTTATAAATCTTTGCTCCAGCCCAAAGAGCTCCCCCAACTAGAGCGACTCCGGCCGCAATCGGTGCACCCACACCGGTTGCCGAAAGAACAACTGCGCCAGACATCAATGTCTCACCTAAGCTAGCAATTCCATCATTGGTCTTTCCATTCGCAAAGTTCATTACTGTTTCCGCTCCAGAAATCCCAGTGCTGATTGCAGCCAGCCATGGGGCAGCTTTCCCTGCAAATCCTGTCCCCATTTCAAATGTCTTTGTTGCATTCGAAAGGAATGATCCAGCATTCGCAGCTGTACTAAATGAGCCTCCAGTAGTGGAAGCAGCCCTGGCAGCATTCCAGGCATTTCGAATATCAGTGGTTGAACCTAGGAACTTGCTAATGTGTTGTCCGTTATCATAAGCAGACCAAACATCTACCCCCAGATTAACAGGGGCACTCAACAATGATTCATCTTTAAACATTGCTTCTAACCGGTTTTTCACGATCCCCTTGGCAAGATCTCTGCTTAATCCATCTCCATACTTATTCCAATCTATATCTTGAATGGTATGGAGATACAAACCATCAATAGCTGGAAAAAGCATGTCTTTCGTAATAAATTTAAAAGCCTGGTAATTCCCGTCTTCTTCATACGGAAATGGCACGTTCTTATTCGCCTCTGGGTTGCCAGGATCCATGGTTCCCGTATTGCCAATAGGGTGTTCAACATTTCCAGGCAGGTCTATGATGGGTGGATTGAATTGTGGAGGAAGGCCATTTTGCCCTCCGAAATTTCCAAACGGATCTGTTCCAGTCCCATTTCCTGGCCTAATTGTTCCCGGCGTGGATTGCCCCGGATCAAACTCACCTGGAGAAAATTCGCCCGGGCTGAAATCTCCTGGTGAAAACTGACCAGGCGAGAACTGGCCAGGTGAGAACTGGCCAGGTAAAAATTGCCCAGGACTGAATGTACCAGGATTGAATTGACCCGGACTAAATGTACCGGGATTGAATTCACCTGGAGAGAATGTGCCGGGGGAAAAGGTACCCGGAGAAAAAGTACCGGGGTTGAAATTCCCTTGAGCAAGCGCCGCCACAGGAAGGAAGTTAATCAGTATAATGAAAGATGCTAGTAAGCAGGCCGCCGTTCTTTTAAACATAGATTTGGTTTTCCTCTTCATAGCCTCATACTCCTTTCTTATCTAGTATTCAACTAACACTTTCACCATCCTAAAGCCTCTAGAAATGAAATTTCCGGACCCATTCCAACTTGTGAAATGTCGCTGTTTTCTCCAAAATTAAGGCCATTATAGTGAACTGCTTCAAACTCTGTTTGTGCCTCCACTGCAATTCTGTATTCTTGGAATTCCCAATTATACTCACTCGCTGCATCTTTACCGTAATTTTTTCGAATAGTATTCTGTACTGAACTGTCTATAGAACTTTCCGCATTCCTTACTGCTTGAAGTACTTGGTCGGAAAAGAGATGATCCTCTTTAATTTCGCTTGATAAAACATCATCGATGGCTTGAATACGCCGTTCATTCTTTGAAAGGAAAGGCTGGGAATACTTAAGTTTATCTTCTCTCTCTTCCACCTTTTCCTCAATCGTTTTTAATATGTCTATGGTTCCTTCTTCAATGTCAGCGTCAATCAACTTTTTATAGCTTTTAACATTCTCATATACCTGTTCATACAATACACTTGTAGCTGCCAGGCTCGCATGCTCTGCCGCAATGGAAGCCTGCTCTTTTTTTGTAAAAGCCATGGCGATATTCAAAACGAGAATTAGCATTATTCCCACTATTAAGAAATTAAAGATAGTCAAAAGAACTCCGCTTCCCCGTTCATTATCTATATAACACCTCATTTAATCACCCTGCTATTTACCTTGTGAGTAAAATTAATAGATGCCTTATTTCTCCATTCCTTAGGAACAAATACCAGTCCATGCCGGAGTTGAATAACAGCTTCAAATTCACCATTAAAACCTGTATGAATATCAAAACCCTGGAATGTCATAATGTCGCTTACTCCAATGGCATCACTGGCAATACTGTAGGCTTCACTGTATTCCTCTGTCACTGCATAATACTTTGCTGCTTCATTCACAGCTGACTGAGCCTTCATCATGGTTAATCCCGAGGCAACGGCCTGCCATAATAATAAGAAGAAAAAGAAATAATAAGGCATGACTGTTAGAAATTCGAGTGTCATCGAACCTTTTTCTTCTTGGAGTTTCTTTTTTAAATTGGACATATGAGCATCCCCCCTTTTTTTTCTAATTAGCTCTGTTAATTAAATGGTAAATCAATATTTTTGCAGGAATAACTAGCATCTATTCCTGCAAAAATATCGATAGAATATTCACTTTTAGTTTGTGTTTTCACTATATTTCTTGTTGATTTCTTCTTTTACACTCTCAAAGTTTTTATTAGCTAAACTTCTTAAGTCTTCTCTGATTTGTTTATTCATATTCAGGACGTTGCTATACCGCTCACTTGTTTTGTCAGATAAGAGCTGGAACGCTTCCCGGCTGATATGGCCTTCATCTCTTAATACCCTCAAAGGCTCTCTAATATTTGATTTTTCGTACCTATTAGCCTCATTCCAATCAATTCCGAAGCGCGGAATATCAGATAATAGCTGATCATACCTCTGACTTGAGGCATTGTTCACAGCGTCTTTTTGCCATTGTGTCCACTTCTCGGCAATCTCTCGGGCTCTGGCCAATTCTTGATTTAATTGATCTTGATTTCTCGCATTGCTATAAATCCCTTTAGCTGCTTGCGCTACTTCTTTTAATTGATTTTGACCCTCAGCGTTAAGGTCAAAGCCTATCACATTCACAATCGGCTTTATATCGGAATCGGCAAGACTTTGGGCCTCTGCGACAGGATCACCATCACATGTTTCTACTCCATCACTTACTAAATAAATGATATTAGTATTTGTATCGCTCTTATATGAACTTAAATCTTTCTTTGCTTCATCAATTGCTTTAGCTAGCGGCGTCCAGCCAGCAGGCTGGAATTCATTTAAAGATTTTCCCAAAGCTTCAGCTTGGTAAGCACTCATTTCATAAACCAATTCATTGCTCTTACAGGAAAGTTCTTTATCCTGATCTGACCCTGTACCTTCGTGCCCATATACACGGAGAGCAATGTTAGCACCTTCAGGCAAGGACTCCGCAAATTCCTTAATCGACTCCTTTGCGATATCCATCATGGTTCTTCCATCAATTTGGTTTGCCATACTGCCGCTTGCATCAAGAAGGATTTCAACATTTAAATGATCTTTAAATTGAAAACGTTCATCTTCTATATCCGGGCTGCCAAATGCTTCAACTTCAAGGATGCCCAGCGCCTCTGCTGGATTTGCATAGTCTTCATGAAATAGAGAAAGGGACTTCCTCCAATAAAGTTCTATTTCCTGTTCAGATGGATTTTCGCCTAGCTTTGGAAGCTCCCTTAGTCTTTCCACTGCTTCCTTTTGTTCTTCAGGGGTTAAGTCATCATATCCTTTCCCCGAGAATTCTCCTGCCTCTGCATGAACTAGTTCAGTTACTGTTTCGGTAGGTTTAGGAAGGTCAGCCAGCAGCTCTTCAATTGCAGGTTCACCATCTTCTTCCTTTTCTGATTCTTGCTGATCTGCAACCGTTTCTGTCTTATTATCACTTGTTTTTTTCGAATCAGAATCCGGCTTATTTTCACTGCATGCTGATAAAAAAACAACGGTCAGCAGAAAAACAAGCACCCGATGAAGCTTATTCCCCATAATGAAAAAACACTCCCTAAACAAAAATGAATATTCAGCGGCAAATCTTTGGATTCATTGCCGCTAAATATTGATTGTAGTCTTATTAAAATGGCTGTGAACGCTGTATCATTATAAAGTATCGGAAATTTTCGCCAGAATACTATCTACAATTCCTTTAATCCCATCACCATCGAATGCACTTCCGAGAAGCGCCGCAATTGTTACAACAACTGCTCCAACTGCTACCCATTCCAATGTCTGAGCTCCTCTTTCATTGTTAAGAGCACTTGTCATTCTTTGATAAAGTTTGATTGAAACCTTTCTCATGACTTAACACCTCCTTTCAAGTAAAGTTCTCATTTCCTATTAATTTAAGAAATTATTAAAATCCTATTTAAAAATGTTCATTATACTGTCCTCGCCAGTGAACATGTTTAAAATAAGCAATCCGCCGATTAATAGCATGACAGTCGGCATGACAATGAAAGTGGTAATCAACGTAATCTTGGGTGAGGCTTTTGCTGCCTCTTCTTTGATTTTCTCTTTCTTCATGTTCCGCATTTCATTTGCCTGGACCTTAAAGGTAGTTGCAACAGGAACTCCAAGGCGCGATCCCTGAATCAATGATTTAATGAGTGACTGAAATGCCTCATTATCATTTCTGTCCAAGAGACTTCTATATGCTTTCTCCCTGGGAACCCCTAAATCTATTTCCTGGTTAAACCGTGCAAACTCTTCTCCTACAGGACCATCAAAGTACGGGACAATGTCCCTTAGTGCCTGGTCCAGCCCAATGCCTGCCTGCAGGGTCACACTGACAGTATCCAGAAAGTCCGGCAGAACATAGCCAAGATCATCCTGCCTTTTTTTAGCTTTGTTTTTAATCCATAAGATTACACTGAAATAGCCTGCAAGCGGGAGCACAATAATCAAAATCTGGGACATCGGAAATTGGATGATAATCAGCATAAATCCGATCACAAACCCAACCAGCAGTGCGAATATTTTCAGCCCCTGGAATCGTTCGACAGTCAGACCATAAGGATAGCTGGCCTGCATAAGCCATTTTTCAACATCCTGTGATTCACTGAAAAAATTCACCCTGTTTCCCAATGAAGAAAAATCATCCGCGTAGTAAAACGTTTTTTCCAGCCATTTTTCACTGCTGCTTTTCCTTCTTTTTAAACTGAACCTATTTACAAACACATTGTCTTGTATATGCTTTTTTAATTCTTGTTTCTCAATCAAATAGTCATAGAATGACTTAAGCCCGATCGAAAATAGAAACAAACCCATTAAAACACAAATTAGAATTAAAACATCCATACCCTACACCCTTATGTTGGTGACTTTTTTAATTAAGAAGAAAGTTAAGAAAGTACCAATCAAAAATATCACCAGCAGGACAAGTCCTATCCCCGTAAATAAAGGATCGATAAATCCTTCATTGATATTGTTCATGACCAGAAGTAAAAAGATGGGCAGGACCGGTACGATATATGCAATATATCTTTGCTCTGCAGTCATCGTTTTTATTTCCTGCAATAGCAATTTTCTTTCCTCCATTGTTTTTCCCATTTCGTCCAGAACGGCATGAATGTTTCCTCCTGCCCGCTTTTGAATTAACAGGGACGCTACAAACAATTGATATTCCCTGGACGATATTCTTTTTTGCATATTTCTAAGTGCGCGATTAAAGTCGACCCCAAGCTGGAGCTCACTATGCAGCCTGCTGAATTCTTCTCTTGCAGGGTCCTTCAGCTCTTGTGCTGCTATCCCAATACCTTGTGTCAAGGTCATTCCGGAACGGGTTGAGTTAGCTAGTATCCGGCAGATTTCAGGAAGCTGATCATTCATCCTTTCCTCGTATTTATTACGGCGGATTAAGAATAAGGCTCTCCTTGTCACTTCCGCCGAAATCATCGATACCAAAATGTTTATAGGAAATTTAATGCTGAAAAAATTATTTAAGAAAAAAGCAAATGTAATAGCACCGAAAAATAATATTCCGTAAAATTCCGATGCCATTAATTGAATGTTCGCACGTCTTAGCTGATCAATCGTTTTTTGACCCATGCTGGTCCCGTCAAATTTGTCACCCAGAACGAGAATGAAGCTTTTTCGGTTGTTATTATGGCCGTACCATTTCTCAACTTTATTCCGCCACTCTTTTTTTGAGTTTCGATAGCCTAATAGATTGTACACTCCCCATAAACCGAAGAGGACAGCTAAACTATAAAGAATAGATATGGTCACTGTCCCTCACCTCTTCTTCTGCATGAAAAATTGATTCGTCTATATCTGCACCAAAAATTCTTAATCTATCGAGACATTTAGGAATGACTCCAGTTGGGGTAAAGTACCCTAATATGTTGCCATTTCCATCGATACCCGTACGCTTGAATTTGAAAATTTCTTGAATCTCCGCTTCTCCGTTAGGGTTTTTTACAACTTCAGAGATTGAAACTAGTTTCCTCTGTCCATCCGGCAGGCGTGTTCCCTGTATAATTAAATCCAATGCTCCTACAATGTATTCTCTGATTACTTTTGAAGGCAGATCCATACCTGCCATGATTACCATGCCTTCCACCCTCTTTAAGGCGTCAAGCGGAGAGTTGGCATGGACTGTAGTAAGAGAACCCTCATGGCCTGTGTTCATCGCCTGAAGCATATCAAATGCCTCCGATCCGCGAACCTCCCCAACAATAATCCGGTCAGGCCTCATACGGAGGGCGTTCCGCACCAGTTGCCGGATCGTTATTTCGCCGGTCCCTTCCACGTTTGGAGGTCTCGCTTCCATTCCGACTACATTGGGCCGGTCCAGCTTTAATTCCGCCGAGTCTTCAATCGTGATAACCCTTTCGCCACTAGGTATTGATCTGGCAAGGGCGTTAAGAAGAGTTGTTTTACCGCTGCCTGTACCTCCGGAAATAAGGACACTCATCTTGGCAAAAACAGCTGCATTGATAAACTGTGCCATTGCTTCGTTTAAAGATCCGAATTCAATCAAATCGCTCATTTTAAAAGGATCGGCCCTAAATTTCCTTATAGATATGAGAGTCCCATTTAAACTAACAGGAGGAATAACTGCATTTACACGGCTTCCGTCTTGAAGCCGGGCATCGACCATAGGAGAGCTTTCATCGACACGCCTTCCAAGCGGCGCTACAACCCGATCAATGATATGCCTTACATGAGCTTCATCACGAAACTGCAGATTAGTTAATTGCAATTGTCCTTTTTTCTCAATGTAGACTTCATTATGTCCATTTATAAGAATCTCTGTGATTTCATCATCTGAAAGAAGGGGCTCGAGCGGCCCAAAACCTACTGATTCATCGATTAATCGAGTAAGTAAGGTTTCTTTGTCGCCTCTGGAAATAATAACTTTTTCCTCAGTCATGAATTGGCTAATTAAACGCTCGATGGCTAATCGCATTTCACCTTGTGTCAAACTTGTCAGCTGTTCCAGGTTGGTTTCTCTCAGCAGCCGGTTTTTATAATGTTCGATTAGCTCTTCGATATAAGGGCTGTCGTAAGTAGAATAGCTCACCTTTGATGTTGATGATTCCGGGTGATGCTTCTCTGTACGTTTAAATAACGACATTCTTTCCCTCCTTCCCCGTCGTATCAATTATTTTAGAAGGGTTAATACCCACTTTCGAACGTCTTTTGCAACTGGTATAAGCTTCTTCTCTTTAGTTGTTTTTCTTAGTGGTTCGCCTTTATTAATAAAGGTTTGTACCCCTTTAATATCTCGTCTTACTTCAGCACTTACAGGAGCTGTCAGCAAATTTTTCACATCAGCAGGCGTCAATTCATTCTCTCTTCCTTTTTGATTGACCACAATTTCCAGGCGCTCTTCTGTATCCATGCCCAGTCTTTTGAATAAATCTTCTACGTGTTTGAACACCTGAAGGGATGGGGTATCCAAGTTCATAACATAGTAAATAACATCCGCTTCTTCCAAAGCCACATATGTATTGGATGTCATATTTGAAGGCAGGTCAACAATGACATAATCATAGCTGCGCCTGCAAGCCCTTAAAAGTTTTGTGAAGAAGTCTTCATTCAATCCCTCAGCTACCTCAGCATCTCTTGGGCTCAGCAATATCTCCATTTTGGAGTTTGGTTCTTTCTCGCTGACATTCCTTATATGATTCTCATTCAATTCATTAATAACCGGTTTTAAATCGGCAAGCGAACGATTGCTTTCAATCCCTAAGTACATATCCGCTCCGCCGAATTGCAGATTCATATCGATTAAAATAACCTGTGCAGTAGATTCTAACTTAAGCGTCTGAGCAAATGTGCTTGCAAGAAGTGTTGCACCGCTTCCTCCCTTGCCGCTGTAAAAGGAAAAAATTTGCCCTCTTCCCCTTCTTAAGCCATGGTTAGAAACAATGCTTTGTGAATGATGTTTGCTTTGTTCCTGAGCAATTAACAGAATTCGTTCGATTCGATCACTGAATTGGCTCATTTCATCCGGAAGAACAAAAAAATCAGTAGCACCTGCTCTTGAAGCGTCTCTGAGCACCAGGAAATCCTGTTGTTTTGCAATAAAAACGATAATGATGTCCGGATATTCACTATGAATATATTGGACTAGTTCAATTCCTGATTCATCTTCTGGATTTACCAGCAAAACGACATCAGGCGCAATCCGGTCAATTTCTTTTCTTACCTCAGAGGGTGCTGCCTGCTGCAGGCTAGGATATGCCTGAAGTGCCTGCTGTATAATCTGCTCACTGATTTGCTTATCGTCACTGACAAGCAGAATATTGCTTCCCGTAGCCATGTGTTGTACCTCCGACATCAATATACTTTTTTGACATTAATAATGTAATTTGCCGCCTGATTAATTTCCCTCTCCAGCCGGTTTTTCGGCTGGCTTTTTATCTGCTGGCTTTTCAACTTGCTTTTCGCTAGAGGCTTTTTGTTCTGCCGGCTTTTCAGCTGGCTTTCCGCTAGAGGTTTTTTGTTCTGCCGGTTTCTCAGCGGCCTGCTTCTCGGCATCCTTTTCGCCATTTACAGCCTCTTTAGCCGGTTGATCTTTACCTACGTTAGCCTTTAAAACTCGTATACTATCTGCGTAATTTTGCATGTGTATAAGCTTAGGGGCGTCCTCTTTTGAAACCTCGAGACCAACACCAAGCAATTTTTTCTTATTATTTTCTGAAATCCTAGACACAAAAACATCCGACATAAAAGTTTCTGTCTTTGGAGTTCCTTCAAATTGATGCGAGACTACTATATCTACACGATCATGACCTTTAACTTCTTCATCAAAAGATATTTTTTCATTGGCAAATAGTGCAACTAGGCGGTTATTGGGATCACCAACCCCTGAGAAGTCCTTTAAAACACTTTTCGTAATAATCTCACCCTTTGAAATGGGAACTATGGAAACTTTATTTGTTATTTCTTTTGGGTCTTTTATATGCGAACCTTCAACCAAGAATTTATTTGGAAGATCAACAGTCTCTACATCTTCAGGTTTGATAATTGCCCTGGAATCAATCTGTTCACTGGCAACATAAACCTTTGTAGTTCCACCCAGCTTATTATTAAGCTCACTTACTTTTTGAAGAAACATAAAACCGGCTATCAGGGCCAGGATTAATGAGATAGATATAAATATAATGGCTCTCCTCTTTGACTCTAGCATCCTAAATCTTCTCTCCTATATCTGGATAAATTTTATTAAAATGATAAAATATGGAAATGTATTTCCTGCTATTTACCCCGTTTAAAATTATGTAAAACCGTATTTTTAAAAATTTTCCTTTTTTTATACTATATATTTACTATCACGCGTTCACATTTCCGTCAAACTCGCCCAAGGAAATGTCGAATTTTGTCTGTATTTTTCTTCCTATTAATATCTCAAGATCAAGATTTTTTAATAGGCATTAAGACCTGTTTATATAGTGGCTATGGAAGGTATATTCGTAAAATATCTTTTAACTTTCATCAGGTTTTATTACAAATATTACAATTTATAGGTCTTTAGGTTTGTTTTCCCTTAAATCTTCTCCATTAGCCAATTTAATACTCAATTAGGTATTATTGATGATATTAAAAATAACTACAAAACCATAAATTGATGTAATTTTTCACCAGCATATGTATTATTTCACTATAAGTTTAAAATAAGACCTGTAGATAGTCGGATAAGTAATTTATTTAATTCTAAGGATTCATGGGAATATTTTTGATCCTTGAATAGTCAGAAAGGCATATCTATATATTAAAAAACTGCCTTCATATGAAGACAGTTTTATCCCCTTTGCTTCTGTATTTTAATCCTAAACTCTTAGTAAATGACAAAAAAAGATACAGCCAGCAACTACTGACTGTATCTTTCTATTTATTCTCCTACCACCTTAGCATCCTTCAGCATTTCATCTGTCAAAGTAATTCCCTGTTCTTCCGCAGCTTTTTTATTAATCACAAGCTCAAGGCTTTCCGGGTAACCGACCGGGATTTCGCTTGGCTCTTTGCCTTCGAGGATATCAACGGCCATTTTTCCAGTTGTGTAGCCCAAGTCATGGTATTCAAAGCCATAAGATGCGAAGCCGCCGCGTTTCACGGAATCGCTTTCGCCTACAAAGGCCGGCATATCTTTTTCATTGGCTACTGTCAATACAGATTCAAGAGCCGAGACAACTGTATTGTCTTTAGGAATATAGAATACATCCGCACGGCCAACTAAGGATTCAGCAGCCTGCTTTACTTCAGAGCTTGTTGAAATAGTTGTTTCTACTGCTTCCAGGCCAATGGCTTCGATGGCTTCTTTCGCATGTTTTACATTGACAACAGAGTTGGGTTCTCCGTCATTGTAGATGATTCCAACCTTTTTAGCATCAGGAACGAATGTCTTAATCGAGTTGATCGTATCCTTGATGGCATCTGGATGTGTATCAGATGTACCTGTTGCATTGCCGCCCGGCTTTTCCATACTTTGCACAAGTTCCGCTCCCACCGGATCTGTAATAGCTGTAAAAAGGATTGGAATTTCCTTAGTAGACTGAACCACAGACTGTGCGCTAGCAGTTGCTATCGCCAAAATAAGATCATTTTTGTCTGCTACTAAATTCTGGGCGATTGACATGTTATTGTTCATATCTCCCTGTGCATTTTGGAAATCAATTTTAAGGTTCTTTCCTTCTTCATAGCCTGCATCTTTTAATGCTGCAATAAATCCCTCTCTTGCTGAATCCAATGATGGATGTTCAACAATCTGGGTAATTCCGATTTTCACCGTTTTCTTTTCAGCCGCTTCCCCGCTGCTTTCCTCATTTCCTGATCCGCATGCAGCCAGCATCAATAATGCACTGCTTGCTAAAATAGCCAACATCTTCCTCATCCCAAATCCCCCCGGCAAATTTTTTTATGTACTCTTGTTATAAAAACGTTCTAATTTTTTATAATATTTTGATAATAACACGTTTAATAACATTGAAACAATAGGAAAGGCGCTTTTTGTTAAATAATTTGACAGAGGCAGATTTAGAAGACTCCTTTTACGAAAGAATATTTAATAATAAATAGACCGCGAAGGAGGAAAGCGTATGGAATTTGATTGGATATGGAAACCGATCATCATCGTAATCGGTGGTACACTCCTTTTAAGATTAGCTGGCAGAAAGTCTATTTCTCAAATGACCTTGGCTCAGGTCGTTATCATGATTGGGATCGGATCCTTGTTAATCCAGCCTGTTTCCGGCAGCAACATTTGGACCACTCTTGCTGTAGGATTCATTCTGGTTTTGACCTTAATCATAATGGAATACGCCCAAGTTAAATCTGATAAGTTCGAGAGGTTCATAACAGGACAATCCAAGGTTATCATTGAAGACGGAGAATTAAATGAGGCAAACCTGAGAAAACTGCGGTTTACAGTAGACCAGCTGGAAATGAAGTTACGGCAGCATAATGTGGCTGTAATCAGTGATGTAAGATGGGCAACTTTGGAGGCAAACGGCCAGGTAGGCTATGAATTAAAAGACGAAGCCCAGCCTGTAACGAAAAAAGAATTTCAGCAGCTCCAGGCGGATGTCCAGCAGCTGATCAGTCTGCTGGAACCTGCTTTTGCAAAGGGCTTTTCAGTCCATATCCTGCCCGAAAATGAAGAAGATATTTTTTCCGAAGTAGCCGAAGAAGCTCCTAATGACAATATACCCGGCCATTTGCAATAACTGAATTAGCTGTTGATTTTTCCTAAAATCATCAGCTTTTTATATTAACCCTGTTTTTTTAAGAAAACCAAGTAAAACTTAATTGCTATAATCCCAAAACAAAAAGTCTCCTTAGGGTTCTTTACCAGGGGTTGGCTTGGATAGAATCACTATAAAAGAAGTTCCACGCCCTTTAATTAAATCGAGTAGGAGGGGGT
>JAGGRA010000032.1 GCA_018613035.1 Pseudomonas sp. ISL-84 | reverse complement strand
AACCGGCATCTCTGCATGAATACAGATTCTCCCGTCCACTTCATCCATCTTCGTAATCGTTACTCCTTCAAAACCAGGCAAAACTATGTTAGAATTCATTATGCACGTATCTCCAATCTATACTTGTTTCTCGACAACTCAAGTATAAAAGACTGGATGATTACGTGCATTTTTTATGTTCAAATTGTGTAAGAACCCCAACAAATATTATAGAACCAGATTTAAAAGCAGAGCAGATAAATGTTACCTAAAAAGAAAAACAGCCCGGCACTTACCAGACTGTTTCTAAGGCGATTAACCTTCCATAAGGATTGGCAGGATCATCGGTCTCCGTTTTGTTTTTTCATAAAGATATTGATTCAGGCTGTCTCGCATATCCTGTTTTATACCCGACCAGTCAAATGCTTCTCTGACAAGATTTTGCTCGACCGCTTCTTTTACTATTTTGACTGCTTCTTCAAGCAGCTTCTCTGATTCCCTGACATACACGAACCCTCTTGTAATGATTTCAGGGCCAGCTGAGATTTTTTTCTCACGCTTTTTCAAGGTGACCACAACCAATAAAATTCCATCCTGTGAGAGGAGCTTCCGGTCTCTTAAAACGATATTTCCAACATCCCCTACTCCAATACCATCAATCAAAACATTGCCGGAAGGGATTTTTCCGCCAGTTAAAATTTTGCCGTTTTTGATTTCAGCTACATCCCCTTTATCCGGGATGAAGATTTGTTCATTGGTTAAACCGCACTCCTTAGCAACGCCTGCGTGTGCCTTCAGCATACGGTATTCACCATGTACCGGAATAAAAAATTTCGGACTCATAAGGTTGATCATGAATTTAAGCTCTTCCTGGCTTCCATGGCTGGAGGTATTAAACGTACCCTTTCCTGAAATCACTTCAGCACCGGCTCTGAATAGCATGTCAACTGTTTTAAAAATAAAGACTTCCGTTCCCCTTAACGGAGATGCGGCAAGCAGGACTGTATCCCCCTTTTTAATATTTACCTGTCTGTGGGACTGCTTTGCCATTTTTTGAAGAGCTTCAATCGGTTCCCCCTGAGAACCAGTCGTAAGTACAGCGATTTCATTATCCCGGTATTTTCCGATTTCCGAAACGGGAATAATTACGTCTTCCCCAACCTGCAGATATCCCAATTGAAGGGCTATATCATAAATTTTTTGAAGGCTTTTTCCAACAACCGCCACTTTTCTGCCGGTTTCCAGCGCAGCATCAAAAATATGCTGGATACGGATTAGGTCGGAAGCAAATGAAGCAGCAAATACCCTTCCTTTGGCAGCATAAAAGGCAGCTGTCATTTCTCTGGCAACTTTAGCTTCTGAGTTTGTATATCCTGGCTTTTCTGCTTCAGTGCTGTCGGATAGAAGGCATAGTACCCCCTCTTCGCCCAGACGCGCCATTTTTCCTATTTCAGGCTTATAAAGCGAGGCTGCTGCCTGATCGAACTTAAAATCGCCCGTATATACGATAGCACCCTCTGAAGTATGGATGGCAACTCCCACACTGTCCGGAATACTGTGGCTAGTCCTAAAAAAGGTAACTTCAGCCGAATCGAACTCAAGCTTTGAATCTGAATTTATTTCAATAAATTGGGCTTTACCTTTGTATTCCTGTTCCTTCAATTTTGCCTTTGCAAGGGCAAGCGTCAGCTTTGTTCCATAAACAGGAACATTTACCTTAGCCAATATATAAGAAAGGGCTCCGATATGATCCTCATGCCCATGTGTTAAAAAGATTCCCTGTACCCTTTCTTTATTTTGGACTAGATAAGTAATATCCGGGATTACAATATCAATTCCGAGCATTTCATTTTCAGGGAACATTAATCCCGCGTCGACAACGTAAATGTCTTCGTCTACCTCTGCTAAATACATATTTTTACCCAGTTCTCCGACTCCTCCAAGTGCTGTTAACTTGATGCTTTCATTCTGTCTCTTTTTCAATGTACGTTTCCTCCCATGCATGTTCAGCCGATCAAGATCAGTTATCATCATTATACTTGATGTCCTAAAACCATGACAACCAAATTTATACAAAGGGTAAGCGCTGCCAGGCTTAGAAATACTCAGTATCCTTTGGATATGATTTCACCCCTGATAACGGCAGCTTTTTGGAAGGTGCAGTTTTTATTACTTCACAAAAGCGGTTTATGTACTGGATTCTGTTCTCTGATTGAGATTTATTAGGGTAATAGAGCACTTATAAAGATGATTCTTTTCCATGGATGAAGAATATGGGCTTCATAGAGAGTTTATGAAGACGATCTTTCCATGACCAAGCGAAATTCTGGCGGCATCGAGCCTTTATGAAGACGATCTTTCCATGGGTAAGCGAAATTTGGGCCGCATAGTGCCTTCATGAAGACAATCTTTCCATGACCAAGCAAAATTTGGGCGGCATCGAGGCTTTATACAGACGATCTTTCCATGGGCAAGTGTAATTTGGGCTTCATAGTGGCTTCATGAAGACGATCTTTCCATGGACAGGCGAAATTTGGGCTGCATAGTGCCTTCATGAAGACAATCTTTCCATGACCAAGCGAAATTTGGGCCGCATCGAGGCTTTATACAGACGATCTTTCCATGGGTAAGTGTAATTTGGGCTTCATAGTGGCTTCATAGTGGCTTCATAAAGACGATCTTTCCATGGTAAGCGAAATTTGGGCCGCATAGTGCCTTCATAAAGACGATATTACCTAGCGCAAAAGGGAATGTTCTTCATAGTCCTGCTTTATAGAAGCAGAAAAAGCCAATCAGCTTAATATCTGATTGGCTTAACTCTTAATTTAATTATTTGAATAATGCAGTTATTGCATTTCGCTCTTGCTCAGTTAAAGGAACCATCGGCAGGCGGACAGATCCGACATCAAGTCCTTTGATTTGAAGCGCTGTTTTTACAGGCACTGGGCTTGGAGCATTGAAAAGCCCTTCCATAATCGGAAGAATCTGCTGGTGTATTTTTGCAGCCTTTTCATTATCACCGTTAAGATAGGCATTGACCATTTCCTGCATTTCGTTTCCGATTACATGAGAAGCAACAGATACAATTCCTGTTCCTCCAATTGCCATACATGGAAGAGTAAGGCCATCATCACCGCTATAAAGCAAGAAATCGTCATCAGTATTGGCAATGATTTTTGCCATTGCATTCAGATCACCGCTCGCTTCCTTCACTGCAACGATGTTTGGAATTTTAGAGAGGCGGATAATCGTCTCAGGCAGAATATTTACGGAAGAACGCCCAGGAATGTTATATACCATTAATGGAAGCTTCGTATTTTCTGCGATTGCCTTGAAGTGCTGATACAGCCCTTCCTGATTTGGCTTATTGTAATATGGCGCAACGATCATGATCGCATCTACACCAATTTGTTCTGCTTTTTTTGTTAATTCGATTGATTCATAGGTATTGTTGCTGCCAGTACCGGCAATAACGGGTACACGTTTGTCAGCCACCTTTACTGCGTGCTGGAACAGTGCCAGCTTTTCCTCTTTAGACAATGTTGGCGACTCACCGGTTGTTCCGGCTACAACGATTGAATCTGTACCGTTTTCGATAAGATGATTGATAAGCTGTGTCGTTTTAGGGAAATCAATATGTCCCTTATGATCGAACGGCGTTACCATTGCTGTGGATACTCGACCAAATAAAACCATTTTTACACTCCTTGCGGCTGTTCAAAAAGTACGGGGAAAAGCACCGGCCAAATCAGCTTATCGTGATAGCTGATCCGATGTTTATCATTTGACGAGGCGGCCTCTAACGGGCTGCATCAGCTTTCTTTACTGTACTTTTCACCCATCTTTATGAACTTTTATATTTTTTCAACAGATTAAATATCTGTTCTCTCATATTCTGTCAGATCTTGTTCAAGATGAAAAGCATCATGCAAGGCATTTACAGCTTTTGTAAGATCTGCTTGCTTAACCAAAACCCAGATGGTTGTATGGCTGTCTGCAGATTGCAGAATGCGGATGCCCCGCTCGGATAGGGCCGTAACAATTCTGGAAGCCACGCCAGGAACCCCCTGCATACCTGCTCCCACGACAGATACTTTAGCGCACTCTCTTTCCACCAGCGGATCATGGCCCAGGCTTTTTAGGATGCTAATGGCTTTGTCGGTCATTTCTTCAGTTACCGTATAATTTACACCATTAGGATATATGTTGATAAAGTCTACACTGATCCCCTGGTTTGCCATTGCCTTAAATACCTCTGATTGAAGATCATATTGGTCCTTTTTAGCAAGAACCTTAATCTGGGTTACATTGGAAAGGTGTGCTATTCCGGTAACAGACCGTTCCTTAATATCTGTACCTCGTCTATTTTTATTAAGAGTTGTGACAAGAGTTCCGGGACTGTCCGAATAAGTTGACCGGATCCGGATTGGAATCTTTGCCTGCATTGCAATTTCTACTGCGCGGGGGTGAATAACCTTCGCGCCCTGGTATGCCATGTTACAGACCTCAGTGTAGGTCACGACTGACAGCGGCCGTGCATTTTCTGCAATTCGCGGGTCAGCTGTCATAATGCCTTCTACATCTGTAAAAATATCAATCCACTCTGCATTTAGTGCCGCACCGAGTGCAGCTGCGGAGGTATCGCTGCCTCCCCTGCCGATTGTGGTAACATCACCGTTCTTCGAAGACCCCTGGAAGCCTGCCACGACGATTACATCATGATCTTCTAATTCTTTTAGAAGCCTGTCACATTTCATATCAATAATTTTTGCGTTTGTATGATCATTATTTGTCCTAAACCCTGCCTGCGCACCCGTTAAGGCTGCAGCATTAATGCTGTGCTCTTTGAGCATGTTTGAAAAAACGACACTCGAAATCACTTCACCGCAGGATAAAAGAAGGTCTGTTTCCCGCTTGCTAATCTTGCTGCTTCCTTCTACAAGGGAAAGCAAGGTATCTGTTGCATATGGGTCACCTTTTCTCCCCATTGCTGAAACGACAACTACAACCTTATATCCATCAGCCAGCGCTTTCTGAATATGCTTAAGCGCATGTTCACGGCTATCTGCATCGCGTACTGATGTGCCTCCATATTTTTGAACGATAATATTCATTAAAACACCTCTAACTTCTCTTTACATGAAGAGAAACTCGTTAACTACTTGACTAAACCAAGCTTAATTAAACTTTCGGCAATTTGCACGGAGTTCCATGCTGCCCCTTTTAGAAGATTATCAGAAACAACCCACATATGGAAGCCTTTATCCTCATCCAAGTCTTTGCGGATACGGCCGACGAATACATCATTTTTCCCAACACAATCAGCAGGCATCGGGTAGATCTGGTTTGCCGGATCATCCTGCAGGACAACTCCTGGTGCATTTTCGAGAAGGCTCTTTACTTCGTTCGCCGTAATATCATTTGAATTCACTTCAAAATAAAGTGACTCCGAATGGCCTGTTGCCACCGGAAGGCGCACGCATGTAGCTGCCACTTGCAGTTCCGGCATATGCATAATTTTCTTTGTTTCGTTAATCATTTTCATCTCTTCAAAAGTGTATCCATTATCCTGAAACTTATCAATTTGCGGAATCGCATTGAAAGCAATTTGATAGTGCTTTTTATCGCCTTTGACCGGAAGAATTGCCGGTTCAAACTCTTCATGATTAATAATTGCCTTTGTCTGCTCGTTAAGCTCATCTACAGCTGCTGCTCCTGAACCTGATACAGCCTGGTAAGTAGATACAATTACTTTTTTCAAACCGTACTTTTCCTTAACAGGCTGAAGGGCAACAACCATTTGGATGGTAGAACAGTTTGGATTCGCAATAATGCCATTATGCTTGTTAAGATCCTCTTCGTTAACCTCAGGAACAACAAGCGGCACATTTGGATCCATACGGAAAGCACTTGTATTATCTACCACAATTGCACCGTGTTCAACCGCATGGGGGGCAAGCTCTTGTGAGACGCTGCCTCCAGCACTGAATAATGCGATATCCACACCTTTAAAGCTTTCAGGCTTTGCTTCCTGAACGGTAAACTCCTGGCCTTTAAAAGTAACCTTCGAACCTGCAGAACGTGCTGATGATAAAAGAGTTAATTGTGAGATAGGAAAATCTCTGTTTTCAAGTGTTTGAATCATTTGCTGGCCAACTGCGCCAGTTGCACCTACTACTGCTACATGAAATCCTTTTTTCTGTTCCAATTTCCTTTTCCCCTTCCAGTACCAATATATTTTTCTAGCAAAATTAGTTTTTTAGTGAAAAAGCAATATGCCCAGAATTCAATAGAACGGCGGCCAAATTAAATTGGCAGCCGCCTTCCTGCCTTTAACGTTAGAATGGCAGGTATCCATTTATATTATAAGCATATTGGCCATATCCCCAAGGTGTTAATAAAGCATTTTTAAACATAGCTTGGAGGTTGGATTATCTTAATAACTTTTATTCTAACATATTCGTTCACTAAAGGACTAAATTTTTTTTGCTAGAAAAAATAGGGGCTATTGATCGTCTTTATACCTTTCCACTACGACAGGGTGCAGCTGCTTGCCCTCCATCGCATGCAGAATTGTGTCTGACAATGCAGTCATTCTTGCTACCATCGAATTTGGCTTTTTCACTGGGTCATCCTGTCCGTAAGGGATAAAATAGATATTTTTGGTTGCCATTAGTCTCATTAAGTTTACACCATTCAAACCAAGCGCATCATTTGTCGAGATTCCCAAAACGACCGGCTTTCCATTTCTAAGTGTGGCTTTTGCCGCCATTAATACCGGTGAATCGGTCATGGCATTTGCAAATTTGCTCATGGAGTTTCCAGTCAATGGCGCAATTACCATACAATCAAGCGGAATCTTGGGTCCAAGCGGCTCTGCTTTTACGATTGAATCGATCACCTTATTGCCTGTTAAATCTTCAATTCTTTGTACCCAGTCTTCTCCTTTGCCGAACCTTGTTTCCGTACTTTTAACAGTAAAGGTAACAACAGGAAGCACCTCTGCACCTGCGTTAACCAGCTTTTCTATTTCCGGAAACACAGCATCATACGTACAATGAGATCCCGTTAATCCAAATCCGATTCTTTTCCCTTTTAAACTCATATTGTATTCCCCTTTCTCTTTTGCAAATCTTCCCTAATCAATTGAGAAAGAACGTTCGCCAATATTTGCCCTGCCGTCTTTGGAGCGACAATTCCAGGTAATCCTGGGGCAAGCAGAGCTTTCACTCCGCGCTTTTCCGCATAGCGGAAATCAGTACCTCCAGGCTTTGAAGCAAGGTCAATAATGAGGGTATGTGCCGGCATTTTCGAAATAACAGAAGCTGTTACAACTAAATGAGGTGCTGTATTGATGCAAATATCTGTATCCTTTACCGCATCCTCGATATCTTTTAAGTGAAATGGAGTAAGTCCCATTTCTGTAATCCGGGCAATATGCTCACTCTTTCTTGCCCCGACTTTCACTTTTGCTCCCAAAGCATGGAATGTTCTGGCTACACTCATCCCTACTCTTCCAAGCCCGATAACCGCAATATTGGAACCATGGATGGTAAAATCCGTATGCTGGATAGCCATCATAATCGTTCCTTCAACAGTTGGAATGGAGTTGTATATTGCCACGTCATCTCTCTCGAATAATTGCACGAGGCGGCGGTCTGCCTGCTTTGTAATACCAGTTAAATAAGAATTTGTTATGCCTGAATAAACTGTACAATGCGTAGGGGTTTGCGTGAGAATTTCTTCCTCAAAAACCACCTTTTCATTAGAGAAAATCGTTTCAATCTGGCCCTCCAGACCCGTGCCAGGCACTGGCAAAATAATGGCGTCTATATTGGAAAAGTCCACTTCATCTATTTTTTCTTTTACCGCACCAGAAAACGCATGATCCAGCTGCTCGAAACCAATTAATGAGAGCTTAGCATCAAGCTCTGTTAGTTTCCGGATGATTTCTAGCTGCCTTGCATCACCGCCGATAACTGCAATTTGGGTTCCTGTCAGCATGCAACACTCACCTTCTTTTTTCTTTCTTTCTTGAAGAAAGCATATATTTTTGAAGCCATTTATTCGCCTGGCTTCGGGGAAAAATGTACTCGCACCGGCAACGCCACTGTACAATAGCTGTGGCACGAGACAGCAATTGCATAAGCAGGTTTACCTTTGAATAAAATGTGGCGCATTTCATGGCCGGCAATTTCATTTAAATACCATATAGGAATTGTTATATTGAACTACTTCAACATCTTATGTACGCTAGACGCAATAGGTGAGTTTTCCACCTAAAAGAAAATGGCTTTATAAATGAAAAGATGACAGGTAGTAAATGAAAAATAAAAGGAGAAAGGAAAACGAGGAATTGCATCATACATGCGTTTTAGCAGCATATCCGATTAAGCTAAACCGTATGTAAGCATAAATAAAAGCTGTTTTCACAAAGTTTGTTGCTTACAAACAAGTTTTAATTACTGAATTGATTGGAGTGGAAGTCACTTGATCCTCGAAAATGCATTCGCATTTTCTTACAACGAGGTGCTTATTCGAGGAAGCTTATTCAATGTCCTGCGGGAAGAGAGGGAGCGGGAGACCCCGCAGGCGTGAAACGCCGAGGAGCTCTGTTCCTCCCCGCGGCAGCTTGAGTGACTGGAGCGGAAATCAACGGGCAAGCTTTATAGTCCAAAAACAACAAACTATAGGAAAAGAGCCTAAATAAAAAAGGACCTTCCCGGCCCTTCTTCTGAAGTATTTTATTCAATTTTTTCTTCATGTTCCGGTATATCGATAATAATCATGTCATTGCCGATTTTTCTGATATGCTGCCAGGAAACCCTGATTTCATCTCCCTGCCGTTTGAATCCGAACCATTTCAGAGAGGGGATAAGCAAAGCCTGAATTTGTCCGTTTTTTTCATTTATCTCAAGATCTGTCTGCCCAAGGACTCCCAACCGTTCTGCCCTTTTTACATCAACGATTTCTTTTCCGCTTAACTCACTTAATCTCATGATCAGCCCTCCTTTTCTTCCTCTATATATCTTTATCGCATATTCCCCGTTTTTAGAAGTCTTGGACAAAAGAAAACAGCCTGGCAGTGGCACAGGCTGTTTTTAAGTATATTTATATCGATTTTAAAGGTTTTTAGGAAGCTCTCCATCCGGGCTGATTAAAGCCACAGAGTATTTATCCGTAAATATGGTATTCGCCATATTGTTCACACCCTGCATGGATACGGCATCAATTTCCTCAACAATTTCATCCATAGAGCGGTGGCGCCCAAGCAGAAGCTCATTTTTGCCGTTTCTGCTCATTCTGCTATTTGTGCTTTCAAGGCTCAGCATTAAGCTTCCTTTAAGCTGTTCTTTGCTGTTGTTCAGCTCCTTGTCAGTAATGCCTTCCTTTTTAAGCGTAGCCAGCGTTTCCTGAATGGTGTCAAACAGGACGTCCAGCTGCTTTGCGCCCGTTCCGCCATAAAGTGTCACAATACCGCTATCCTGGAATGCAGAATGATAGGAAAAGACTGAGTAAGCTAATCCTCGTTGCTCCCTGACATCCTGGAACAGACGGCTGCTCATGCTTCCGCCCAGAATATTATTTAAGACAATAAGGTTGTAAATATCCTTATGACCAACCTGTAATCCTTCAAATCCAAGGCAAAGATGTGCTTGCTCGGTATCCTTTTTGCGGGCAATATGGTTTGAATGGAAATCAGGTTTCTGTTCTGCTCTTTCCCTGCTGCCGCCTTCGTAGGAACCGAAATATTTTTCTACTTCCTTAATAAAGGATTCAGTAATATTTCCGGCAATGGAGATAACGACATTTTCAGGTGTGTATGTTTCATGCATGTATTGTTTCAATGTATCGCCGTTAAACGTTGCAAGTGTTCCTTCAGATCCAAGGATTGGATAACCAAGGGAATGATTTTCGTAGATCGCTTTGCTTAAAAGATCATGGACGATATCATCCGGTGTGTCCTCATACATTTTGATTTCTTCGTAGACGACATTTTTTTCTTTATTCAGTTCTTCATCAACAAAAGTGGAGTTAAAGAACATATCCGAGAGTACTTCAAGGGCAAAATCCGAATGTGTATCCAGAACCTTTGCATAATAGCAGGTATACTCTTTTGATGTAAAGGCGTTAACCTGGCCCCCAATGCTATCAAAACTCTCAGCAATTTCCCGGGCAGATCTTGTTTTCGTTCCCTTGAAGAACATATGCTCAAGGAAATGGGAAATACCGTTATTTTCATTATCTTCGTTTCGTGAGCCTGTTCCGATCCAAACTCCTATCGCCACGGAACGCACGGTTGGAATATTTTCTAGTACGACTCTTACTCCGTTTTGGCAAGTATATTTCTTTATCAAATAAATTCCTCCTGTTCTGAAACCCTAGACATACGCTTCCATTAGTTTATATCATTATTGTTATTTTTTCCAAAACCCTGATTATTATTTTCCCGATTTTGGATTCTATTTTCACTTAATAGTTCAGAAACCGTCCCAATTTGGAGATTCTTCTGCTTTAGACCCATGATTAATTGATCCAGCGATTTTTCAGTCGAATCAGTCGGATGCATTAAAATTAATGCGCCATTATGAACCTTGCTTAAAACCCGATTAATTAGCTGCTCTGGCGATGGCTTTTTCCAATCTACTGTATCAACTGTCCACATAACCGTCCCGAGGTTCTCTTGTGCCGCAATTTTGACAATTTCGTCTCTATAGCTCCCGCTTGGCGGGGCAAACCATGTAATCTGCTTACGCGTATTTTCAGCCATGGTCGCTTCAATCACATCGTTCGTCTTCTGGATTTCTTCCCTTGCTTTTGCAGAAGATATCACTTTCATATCTGGATGAGTATATGAGTGATTGCCAACTTCATGGCCGGCATCCATGATCAGTCTGGCAAGCTCCGGATTATTCTTTACCCATCTTCCTTCGAGAAAAAAACTCGCAGATACATTATGTCTTTTCAATGTGGCAAGCATTCCAGATAAGTATTCGTTTCCCCATGCAACATTAATAATAAAACTCACCATTGGTTTATCAGGATGGCCTTTATATACAGGTGCCGGGGGGAGATCGCTTAACTTTACTTTAGGTTCTACCTGTTTAAAAACAAGCTTTTCTTCGTTAAACTTTTTCCCTGCCTTCATCTTTTTATAGGATGCCTTAACATCTACCTCTATTCCGTTGTAGCCTGGTATGGCTTTCCAGACGGGATCTATTTTTGCATCCTGGGCAGGTATGCTGTATTCGGCTGCTTTAGCCTCTATATCATCATAAAGAGAGTCCTGAGGCTTTGACACCGTCACTGCCCCCGAATTCTCTTTCAATCCTGCAACGTATTGATCTGTAAGCGGGTTATTGACAAACACGAATGCGATAACAAACATAATACCAATATGGATAAACTTTCTCATTCTGCATGCCTCCTTCATTTCATATTATGATTTGAAGGGACAAGGTAGAACGAATGGGTTTCGCAAAGATATGTATTAGATCAATCCTAAAGAATTTAAATATGTAAAAAGCCAGGGTTTCCCCTGGCTTTATTGGAATTTCAGCTGGAAGCAGCTTCTTCCGCTTTTCTCTATTACTGCTGAGCTTTTTCCTTTTGCTCACGCTGTTCACGCAATACCGCTTTGCGGGAAAGGTTTACGCGGCCCTGCTTATCAATTTCAGTTACTTTTACAAGAAGTTCGTCACCAATGGATAACACGTCTTCCACTTTTCCAACGCGCTCTTCAGCTAGTTCGGAAATGTGGACTAATCCGTCTTTTCCAGCGAAGATTTCAACAAATGCACCAAATTTTTCTATTCGTTTTACCTTGCCAAGGTACATTTGTCCAACTTCAACTTCACGTACGAGATCTTCGATGATTTTTTTCGCTTTTTGGTTCATCGCTTCGTCTACTGAAGAAATGAACACAGTTCCATCCTGCTCGATATCGATTTTAACGCCTGTTTCTTCGATGATCTTATTGATTTGCTTGCCGCTTGGTCCAATAACATCACGGATCTTATCAGGATTAATTGACATCATTAAGATCTTAGGAGCATATTCGGAAAGCTCTTTTCTCGGCTGTTCAATCGTGCTCAGCATGGAGTCAAGAATCTGCATTCGGCCTTTTTTCGCCTGTTGCAGTGCTTCCTCAAGGATTTCACGGGACAGGCCTTCAATTTTAATATCCATTTGAAGGGCAGTTACACCCTTGGAAGTACCTGCAACTTTGAAGTCCATGTCGCCAAGGTGGTCTTCCATACCCTGGATATCAGTTAAAATGGAGTAATGCTCTCCTGATTTAATAAGTCCCATTGCAATACCCGCTACTGGGGCTTTAATTGGAACACCTGCATCCATCATCGCCAAAGTACTTGCACAAATACTTGCCTGGGATGTTGAACCGTTTGATTCCAATACTTCCGAAACAAGTCGGATCGTATATGGGAAGTCTTTCTCAGATGGAATAATCGGTTCTAATGCACGCTCACCCAGAGCGCCATGTCCAATTTCACGGCGGCCCGGTCCTCTAATTGGACCTGTCTCACCCACACTGAAGTTAGGGAAATTATAGTGGTGCATAAATCTCTTTTCTTCTTCAATTCCCAAACCATCCAGAATCTGAACGTCTCCAAGTGCACCCAATGTACAAATGCTCAGGGCCTGTGTTTGTCCGCGCGTGAATAATCCCGAGCCATGAGTACGAGGAAGCAAGTCAACTTCAGAAGATAGCGGGCGGATTACATCCAGGCCTCGGCCATCAGGGCGTACTTTATCTTCAGTAATTAAACGGCGCACTTCTGCTTTTACAATTTTATCAAGAATTTGCTTGATTTGCTTAAGCTTGTCGTCATCCGCTTCTTCAGCTTCATATTTAGCTGTAATTTCTTCTTTTACAGCTTTTATGGCTGCTTCACGCGCATGTTTTTCCTGCACTTGGATGGCAGCAATCATATCCTTTTCACAGATGCCGCGCACTTCAGCCTCAAGGTCCTGATCAACCTGATATAAAACTACTTCCATTTTCTCTTTGCCAATCTCAGCTGCAATCTCTTCCTGGAATGCGATCAGACGTTTAATTTCTTCATGGCCAAACATGATGGCTTCAAGCATAATTTCTTCCGGCACTTCTTCCGCACCAGCTTCAACCATGTTGATCGCATCCTTTGTTCCGGCAACAACAAGACTGATGTCGCTCTTTTCTGCCTGGTCCACAGATGGATTGATGATGAATTCGCCATCAATACGGCCGACACTTACTCCGGCAATCGGTCCTCCGAAGGGTATATCAGAAACGCAAAGCGCCAATGACGACCCAAACATTGCAGCCATTTCGGATGAACAGTTTTGGTCTACACTCATGACCATGCTGACTACTTGTACGTCATTTCTGAATCCGTCAGCAAATAATGGTCTGATCGGCCTGTCAATTAAGCGGCTAGCCAAAATCGCTTTCTCGCTTGGACGGCCCTCTCTCTTAATAAAACCGCCTGGGATTTTACCTACCGCATATAAACGTTCCTCATAATTCACTGTCAGTGGAAAGAAATCCAGGTTTTTCGGTTCTTTTGATGCTGTAGCCGTACTAAGAACTACAGTATCTCCATAGCGCACTAAAGCAGCACCGTTAGCCTGCTTAGCCAGCTGGCCAATTTCAACGGTCAATTTGCGCCCAGCCCAGTCCAGGCTGTAGACATGTTTATCTTGTCCCATATTTTTACCCCTCTCTGCAATTCACTTGAAGACCGGCGTCTCATCTGCCTGGCCTATTCAATCATTATTTATCCTGCATTGGCTTCCGGTAATCCTGCAAAAGCACTTGAAGTCCTTCTGCTAATGTTACCCGCCTATGCTAAATAGCCAACTATAATCTGAACTGTACCTGCAGCAGATTTAGTTTTTTATATAGAAAAGCATTAGATGCTCTTAAATCATAAATAAAATATGCATATTATAGTATGCACAGTTTTCCCGTCCGCTAAAATAAGAATAGATTATGTATGTACAAAAAGAAAAGCGTATGACCCCCGCCTATCGGCGGTATGTCCCTTGAGCCGATGGCGCCTACTCCTAAAAGCAAACGCTATTAGCCTTGTGAAGAAAATATGTCAAAGCCTTGCTTGTGAAGCTGGGTAGTACTAGTAAAAAGCACATGATTTGGAACAAAATTCAACTTTTTAAGCTAATAAAAAAGCGGGAAAAAATCCCGCTTCTGTTGATTATCGACGTAAGCCAAGCTTATTGATTAACTCACGGTAACGCGCAACATCTTTGTTACGAAGGTAAGTCAATAGGTTACGACGCTTACCAACCATTTTCAAAAGACCGCGACGTGAATGGTGGTCTTTCTTATGAGTACGTAAATGGTCGTTCAAATTGTTGATTTCTTCAGTAAGGACAGCGATTTGAACTTCTGGAGATCCAGTGTCGCTTTCATGAGTTTTGAACTCATTGATTAGCTCATTTTTACGTTCTTTAGTGATTGCCATCCGGTTCACCTCCTAATTTTTCAATCCCCTGTTACTGAGCAAGCGTCGGTGACTCGACTTGCCAAGCAAAGGTTCATTTGGTACGTTACTAAGAATACAACTTTTTGTGACAAAAAGCAAGGCTAAACCCTGTTTTTCTCAAAATATTGCATTGCCTGCTGTTTATCTTTTCCGATTTGGCCGATCAATTCCTGAACACCCGAAAATTTTTGCTCGCTTCTCAGATGCTTATGCCATTCAACTGTAACTTTTCGGCCATAAATATCTTCCGAGAAATCAAATATATGGACTTCAACAGATGGCTTGTCCTCTTTTTCTTTATTGAAGGTGGGTTTATAGCCAACATTGCATACACCTTCATGCCATTTGCCGTCCGTTAATAGCCTTACGGAGTATACACCGACCGGCGGTAGGATATATTCATCTAAAAGGTCGATATTCGCGGTTGGAAAACCGATTGTCCGCCCTCTTTTATCGCCATGGACGACCACTCCGGAAGTCGCATAATGCCTCCCTAAAAGCTCCGGAAGTTCATCTGTTTTCCCTTCCCGGATGTATTTTCGTATAAGAGTGGAGCTTATTTTTTCATCTCCATTGGAAAGCTTTTCTATAACAGAATATTCGAATTGGCCTCTTGAATGAAACAAAAGTGTTTCCATTGTACCGCGGCCCATGCGGCCATATGAATAATCAAAGCCTGCAACCACATGTTTTGCATTAAGGGCGATCAAATAGTGATCCACGAATTCCTGCGGCAAAAGATTGGCAAATTCTCTTGTAAAACGGACGACAAATAAATAGTCGATGCCCAAATTTGCCATTATGCTGATTTTATCCTGGAGAGGCGTAATATATTCTACATGCTGAACACTTTTTCCCAATACCACTGAAGGATGGGGATCAAATGTCATAGCCGCACTTTTTAAACCTTTTTGTCCAGCAATTGCTTTAGCTTGGAGAATGACTTTTTGGTGACCGCGGTGCACTCCATCAAAATATCCAAGTGCTATTGCCATCTCAGGCATGTTATTCTTTTCTATATTATGGGGATGCTGAATATGAATTACTTCCATGCTTTAATTTCACCTTTTCTCTACAGAGCCTAGACCTTTAAGAACGCCCAAAAAGACCCTCTTTTTACACAAGGACTTTAAATATCATTTCTTAACACTTTTACAGGCTTCATCAAACCCGGTTTCCTAGGGTGATGTTCATATATAGCTAATACAAAGCCGTCAAGCGTTTCAATGGCTATTGGGCCTTTGGTGTCAAGCAAATGATCCGGGATAGTTAATACTGCCCCATTTTTCACTTTCTCTGCTACTTTACCACTTATTTGAAATTTCGGCAAATGAGAAAGCGCGGCTTCCATAGGCCGGAGAACCTCGGTAAAATTTCCTTTTTCCACCCGATCTTCAATCTCTTCAAAAGTTAGGCAATCTTCCAGTGTAAGAGCTGCAGACTTTATTCTCACAAGCTCTGACATATGTGCCGGGTAACCAAGTTCCCTTCCGATCATGACAGCGAGTGTCCGGATATATGTCCCTTTGCTGCAGGCCACACGGAACCGGAAGGTGATGTTCTTACCTGTAAAATTAGCTCTGTCATCCAAAAGCTCAATCGAATAAATATGGACTTGCCTTGAGGGCCTTTCTACTTCAATTCCCTGTCTTGCATATTCATATAGCCTTTTGCCATTTATTTTAACAGCTGAAAACATTGGCGGCGTCTGTGTAATTTCCCCAGTTAGGTTTCTCAATACAGCCAGTATTTGTTCTCGGGTAATTGGTGCATTTACATCTTTCTGCTCCACCACTTCACCTGATGCATCTTCCGTTGTAGTGGAAAAGCCAATCGTTACTTCACCTTCATAAGACTTCCCTGCATCTGTTATGTACTCTGCCACCTTCGTTGCCCTGCCAAGACAAATGGGAAGAACGCCAGTTACATCCGGATCGAGTGTTCCGGTATGACCGATTTTTTTCATCCTTAAAATCTTGCGCAGCCTGAAGACACAATCATGGGATGTCATTCCTTTTGGTTTATACAGCGGTAAAATCCCTTCCATTATGTATCACCTCATTTTAGAAAAAAATGGATAGACTAATGTCTATCCATTAAAGATTATTCTTCGTCTTTGGCGGAATCTTCGTCTTTGGAACGGCCTTCATCCTGTATCTGATGAAGCAATGACTCAATACGGTTACCGTAGTCAATGGATTCATCAAATTCAAATAGGATTTCCGGTGTTTTTCGAAGCCGAATTCTCTGGCCGATTTCTGATCGGATAAAGCCTTTTGCTTTAGCCAGTCCGCGAAGTGTATTTTCTCTCTGCTCCTCATCACCCAAAACAGAGATAAATACTGTTGCCTGCTGGAGGTCACCGGTAACTTGAACATCAGTTACCGTTACAAATCCAACCCGCGGATCCTTTATTTTCCGGCCGATAATTTCGCCCAGTTCTTTCTTCATTTGTTCTCCAACTCGATTTGCTCTAAGGCTCATTTCTATTTCACCTCTTCTTAAAGCCACTCTAAATCAGTAATGGTCCGTTCAATTTCAGGGAACGAATCAATCATTTTCAGCGCATTTTGCAGCTCATGTTCCGTAGAAACCTGGTTGGACGAAACAGCCACAATGGCAATTTTCGTTCTTTGCCATAGATCCTGGTAATCCACCTCGGATACAGAGACATTGTATCTTTGTTTTAAGCGGGTAAGTATCCGCTGCAAAACAGCTCGTTTTTCTTTTAATGAATGTGTGTCATAAATCATACATTCACAGGCTGCAAGGCCAATTACCATTAACGTTCCACTTCCTGCATAATATATGCTTCGATAACGTCGCCTTCTTTTAAGTCATTGTAGTTTTTAATGGTAATACCGCACTCATATCCCTGTGCAACTTCTTTAGCGTCATCTTTGAATCGCTTAAGTGCATCTACTTCCCCTTCGAAAATAACTACACCATCGCGAATTAGACGGACACCGCTGTCACGCGTAATCTTTCCATCTGTGACATACGAACCGGCAATTGTACCGATTTTGGAAACTTTGAAAGTCTGGCGGACTTCAGCTTGCCCAATGATTTTCTCTTCGAACTCAGGGTCAAGCATACCCTGCATCGCCAGTTCAATCTCCTCAATAACTTTGTAAATAATGCGGTGCAAGCGGATATCGACGTCTTCTGCTTCTGCTGCACGTTTCGCATTATTGTCAGGACGGACGTTAAATCCAATTACAATGGCATTGAAGGCTGCAGCCAATGTGATATCGGACTCATTAATGGCACCCACACCAGTGTGAAGGATACGTACATTTACACCTTCAACATCGATTTTATTTAGGGCAGCTGTTAAAGCTTCAGCAGAACCTTGAACATCGGCTTTTACGACGATGTTTAAGTCTTTCATTTCCCCTTGTTTCATGTGTTCAAACAAGTTATCAAGACTTACGCGGGTTTTTTCGTTGCGCTGTGCCTGTAATGCTTGTGACGCACGAGCTTCACCAACCTGGCGGGCTGTCTTTTCATCATCAAGGACAACAAATCGGTCACCTGCCTGCGGTACATCATTTAGCCCTGTGATTTCTACAGGTGTAGAAGGTCCGGCAGTTTTAACCCGGCGGCCAAGATCATTCACCATTGCACGAACACGGCCAAATGTGTTTCCGACAACAATCGGGTCCCCAACCTTCAATGTACCGTTCTGTACAAGGAGTGTAGCTACTGAACCGCGGCCTTTGTCAAGCTGTGCTTCGATAACAGTTCCAACTGCATTGCGGTCTGGGTTAGCTTTGTACTCCTCTACTTCACCTACAAGCAAGATCATTTCAAGAAGCTCATCAATTCCCTCGCCCTTAATAGCTGAAATCGGAACAAAGATAGTGTCTCCGCCCCATGCTTCAGGTACAAGTCCGTGCTCAGTCAATTCCTGCATAACGCGGTCTGGATTTGCTCCTTCTTTATCCATTTTGTTTACTGCGACGATAATTGGCACTTCAGCTGCTTTGGCATGGTTGATCGCTTCAACTGTCTG
The DNA here is from genome assembly GCA_018613035.1 of Pseudomonas sp. ISL-84. Lineage (GTDB taxonomy): Bacteria > Bacillota > Bacilli > Bacillales > Cytobacillaceae > Cytobacillus. The sequence continues at coordinate 83,819 of JAGGRA010000032.1, read as the reverse complement.
AGGCATTACACCGTCATCCGCAGCAACAACAAGAATCGTAATATCAGTGATTTTTGCACCGCGGGCACGCATTGTTGTAAATGCAGCATGTCCTGGTGTATCTAGGAATGTAATCTTTTTGCCATTTTCTTCAACCTGGTAAGCACCAATATGCTGGGTGATACCTCCGGCTTCACCCGCAGTTACCTTTGTATTGCGAATGGAGTCAAGCAAAGTTGTTTTACCATGGTCAACGTGGCCCATAATTGTAACAACAGATGGACGTTCAATTAACTCCGCATCCTCATCTTCTGTGAAGTATACTTCAAGATCAGTTGTATCAACTAATACTTCTTCTTCTACTTCAACCCCATATTCACCAGCAATCAATTCGATAGCATCTTTGTCAAGTTCCTGGTTAATGGTTGCCATAACGCCAAGCATGAATAGCTTTTTAATAATTTCCGAAGGTTCGCGGTGCAGCTTCTTTGCCAGTTCCGCTACAGTCAGTGATTCGCTGAAAGTAATTTTTGAAGGAAGCTCCTTCACTTTCTTAGGAGCAGGGGCTGCCTGAGTCTGCTGTTGTTTGCCTTTGTTATTTTTGTTCTTATTGTTGTTTCTGTTATTATTTCTGTTGTTATTATTGTTTCTATTATTGTTGTTATTGCCTCGGTTGTTGCCGGAGAAGTTTTTATTGGACTGGCTGCCCTGTCCCTGGCTTTTTCCTTCACCTGATTTAGTTTGAGGCTTTCCTTTTTGGCCCGATGTATTTTTATCATCAGTCTTATTTGAAGCCGGTTTTGGACTCCCTTGCTGTTTTTGCTGGTTTTGAGGCTGCTGGCCATCTTTTTTGCTGAAGATGCCGTCAAGCTTTTGTACAGCAGCCGGCTCAATTGTTGTCATATGGTTTGAAACCTCAATATTCATGTCTTTTAATTTAGTAATAACATCCTTGCTTGAAATGTTATGTTTTTTTGCATATTCATAAACGCGCATTTTACTCATACTTACACCCCCGCTAGTATTAATCGAGCAACGTTAACAGCTTTTTTGCAAATCCGGCATCTAATACTGCCACAACAACGCGGGCTTCTTTCCCTATAGCTTGGCCGAGCATATCCCGGTTTTCAATCAGCTTATATGGAACCCCGTATGATTTACATTTATCTGTAACCTTTTTTGCCGTATTTGCGGATGCATCTGCAGACAGCAAAACAAGCTTTGCTTTGCCGTTTTTGATATCTTTAACAGCAAGCTCTTCTCCCGAAGAAATTTTCCGTGCCCGATTGGCTAAGCCAAGCAATGACATCCATTTAGTTGAGTTCATTTGGATTGCCGTTTCTCCTTCTCTATTAACTCCAAGAGTTCTTCATAAATAGATTCATCTATGGAAACTTCTAATTGATTGGCTAAGATATTCTTCTTTTTGGCTAGTAACACTGCTTCCTTTTCTTTTGAAAGATAAGCGCCGCGCCCTGATTTTTTCCCGGTAGGGTCTACAGAAACTTCTCCTTCTTTGGAGCGAACGATGCGAACGAGTTCTTTTTTCGGTCTCATTTCACCGGTAGCGACACATTTTCGCAAAGGAACTTTTTTACGGCTGTTCACGATCATTCACCTCTTTCCCTATTCTTTATCCTCTAAAAGGTCTTCCTGAAAAGCGAAGTCTGCATTACGATCATACTCTTCGTTTTCATAGTCATCATTGTCAAAATTCAACAATGTTTCTTCACGCGGATAAATCCCCGATTCGCGAGCCTCTGTTTCTGATTTGATGTCAATCTTCCAGCCTGTAAGTTTAGCTGCCAGCCTTGCATTTTGGCCCCGCTTGCCGATCGCCAATGAAAGCTGGTAATCAGGTACGACAACAGTTGTCGCTTTGTCATCTTCATTCACAATAACATCAAGCACTTTTGAAGGGCTTAACGCATTGGCAACAAATACGACAGGATCTGAGGACCATTTAACAATATCAATTTTTTCGCCCTTTAGCTCGTTTACTACCGCCTGGACACGCGTTCCTTTAGGCCCTACACAAGAACCTACCGGATCCACTTCTTCATTGTCAGAATGAACAGAGATCTTGGAACGGTCACCAGCTTCACGGGCAACAGACTTGATTTCTACCGTTCCATCATAGATTTCAGGAACTTCAATTTCAAATAATCTTTTTAGCAATCCAGGATGTGTTCTGCTTACAAAGATTTGCGGTCCCTTTGTTGTTTTTTCTACTTTTGTGATAAAGACTTTAATGCGGTCATGGGGCTTGTAGTGCTCATTTGGCATTTGTTCATTAGCAGGAAGGATCGCTTCAATCTTGCCAAGACTCACATAGATGAACTTAGGATCTGTACGCTGGACAATTCCCGTCATGATATCTTCTTCACGGTCAATAAATTCAGAATAAATGATGCCTCTTTCCGCTTCACGGACACGCTGTGTAACGACCTGCTTGGCAGTCTGGGCAGCAATGCGCCCAAAATCCTTAGGTGTTACCTCCATTTCTACAACATCTTCCACCTGGTAGTTAGGATTGATTTTTTGAGCGTCTTCCACAGAGATTTCAAGACGTGGATCAAACACTTCGTCTACTACTTCTTTGCGGGCAAATACTCTCATTGTTCCATTTCCAAGGTTTAAATCGATACGCACATTTTGCGCCTGGTTAAAGTTTCTGCGGTAGGCTGACACCAATGCCGCTTCAATTGCTTCGATAATCACATCGCGAGAAATGCCTTTTTCTTTCTCAAGCAATGTCAGAGCATCCAAAAGTTCACTGCTCATGAGATTTATATCCCCCTTTATTTCTCTTTTAAAAATGGTCGGAAAAAGCGAAGTCCCAAGGTGCCGTATAGCTAATCAGCTTAATTAACGGCTCTGTTAAGCTTGGCTGTGATTTCCGCTCCAATCAACCTGGTGCCAAAATCATCAAAGCTCTTTAACACCGCTTATTAATAAGCAAGCCCGCAATAGGCCGTCTTAAAAGACAACGGCTAAACGGGCATTGGCTACCTTCTCATAAGGAATTTCCACACTTTTCTTTCGGGTTTTAATTTTAACTTCAACGGTTACGGTCTCACCGTCAAATTGTGTTAAAACACCTTCGAACGTCTTTTCTCCATCAATCGGTTCGTATGTTTTAATGAAAACATTTTTGCCGATTGCTTTCACAAAATCCTGTTCTTTCTTTAGAGGGCGTTCAGCTCCCGGCGATGAAACTTCCAAGAAATAGTTGTAAGGAATCGGATCTGCAGCATCCAGCTTTTCACTTAGCCTTTCGCTTACTACTCCACATTCCTCAATATCAACACCAGTTTCTTTATCAATAAATACGCGAAGGAACCAGTCTTTCCCTTCTTTTACATATTCAATGTCGACTAATTCTAAATGAAGCTCATCCACTATAGGGGTGACTAATTCTTCTACCGTTTCAGTCACTTTGCTCATTCATTTCCCTCCTTTAACTTGGATTCTTAGCTCTTGTTTTTTCAAAATTTTAATTAGATATTCAGGAAAAAACCGTACACAACACGAAAGAGTGGGTTGCCCCACTCTTCCTTTTGCGAGAGTTATTCTTAGTATTTCCAATAAAACTATACCATAACCAAATTTTTTATGCAAATGGAATAGCTGTCAGCACAAGGGTTTAGACCATGCCAATCCCATTTTCTGCTGTTCTTTAAACTAGAAAAGAGACAGCTGGTTTTGATCAGGAAGTGATTCCAGGCAACCGTGATTATCTAAATACTCAATAATGGTCTTAGATACTTTACCGCGCTGCTGCAAATCTTCTTTGGAAAGGAACTCTCCTTCCTCTCTTGCTTTAACAATATTGAAGGCCGCATTCGTTCCCAGGCCTGGAATTGAGTTAAAAGGCGGGATTAAGGAGTTTCCATCGATAATAAACTCATTGGCGCTTGACCTGTATAAGTCTACCTTCTGGAAGTTAAATCCTCTTTCATTCATTTCCAGGGCCAGTTCCATTACTGTTAAAAGGTTCTTTTCTTTTGTTGAGGCATCAAGCCCCTTTGCATTGATTTCATCAATGAGAGCCCGGATTGCCTGTGAACCCTTAACCATGGCATCTACATCAAAATCTTCTGCGCGGACAGTGAAGTATGCAGCGTAGTACATAAGGGGATGGTGGACCTTAAAATATGCGATCCTTACCGCCATCAATACATAGGCTGCGGCATGGGCTTTAGGGAACATGTATTTTATCTTTTTACAGGAATCAATATACCATTCCGGCACTTCATTCTTTCTCATTTCTGCTTCCATTTCATCGCTCAGGCCTTTACCCTTACGAACTGATTCCATTATTTTAAAAGCAAATGCAGGCTCGAGTCCCTGATAGATTAAATAAACCATTATATCATCACGACAGCCGATAACTTCACTCAGATTACAGATGTTGTTATGAATCAATTCCTGGGCATTGCCAAGCCATACATCAGTACCATGAGACAGGCCAGAAATCTGAACAAGTTCTGAGAAAGTGTTCGGTTTTGTATCTTCAAGCATTTGGCGGACAAACCGTGTACCAAACTCTGGTATTCCTAAGGTTCCCGTTTTGCACATAATTTGCTCTTCCGTAACCCCGAGGGATTCTGGCCCGCTAAAAATCTTCATCACTTCAGGATCGTCAGTAGGAATTGTTTTTGGATCAATGCCGCTAAGATCCTGCAGCATCCTGATGACCGTCGGATCATCGTGTCCAAGTATATCCAGTTTCAGAAGATTATCGTGAATGGAGTGGAAGTCAAAGTGAGTTGTTTTCCATTCGGATGTCCGATCATCTGCAGGGAACTGGATTGGCGAGAAATCGTAGATATCCATGTAATCTGGAACAACGATAATACCGCCTGGATGCTGTCCCGTAGTCCGTTTTACTCCGGTACAGCCTGAAGCCAGCCTATCAATTTCCGCTCCCCTTATTTGCAGGTTGTTATCCTGCTGATAAGCTTTTACATATCCGTAAGCTGTCTTATCTGCAACAGTTCCTATTGTTCCTGCACGATAGACATAATCTTCCCCGAACAGCACTTTTGTATAGTTATGGGCTCTCGGCTGATACTCGCCCGAGAAGTTCAAGTCAATATCAGGAACTTTGTCCCCTTTAAACCCAAGGAAGGTTTCAAATGGGATATCATGTCCATCTTTTTTATATGTTGCACCGCAATTCGGACAATCCTTATCAGGCAAGTCAAAGCCTGATCCTACTGAACCGTCGTTGAAAAACTCGGATGTTTTGCATTCCGGGCAGACGTAATGCGGAGGCAGGGGGTTCACTTCAGTAATTTCCGTCATGGTTGCGACAAACGATGATCCGACAGATCCACGAGAACCAACGAGATATCCATCATCCAGTGATTTTTTTACAAGCTTGTGTGAAATCAGATAAATAACGGCAAAGCCATGGCCGATAATACTCTTCAGCTCTTTTTCCAGGCGGGCTTCCACAATTTCCGGAAGCTGATCTCCATAAATTTTTCTGGCCATTCCATAACTCATGCTGCGCATTTCTTCATCTGCGCCTTCGATTTTAGGTGTATACAGATCATCCTTGATCGGTTTTATCTCATCAATCATATCGGCAATTTTATTGGTATTTTCTACTACTATTTCCTTCGCTTTTTCTTTTCCGAGGAAAGAGAAGGCGTCGAGCATTTCATTTGTTGACCTGAAGTGAACATCAGGCAACTTATGGCGGTTCAGCGGATTAGCTCCTCCCTGGGAATTAACGAGAATCTTTCGGTAGATTTTATCATTAGGGTTAAGATAATGTACATTTCCTGTAGCCACTACCGGAAGTCCCAGCTTGTCCCCAAGCTTCACAATATTGCCGATGATCTCCTCCAGCGCTTTTTCATCTCTTACCAGTTCAAGCTCCAGAAGATGGGCATATACTTCTTTCGGATGGACTTCAAGATAATCATAGAATTGTGCCGTATCTTCCACTTCATCTGGCGATTTCTGCATCATGCCTTCAAAAACTTCACCTTTGTCACAGGCGGATCCAACCAGAATTCCTTCACGATGCTTTTGCAGTACAGATCTTGGTATACGGGGAACTCTGTAAAAGTACTCCATATGAGCAATCGATACAAGCTTGAAAAGATTTTTCAGGCCTGTTTCTGTTTGAGCAAGCAAAGTGCAATGGTATGGTCTTGCCCGCTGATAAGCATTTCCCTGGCCCATATTATCATTAAATTGATCATGGAATTTGATCCCTTTTTCATCTGCATGCTTCAGCATTTTTAGAAGCAGATAACCTGTAGCTTCGGCATCGTAGATAGCGCGGTGGTGCTGGGTAAGTTCAACGTCAAACTTTTTCGCCAGTGTATTCAGACGATGATTTTTCATGTCCGGATATAAAAAACGGGCAAGCTCCAGCGTATCAATAACAGGATTAGGCGCCTTCCCTATGCCAATCTTTTTATAGCCGACATTCAGGAATCCCATATCGAATGAGGCGTTATGGGCTACCAAAACTGCATCCCCTGCCCACTCATGGAATTTTTGCAGAACCTCTTCAACTTCCGGTGCATTTTCAACCAGATCATCTGTTATTCCTGTCAAATTAATGGTTGTGGCGGACAGCGGATGATGAGGATTTGCAAAAGACTCAAACCGGTCAATGATTTCACCATCATGTATCTTTACAGCCGCAAGCTCGATAATGGTATCGTAAACGGCTGATAAACCTGTTGTTTCAACGTCAAAAACCACATAGGTATCTTCAGTTAGTTTGCGATGTGCGTCATTATAAGCAATCGGCACACCATCATCAACAAGGTTCGCTTCGATTCCATATAGAATTTTGATGTCATTCTTTTTCCCTGCACCGTATGCTTCAGGGAATGATTGGGCTACTGCGTGGTCTGTAATGGCTACTGCTTTATGCCCCCATTTTTTTGCTTGAGAAACCAATGCGCTCACGGATGACACGGCATCCATCTGGCTCATTGGGGTATGAAGGTGCAGTTCCACCCTTTTTTCATCTGCAGGAGCAGTATCCTGCCTTTGAATTGGCTTAATTTCATTGATATCATTGCCAATCATGACCAGGTCACGGACAAAGGTATCATTCTGTATGCTGCCGCGCACCTTAACCCACATGCCTTTTTGAACATGCTGGAAAAGGGCTGCATCCTCTTTGTCACGTGAGAACATCTTTACGAGAATAGAACTGGTGTAGTCAGTAACTTTAAAAGTTAATAGTGTTCTGCCGCTCCGGAGCTCTCTTGTTTCGGCGGCAAAAATGTATCCTTCAATCGCTACGCGCCGCTCTTCGTCTACTATATCGATCAATTTGCGGTAATCCGCATCATCTTTAATCGTAAGACCGATCGTTAGAGGGCCCTTAGGAGCTGAATGATCAGCTGATTCTGCTTCAGCTTCTTTCTTTTGCATTTCAATTGCTGCCTGTAGTCCCCGCTCCTGGTCCTCTTTCCGTTTTGCCTCCATGAACTTTTCATATTCTTCATTAGAGCCATCTGCTGAAACCTCTGTATCAATAACCAATGCCGGAAACCCAAATAGCTGAAGTACATCTGAAATAGTGCCAGCATATTTCTTTTTAATTGAAAGTCCTTCCAACTCATTTCGCACCTTGATGATAATCTTATTGCCCTGTACAGAAGGAACTTGTTCATTCAAGAGCTTGATTAGCGGTGGTGCCATGCCATCCATCTCCTGAATGCAGCTGTGCCAGTATTCAAGGACAAGCTTTTCAGTAAAATCCTGATTTTTCACAGAAATGCTATAAGAGATTTCTGCAATATGGGAAAATGACTTTTCCAGCTGATCTGTAAAACGGCTATAGACACTGCAAGGCAAAATGCAAGGAAAGACAAAATAAAAATGCCATTTCCGCGACTGCCTTTCCACTACGACCCTTTCAATCTGGGCATCATGAAAGTGTTGGACAAAGGCATCTTCGGTAAGCTGCATCTGCTGGAGCAAGAGCTGGAATCTAGACGGTTCGCTCATCTTTCTCTCTCCCATCCATTTAATAATCTAGTTCTCTATTTTTAATTGTTATATCAGTTAAGTTTTAATGTCACATACGCTATTACCATAGCAAAAATGACAGACGAACATAATTATAACATATAGACTCTGCTAAAAAACTTCATTTATTTTCTAGTGATTGAAAAAACGGATTCCGTTTTGGAACCCGTTTATCAGGATTAGCAATTGAATGCTATTGTATAAAGGGCAGCTGGCTTAAGCCCTGATTACATAAGCAGTCCAGTTTATAATGCTGACATTATTTCAGCAATTTTTTCTGCAAGCTGATCTTTATGGATTTCCTGCATGTCGCCTGTTTTCCTCACCTTTACTTCAACAATGCCTTCTGAAGCCTTTTTGCCAACAGTAATACGGATTGGCAAACCGATAAGATCAGAATCTGCAAATTTGACCCCTGGACGTTCCTGGCGATCATCCATCAAAACCTCATAGCGATTTTGCTTTAGCGTAGAATATAATTCCCCTGCTAGGGCAGCCTGAGCTTCATCCTTCATATTAATAGGAATCAGGTGAAGATCATATGGTGCAAGCGCATTCGGCCAAACGAATCCATTTTCATCATTGAATTGTTCAGCAACCGCAGCCATTGTCCGCGATACGCCTATACCATAGCATCCCATAATCATCGGCTGGCTTCTGCCGTTTTCATCTAAGTAAGCCGCTTCCATCGCTTCACTGTATCGTGTACCCAGCTTAAAAATATGGCCAACTTCAATACCCTTGGCAAATTGGATTGTTCCTTGTCCATCTGGAGAAGGATCCCCCTCTTGTATGAACCGAAGGTCTGCATACTGGCTGACTTTGAAGTCACGTTCTGGATTAACATTTATGTTATGGGCACCCTCTTCATTGGCGCCGCAAACTCCATTGACAATTGCTTCTACTGCTTGATCGGCAACGACATCAATATCTTTTACACCGATTGGCCCTAATGACCCTACCGCACATCCTAGCACTTGCTTTGTTTCTTCAGCACCTGCAAGATCTACCGCGGAAGCATCAAGCAGATTTTTAAGCTTGATGTCATTTACTTCATGGTCTCCGCGCACAAGAACAAGAACATATTTTTCATCCACTTTAAAAAGAAGTGACTTAATGCATTGCTCTTTTGAAACGTTTAAAAAAGACGATACCTCGTCAATCGTTTTCTGGTTTTCTGTTGCGACCTTCTCAAGTTCTTTAGCTCTCTCATCACTCTTCTTATATTCAGCAATGACTGGTGCCATTTCAATATTGGCAGCATAATCCGATGTATCAGAATACGCAATCGTGTCTTCCCCTACATCTGATAGGACCATAAATTCATGTGTGTCTTTACCGCCCATTGCACCTGAGTCGGCAATAACCGCTCTGAAATTCAATCCGCAGCGTCTAAATACATTGGAGTAAGCTGTAAATAGCTTGTCATACATTTCATCAAGGCTTTCCGCTGAAGAATGGAAGGAGTATGCATCCTTCATGATAAATTCACGGCCGCGAAGAAGTCCGAATCGAGGGCGTTTTTCATCACGGAATTTGGTCTGAATCTGGTAAAGCGCCAATGGCAATTTCTTATATGACTTTACCGCATCACGAACAAGGCTAGTTATCACTTCTTCGTGAGTAGCACCCAGTGCGAATTCACGCTCATGGCGGTCCCTCATCCTCATAAGTTCAGGTCCGTATGTGTACCAGCGCCCCGATTCCTGCCATAATTCAGCCTGCTGAAGAGCTGGCATTAGAAGCTCAGAAGCTCCCGCATTATCCATTTCTTCCCTGATAATCGCTTCAACCTTTTGCAGGACTTTCTTAGCCAATGGCATATAGCTGTATATTCCGCTTGCATTTTGGCGGATAAAGCCCGCTCTAAGCAATAATTGATGGCTGCGTATTTCTGCATCTGCTGGTACTTCTTTAAGAGTAGGAATAAGCGTCATGCTCTGTTTCATTTAATAGCACCTCTATTTTTATTATCAAATATGTAAACCAGCTCAGCTGGCATCAAACGTAATCTATTTTGAATAAAAGAAGGGCAATCCCTGCCCAACCGTAAAACGGCATTGGATGCTTCCCGGTTGGCCGAAGACTTTACCCTTCTTTTTCATGCAACTTTAGTGAAATTTACAGGAAAAATCTTTGGATATCATTCCAAGTGACCACAAGCATTAACAGCATCAAAAGGGCAAAGCCAATAAAGTGAACCATTCCCTCTTTATGACGGTCAATCGGTTTACCTCTTACAGCTTCAACAGCAAAGAACATCAATCTTCCGCCGTCAAGCGCAGGGATTGGAAGCAAGTTCATAATCCCAAGGTTGATGCTCAGAATACCCGCCCATTTCATCAGGTAATAGATACCTGATTTAGCTACTGTATCTGTAGAAACATAGATGCCTACAGGACCTGATAAAGCATCAATTGAGAACTGTCCTGTTACCAGTTTTCCAAGCATGATAAAGATTTCTTTTGTCCAGAAATACGTTTCTTTTGCTCCGTAGGTAATGGCCTTTAACGGGGATTTTTCCATAGGGCTGTAAACACCGATAATCCCAATTTTTTCTCCTTCAACATCCTGAACCTTTGGTGTAACCGGAATGGTTAGCTCTTCGCCATTTCTGCCGACCGAGAATTCAAGCTCTTCATTCGGATTTTGACGGATAATTTCAACAACATCAGACCAGCTTGAAATTTCAGCTCCATCAACGCTGTGGACAATATCCCCTTCCTTCAGGCCAGCCTCATAGGCTGCCCCATCAGGAGTCAGTTTGCCAAGTGCAGGCTCATTTGTTGGTATTCCTTGCAATAATGCAATTAACACAAATACGAAAAATGCAAGCACAAAGTTCATCATAGGGCCGGCGAATATCGCCATCGTTCTTTGCCCCAATGTCTTTGAAGCAAATTGGCGGTCATATGGAGCAATCAGTGTCTCTGCCCCATCTTCAATTAAGACGGCGGAAGGTTTGATCTTAAACACTTTGAGTATTTCTTCCTCTTCGCCCTCCATATACCCTTTAATCACAAGGTCATGCTCAATATCAGCTTGTTCAACCTCAATGATTCTTGCTTCTGGATACTTATCTTTATTATTCAAGATAATCTTACTTACTTCTTCGTTAACATCCAGGATTAAACCTATGCGGTATCCGGGCTTGATTTCTACCATTTCGGGGTCTTCTCCGGCCATGCGAACAAATCCTCCGATTGGAAGAAGGCGTATGGTATATACTGTTTCATCTTTCTTAAACGAAAACACTTTCGGTCCAAAGCCTATAGCAAATTCCCGGCAAAGGATTCCTGCTCTTTTAGCAAAAATTAAATGTCCTAGTTCATGGAAAAAGACCAACGCCCCAAATATAACGATAAAGGCTATTACTGTACTCAAGTTTTAACCACCTTTGTTTAGAGGTTGTTCAAATCTCGCTGAAAACGATCCATGGCAGCCATTTCAGCCGCTCATTCCGCTTCAAAATTTACCTGAAGCAGCTTCAGCGTTTGAACTCAAGCTTATAGAAGCGAGTTTACATATTTTCTCGTTTCCAAATCTGTCTCCTGAATCTGGGCAAGACTTGGATTGGAGATATTCTCATGGTTGCTCAATGCTCTTTCGATGAAGTCTTCTATTTGCAAGAATGTTATCTTTCCATCTAAGAAGGCAGCAACAGCAGCTTCATTTGCTGCATTAAGTACGGATGGCATGGTACCGCCGGCTTTGCCAGCTTCATAAGCAAACTGCAGACAGCGGAAACGCCCGAAATCCATTTCTGCAAAATGGAGTTTTCCAATTTCAGCAAGGTTCAGCCTATTAGCTGAAGGAAGAGGCAGCCTATCAGGATAGGTTAGTGCATATTGTATGGGGACTCTCATATCCGGGGTACCCAGCTGTGCAATAACGCTGCTGTCATGGAACTCTACCATAGAATGAATAATGCTTTCCTTGTGGAGCAAAACATCTATTTTGCTGTAATCCATGGAAAAGAGCCAATGGGCCTCAATTACTTCAAGCCCTTTATTCATCATTGTGGCAGAATCAATGGTAATTTTCGCTCCCATTGACCAATTTGGATGATTAAGCGCTTCTTCAACCGTAACATTTTCTAGTTCCTTGCGGGTACGGTCTCTGAAACTTCCGCCAGAAGCTGTCAAAATGAGCCTTTCAATATTCTTCTCCTTCTCTCCCTGCAAGGATTGGAATATAGCAGAGTGTTCGCTGTCTACTGGAAGAAGCTGAACACCATTCCGTTTTGCTGCTTCCATGACAAGGTGACCGGCTGTTACAAGTGTTTCTTTGTTTGCAATCGCAATTGTTTTCTTTTCCTCAATTGCCTGCAAAGTCGGATCAAGTCCCACACTTCCCAATACTGCATTAACCAGAATATCTGATTTCGGGTAAACTGCCACCTCTATCAAACCATTATGTCCATATGTAAATGTTATGCCAGGGAACTCAGCTTTAAGAGTATCTGCGAATTTTTTTTCTGAAACTGAAACAAGCTCCGGCTTAAAAGCCTGGATAATCTTCCTGGCCAAATCTATATTTCTGCCGGCAGACATCGCCGCAAGCTTAAAATCTTCAGGGTGCTCCCTTATTATATCAAGGGTTTGTATTCCAATTGAACCTGTTGCACCCATTAAACTAATATATTTCATAGTCTCCTCCTGTGAAAACAAGCAAATCTTATCTCCATCTTTCAATTGCTGAAAGATGCTTTCATTTTAATTTAGCTGTTTTCGCAAACTTTGTTGCTTTTTAAACAAGTAGTGAGGCTAGGTTGATTTCCGCTCCAGGATGCTCAGCGAACCGCGGGGCGGGCGGTGAGCATCCTCGGCGCTCAGCGCCTGTGGGGTCTCACCTGTCCCACTCCTCCCGCTGGAGTCTTCCACCTTACGCTCCAATCAACCAACCTTATTTGTCAGCTTTTCACATAATGTATTTAAAACAACAACCATTTAGAAAACAGCCTTTATTTATTACAGCAAGTGAAAAAAATGGAGTAATGGCAATACAAACAATAAGCTGTCAAAGCGGTCCAGGATGCCGCCGTGTCCAGGCAGGATATTTCCAGAGTCTTTTACATCATAATGCCGCTTTAATGCAGATTCAACCAGGTCGCCTATCTGCCCAAATACAGATAGGATTGCAGTAATAATTAAAAGCCCGAGCAGGGACTCTTCTATATTTGAGAAAATAATAAACAATACGGCAACTGCAAGCGCACAAATGACGCCTCCCAGCGAACCTTCCACTGTTTTATTGGGGCTAATTTCAGGCCATAGCTTGCGCTTGCCCATAGCCTTGCCGATAAAATAGGCACCTGAATCTGTTGCCCAAATAAGGAAAAGAGCAAAAAAGATATAAGTCAAGCCTTCGTCTGCAAAGCGGGTTTCCATAAAATAATAAAATCCTATCCCTACATACAAAGTAGACATGATCGAAAATGCTACATCATCAAACGTAAACTTATTTTTCGTTGCAACAGTATAAGTTAAAAATAGCAGCACCCCAAAAAGGGCTACCTCAATTTTAGTATAATTTAAATCATCGAGGATCGGCTGGAATTCTCTTGGCAAAAGAAAAACCCATAATAATAATAAAGAAATAATTCCCGGAATAGAGAACAAACTTAATTTCCTCATACTTAATAATTCATACAGCGCAATTGACGCCAGCAAATATGCCAGTATGATCATCGGCATGCCGCCATAAATAATAACCGGGATCAAAACCGCCCCAAAAATGATCGCTGTGATTACTCGTTGCTTCATTAAATTTTCAACACCTTTATTGTACTCCCCCAAAACGCCGCTGGCGGTTTTGGAATACCTCAATTGCTTCCAGCATTTGCTCTTCATCAAAATCCGGCCACAAAACATCTGTAAACCAAAATTCAGTGTATGCGAGCTGCCAGAGCATAAAGTTACTAAGCCTGATTTCACCGCTTGTTCGAATTAACAAATCGGGATCTTTAAGCCCGCTTGTCATAAGATACGATGAAAACTTCTCTTCATTTAAGTCATTTTCATCCATTATACCACTTTTGGTATCTTTTAAGACATGCTTGACAGCTTCAAGTATTTCCGCTCTACTGCCATAATTAAGCGCAAAATTTAATACCAGCCCAGTATTGTTTTTTGTCTCTTCCATCGCTTTAGTGACTGCATTGCGGGTATGGGCAGGCAAGTGATCCATATAGCCAATCATTCTCACCTGCACATTTTCCTCGACCAGCTCCGGAAGGAAAGTCCCCAAAAATTCCTCAGGCAATTTCATAAGAAAGTCAACTTCCATTTTGGGCCTCTTCCAATTTTCCGTTGAGAAGGCATATAACGTTAAGGTCTTTACACCGATTTCATTGGCAAACTTTGTAATTTTCCGTACAACCTTCATGCCTTCATGATGCCCCGCAATTCTTGGAAGGGCTCTTTTTTTGGCCCATCTGCCATTCCCGTCCATGATAATGGCTACATGTTCAGGAATTTTCAGCTCCTTCATTTTTTCTACTCTCTCTCGGAGATCGGAAGAACTGTTTTGGGACTTCCATAACTTCATTTTATCAAACATATGACTGCTCCTTTAAAATAGGTTAATCCTCCGATAAAAGATAAATCAGAAAAGCGCAATGCGCCTAAGCCGGACATCTGTCCTGCTTAATTTATAATAATTGTATCTTTTAGAGATTATTTTCAACTGGTAAAATTATGATATTCCCTCTTTCCGCATGCTAATATCATACCAAAAATAAAAAAATATATCTCTATAAAAGAGTATGTATTCAAAACAAAATTAAGAATTTGCCGGTAAACCTCTTATGGGAGGTTCCTATTCTGCAGCATAAAGAGCCGCGCTTCAATAAGTATAGTTATTTCCTAAGGCTGTTTTCGCAAACTTTGTTGCTTTTTAAACAAGTAGTGAGAAGTAGTTGATTTCCGCTCCAGGATGCTCAGCGAACCAACCTTATTTATCATTCATTTTATTTACAAACTCTATTTAAAAGCATTTCCCAAAGTGTAAAAAAACCCCCTATTGATAGAGGGTTCGTCATATATGGCTAATTAAACTTCAAGGATTTCTTTTTCTTTATCCTTTGTGAGAGCATCGATCTTGCTGATGTGTTCATCAGTAAGCTTTTGAATATCCTCAGAGAATCCGCGAAGATCATCTTCTGTGATTTCCCCACTTTTTTCAAGCTTTTTAAGATCATCATTGGCATCGCGGCGTACGTTGCGGATCGCCACTTTTGCCTCTTCAGATTCCTTTTTCACAACCTTTACAAGCTCTTTGCGGCGCTCTTCAGTCAGCTGAGGAATAGCCAGCCTGATTACACTGCCGTCATTGGAAGGATTCAAGCCAATATCAGACTTTAGGATTGCCTTCTCAATTTCGCCAAGAATTGTTTTATCATATGGCGTAATAACTAAAAGACGTGCTTCAGGAGTAGATACTCCTGCAAGCTGGTTAACAGGTGTTGGAGCACCATAGTAATCTACCGTGATTCGATCAAGCAAAGAAGCATTTGCCTTACCGGCACGAATACTTGCAAGCTCACGTGTATAAGATGCAATTGCTTTTGTCATTCTTTCTTTTGTATCTGCAATAACTTGTTTTGGCATTATTTTTTCCCCCTAACGATTGTTCCAATTGTTTCACCCAATACGGCGCGGTTAATATTGCCTGCTTCCATGATTGAAAATACAATTAACGGAATATTGTTATCCATGCATAAAGAGGATGCTGTTGAATCCATGACAGCCAAACCTTCCTTCAATACATCAAGGTAGGAAAGCTCGTCATATTTCTTGGCATTTTTGTCAATGCGAGGGTCTGCTGAGTACACTCCATCCACATTGTTTTTAGCCATCAAAATTACTTCTGCTTCAATTTCTGCAGCTCTTAACGCAGCTGTTGTATCAGTCGAGAAGTAAGGGTTACCGGTTCCCGCAGCAAAGATCACAACCCGCTTTTTCTCAAGATGGCGGATCGCTCTTCTGCGGATATATGGTTCAGCAACCTGTCTCATTTCAATAGACGTTTGAACCCTTGTTTCTACGCCGAGATTTTCCAGGCTATCCTGTAATGCAAGTGAGTTCATGACAGTAGCAAGCATGCCCATATAGTCGGCATTCGCTCTGTCCATCCCCATTTCTTCTCCGATTTTGCCGCGCCAGATGTTTCCGCCGCCAACAACTACAGCTACCTCAACACCTAAGTCAGCCAGATCCTTGACCTGAACAGCAATCGATTTAATTACAGAAGGATTTATTCCGAAACCTTGCTCTCCTGCTAAAGCTTCACCACTTAATTTTAAGACCACGCGTTTGTATTTAGGGCTGCTCATAAGAACCTCCATATGTAGAATTAGAAACCTAAAGCGCCTTTGAAAGGCACAAGACTAGATCAATTTTAATCTTTTCTTGAAAAACAGGGAACACAAAGTGTTCCCTGAATCATAGCAGTTATCGCTGTTTTAATTACTATTATTTTTTAACCTGGTTCATTACTTCTTCAGCGAAGTTGTCTTCACGCTTTTCGATGCCTTCTCCAACCTCATAGCGAATGAACTCACGGATTTTTCCGCCTTTTGATTCAACAAATTTTCCAACTTTTTGATCAGGGTTTTTAACAAAAGCCTGGTCGTTTACGCAAACATCTTCGAAATATTTGCCTAAGCGGCCTTCAACCATCTTAGCCACGATATTTTCTGGCTTGCCTTCGTTAAGAGCCTGCTGAGTTAATACTTGGCGCTCGCGCTCAACTTCTTCCTGTGATACTTCATCACGGGAAACATATTTAGGGTTTAGGGCAGCAATGTGCATTGAAACATCTTTCGCTGCTTCTTCATCAGTTGTACCTTCAAGAACAGTTAACACACCAATGCGTCCGCCCATGTGCAGGTAAGCACCGAAAGCATCGTTGTCAGTTTTTGTTTTGATTTCAAAACGGCGAAGAGAAAGCTTTTCACCAATTTTAGCGATTGCAGTATTGATGTGAGACTCTAAAGTAGAACCGTTAGCCATTGTTTGGCCAGCTGCTTCTTCAACAGAAGATGGCTTATTTGCAAGCAAATGCTCAGCTAATTCTTTTACAAGAGTTTGGAACCCTTCGTTCTTAGCAACGAAGTCTGTTTCAGAGTTTACTTCAAGGATAACTGCTTCATTTCCGTCCACTTTAACTGTAGTAAGACCTTCAGCAGCAATGCGGTCACCTTTTTTAGCAGCTTTAGCGATTCCTTTTTCACGAAGGAAGTCGATTGCTTTTTCCATATCGCCTTCAGTTTCCTGAAGAGCCTTTTTGCAGTCCATCATGCCTGCGCCTGTTTTTTCACGAAGTTCTTTAACCATTTGAGCAGTAATTGCCATTATAAGATCCTCCTTAAAATGAGTTATGTAATTATATCTTTACCATATATAGCTGTATGGAAAACAAAACTTTTCCCATTCTTTAAAAAAAGGTGATAAAGGGTGCTCCCTATTATCACCTTCTTTAAGAAAGAAAAAGCGCTCTGGAGCTGTCCAGCTCCAGCGCCACAAAGGCGCTTCCGCTTTTCTATTAAGCAGTTGTAACTTCTTCACCTTGTTTAGCTTCAAGGATAGCATCAGCCATTTTGCCTGTTAATAGTTTAACAGCGCGGATAGCATCATCGTTTGCAGGGATTACAACATCAATTTCATCCGGATCACAGTTAGTGTCAACGATACCAACGATAGGAATGTTTAATTTATGTGCTTCTGCAACAGCAATGCGCTCTTTGCGAGGATCAATAATGAATAGAGCATCTGGAAGGCTCTTCATGTCTTTGATTCCGCCTAAGAACTTCTCTAAGCGCTCTTGCTCTTTCTTCAATTGAACAACTTCTTTTTTAGGAAGAACTTCGAAAGTTCCGTCTTCAGACATTCTTTCGATATCCTTTAAACGTGCAATACGCTTTTGGATTGTTTCAAAGTTAGTTAAAGTTCCGCCCAACCAGCGCTGGTTTACGTAGAACATACCAGAACGGATCGCTTCTTCTTTAACTGAATCTTGAGCTTGTTTCTTAGTACCTACGAAAAGGATTGTACCGCCGTTTCCAGCAAGCTCCTTAACGAAGTTGTAAGCTTCTTCTACCTTCTTAACAGTCTTTTGAAGGTCGATGATGTAGATGCCGTTACGCTCAGTGAAGATGTACTTCTTCATCTTAGGGTTCCAGCGGCGAGTTTGGTGTCCGAAATGCACACCAGCTTCAAGCAATTGCTTCATTGAAATTACTGACATTTTGTGTTTCCTCCTAATGGTTTTTTTTCCTCCGCTCATATCATTTTTAGCCGGCAACTGCATATGTACAGCACCATCCGGCTAAATCCATAAGCGTGTGTATTAACACCATTTGTTAATATAGCACAAGTGTTTTTGACAATCAAGCTATTCTTGCTGATTTTGACGAAATTTAAGCATTAATGCAATTTCCGTTCTGCCTTTACCTAATATCTTGGCAATTTCGTCTTCCGCCAGGCCCTGCTTTTTTAATATCAAAACGTTATCAAGCAGTGATGAAGCGTGATGCTGCTGTGCTTCAGAATCGCTCTGTTTTTCCACTTTCGCTGCTGATGCTTTACTATCAAAACCAGAAACAGATTCACCTTTTAATTCTATTTGTTTATCTGCTTGATCACTATTTTTTTTATAAGCTTTCACTGCCTGGAGGGCTGATGCCCTTGCAAGGCGGTTAGGCTTATCATTTGTTTCTATCATTTTTTGAGCCTTTACATTTTTCTCTTTCGATTCAGCTTTTTCCGTCAATGCATTTATCTTAAGCTGAGAAACCCTATTAATAAATTCATCGTTTTCTTCCTTCATCTGCACGAGGTAAGTGGAAATGACCTCTTCCATTTCATTAACTATTTTCTCCTGTTTTTTCTCCGTTTCCATAAGCTTGTTTTGCCGGAGAAACAACAGGATAATTGCCAAAAGTGCCATGATATTCAATAACAGGCTTAACGCTAACAGAAAACCAGTCATACGATCCCTCTATCCGCTATAATCAATAAGCTGCCCTTTAAATGGGTGGCTCTGTTCCTTACTGCTGTCTTTTTTTTGTTTTTCTTTTTGATCTGGTTCGTCCCGGCCTTTGCGATTGTTTTTATCTTCTTTGCTAAGATTCACATTTTGTTTTTGTTCCTGTTTTATTACAGTGCTGCGGTGTTTTTCTTCATCCCTGCGCGTTTTTTCAGCCGCAATCCCGCCCATTGTCTGGCCTCTTTGCTGGAGCTGCTCCTGAAGCTTTCCGGCTTCAATGGTTCTCGGAATCGCAACCTGCAGCTCGATTGATTTCAGAGTCATGCCCGCCCACATCCTTTATCAAGGTCAGATTTCCCTTTGACAAGCGGCTCAAATCGAATCTCACCCATTGTGAAATAGTATTTTACACATCTGTTTTTTTGCTGAATCACCTTTGAGTATTTCCCGAAATGTAAAGCTGTATTGGGAAAGACTCTTTCATGAATTAATACTGCTGCACCCAATTTTTCTTCTTTCTCCCTTTCCAGGTCTATAAGCTTTTGAGCCAATTTTTTTCGTTCACTTTGTATATGGGCCTTAGTTGTTCGCTGTTTGAGGATAATCGATTTTTGGTCATCTGTCAGTCTTCCTATCAATCGGGCTATTTCCAAAAGCTTTTTCTCAATGCTATCGAGTTTTTTATGGTTATCGCGCAGCATGAGAGTTTCATCCATAAGCGCTTTTTCCTTTTCTGCCAAAGCAGCATCCATTCCGGCATAAAGCTCAGTCTTAGTGAATAAATGATTCCCGGATTCTTTAATTTCAATGTCAGACCCGGACACCAGCTTTCCTCCAATCACCATTGCTTGGCTGCAGCGGATTGCTCCTCCGGCATGCAATTGGCTATGGAGTACTGACTTTCTTATTACTATATCATGTTCAGCTTTGATATTTGCCTGGTTAAGGTAAGCTGCCTGAATATTCCCGCGGGATGTAACTGATCCTTTATGGCTGCCGGTAATTCCTCCTGAAACAATTATATTGCCGTCTGCCTGGAGCACGGAACCTTCTACGAGGCCGTAGACAATAATATCTCCTCCGGCTTTAATCTCATAGCCCGGCGGGACATTTCCTCTAATCAAAACATTCCCTACAAAGTCTATATTCCCAGTTTTTAAGTCAAGGTCCCCGTTCACTTCAAAAATTGGATTCACAGAGATGAAATTGGAGGTGAAGCTTACCTGGCCATCCATTAAAGAATAAAATTTTTCTCCATTTAAAATTACATTCTTGCCTGGCTTAACTCTTAATGGCTTGCCATTCTTTGCGGGGATAGAATGACCGAAAATATCCTTTCCGGCTGTGCCTGGTGTTGGGGAGATAATGGACGCTAAAATCTGTCCTCTTTGTACAGAAGGAATATGAAGGACATCTCTGAAGTTGAACTTTTCTCTTTTTGTTTTTTCCGCATAGCGGATTTCATTCTGCAAATACGCATCATTGCCGTTTTCTGCAGGAACCCCTTCGGCGATGATGATAGGATATTGCACGGAAAGGGGGTCCTGGCAAATCCTTTTTATCGCCTCTTCATTTATCCCAAAGGTAATTTTCTCCCTGGCAAGAAGGTTCTTTATTATTTCTGATGAGATCCCTTTTATTTCATTGCTGTCTATGGGCTGCAGCATGGCAGATAAACGATTTCTATCAACTAAAATCTGAAACTGAATTTCCATACTGATTCCTTCTTTCTGCAGATAGGAGCCGGGCAAGTTTTATAAAACTTTTCCCAGCGACTGTCTGAGCTTAAATATAGCTTTGGAATGAATCTGGGATATTCGCGATGTTGACAAACCCATCACTTCGCCTATTTCTGTTAAAGTTAATTCTTCCTTGTAAAATAAACTGATAACCAGCTGTTCTTTTTCATTCAATTGCAGGATTCTTTCGGCCATTTCTTCCAGTATCTCGTTTTTCAATACCTTTTCTTCCGGTATAACTGCTTTGTCATCCTTAATGGCAAATGAACCGCCTTCTTTATCATCAGAATCGCCAGGCTGTTCATCGATTGATAAAACGTTTGCATAAAAGTGTTCGTTCATTACTGTATAAACTTCTTCTTCCCCCATTTGAACCTCGTCGGCAATTTCCCCTACCGTAGCATTTCGCATCAGCCGCTGCTCCAGGTTTTCCATAGCCGCTTCAATTTTCTTGGCTTTCTCCCTTGTACTCCGGGGAAGCCAATCTTCTTTTCTTAATCCGTCTAAAATCGCACCCCGGATTCGAAAGGAAGCGTATGTATCAAACTTTAAATCTCTCTTAGGATCAAATTTTTCCAAAGCATCGTATAATCCCATCATACCAAGGCTTCGTATATCGTCTCTTGAAACACTTTTAGGAAGGTTCACAGATATTCGCTGCACATGATAGCTTACGAGAGGCATATATCTCTTCGCAAGAAAGTTCCCCGCTTGAGCATCACGAGAGTCGACCCATTTAGCCCAGTATGTATTTTCTTCAATCGTTAGCTCTGCCATGGCCATCCTCCTCAAACGTTCCCATTTCTATTAATTATCGCTATTATATCAAAATATTTCCTCTAACAATATTAAAACTCAGACTCTATCCAGCTGATAATCCAAGGCTTTTTCTGCAAGGTATATAAGTGATCGGGAAAGCAGTTACCAGCCGGGAGCTGGATTAGATCTATTAAATTCGCCTGTTGATTTCCGCTCCAAGAGCTAGCGAACTGCGGGCGGTCCGATGCTCCTCGGCGCACTCGCGCATACAGGGTATCCCTTTGACAAGCTCCAATCAATAGGATGCCAAAATCAACAATGGGCTTTGACACAGCCTTTGGATAAAAAACTGATTTATTTTGGCCATCTAAGGCAGGCATTCATCTATCCATTATTTAGCAGCCCTTAAATCATGAATTCACCTTTATTGACAGTCCGGATATTTAATTTGCCTGTTGCCGGGTCGAATTCGATGGTTCTTCCGCTGTTTCCGCCTACATCTTCTGCGAGAATGTCAATCTTTAATAATGTCAGCTCCTTTTTCACAGCTTCCACGTTTCTGGGACCGATTCTCATTAAATCACTGCCGGAAGAAAACTGAAACATTTGGGCTCCTCCAGCAATCTTTGCTTTTAAACAGGAAGACCTCGCGCCGCTCTTTGATATGAGGCTGACGAGTTCCCTGATTGCCGTATCGGCATATTTAGCTGAATTAAAGGCTGCTCCTTTTGCAAGAGATGAGTCGGGGAGCATCACATGGGCGAGGCCTGCAATCCCGAAGCCAAGATCAAATACCACTACCCCTACACAGGATCCTAATCCTGATGTCCTGATTAAATTCGGCGTTTTAACAATATTCATATCTGCTATACCAACTTTTACTGTTTCAAGCAGCTTATTCATGATCCGGGACTCCCAATGCTTTAAAAATGATTTTAAAGGACTCAGGGTCCGGAAGCAGGAAGAAATGGCCTTTAACGGAATCCCCGTCAGATTGACTTTCTTCGTTCAAGGCCGTATCGATCACGATGGCATAATCGCTTACTTGGGAAATTTCAAGCAAACCAGTGCCGATAATGGCTCCGACCATATCAATGCTAAGCATGGGCACAGATGGAAATAGGGACAGGTTCGTAAAATCAGATAAGGAAGATAAATAAGAACCTGAAAGGATATTCCCTAGTTCTTGCAGGGCAGATAAAGCAAGTTCATTGTAAGGCGTTTCTTCTGCATTGAAAACAATGCTGCCAGGCAATGCTTGAATAAATATCTCTGCCTGTTTCAGCGGCAGAACAAAGAACATGCTGCCTGGCGCATCTCCTTCAATCCTCAGAAATACCCCGGCCACTATATTATCTGAACCCCCGGCCATGTCCATCATTTCCTCAAAAGAAACAACCCTTACATCCGGAACTGTCATATCTATTTTTTTATCGAGCAGAGTAGAAAGAGCCGTCGCAGCATGGCCTGCACCAATATTGCCGATTTCTTTTAAAATATCCAAATGCATCGAGCTGATATTTTTTTTTATAGAATTCATCTTACATTCCTTCTGCTTCGCTCTGGATTGCCAGTTCATCAGGATTAAGAACTTTTTCCAAATCTATTAATATCATTAATCTTTTATCAATTTTTGTAACACCTTTTATAAAATCTGCCTCTTCGGCACCGACAACCTCAGGAGGAGGCTCAACTGATTCTGCGGATACATCGATTACATCATTGGCAGAATCAACGATCAGGCCTACCTCCACACCATCCAAAACGGTAATTATAACTCGGGTATGGTCGGTATACTCGGCCTCCTCAAGGTTAAACCTGCTTCTTAGGCTGATGATTGGTGTAACAACCCCCCGCAGATTTATAACCCCTTTCACAAAGCCGGCTGTTCGCGGAACTCTTGTTATGTACTGCACCTTTTCGATCGAACGTACCTGGTTAACTGGAATAGCATATTCCTTATCTTTCAATTGAAACACGATTAATTTAAAATCTGCCACTGCCGCCTCAGTCATTCTGGTCACTCCTTTGCTGGATAGCTCTGTTAAACTTGCCTGTTGGTTACAGTAAACAGAGCATAATAACTAAATAAACTCTTAAATAGTAAATATGGGATCACATAAACTATGACATTATTTAATCAAAGCATTGCAGTCTACAATTAAAGCAACCTGGCCATCTCCAAGAATGGTCGCTCCGGAAATGGCAAATACATTGGTTAGATAATTTCCAAGCGATTTTAAAACGATCTCTTGCTGGCCGATAAAGGAATCTACTATCAGCCCAGCCATCTTTTCGCCTTTCCTGACTATGACAACAGATAAAAATTCGCCATCCTGGTTCTCCGAAGGAACATTAAAGATATCTTTCAATGAAAGAAGCGGGACAACCTTTCCTCTGAAGTCAATCACTTTCTGGTTGTGCGCACTCAGGATATCACCTTTTTTTATTATGGCTGTTTCAATGATGGAGGAAAGGGGTATGGCAAATTTTTCTTCTTCTATCTCCACCAGCATGACAGAAATGATTGATAAGGTTAGCGGAAGCTGAATAGAGAAAATGGAGCCCTGGCCAACTTTTGAATCAATGGAAACTGAGCCGCCCAATGATTCGATTGTATTTTTCACAACATCCAGGCCAACTCCTCGCCCGGAGACATCTGATATTTTTTCGGCAGTAGAGAAACCGGAAGCAAATATTAATTCATAAGCCTGCTTGTCTGTTAAAGCTGCAGCGGCTTGTTCAGTAATAATGCCGTTCTTAAGCGCTTTACTGATCACCTTTTCTTTGCTGATGCCGGAACCATCATCCTCAATTTCAATAAATACATGATTGCCGCTGTGATAAGCTTTTAGAATGACACTTCCTTCTTCACTTTTCCCATTTGCTTTACGAATTTCAGGTGTCTCGACCCCATGATCGAGCGCATTGCGGATTAAATGAACAAGCGGATCACCGATTTCATCAATGACAGTCCGATCAAGTTCAGTCTCTGCACCGACAATTTCGAGGTTGATTTTTTTATTTAAATCCCTCGCCAGCTGTCTTACCATTCTTGGGAAGCGATTAAATACTGTTTCGATTGGAACCATTCTCATGTTAAGGATAATATTTTGCAAATCACCCGATATCCTTGACATGTGTTCTACAGTCTCATGCAGCTCCTGATTGTTTACTTCCCGGGATATTTGCTCAAGCCGTCCCCTGTCAATAACAAGTTCTTCAAACAAATTCATCAGGATATCAAGTCTTTCAATATTTACCCTGATCGTTTTATTGCTTGCCTGCTTGGCTGCAGGGGCTTTCTTTTCTTCCCTTGGCAGGCTTTCATCCACTTTGAAATCTGCAGATGAGGATCGGGGCCGAGCTTCTTCCTCTTTTTCAGGCTCTTGATGGCGCAGGTCATCAAGAGATAGCGGCATAACGTTTGCTTTCTCAACTTCAGACACTTTCAATAGTTTTTGCTGGATATCCTCCCGGGATTCCTGAGACACAATTGTGATAGAGAAATCCTGGTCAAATTGCTCTTCTTCGAGCTCCTCTACAGGTGGTGTTGCTTTAATTACTTCCCCCATTTTCTCCAGCACTTCAAAAACCATATAAACTCTTGCTGCCTTCAGTAAACAATCCTCCCGCAATGCAATCGATATTTCATATGTTTCAAACCCTTGCTCCCTTGATTGTTGAATGACTGTCAATTCAAATTCATCATAGGTGCTTTTAACAGCTGCTGAAGGCTCTGCGAGTGCCACAGCAGTTTCTGCTTTTGCTTCAGCCTGTGCATGGCTTTGTCCCATTTCAATCAGTTTTAATTTAGCAACTGCTTTTGAAACGTCTCTTTTGCCGTCCCCTCCTTCAGCAATGGAATGAACCATTGCTTCGAGGTCATCGACAGCCAAAAAAATAACATCCAGAATTCCTGCATTCACTTTAATTTTCTTGTTTCTGATGGCATCAAGGACATTCTCCATTTGGTGGGTAAGGCTTGCGAGATCCTCATATCCCATTGTTGCCGACATGCCTTTTAATGTATGTGCCGACCGAAAAATCTCGTTAACAATTTTAATATCTCCGGGTTTTTTCTCTAATTTAAGAAGCTGTTCATTACATGCCTGCAAATGCTCCTTACTTTCTTCAATAAACACCTCTAAATATTGGTTCATCTCCATGCGCCTGCACCCCTCGGCTTTAAACATATTTCAATATGGATTCTGCAATTCGATCAACATTTTGGACATCATCTATTAAGCCAGCCTCAATTGCTGCTCTTGGCATCCCAAAAACAATTGAGGTTTCCTTTGATTCAGCAATCGCTATTACATCCCCGCTTTTTTTTATAGCAGCTAGGCCTTCTCTGCCATCTGCTCCCATTCCAGTCATAATAACTGCTATCTTCCGAAAACCCATCAATTCACTCACAGATTGAAACATAATATCCACTGAGGGACGATGTCCGTTTTTAGGAGGAGATTGATCCAGCTGAAGCACCAGATCTCGCCCTGAACTTCCCACTTTCAGATGGAATCCACCAGGAGCAATATATGCTGTGCCTTTCTCAAGGATATCCCCTTTTTCAGCTTCCTTTACAGTCAATTCGGACAAGCCATTCAACCTGCTGGCCAGTGATTTGGTAAATCCTGCGGGCATATGCTGGACAATTAAGACTGGAGCATTCAGGTCTCCTGGGAGCTTTGTTAAAACCTTTTGAAGGGCTCTTGGGCCGCCGGTTGATGTGCCGATACAAATAATTCGTTTATCATGTGTACTTGATTTAATAGCAGCACCAATTGATTGATCAATAGACTTATTTAGTTCTATTTTACTATAATTCCGCTCGATTTCCTTACGATTTTTTCCAAGAGAAGAAATAATACCCAGATTCGTTATATTGGCTTTGCTTGCCGACACGACTTTCTCTGCTAATTCGGCTTTTATTTTATGTAAATCCAGAGAGAGCGTTCCTGATGGCTTCGCAATAAAATCCACTGCACCATATTCCATGGCGGCGAATGTATTATCAGCGCCTTCCTTCGTAGTACTGGAAAGCATCACAACCGGAACTGGCCGTGATTTCATAATAATCTTTAAAGCTGCAAGCCCATTAAGGACAGGCATTTCAACGTCCATGGTTACAACATCCGGATTTAATTCTTTTATCTTCCTTAGTCCGTCTTCTCCATTTCTTGCTGTGCCCACAACATTCAGTCGGGGATCCTGAGATAAAAAATCGGCAATAAGCTTCCTCATAAAGGCCGAATCATCTATAATAAGCACGTTGATTCTCTTCATGTGATTCACTGCCTTTCAAAAAGAAATTTCTTTAGCTTTGATATAAATTGGTAGGAATGATTTTTCCCTGCTGCCGAATCGGCTGGCCGGCAGCCCATTTTATCAGCCATATGTTGAATAGCTTTCGCAGCAGGAGATTTTTCATGGTAGAGGATAAAAGGAATTTGTCTTTTTACCGCCTGCTGGATGTATCGGTCATCAGGCAGAATACCAAGTAAAAAAGATTCTCTTCCTAGGAATCTTTTTAAAACATCAGAAAGTCTTTTAAACGTATCCTGACCTTCCTTTTCTCCTTGTGCCCTGTTTAAGACTATATAAAAAGGGATACTGTCATCCAGCAGATGTATTTGCTTCATAGCCGAATAGGCATCAGTAATCGAAGTAGGTTCAGGTGTTGTAATCACTGCAATTTCCTGTACTGAGAGGATGAATCTTGCTGATTCCTCAGTAATGCCCGCACCCATATCAAAAATCACATAATCATAGTTTCCCATGAGGGCAGCCAACTCCTCAGTAAATCTTGAAATTTGTTCATCCTCAAGTTTTACTATATGGGAAAGCCCCGTTCCCCCGGCAATATAGCGGAGTCCATTTGGGCCTTCTGCTACAATATCGTTTAAAGATCGATTCTTTTCAAAAAAATCGGCTATAGAGTAAGTAGATGTTCTTCCCATTAGGATATCAAGGTTGCCCATTCCAATATCCATGTCAAATAATAAAACTTTATCGCCTTTTTGGCACAGGGAAATAGAAAAATTCAAAGAGAAATTTGATTTCCCCACGCCCCCTTTTCCGCTGACAACTGCTATTGTTTTGGACATGGGGCGTTTGCTGCTTTCCTCGAGCAGCCTCGCTCTCAGCTTCTCTGCCTGGTCGTTCATTTTATCGTCCCCAATAACTGCTTTACAATAACATTTGGCTCTGCAGCAAGGATATCATCCGGGACATCCTGGCCATTTGTTATATATGCTGCACCTTTTTTATATTTATGGATTAAGTTATACATTGCTCCATAGGTTGAGGTTTCGTCTGCTTTCGTAAAGATCAGCTTATCAATATCGATGATGGAAAATTGCCTGTAGATATCCTCCATATCCCTCTGTTTCGCTGTAAGCGAGAGAACTAAAAAGGTTTCCATATCATTTTTAAAATCAATGACATTTAGCAAATCTTCTACATACTGTTTATTTCGGAAATTCCGGCCAGCTGTATCAATTAAAATTAAATCATTTTCTTTAAGCTTTTCTGCTGCTTGCTTGAAATCTTCTATTGTATAGCAAACCTCCAGAGGAACATTTAATATTTTGGCATAAGTTTTTAATTGATCGATAGCCGCTATTCTATAGGTATCTGTTGTAATAAACGCAACCTTTTTTTTATGCTTAATTACACACTCTGCTGCCATTTTTGCAAGTGTGGTTGTCTTGCCGACCCCAGTTGGCCCTGCAACATTGATATATTTTTTGGTAAAAGATATTCCCCCAAAAGGAATTCCATCTATCTCTCTCTCCAGCTCTGTTTCCGTCCACTCCAACACTTCAGAATCCCCTGCACCTGCTCCGCTCTGATGCCATTTTTCAAGCAATGCGACAAGAGCTTGATCCTGAAGGTTTTTCTCCAGTTCTTGCTCATTAAGAATGGCCTGAACTTTCTTGATTGCTTCAGGATAGGATGGACCGCTTTGTTGGGTGGCAGCCAAATTGGACATCATTCTTTTCAGGTCGCTAATTTCCTTTATCATTTCATCCGATGGCTTGATATCTGATTGCAGGTTTGCTTTTCTTGTTTGTTCCTCTGCTTTCTTCTGAGATTGGTATGAAGAAGTCCTTTTCTGTGGAGAAGCAGGATTTATTAGAGGCTTCTTCTCTATTTCACGTTTTGGATCTACCGCTGCCATCACTTCTATGCTTCTTTTTTTAAAAAAGCCGAGTACTCCGCCAGTATGAACAACTCTTGAATTTAAAATAACAGCCTCATTCCCAAGCTCTGCCCGAATTTGTTTCATTGCATCAGGCATTGAAGATGCTATATATTTTTTTACCTTCATTCAACATTCACCACCCCAACACTTTGAACCTCCGCATTTGCTTCAAGCTCGTTATAGGAAAGAATCGGTATTTGCGGAAAATACCTTTCCGTTAATTGCCTTACATACATTCTTACAGCCGGTGAACATAGCACGATCGGTGTCTGCTCCATTAGCGAAAGCTGCTCCACCTGTGAGGCAATGGACTCCAGTATGTTCTGGGAGGCTGCTGGGTCAAGAGATAAATAATTCCCATGCTCGGTCTGCTGGATGCCATCTGCAACTAATTTTTCAACCTTGCCGGAAAGGGTCACCACTTTTATCGAGTCACCCTGCTGTGAAAACTGGTTTGTGATTTGCCGTGCCAAGGACTGACGGGCATATTCTGTGAGCAAATCTGTATCGCTCGTCGTTTTAGCAAAATCAGCAAGCGTCTCAAAAATCACAGGAAGATTCCGTATTGAAATGTTTTCTCTTAAAAGTTTAGCCAATACCTTCTGAACTTCACCCACTGATAACGGATTTGGCGTAATCTCTTCGACAAGGATCGGATAACCTTCCTTCACATGATCAATCAGCTGCTTTGTCTCCTGTCTCCCTAACAGCTCATGGGCATTGCTCTTGATCACTTCTGTAATATGTGTCGAAACTACAGAAGGTGGATCTACAACCGTATAGCCAAAGATCTCTGCCTGTTCCTTCATTTCTTCGGTTATCCATTTAGCCGGTAAACCAAAAGATGGTTCTATCGTATCTATCCCTTCAATGCTGTCATCCTCAATACCGGGGCTCATCGCCAGGTAATGATCAAGCAAAAGCTCCCCCCGTGCCATTTCATTTCCTTTAATTTTCAGCCTATATTCATTCGGCTGGAGCTGAATATTATCACGAATTCTTACAACTGGAATAACTAACCCGAGTTCGATAGCCAGCTGCCTGCGGATCATGACAATCCTGTCAAGGAGATCCCCGCCCTGATTAGCATCAGCAAGCGGGATAAGTCCATAGCCGAATTCAAATTCAATCGGATCCACATTCAGCAGATTAACCACACTTTCAGGGCTTTTCATTTCATCGGTCTCTAGTTCTTCCTCCATTTCCAGCAATTGTTCTTTGTCCGGCTCAGGAGTTCGGGCTATCATATAACCTCCAAAAATTAATAAGCCGCCGATTGGCAATGTTAGAACAATGCCAATTGGGGTGAGTAATCCTAAAAGAATAATGGTTCCGCCAGTTACATATAGCATTTTAGGATACGCAAACAACTGTGAAGTAATATCTTTGCCAATGTTTCCATCAGATGCTGCCCTCGTAACAACAATTCCTGTTGCGGTAGAAATCAGAAGTGCCGGTATCTGGCTGACAATTCCGTCCCCCACCGTTAGCATCGAATATTTTACAGCTGCCTCTGCAATCGGAAGCCCCTGCTGCATCATCCCAATGATAATTCCAAACATTAGGTTAATGAGGGTAATGATGATACCCGCGATGGCATCCCCTTTTACAAACTTGCTCGCACCATCCATGGAACCGTAAAAATCGGATTCCCGGCTAATTTTTTCTCGCCGTTCACGAGCTTCGTGCTCTGAAATCATCCCTGCATTTAAGTCGGCGTCAATACTCATTTGTTTTCCTGGCATAGCATCAAGTGTAAAACGTGCTGCAACTTCAGAAACCCTCTCAGATCCCTTTGTAATAACAACAAACTGAATGATGACGAGTATTAAAAATACAACCAGCCCGACAATAACATTTCCCCCCGTAACAAAAGAACCAAATGTCTCAACGACTTTCCCTGCTTCCCCTTCAGAAAGAATCGAACGGGTTGTTGATACATTCAAGCCCAGCCGGAATAAAGTCATTAACAATATTAAGGAAGGAAAAATTGAAAACTCAAGCGCTTCTTTCATGTTCATTGCTGTTAACAGAACCATGAGCGCAAGTGCAATATTAATGATAATCAGTACACTTAAAAGCCAAGGTGGAAATGGAATAATAAGCATTGCTACAATTAAAATTACACTCATCAAAACGGATAAATCTCTTAGTGGCATAAATTTCTCTCCTTACATGAAAAAGCAGAAGCGTCTTGGCCGCCATTTTTCATGCTTCCAAAGACAAGCTATCACTTAAAGATGCCTATGGGATTTGGTTTATTTACTAGAATCAAATTTTGTTTTTTGTTCTGTATACATAAGCAAGAATCTCAGCGACCGCTTTGAAAAACTCTTCCGGGATTGCATCCCCTATCTCCGCCTGGCTGTATAGCGATCTTGCAAGCGGCCTGTTTTCAACTGCGATCACATCGTGTTCTTTTGCAATTAATTTAATCTTTTGTGCAACAAAGTCTACCCCTTTTGCTACCACAATGGGTGCGTCGCTCTTTCTTTCATCATAAGTTAGGGCAATGGCATAATGGGTTGGGTTGGTGATGACAACATCCGCTTTTGGAACCTCCTGCATCATTCTTCTCATCGCCATTTCCCGCTGTCTTTGTTTAATCTTAGACTTTATAAGGGGATCTCCCTCAATATTTTTGTACTCATCTTTCACATCCTGTTTGGACATGCGGATGTTTTTTTCAAAGTCATATTTCTGATAGAGATAATCCAGTACCGACAAAAACAAAAGGGCAGCGGATGCTATTAATCCCATCTGGACTGTCAGGCTGGCAATCGTACCCATCGCCGCCCCCACTGATTTTTGAGAGAGAATAAGAATTTCATCTATCCTTAGCCATAAAACAGTAAATGCTGCCATTCCTACAAAAGCAATTTTCAATATGGACTTCAGGAGTTCTACAATGGCCCTCATAGAAAAAATACGTTTAAAGCCTTTGATCGGATCCAGCTTTTCAAGCTTTGGCTGTATTGCTTCAGTTGAAAAAAGGACACCGACCTGCATGAAATTAGCTGCAACACCGGCAACCATAGCAATCAGCATAATCGGCCCCAGGAAAAGCACCAATTCTTTTAAAATATCAAGAAAAATAACCTGTATGTTCGCTTCCGTTAATTCCATCATCATATAATCGTTAAATGAATGGATAAAAATATAGAGAATAATATCCTTCAAATACGAGCCTGCAAACAGGAGAAAAAGAAATACAGCCAATAATACAAATGCTGTATTGACATCCTGGCTTTTGGCAACCTGCCCTTTTTTCCTGGAATCCTGCTTCTTTTTCGGTGTGGCTTTTTCTGTTTTCTCTCCAGCAAAATACTGCAGATCCAATGATAACAATAACTTCATATCATCATGAACCTCCCATAAGATCCATTAGTCCTCTCATCGTATCCAGCATTGCTGCAAAGAGCTGAGATACTGCAAAGAGCAATACACTCATGACAGCGATGAGGATAATGAAGCTGACACCAATTTTCAAAGGAAGCCCCACGACGAATACATTTAACTGCGGTACCGTTCTTGCTACAACCCCAAGTGCAACATCCACAAGGAAAAGACTTCCAACAACAGGTATGGACATTTGAAAAGCAATGATGAACATGGTATTTAAAGCCCTTATTACATATTCAGCCATATTTTCGTCTCCTAAGGGAATCCAGGGCAGCTCCAACGGGATAAAACTGTAGCTGTAAAATACGCCATCCAGCATGAGGTGGTGGCCATTTACCGTCAATAAAAAGAATAACGCAATTGTATATAAATACTGTCCCATCAGCGGACTTTGAGCACCTGTTTGCGGGTCAATCACATTCGCAATCGCAAACCCCATCTGAAAATCAATGAATCCTCCAGCAATCTGGATGGCTGAAAGCATTAAATAAGCAATAAAACCGATCATCAGCCCGACCAAGGCTTCTTTTATAATCAAAAGAAAATACGTTCCGCTGATTTCAAGTGATGGCACTTCCATTCCCAAAAACATAATCCAGGCCAGAAAGAAACCAAGGCCTATTTTATGTGAAGCAGGTATGGATCGGTATGAAAAAAGGGGCATCATCAAAAAGAAAGATGTCACCCTCACAAAAATAAGTAAAAAAGCAGGGAAAGCTGGCAAAAAATCTAACATGCCATCAACCTACAAACCTGGTCAAATTGGAGAAAATTTCATTCGCGTATGAAAGCATATGGCTAAGCATCCAGGGGCCAAAAAAAACAACACCCACAAGAACTGCTACGATCTTCGGTATAAATGCCAATGTCTGCTCCTGTATTTGGGTTGTAGCCTGAAAAATACTGACGATCAAGCCGACCACAAGCGCCAGGATAAGCAAGGGGCCGCAAATTAAGAGTACGGTGATAATCCCTCTTTCTGCAATGGATATTACTGTTTCTGGAGTCATTTTGAAAGTTCACCTGCTTAAAAGCTTTGTAAAAGAGATTTAACTACAAGATACCAGCCGTCTACCAGCACAAATAACAGAATTTTAAACGGCAATGAGATCATGACTGGCGGAAGCATCATCATTCCCATTGACATGAGGACGCTCGCAACCACCATATCAATGACAAGAAACGGAATAAATATCATAAATCCGATTTGAAAAGCAGTTTTAATCTCACTAATGGCAAAAGCGGGCACAAGGGCCGTTAAGGGAATATCTTCAATGGAGGTAGGAGCTTCTGCCTTGGAGTATTCAAGAAACAAAGCCAAATCCTTCTGTCTCGTATGTCCGCTCATAAACTCTTTAAAAGGCATGGAAGCTTTTTCATACGCTTCTTCCAGATTAATTTCTTCATTAAATAATGGTGTTAGAGCCTGCTCATTTACCTCCTGGAGTGTAGGTGCCATGATAAAAAATGTCAGGAACATGGACAATCCGATTAAAACCTGGTTCGGTGGCATTTGCTGGGTAGCAAGCGCCGTTCTGACAAAGGAAAGAACAATTACGATTCTTGTAAAGCTGGTCATTAAGATGAGAATACTGGGTGCAAGAGATAGGACAGTAAGCAATAAAAACAGCTTTACAGAGGTTGAAACACCCTCTGGAGAACTGCTATTGAAAAATTCCATAAATTCATTCATCGTTCGTCTGGCCCTTTCTTCTCTATCTCATCAAACAGCTTTCTTCTGCCCTTTTTGATTTCATCAAGCTGCTGCCCGAGCAGCGCACTGAATTTAGGGTTGTTTTGATCACTGTCACTTGTTTGTCTTGTTCTTTTCATCACCTTTGTCACAATATCGCTTGGGCGGATGAGCTGTTCCATTTTGTCATTGTGCTCTGTGATGATCTGACTGTATTCTTCCGAATCGTCAATTTCCTTTAACAGCTGTATATTCTCGCCTACCCCCACTACAAGAATCCGGTTGCCTACCTTTATTAACTGGACAGATCTGTTGGAACCCAAAGCAGTACCGCCCAAATTTTCAACAATCTGCGAACGATTGTATACCTTGCTTTTCTTATTAATGAATCTTAGGAGGATATATAGAAGGCCCACAGTGAAAATTGTTGCCAGTATCATCTTAAAGAAGTCCCAAAATGTCAGGCCGACAGTTCCCCTTTCCTGCTGTGCCGGCATGCCTTCTTTTGATGATATTCCTTCTTTTCCGCATTCCTTGGGATTTTCCATGCATTCCTTTACACTATTATTTAATTGTTCTGCGTGGGCCAGCGGCTGTATGCCCAGCAGAACAATTGATATAAGGAGCAGCAGAGCAAGCATTTTTCTTACATTCAACACAATTTTGCACCCTCTAAAAATAATAGTCACTAGCCCAATGTCTTGCCGATCGCTTCCAGTACTCTATCTGCCTGGAATGGTTTAACGATAAAGTCCTTTGCTCCAGCCTGGATTGCATCTATAACCATTGCCTGCTGCCCCATTGCAGAACACATAATCACTTTTGCACTCGGATTTATTTTTTTTATTTCTTTCAATGCAGTTATTCCATCCATCTCCGGCATTGTAATGTCCATTGTGACCAAATCCGGCTGAGTTTCTTTGTACTTTTCAACAGCTTGGGCACCATCAGCAGCTTCGCCTACTACCTCGTATCCATTCTTTGATAAAATATCTTTGATCATCATACGCATGAAAGCTGCGTCATCTACAATTAAAATTTTGTGTGCCATATTTCTTTACTACCTCCATGAATTATCTGAGTTTTTTAATACGATCGCTCTGGCTGATAATATCTGTAACGCGGACACCGAAGTTTTCATCAATGACCACTACCTCGCCCTGGGCAATTAACCGGTTGTTCACCAGTATGTCTACCGGTTCACCAGCAAGCTTGTCCAGCTCAATAATTGATCCAGAAGCCAGTTCAAGAATTTCCTTTACCGAGCGTTTTGTTCTTCCAAGCTCAACCGTTACCTGAAGCGGGATATCCAAAAGCATATCCAAATTTTTTGTTCCAGTTTCCTGCATCTGGTATGGTTCGAAACTCGAGAAAACCGCTGGCTGAACATTCGGCTGTTCACCAACCTGATATGCCCCTCCTAAGTGCTGCGGGCTCGAATGCTGCGCTTCCTGTGGCACAGATGCCTGATGCTGTGGATATGGGGCCTGATTCATAGCATGCTGTGAGTATGTTGCCTGACCTGCTGCATTTCCTGCTTGGGCAAAGGTCAGTCCATAGCTTCCTCCGTGTGTCTCCGGCTGGTTTTCAAAACCTTGATGGTGCTGGGGTATTTCCGGTTGTGTTTTGGGCATTAACCCTTCTTCAGCCAAAGTGCTTGATGCTTCACTTTCTGGAGCCTGGACCGGATTTAATAATTCGTTTACAAGACTTTTTCCAAAATCGAGTGGAAGAAGCTGCATGATATTCGAGTCTATTAAACTTCCGATTTTAAGCCGGAATGAGATCCTGACAAGCATGTCTTCAGACGGCAATCTTTCTGTGCCTTCTCCTTGAGGCACGTCAAGGATATCAATTGCAGGCGGTGAGATATCTACTTTTTTGCCGAAAATTGTAGACATCGAAGTCGCTGCTGACCCCATCATTTGATTCATGGCCTCCTGGACCGCACTTAATTGGATTTCTCCCATGAGCTCCGGCGGGTTGGTTCCATCTCCGCCAAGCATCAGATCTGCAATAATTGCCGCATCCGATTGTTTAATCACTAATAAATTGCTTCCGTAGAATCCTTCCGTATAATTCACCTGGATCGCCACATATGGATGCGGAAACTCTTCGGATAATTTTCCGCGCAGGACAATTGAAACGGCTGGTGTTGTAATTTCTACTTTCTGATTTAGTAAGGTAGATAATGCCGTAGCAGAACTTCCAAAGGAGATGTTGCCGATTTCTCCTAATGCATCCTGCTCCATATGGGACAAGTAATCTTCAGTCTGAAAAAATTCCTCCTTAAAACCTGTTAAATCATCCTCATTATCATCGGCTCCCCTTAAGAGAGCATCAATTTCATCTTGTGAAAGCATATCATCGCTCATTATCCCCATCTCCCCCTTTCACGGTATCCAAAATTTGTATCGCTAATTTTTTGTTCATTTTACCAGGCTGTCCCAAAAATTTCGGAATATCGCCAATTTTTATAATCAGAGGCTGGTCTATCACCTGAGTTAATTCAATCACGTCACCTACACCAAGGGATAAAAAGTCCTGGATGGCTATATCTGAGCTTCCAAGTTCACAAATGACAGGAACTTCTGCTTTGTGTATGTTCCGTTCAATCTTGGCGATTACTTCAGGCTCTCTTTCCTTTTTGTCGGTCTGCATCCAGTAATGGACGGACAGCTTAGGAATAATGGGCTCGAGCACAACATGAGGAATACAGATATTGATCATTCCGCTTGTTTCCCCAATGGTTGTATTTAACGAAATAACCACAACTGTTTCATTTGGCGATACCATTTGCAGGAATTGCGGATTCACTTCAAAGTCAGCCAATAGCGGATCGATATCTGCTATTGTGCTCCAAGCCTCCCTAAGATTTTCAAAAGCCCTTTCAAATGTGGCCGACATAATTTTTGTTTCAATCTCTGTTAAATTATCCACTTTGTTAATGCTTGAGCCTTTGCCGCCCATTAGCCTGTCCATCATGGCATAGGCTACGTTCGGATTTATTTCCATAAGGATTCTTCCATTCAGAGGCGGAACTTCAAACACATTCAGAATTGTCATTTTGGGGATGGACCGGATAAATTCCTCATATGGTATCTGATCAGCAGAAGCGACAGAAATTTGCACATAGGTTCTTAACTGCGCTGAAAAAAAGGTTGTTAAGAGACGGGCAAAATTCTCATGTATTCTCGTTAGACTCCGTATCTGATCCTTTGAAAACCTTAACGCTCTCTTAAAATCATATACTTTTACTTTTTTCTCTGACTGCTCTTTTTTCAGCTCATCCGCATCCATTTCACCTGTTGATAGTGCTGATAAAAGAGCATCGATTTCACTTTGTGATAAAACCTCACCCGACATGAATCCTCACCTCCGTCAATTGCAGTTTCTTATTTGGGTATCACTGGAGGAGAGACTCGGTAATGTACACCTTAACGATCTTTCCTTCTTGCATTAAGCCGTTTATCTTGTTTTTCAAATCTTCCTGCAGCTTGATTTGGCCTTGTTTCCCCTGAATATCCTCAGCTTTCATTTCAGATAATTCCTGAATGATTAGATTTTTCACCTGAAAATCTCTTTTTTCAAGTTCCGTTTTGGCTTTTTTGCTCTCAGTCTGGATTTTGAAAGAGATCCTGATATAATCGTCACTTGCCAGGTTCGCTGTAACCTGGGGAATATCCACCGAAGCCTCAAGCACTTCATCAATAGTCGGCTCTTTAGTTCCCTCATCCCCCGTAAATTTCATCACTACCACAAGGGCAATAGCTCCTACCAGGGTGATCGCAACAAGCATAATTAACATAATCATTAATAGCTTATTATTCTTCATTTTCATTTCCCTCCACCAGCTGTTGCCCCAGAAGATTGACAGATTGATAGAATTTTATAATCAATTGCAAAACCGTATCTTCTGATTCCTTTACAACATACTTCTTGCCGTTTGCGAGCGTAATTGTCGTATCTGGAAAAGACTCTACTATTTCTATGTACAACGCATTTAAAATAAATCCTTTGCCGTTCAGGCGAGATACTTTAATCAATGTCTTTATCAGGGCTAAAAATTTTTATTCTCAGCCCTGTCCCTCCCTTAACTTATCGTTTTAAATTAACAAGCTCCTGCAGGATTTCATCTGATGTTGTTATGATTCTTGTGTTAGCCTGGAAACCGCGCTGGGCTGTGATCATTTCAGTGAACTCTTCGGATAGGTCCACGTTGGACATTTCAAGGGCTCCGGCAACGATAGAGCCTGCACCCGTATCACCTTCTGCTATCCCTTTTAATGGTTCGCCTGAATTTGTTGTTTCTTGGTAATTATTGCTGCCTACTTTTTCTAGACCACCGGTATTTGAAAACTTTGTAATAGCTATTTGTCCAGCAGTCTGCAATTCTCCGTCCTTATCAACATATGAAATGGTACCGTCACTTCCAATGCTGAAGCTTTTTGAATCAGTAGGAATATTAATCGGTGCTTCCGTTTCCGTAACTACTCCATTCACAATGGTTTTCACACCTACTAAATACTTACCTTCTGCGTTTACTATGTCTCCACCGGAATCAAGATAAAAGTTTCCGGAACGAGTATAGGTGCTTCCTACTATTAATCCACCACTGCCATTTGCAACTTCAAAAAATCCATCTCCTGAAATGGCAAGGTCCAATGATCTTCCTGTTGTCTGTAAACTGCCTTGTGTGTGGATCGTATCAATTGTCGATAACTGTGATCCAAGACCGACCTGCTTAGGGTTTACTCCACCCTTAAGAGGTGCTACAGTTGTCGGGGCACTTGCACCAGAGATGCTCTGACTCACCATATCCTGAAAAGTCACTCGGCCTTTCTTATACCCAAAAGTATTCACATTCGCAATATTATTGCCTATCACATCAAGCTTTGTTTGAAAGTTTTTCATTCCGCTTATTCCTGAATACATTGAACGTAGCATTAGTTGGTTGCTCCCCTCGTTTTGCTGCTTCTGTCAGTCTGCAGCTTAGGCTTCCTGTGAAGGTCCAGCCTTAAATTTATTGGTCCAAAATAATGGTTCCATTGATATTTGTGAAAATTTGCGTCCCGGCTTCTTCACGATCCATCGCCGTAATCACGGTATTATTTTTTACACTGACAATAAGTGCCGCATCCTTTAGCAGTACAAGTGATTCCTTTACGCCCATCTTTTTGGCTTCCTGCAGCTTTGTTTCGATTTGATGCCACCGTTCATTAGTTATGTGTATTCCTCTTTGATGGAGCCTCTGTCTGGCATGTTTGCTGACTATTAGCTTGCTGTCAGTCTCCAGGGCTGTTTGCAAATGCACTGAAAAACGATTTTGTGTTTGTTTTCCTGAATGGACGCCATTTGTCTTTTGTGTGATTACTGGCTGTGTATGGATCGGACGAAACATAAATTTATCCATCCAACCGCTTCCTTGTGTTTAATTGAATTAAGTTTATCCGTGAGGATCCAATACTATTACTTCAGCACCCCGCTTGAAAATATCCCCTTATCCCGGTTAATCTTTTTACGAGTCATTCACCTGAGAAATATTTGCAGGTTCCAGCTTTGTTCCGTCTTCCAGTATAAAAACTGCTCTATTATCTTTAAACTGGATGGAAACTATTCTTCCGTTCCCTTCTTCAATGCTTGGAGTCTGATTTGAATCACTTGTTTCAGTCAGTTTATGCCAGGTTACATTCTTGCCCAAAAATTGATTGTAAGACATCAGCTGATTTTGCTCCTGGAACATCACAAGTTTTTCCATTGTCTTATTCATATTAGTCATTTGCTCCAGGGATGAAAAGGTTGCCATTTGGGCAATAAAATCCTTATCCTGCATAGGATTCATCGGATCCTGATTTTGCAGCTGTGTCATTAGTATCTTAAGAAAATCATCTTTGCCTAAAATATCCGAGCCTGTCTTGCGACTTTGGCTTTGATAGTTTGATAGCATTAAAGATGAATCAATTGTATTTGCCATTTCCTATCACACCTATACTTCAGTATTGAGAAGTGCTTCTTCAAACGAGTTATTAAATTTGCTTTCAGTCTGCGGGTTTTTATTTTCTTGATTTTGCTGCTGTCCCTGTCCCTGATGCTGTGGATCTTTATTAAATGCACGCTCCTGCTGGGTCATTTGCTGTGAAATTTCAATTTTTTCTACCTGTAAGTTTTGCAAACTGAAAGCCTGTTTAAGCCCATTTAATTGCGAATCCAAAATCTCCTTTGCAGATGCAGTCGATGTTAGTATTCTCGCGATCATCGTCGAATCCTTTTGGATTAGCTCAATACGAAGGGCTCCAAGATGGGCTGGATTCAGCTTTATAAAAAGCTTTTGCGCGCCTCCCGTTTTCAGGAAACTACTTTTCGATAAAATGCTTTCAAATTGCTGAATCAATTGGTCTGCGGTAACAGCCTTTCCCTGCTGGTGCATCATCAGAAGTTGTTCAGGCTTTGAAAATTGCTGGATTTGGATATGTCCTTGTAACCCGCCATCAAATCTTGACAGTATTTTTGAAAAAGAATCTCCAGTATTTTCAAGTCCTGCAGAGTTCTTTTGCTTATGCTGGCTTATTTCGTCTATAAACGGGGTGAAAATTTTTTGTAACGTTTCAGCTTTATCAAATGAACCCTTCCTATTCTTTAATAGTCCCTCAAGCTTTGCCTGGACATCTTTCAAAAAAACCTTTAAATTATTCGAGCTTCCGATAGAATCCTGATATGCTGTGAGCATGTCAAAAAGCTTTAAAGCTTTTAATATTTGTCCAACTTCCTTCCCTTTTATCAGGCTGAATTCCTGTACATCCAGCAATGAGATGTTTGCAATCAGGGCATCAATCTTTACCTCTGCAGAATTACTCTCAATTGCTTCATCGTATACATTCTCTAATCTGATGTTTGGGCTAAGGTTCTCTGCAAACCCTTCCAGCCCCCTAAGCAGTTCTTCCATTGATAGGTTTAATTGTTCGGCTATTATACTCACATTATTTGTACCTGTTTGCAGTGCAGCTTGTTCAATGAGTTCCTGCCCATTTTTCAATTCGGATAAATCGATAAGCCCCAGAAACTGACTTAATTCTTCTAATTCCTCACTCAACCTTTCCTCTTCGGCCAAATTTGCAGCCATGCTTTCCCCGCCGCTTATCAAAGTTGAAAACAAACTGGCAAAACCGCTGGCCTTTTCTCCTGAAAAGGAAGCTTTATTTCCCGAAGAGAATTGTGAATGTATAATGCCTAACCCGCCAATTTCCACTTTTCCACCCCCTTTCACCCCTCTTAATTGCTCTTTTCGTATAGATTGTTGTTTTTACTTAAGAACTCTGCCCGTTGATTTCAGCACGAGGCACTCAGCGAACCACGGAGCTACCGGGAGCCTCCTCGACGCTCCCGAGTCTGCGGGGTCTCCCTTGGAACGCTACTCCCGTAGGACGTTGAATAAGCTTCTCCGAACGGACACCTCGTTGTAAGAAAATGCGGCAGCATTTTCGCGGGATTAGCGCCTTCCGCTCCAATCAACTCAGTGATTAAAATTGGTTCGAACTTTGCGAAAACAGCGTTTATCAATTATTTTGAACGTTACTCTCTTTAGCTGCAGTGAGCAGTGCCGTATAGTGCGCTGCATCTTCAGGATCCATTTTCTCCATAATCGCAGCCAGTGTATCAGCCTTTACATTTGATAAGATCTTTACAGCTTCTTCATCCTTCATTTCTGTCAGGATAGGTGCTGCTTTTTTGGCAGAGATTGATTCATAGGTTTTCACTATATCTTTAAATGCCCGTTTATTTTCTTCCTTGATAGCTGTCAGTTCTTCGATTTCCTGTTCCAGGCGCTGTTTTTCCAGCCCCGCTCTCTCAATTTCCAATTCTTTGCTGTCAAGCTGGCTTTCCAGCTGTGTTATCCTTGCTTCACGATCCTTGATTTCTGCTTCCAGTTCAATAAGCTGTGATTCCATAACCTCTGAATTGGAGCTTTCTCCATTAAAAATAGAAGAAAGTAAGGGTACCTTTTGGCCATACTCCTTAGCCGTTTCAAAGACGTTATTGCCTGATAACGTAAAAACCAAGAGCGCTACAGTTACAGCAAATAGAATCGGAATGAAGAAAGCGAATAAAAACCATTGAAATTTACTTGCTTTTTGAGATGCTTGTTCTTCTGGCATTCTATCCATTTAACCACCTAATTTCCCCGGTTCATAAAAAGCTGAATCGAGATATCATCCATTTGCCTGCCTTCTGTTTGTTTTAAGTTTTCCACGAAGCTGGCTAAATCTTTTTCTTTCATTTTTTCATATTTTTTTACTTCAATATTCTTTTCCATTAGTTTTTCTTGCTGAAAATTCATCTGGCTCCGTGCATTGGCTACCATTTTTTGATAGTGATCAATTGTTTTTTCCAGGCTATTTACAAAATGCTGATGGTGCCTGATTTCCTGTACTGGCAGTCCTATCGAAAGCCTTGATTGCTGATAGGCTTCCAGATCTTCCTTCTTTTTAAGGAGCTCATATAATTTCCCTGCTGCTTCTTCAAAACGCTTTACTGCCTGCCTGTATACATCAAATGCCTGATCTTTTTCTCTTTCTTTAATATGAAGAATTTTATTGAATTTAAATTGATACTGCATCTGTTATACTCCTTTTCCAGCTATTCCTTTCAGTTGGCCGACGCTTTCCAAGATAGAAATTTTTTCATGTGTTTCTTGTTTTAAGAAAGAGATAATGGAAGGATATAACCGGATTGCTTCATCGATTTCTAAGGAAGACCCGCGCTTATAGGCGCCAATATTAATTAAATCCTCAGCATTTATATAGGTGCTCAGCAATTCTCTGACTTTTTCAGCTGATTTGATATGATCAGAATCTGCAATATGATTCATTACCCTGCTTACACTTTTAAGTACATTTAT
The DNA here is from genome assembly GCA_018613035.1 of Pseudomonas sp. ISL-84. Taxonomy (GTDB): domain Bacteria; phylum Bacillota; class Bacilli; order Bacillales; family Cytobacillaceae; genus Cytobacillus. Next base: position 41,136 of record JAGGRA010000032.1, on the reverse strand, counting down.
GGCTGGGTACTGGCCTTTATTGGCAAGCGCCCGATCCAGAACATAATGCCCATCGAGAATTCCCCTGACTGTATCTGCAATTGGCTCATTCATATCATCCCCGTCAACCAATACAGTATAAAATGCAGTAATGGAACCATATTCATTAGTGCCCGTTCTCTCCAGAAGCTTAGGGAGAACAGCAAATACGGAAGGTGTATAGCCCTTTGTGGTCGGCGGTTCACCGACTGCAAGCCCAATCTCCCTCTGTGCCATCGCCACCCGTGTAACTGAATCCATCATGAGCATGACATTTAAGCCTTTATCCCTGAAATACTCAGCAATGGCGGTTGCTGTATAGGCGCCCTTAATCCTCATGAGTGCTGGCTGGTCAGAGGTAGCCACCACAACGATCGATCTTCTCAAGCCTTCAGGCCCCAAATCCCTCTCGATAAATTCACGGACCTCTCTGCCCCGTTCGCCAATTAGAGCTATAACATTTAAATCAGCATTGGTATTTCGGGCAATCATACCGAGAAGTGTACTTTTCCCTACTCCGCTTCCTGCAAAAATCCCAACTCTTTGGCCATTTCCTACAGTCAGCATACTATCAATCATCCGCACACCAACTTCAATAGGCTCTGAGATCGGAGGCCTTTTTAACGGGTTTGGCGGAGATTGCTCGGTTAGTACAGACGTTAGGCCTTTTGGTAGCTGGGAGCCATCGAGAGGCTGCCCCAGAGAATCAATAACCTGACCAATTAAAGCCGGTCCGACTTTAACCTCAAGAGGCTTGGATGATGCTTCTACCAGACAGCCGGGAGAGATGTCCTGAACATCGGTATAAGGCATGAGAATCACACTTTCATGTTTAAAGCCGACAACCTCTGCTAGGATTTTTCTTGTGCGGTCCTTTCCAATATGGATACAGCAAACATCTCCAACTGAGCTTTCGGGCCCTTGGGATTCAATCATTAACCCTACTACTCTCTTTACTCTCCCAAATCGCTTATAACTATCAATTTTATCAATCTGATCGAGCAGTTCATCCAGCTTCATTGCTCCTCACTCTCCAGAAGTTCGAAAAGCCTTCTTTTAATTTCCTCCAGCTGGCTATCTATGCTGGCTTCAATCCTTCCGTTCGCAGATTCTATTATGCAGCTTGTATGGCTGAGTTCCTCATCTGGATAAATGTATAAATCCGTTTCTTTTGGAAAGACCATAATCAGCTCTTCCTTGTGTGACAGCAGCAGCTCGTAATGGACTGGATTTACATGGAGCTGAATTTCGCTGTATTCCCTTGCTTCTTTTAGCGCCTTTTTCACAATGGAAAGAAATTGGTCGCTATTTTGATCAAGAACTTGACCAAGTATTCTTCCTGCAGCTTTCATACCTAAATTCAATATCGTCCGTTCTGACGATGCAACATGGAGATGATAGTCTTGTTTTGCTGAATGAACAACCTCTTTAGCTGATTGAATCAGGCTCCTATAATCTTCAAATCCGCTTTGCCTTCCTTCATCAACCCCAGCAGCAAAGCCCTGTTGGCGGGCTTCCTCGAAGACAGCTTGTTTTTCATGTTCAAGCTCTTCCCTTTGCTGATTGATATGGTGGTTGATTTTTTCGGCTTCTGCTCTGGCAGCCTCAACTATGTCTGCTGCTTCCTGGCGTGCCGCTTGCAGCATTGCTTCGATTTGCTCATCTGTTCTTCTAAAATTTTGCTCTTGAGCTTGATCTGGTGTTTTTTGATGATTATCCAGTATTTTTATTGAGATAACTTTCTTTTCCCCTTGGACTGGCTTGGGGGAGAGTGATTTTATTAACCTAGACAATAATATCATCTCCTCCGCCGCGGGCGACGATGATTTCACCTGATTCTTCCAATCTGCGGATAATACCAACAATTCTTGATTGTGCCTCTTCAACATCCCTTAGCCTTACAGGACCCATATACTCCATTTCATCCTTAAAGGTCTCAACCATTCTTGAGGACATATTTTTAAAGACAATTTCTTTCACTTCATCACTGGAGACCTTCAGTGAAAGCATAAGATCTTCACTCTCACAATCGCGAATCACACGCTGTATAGCCCGATTATCTAGCGTAACAATGTCTTCAAACACAAACATTCTTTTCTTGATCTCCTCAGCTAGTTCAGGATCCTGAATTTCCAATGCATCCAAAATAGTTCTCTCTGTAGCGCGGTCAACCCCATTAAGCACATCGACAACAGATTCGATGCCCCCTGTTTGCGTATAGTCCTGTGTGACAGTTGAGGAAAGCTTTCGTTCCAGAATTTGTTCAACCTCGTTAATGATTTCAGGAGATGTGCTATCCATTACAGCAATCCTCCTGGCAATATCCGCCTGCATTTCCTGGGGCAGCTCTGATAAAATTTGCCCGGCCTGCGGCGGGTCGAGGTAAGACAGAATTAACGATATGGTTTGTGGATGTTCATTCTGTATAAAATTTAATATTTGAGCTGGATCTGCTTTTCTGGCAAAATCAAACGGCCTGACCTGCAGAGAAGACGTAAGCCTATTGATGATGGCTGAAGCCTGCTCTGTTCCCAGGGCTTTTTCAAGTACTGTTTTCGCATATCCTATCCCGCCCTGTGATATATAATCCTGAGCCAGCGCAATTTGGTGAAATTCTTCAAGAATCTCTTCTTTGGCAAAAGAATCAACTTTGCGTACGCCTGAAATTTCAAGTGTTAATTTTTCAATTTCTTCTTCACTTAAATGTTTATAAACGGAGGACGCTACATCAGGACCAAGTGAAATAAGAAGAATAGCCGCCTTTTGTTTACCTGTTAACTCTTTCTGATCTCTTTTTGGCAATTTTTATTCCTCCTTAGTCTTCAGCAATCCATGTGCGAAGCAATTTCGCAAAATCCTCAGGCTTTTCCTTTGCCATTTTTTCCAGCTGCTTTCGCCTCATTGTACTTTCTGTTTCATGTTCTTCATTTACATCAGGAACATTGAATGTTTCCTGTACCTTTGCCGCCATCTCTCCCTCTTCCTGCCGCTGGTTCTTTCTGGCTTTAACAAATAGGAAAATTAATAGGGCGATTATTAACAGCAGCATTCCTCCTACAGCATAAATCCACCATGGCAGTACAGGAACAGCTTCGTTCGGGAATTCTACCTTGCCATTAAACGGCTGGACTGAGACGACAATTTTGTCTTCAATCACCTCATCTGTTAATTCAGCTTCAGCCGCGTCTTTATTAATAGTCGTGCGGACAATAGTACCAAGAATTTGTGTAATATCATTGATTCTTTCCTGTGGAAGTGAGGCTGGATCATCCGCATTCGGCGGCTCAACCATTACCTGGATTCCCAAATCCCTTACTTTGTATGGACTTTCCACAATTTCTTTTCTAATCTTATTCACTTCATTGTTGATCGTTTCTTCTATTCGTTCGTAATCACCGTTGGAGGTGTTCCCTTCCAGATATTCGGATCCGAGTGAATCTGCCGGACTTTCTCCTTGCGGATTACCCCCAACCGCTTCCCCATTGCCAGTAAATGTTTCAGTAATTTTTTGGGCACTGATTGCTATGCCCTCCATATTTTCTTCATCAACTGGCGAAACGAGGTTTTCTTCTCTATTTTCTTGGGTAAAATCAATATCGGCAGTCACTGAGACTACCACTTTGTCTTGCCCCATCAGGGTGCCCAGCATATTCTGGACTTGGCGCTGAACATCTCTTTCAATTTCCTTCTTTATTTCATGCTGGGCAGCAAACGTGCTGCCAGGTGAAGAATTTTGATTATTTTTTAAATCAAAGTACTCAAAAAACTGGTTCGTAATGACGATATTATCAGTGGGAAGATTTGGTATACTTTTCGCCACCAGGTGATATAGCGCCTGAATCTGTGATTCTTCAAATTGATAACCTGCTTTGGTATTAAGGACGATGGATGCAGATGCCTCTTCAGAAAGGTCATTTACGAAAATCCCTTTTTCAGGAAGGTTAATCATTACTTTTGCATCGTTGACACCATCAATGCCTTTCATCAGGTTGGCAAGCTCCGTTTGCATGGCATCCAGTTTCAGAACATTGAATTCATTTTCAGTCATGCCGATTCCAGCATTTTGGCTGAAGAATGAATAATCAATGCTTCCTGATTTAGGAATTCCTTCGGCAGCAAGCTCAACTTTTAGAGTGTCCACTACCTCTTCCGGTACTTTGATGGTTGTACCGCCATCTGTTATTTCTGATTGAATCCCTCTGCTATCAAGGCTCTCTTTGATTGTGCCTGTTTCAGATGGGGTCAAATTGCTGTATAAAGGAACTAGGGTTGTCCTGGTTGCCAGAATTGATGCGGCTGCAATCAGCAATATAAGGAAAATAGCGGAACCGATAAATATATTTTTCTGCTTCTTTGTTCTGCTGCCCCAATATTCTTTTACTTTTACTACATATCTTTGAAACGACTCATTCATCACAATCCCCCGGTTATTCTGTCTAAGCTAATAACCGCAACTCACTAGTTTTTAGCTTTAATCATATGTAACGCATTAAAAAATTGAAAAGCCAGCCCATAAATTGGACTTATTCAGCTTTTCAATTTACGTGGCTTAAATCTTTCCGAGAAGCTGCTGCAGCTTCAGCGTTTCTATTAAACTTGCATTCTCATTGCTTCCTGATATGCTTCAATTACTTTATTTCTAACTTCAAGAGCAGCCTGCATGGTGATGCTCGCTTTTTGTGAAGTAATCATTACCTGATGGAGATCAATATTCTCTCCTCTTGCCAGTTTTTCTGTCATCACATCTGACTGGATTTGGGCTTCATTAATTTTTTCAATTGATTGCTTTAATACCGACGAAAAACTCTGCTGTGCTTCGAATGTTGTATATGTATGGGTCTTTGCGTTTTCAGTCTGTTTTAGAGAATGTACAGGATTAAAAGTTACTTTATTCATTCATTACTCTCCCTATTTGCCTATTTCTAGTGCTTTCATCATCATACCCTTTGAGGCATTAAAAACAGTTACATTGGCTTCATAGGATCTTGTTGCACCAATTAAATCCACCATTTCTCTTAGCGGATCCACATTTGGCATCTCAACGTATCCATTTTCATCCGCGTCAACATGGGTGGGGTCGTAAACCATTTTAGTCGGTGTTTCTCTGTCTTCGATAATTCTGGACACTTTTACGCCGTTGCCGCCTGAAATCCCTCTCCCCATACTCATTGCCATATTCAAAAAGGAGGAGAACTGTCCTTCATTCGGCTCCAAAATAACTGACTTTCTTCTGTAAGGCCCTTCCCCGGTTACACTCCTGGTTGAGTCTGCATTTGCCATATTGGATGAAATCACATCCATACGAAGTCTTTGGGCTGTTAGGGCAGATGCTGTGTTATTCATACTGTGAAATATGGACATTCTTATTTTCCTCCCCTTATAACATTCTGCAGACTTGAAAATTTCCCGCTCATTCTTTCTATCATTGCATTGTAATAAATTTGATTTGTCGCTAAATCCGACATTTCTTTATCAAGATCCACACTATTTCCATTATGGTTATACGAAACATTCCTTTTTGTGACCAGACCCTGTGCAGAAGATGCGCTGCCGTTAAAGTCATAATGCCTCGCATCGCTTTTATTTGCTTCCAAAGATCCATTAACTGCCTGTTGGAAGGCTTCTTTAAAACTGGCATCCTTCGCTTTATAGTTTGGTGTATCAGCATTTGCAATATTATGTGATATGACCTTTTGCTTAAGTGACGAGTAATCTAAAGCATGTTCAATTGTGGATATGGTTCCTGAAAACAGTTTCAATGCTCACACCTCAAATTTTAATAACTACTGGTAATTATTGTAGAAATTTGGTGATAATGGACAAATTATGTCATCATAAACATTATTGTAATGAATATGAAATAATATGTCTATGTACATCAGGTTAATTTTAATGATTCTTTAGTCCTATTTTCGACAAATTTTTAAAATATGCTGAAAGTTATATTTAGATTATCTAGATATTTCCATATTTTATGATCCCTTTCCTATAATAGCTTTCACCGCCTTCGTACCCCGAGTCTATATAAGACTTTTGAATCATTCATCTATTTTTCACAAAATGAATAATGGAAGAAGATGAGTCGTTTTACTTACCAATTTATACATAATTACATATATTTACCATATTAATTTGTAATTTTTTTGTAACAAAAAAACCCGCCATTTTTGACGGGTTTTCTTTTTAGTTTGATTTAAGTTTTTCTAGTTCAACTAAGAATTTATCATTTAATACCTTTATATAAGTACCCTTCATTCCAAGTGAGCGGGACTCAATAACTCCTGCACTCTCAAGTTTTCTAAGAGCATTGACAATTACAGAGCGCGTAATTCCAACACGATCGGCAATTTTTGATGCAACAAGAAGTCCCTCGTTGCCGTTAAGTTCTTCGAAAATATGTTCAATTGCTTCGAGTTCACTGTATGATAGGGAGCTAATAGCCATTTGTACAACTGCTTTGCTGCGTGCTTCCTCTTCAATTTCTTCTGCTTTTTCACGAAGAATTTCCATACCAACTACGGTAGCACCATATTCAGCAAGAATTAAATCATCATCATGGAATTGCTCCTGCAATCTGGCAAGGATAAGCGTACCAAGACGCTCACCGCCACCGATAATTGGCACAATTGTTGTTAGACCATTAGCGAAAAGGTCTTTATTCTCAATTGGGAATGCAGTGTATTCACTGTCTACATCAAGGTTAGACGAAGTTTCCTGGATATTGAAAAGGTTTTTCGTATATTCCTCAGGGAATTGGCGATCTGCAAGCATTTGCTTCATTCGCTCATTTTCAATTTGCTGGTTAACAGCAAATCCCAGCAGCTTCCCTCTGCGGCTCACTACGAAAATATTCGCTTCGATTACATCACTTAGTGTTTCTGACATTTCTTTGAAATTAACCGGTTTTCCGGCTGCTCTTTGGAGCATTGCATTAATTTTTCTTGTTTTTGTTAATAAATCCATTGTATTTCCTCCTATTTGCTACAACCAATAAACATATATTTTGTTAAGATTAACTATCTTATTGCTTCAAATTATTATGACTAAATTCAGGCTTCTTTTTTTCGTCTACCCTTTCACTTGCCTCATCAAACAAAAGCCATTATCAAAGGATAAATTGACTTAAATCTTTGTTCCGTGAAATGGCTCCAAGCTTATCCTCAACATATTGAGGAGTGATTGTAATTTTTTCCATGGTGATATCTGGCGCTTCAAAGGATAAATCCTCAAGGAGCTTTTCCATAATGGTATGAAGACGTCTTGCTCCGATATTATCCGTATTTTGGTTAACGTCGAATGCGAATTCAGCAATCCTACGAATAGCATCGTCAGAAAATTCAATTTGTATACCTTCAGTTACCAATAAAGCTTCATATTGTTTTATTAGAGCATTATCAGGCTCCACTAGAATTTTGTAGAAGTCCTCCACTGTAAGCTTAGTAAGCTCTACACGGATTGGAAAACGTCCCTGCAATTCAGGTATGAGGTCAGAAGGCTTCGCCATATGAAATGCTCCAGCAGCAATAAATAGAACATGGTCTGTTTTGACAGAACCATATTTAGTTACTACCGTAGAACCTTCTACTACAGGCAGAATATCTCTTTGGACACCTTCCCTTGAAACGTCTGCTGAAGAACCTCCGCTGTTTTTGCTTGCGATCTTATCGATTTCATCAATGAAAATAATTCCGGATTGTTCAGCACGGAATACCGCCTCCTGGCTGACCTCATCCATATCTATCAGCTTTTGTGCTTCTTCATTTGTTAATATCTGTCTTGCTTCACGCACCGTCAGTTTTCGCTTTTTCCTGCGCTTAGGCATCAGACTGCCAAGAGCATCCTGCATGTTCATACCCATCTGCTCCATCCCGGAGCCCTGCAGCATATCAAACATGGAAGGCTGCTGTTCTTCCACTTCAACAGTGATAACCTCATCTTCAAGTTCACCAAGAGCTAGTTTTTCTTTAACAATCTTGCGCTTCTCCTGCAGGTTAAAATCTTCTGTCTGATATGAATCCTGCTGCTGCTGATCATTTCCACCTCCGAATAGCATTTCAAGAGGGTTTTTATAATTAGCTGCCTTTTTTGCTCCAGGTACAAGCAGTTCAAGAATTCGGCGGTTTGCACTTTCTTCCGCTCTTTCTTTAACACTTGACATTTTTTCTTCTTTAACGAGTCGTACAGAAGTTTCCACAAGATCTCTGACCATTGATTCAACATCTCTTCCCACATACCCTACTTCTGTAAATTTTGTTGCTTCGACTTTAACAAAAGGGGCACCAACCAATTTTGCCATACGGCGGGCAATTTCCGTCTTACCTACACCAGTAGGCCCAATCATCAAAATGTTTTTTGGATTGATTTCATCACGTAGGTTTTCTTCAAGCAAGCTGCGGCGGTAGCGATTTCTAAGAGCAACAGCAACAGCCTTTTTTGCATCTTTTTGTCCAATGATAAATTGGTCCAGACGGTCAACAATCTGGCGGGGAGTTAAATTTGTTCCTTTACCCATGTAACAGCACTCCTTTTGTTAGAGTTCTTCCACAATAATATTGTTGTTTGTATATACACATATTTCAGCGGCCATTTCAAGAGACGCCTTTGCAATTTCTTTTGCAGATAAATGTTCGCCTGCAAACCTCTTTAAAGAGCGCCCAGCTGCCAGAGCATAGTTGCCACCTGATCCAATTGCCAATATCCCATCATCCGGCTCAATGACTTCACCCGTACCTGAAATCAGCAGCAAGCTATCGGTGTTCATGACGATAAGCATCGCTTCGAGCTTGCGCAGAACTTTATCGCTTCTCCACTGTTTAGCAAGCTCAACAGCAGCTCTCTCCAGGTTTCCATTGTATTCTTCCAGCTTTCCTTCAAACATTTCGAACAATGTAAATGCATCGGCCACCGATCCTGCAAATCCTGCCAGTACCTTACCATTAAAAAGCTTTCTCACTTTTCTTGCTGTGTGTTTCATCACAACTGCATTGCCAAAGGTTACCTGGCCATCACCGGACATCGCACATTCTCCATTATGATGCACAGCAAATATCGTGGTAGCATGAAATTCAGACATGAAAGACTCCTCCTTTGGAGCATAATGCTTTTTTATTTAATCTGCCGTATTCAATCGTATGAATCAAATAACTATTAAGCCCGTGGATGATGGGCCATATAGGTCTTCTTTAAATATTCGTTTGTAACATGCGTATATACTTGGGTTGAAGATAAAAATGCGTGTCCCAGCAATTCCTGGACTGTTCTCATATCGGCTCCATTTGCCATCAAGTGTGTCGCAAACGTATGACGCATCATATGAGGGTGAATCTTGCCGGTTAATGTTGATTTTTCAATAAGCCTGTTTAGAATTTCTCTGATGCCTCTTGCAGTCAGTGGTCCACCGCGTGCATTCAGAAACAAATTTTCTGTTAAGCTCCCTTTAGACAATAATTCCTTACGCCCTTCTGTTATGTATGTTTCGAGTGCATCTTGCGCAAAGCTGCCAAATGGAATATACCGTTCTTTGCTGCCCTTGCCATGCACTAGTACAGTAGATAAGTACATATCCAAATCCTTTAGACGAATTTGACTGCACTCACTTACACGCATACCTGTTGCATATAGCAATTCCAATAGTGCTTTGTTTCTTTGCCCAAGTGGAGTGCTTTCATCACAGGCCTCAAACAGCTGCTGCAATTCTTCTTCATAGAAAAATTCAGGCAGCTTTTTTTCAGCTTTTGGAATCGAAACAAGGGCGAAAGGATTTTCAGCCACCAGTTCTTCTCTCAGCAAAAATCTAAAAAAGCTTCTGAGGCTTGATATCTTTCGGGCTACTGATTTGCGGGCCAGTTTTTTTTCAAAAAGCTTGGTCAGAAATACCCGGACATCTGCATATTCAACCGTCTTCAAATCTGGGATCGCTTGTTCAGACATGAACATAAGAAATTCCCTAATGTCATGTTGGTAATGTTCAATAGTATATTGTGAATAGTTTTTTTCAATTTGTAAATATTCAATAAACAACTTTAAATAAACGTTCACATTTTGGTCCATCTACATTCACCTCGCATGGGCTACTAAATAGTAACACAATTCAATAGCCCATGCAACATAATTTACAAATTTTTCACAAAGTTCTGAATTGTTTGTAATGCTCTTTCAGCATGCTTTTCATTTCTTTCTTTTTTCCCTCTAATCTTTACCGGCAAATCAGGGAATAACCCAAAGTTTGCATTCATAGGCTGAAAGCTTTTTGGATTTGCAGTTGTAATATAGCGTGCCATGCTGCCAATCGCCGTTTCATGCGGGAATTCGATGGGATCTTCCCCTCTTACAAGCCTTGCAGCATTAATGCCTGCAACAAGCCCGCTGGCTGCAGATTCCACATAGCCTTCTACACCAGTCATTTGTCCGGCAAAGAAGAGGTCATTGCGGTTTTTAAACTGATACGTTGCACGCAGCACTTTTGGAGAGTTGATAAACGTATTGCGGTGCATCACTCCATACCGTACAATTTCTGCATTCTCAAGTCCCGGTATGAGGCGAATTACTTCTTTTTGAGGACCCCATTTCAAGTGCGTCTGAAAACCAACAATATTATAAAGCGTGCCTGCAGCATCATCCTGACGCAGCTGAACGACTGCATAAGGTCTTTTTCCTGTTTTGGGATCTTCTAAACCTACTGGCTTCATCGGACCAAACAGCATGGTTTTCTTTCCCCGGTTCGCCATTACCTCAATCGGCATACAGCCTTCGAAAAAGATTTCTTTCTCAAACTCTTTTAATGGAACCGTTTCAGCAGTTGTCAGAGCCTCATAAAAACGGTCAAACTCTTCCTCTGTCATCGGGCAATTCAAATATGCAGCTTCTCCCTTGTCATAGCGTGATTTAAGATAGACTTTATTCATATCAATCGAGTCTTTTTCGATGATTGGTGCAGCTGCATCGTAGAAATAAAGATAATCTTCCCCGGAAAGCTCTTTCAATTTTGCAGATAAAGCTTCACTTGTAAGCGGGCCAGTAGCGATAACAGTTGGCCCTTCTGGAATATCTGTTACTTCTTCATTTATTACAGTTACATTTGGGTGGTTCTTAACCTGTTCCGTGACACGCGCGGCAAAATCATGGCGGTCAACTGCAAGCGCTCCGCCAGCCGGAACTGCACTGCTGTCTGCCGAATGAATGATCACTGAATTTAGCTTACGCATTTCCTCTTTCAGTACTCCAACAGCGTTTGTTAAAGTGTTGGCACGCAGTGAATTGCTGCAAACCAGTTCTGCAAATTTATCCGTATGATGTGCAGGAGTCTGCCTGACGGGCCTCATTTCATACAAACGAACTTGAATGCCCCTGCTGGCAAGCTGCCATGCGGCCTCACTGCCAGCAAGCCCTGCACCTATTACATTTACTGCTATATCTGTCATAATACGAACCTCCACAAATACTTATGATCATTATGATCCAATTAAAATTTGATATTTAAAAACAGTCTCTCTTACTTTACCCTGTTCTTATTCATTTTGCCATTTTACAATACGTTTTAAAAATAAAAAAGTTTCAAGCATTATAAAGAGGCAAAAACGTCATTTGGAAAGAATATGGATTTCACATCCTGCAATAGAAAAGAGTGAGCATTAAGCCCACCCTTAACTTTGCTTTTCTTCTTTGTAGTCGCATTCAACGCATTGAACCTGGACACCTTTTTTGAGTTTTTTCTCAACAAGCAAGTTGTCGCATTTTGGACAGCTTCTCGGCAGTGGCTTATCCCATGAAATGAAGTCACATTCAGGGAATCTGTCACAGCCGTAAAAGATCCGGCGTTTCTTGCTTTTTCTTTCTATTATATTTCCTTCTTTGCATTTCGGGCACTTGACTCCAATATCCTTAACGATTGGTTTTGTATTGCGGCAGTCCGGGAAATTGCTGCAGGCCATGAACTTGCCGTAGCGTCCCATTTTGAACACCATCGGACTTCCACATTGTTCGCAATCTTCTCCTGCAGGTTCATCTTTGATTTCAACTTCCTGCATTTCCTTTTCTGCTATTTCCAGGCGTTTTTCAAAGTCGCTGTAGAATTCATCAATGATTTGTACCCAATTCACCTTGCCTTCTTCAACATAGTCCAGGTCTTTTTCCATTTTCGCGGTAAACTCTATATCAAGGATTTCCGGGAAAAACTCTATCATCAGCTCATGAACAATTTCTCCAAGCTCAGTCGGAATAAAACGTTTGTTATCCAGAGCGACGTATCCGCGTTTTTGGATTGTATCAAGAGTCGGGGCAAAGGTTGACGGGCGCCCAATACCTTGTTCTTCAAGCGTTTTTACAAGCCTTGCTTCTGTATACCTTGGAGGAGGCTGGGTAAAGTGCTGCTTGGGTTCAATATCCTTCTTTAAAACCTCATCCCCTTCCTTTAGGTCAGGGAGCATATTATCCTTTTCTTCAGCCTGGTCATCCGTACCCTCTACATATACTTTCATAAAGCCAGGGAATTTAACTTTGGAGCCAGTAGCCCTGAAAATCACTTCCCCATTCTTTAGATCCACACTCATTGTATCCATAACAGCTGGCGCCATCTGACTGGCGACAAACCTTTCCCAAATAAGCCTGTATAATCGAAGCTGATCACGTGATAAATATTCTTTTAAACTTGCTGGTACCTTTAACGTACTAGTTGGACGGATCGCCTCGTGAGCATCTTGGGCATTGCTATTTTTCTTTTCTTTTTTCTTTTCACTTTGCAAAAACTCTTTGCCATAAGAACTTTGAATATATTCTGCTGCTTCGCTTTGGGCAATCTCGGAAATTCGAGTCGAATCCGTTCTCATATAGGTAATTAAACCGACCGTTCCTTCTTTTCCAAGGTCGATTCCTTCATAAAGCTGCTGGGCCAGCATCATCGTTTTCTTGGCTCGGAAATTTAGTTTTCTTGCCGCTTCCTGCTGAAGAGAGGAGGTTGTAAACGGAGCAGCTGGATTCCGTTTCCTTTCTTTCTTTGTAACAGAAGCAACTTCAAATTTATTTCCCTTCATTTTACCCAATATATTTTGGACATCACTTTCTGATTTTAATTCAACTTTTTCATTCTCCAATCCATAAAAAGCTGCATCGAAAGCTGTTTTTCCTTTTAAGAACTCCCCATCAATCGACCAGTATTCTTCCGGTATAAAGTTCTTTATTTCTTTTTCACGGTCGATAATCAACCTGACTGCGACGGATTGAACCCTGCCTGCACTCAAGCCTTTTTTCACTTTCTTCCATAATAAAGGGCTGATATTATAACCAACCAGTCTATCAAGAAGCCTTCTTGCCTGCTGTGCGTCAACCAAATCCATATTAATCGGCCTCGGATGCTTGAAAGATTCTTTGATCGCATCCTTCGTAATTTCATTAAAAACGACGCGGCATTCCGAGTTAATATCCATATCCAGGCTATGGGCCAAATGCCAGGCAATAGCTTCCCCTTCGCGGTCGGGGTCAGCCGCAAGGTAAATCTTCTTAGCTTTTTTGGCCGCTGTTTTCAGTTCTTTTAGAACAGGGCCCTTTCCACGAATGGTTATGTACTTTGGTTCAAAATTATTTTCCACATCTATGCCCGTTTGGCTCTTCGGCAGATCCCTTACATGCCCCATGGAAGCTTTAACCTTATATTTTTTTCCAAGATAACGCTCTATCGTTTTCGCCTTTGCAGGTGATTCAACGATTACAAGAAACTCTGACATCAATAGTCCTCCTTGAGAGGGAATTTTAACATTCAGGACATAATCAATTTTGAAGGACTGTAACTTGCCTTTCTAAGATTGATCTTTTATTGTAGGCTGAATGGCATTATATATATATCTTAATTTTGGAAAAGCATTTTTTCCTAACTCCGGATTCGAAACATTCATTTAATCTGCAGATATTTACCTTTTTCAATCGGGCAGCTTGCATTTCTATCCAGCTATACTGCACCTGTCAGTTAAATATTCATTATTATTCTATATTCTATTCAGGTTTGTCAAACATAATCGGCTTATTTGGAAACCGTTTTCAACGGTTCCGTTAAATTTTTCATGACTCAAACATTCATTTCCTCTTACGGATACCTGTTGCAAAATGTATAACAGTTTTAATAGAATTTCAACCTTTTTGTAAAAAATCCTTTAAATAAATACACAAAAAAGAGTTTTTTTTGCGAAATAGAGAGCCATATTCCACCGGCCTAAGGCTCACTATCCAATGCTTAGTAAAGCTGTTTTCGCTTTAAGCAAGTAGTGAGAGAGGCTGATTTCCGCTACAGGATGGGCGCTTCCCGCGGCAGTTTTAGCAGCTTCCCAGAGAAGTCTCCTGAAACTCACTTCTCCCGCAGTTGTTAAGCACCTTCCACACAATAAACACTTTCTCTAATTTAGAGAACACTCTTTCTTAAATAGCTTAGTAAATCAGTTCCTCAAGTATATCTTCTGCAGTTTTGACTAGCTTGGCCCCCTGTTGTACTAACTCATTTGTCCCCGCTGAATAGGCACTAAAAATACTTCCCGGAATTGCAAAAACTTCCCTCCCTTCTTGAACAGCATAGTTAGCAGTAATGAGGGAACCGCTTTTGCTTTTTGCCTGGATAATCAAAGTGCCTCTGCTAATGCCGCTGATTATTCGGTTTCTCATCGGGAACTGCCATCTTGACGGCCTTGTATTAGGCGGATATTCAGAGATAACTAGATGATTGTTCATCATTTCATAAGCGAGTTTTTGATTGGCCTGGGGGTATATATGAAAAAGTCCTCCCGCAATGACGCCAATTGTTTTTCCTCCATTTTTGATTGCTTCTTTATGGGCAATCGCATCTACACCTGCCGCAAGGCCGCTCACAATGACAACTCCGTTTTGGATAAGTTTAGGGAACAAATATTCAATGGCCCGCTCACCATACTCTGTAGCCTGCCTCGAACCGACCACTGCAAGATGCGTTCCAGTTTTCAGGAGACCTGCATCCCCTTTTGCATATAAAATCCAGGGAGGCTGGTAGGTTTCTTTTAAAAGCACCGGGTAATCTTCATCAAAGAGGGTGATTATTTTAATGCCATTAGGAGAGTATTGACGAATTTGTTCCTGAATTCGATTTGAATGAAGATCATGAAGAGTTTCTGAAAAGGAAGCCTGATTTTTAATGAATTGGGGGTTTGAATTGTAAAACGGATCATTGTAAAGGAACTTTAATTGCGGATCTTTTTTTAGGATGCTAAAAATCATACTCCAGCTCACGCCTTTGCAATGATGCAAATGAGCCAGCTTCATATTGAATTCTTTCATGGGGAGCCTCCTTAGTTTTAGAAAAAAATAAAAAAGGTGCTTGAGAAGGGATGTAAGTGAAGGGAAATGCAGGCGGGTTTAACAATGTAGAAATAGCCCCCCATTATACAGGGGGACTATTCTTATAGAAATCAGTTAATTAATGAGTTTTACACTTATCATAAAGGCCTTTTTCTTTTAAGACCTTAATGAGAGTTTCACCCAGAACAGATGGAGTATCTGCTACTTGAATTCCGCACTCGTTCATTACACGGATCTTTTCGTCAGCAGTTCCTTTGCCTCCGGAAATAATAGCGCCAGCATGGCCCATGCGTTTTCCAGGAGGTGCAGTACGTCCGCCGATGAAGCCTACAACAGGTTTAGTCATGTTAGCTTTAACCCACTCTGCAGCTTCTTCTTCCGCAGTTCCGCCGATTTCTCCGATCATGATTACAGCATAAGTCTCAGGGTCTTCATTGAATGCAGACAATACATCGATGAAGTTTGTTCCATTAACCGGGTCTCCGCCGATTCCAACAGCAGTAGATTGGCCAATTCCAGCCTGTGATAACTGGTGTACTGCTTCATATGTCAACGTTCCTGAACGTGATACAACCCCTACATGTCCTTTAGTATGGATGTATCCTGGCATGATACCAATCTTACACTCTTCAGGAGTGATAACGCCTGGGCAGTTTGGTCCTACAAGGCGAGTTTTCTTGCCTTCCATGTAACGCTTAACTTTGACCATATCCAATACAGGAATATGCTCTGTGATACAGATTGCAAGATCAAGTTCAGCATCTACCGCTTCAAGAATTGCATCTGCAGCAAACGGAGCTGGAACGTAGATAACAGAAGCGTTTGCACCTGTTGCTTTAACTGCTTCCTCCACAGTATTGAAAACGGGAACACCCTCTACTTCTGTGCCGCCTTTTCCTGGAGTAACACCGCCGACAATTTGAGTGCCGTATTCAAGCATTTGCTTTGTATGGAAAAGGGCAGTTGAACCTGTAATCCCTTGAACTATAACTTTAGTATCTTTATTAATAAATACGCTCACGTTAATTCTCCTTTCTGGTTTCCAGAGATGCCCTTCCGGGTCGCCAGAACTTAAGCCAAGCAAGTTGCAGAAATAATAAATCCTGCTTCAGGCTGGTTTAGTGCTGCCGCACCTGAACGGCCGCTCATTTTATAGTTTTAACCTACTAATGAAACGATTCTTTGCGCGCCGTCAGCCATTGATTCAGCTGCGATGATATCAATATCAGATTCAGCAAGGATCTTCTTGCCCAATTCAACATTTGTGCCTTCCAAACGGACTACTAAAGGCACGTTTAAGCCTACTTGCTTCGCTGCTTCTACTACTCCAGTAGCGATGACGTCACATTTCATGATTCCGCCAAAGATATTAACAAAAATACCTTTTACGTTTTTGTCAGAAAGGATGATTTTGAAAGCTTCTGTAACTTTCTCAGCTGTAGCTCCGCCCCCAACATCAAGGAAGTTGGCCGGGTCTCCGCCGTAATGCTTAACAATATCCATTGTGGCCATTGCCAAACCTGCACCATTAACCATGCAGCCGATGTTTCCATCTAGGGAAATGTAGCTAAGATCATATTTTGAAGCTTCAATTTCCTTCGCATCTTCCTCTTCCAAGTCACGAAGAGCCAGGATGTCTTTTTGACGGTAAAGAGCATTTGAGTCAAAGTTTAACTTCGCATCCAATGCCATTACCTTTCCGTCTCCTGTTACAACAAGCGGATTGATTTCAGCAATGGAGCAATCCTTGTCAATATAAGCTTTGTATAAGCCCATCATGAATTTTACAGCTTGTCCTACAAGCGCAGTTGGAATATTGATATTGAAAGCGATTCGGCGTGCCTGGAATCCTGTTAGACCAAGAACTGGATCGATTTCTTCCTTGAAGATTTTTTCAGGTGTTTTTTCTGCCACTTCTTCAATTTCTGTACCGCCCTCTTCAGAAGCCATTAAAACAACGCGTGACGTTGCACGGTCCAATACTAAACCAACATAGTATTCCTTTTTAATGTCACAGCCTTCTTCAATAAGCAGGCGCTTTACTTCCTTTCCTTCCGGGCCAGTCTGGTGTGTCACAAGCGTTTTCCCTAAGATCTCACTTGCATATGTACGTACTTCTTCGAGGTTTTTGGCAACTTTTACACCGCCAGCTTTTCCTCGTCCTCCAGCATGGATTTGCGCTTTAACAACACAAACTTCTGTGCCTAGTTCCTTGGCAGCTTCCACAGCTTCCTCAACTGTAAAGGCCACTTTTCCGTTCGGAACTGCTACCCCGTATTGTCTGAGGACTTCTTTACCTTGATACTCATGTATATTCATTTCCCATCCTCCTATCTAACTCTTCAAAAAATAGACTGCGCTTTCATTTTATAAAATGACACTACCCTTGTCTACCATTAACTCTAAAATATTATATTTATTTAAAAATTAAAAATATTAAAATGCCGCTAAACCCTTGTATTCAATGTGATTTATGACATCACCAACAGATAAATTATTTTATTAAAATAAAGAAAATTGCCTTTAATGGCAGTTTTCACTTTGTGCAGTTTTTATACTTTTTCATGATTATTCATGATGTAAACGCTATCAATTTCACTGTTCTTTATGACTGGAATACAAATATTGGTTTAGCAGTATATATTATTTCCCTGCATGCTTTTTGCCTGCTTCTTGATCGGCCCTGTAGATAAAAGCAAAAACCTCAGCAACTGCCTGAAAGAGTTCTTCAGGTATCCCTTCATTTATATCGAGTTTTCCAAGAAGCTCAACCAAAGTAGAGTCTTCCTGGACGGGAACGTTGTGTGCCTTTGCTTTAGCGAGAATGTTTTCAGCAACCACGCCCCTCCCCTTTGCCGATACTTGAGGAGGAGCATGCCCCTGTGGATCATATGTAAGTGCAACAGCTTCTTTTCTTAGACTATTATTCTCTTTTTTCATACTCTCAAATCCACCCCGGTAAATTGGTTTACTTTTACAAGAGAAGAAAATGATTCCCTCTTTTTTAAGGAATCGCCAGCTGTCACCGCGTTTTGAAAGGTAACAGTCGACAACTTATAATTCAGTTTAGCCAGGCTTTCCTTTAATTTACCAGTTAGTGGAGCTGCCAGTGACTTCATCGCCTCATGCTCGTTAATAACAGATATATTTATAATTCTGTTTTGGACATGCAGGTCAACGATGGTTTCCTTTAGATGCTCCAGGTTTAAATAAAAAAGCACCCGGCAATGGCTGGGGTCGATTTCTCCCGTTTCTGTTTTTCTGCCGCTCCACTGCATCGTCAAATCAGATACTTTTCCCCATAATGGAACAGGCATCTGAAAGACAAAGTGCTGCTGTGGCCCAGCTTCCTGTGAGAGAGCCTGGAAGCCGGTTATTTTATGCAGAAGCCTTTCTGCAGCATCTTTAGCTGAAAACGGCACTTCTTCCCTTAAAAGGCCTAAAAGCAGGGGTTTAAGCGATTCCCATTTTGCAGCAGTCCCATCTTCCGCTTGTTTCAAAAAATTAACCATATCATGTTCATGGGATAGCCCCAATGCCTGAATCAGTTTTTTTAATTGGCCTTTAATAATTTTCTGGTCAACCCTAAAAATACTTTCAGGCTGAATACTATTTTTCAAATCTGCCAGTATAGCTTTTTCCTGTCTTTGGAGCTTAGAAGACAAGGATTTATTCTCTTCTGCCAGAAAGCTGCCAAGCTTACCTGATGCCAGTTTCAATTCCGGTTCACCGAACATGGATAAGTAACGGTTATCTGAATTGCTGCCTTTATCGTTCAAATATAAAAGCATGGCTTCTTTTAATAAAGGCATGGTCACTTTGTTTTCCACAGGAAATGATATTTGGCCTGTTCGAATACTGCTTAAAATCCTTTGAATATCACTTAGAGCTTGTGATTGTCCGCTAGACACCTGAAAATCGCTCATTCCCCTGATCAGCTTTGCCAGATTTAAAATAAACTCTTGCCTCTGTCCGGATTGGTTTGTTTGGAGCAGTCCCTTTATGCAATCCATAATTGGATGCTTCCCAGAGGGGTGGTTTCTTAGGCTCAAGCGATCTATTGCCTGCTTTAATGCCGTTTCCTCATTCACAGACCCTTTTACTAGTTCCAGAGCCTTCAGGATGTTAAAAGCCGCAAGCGAGTTCGCCTGGCTCTTTGTGCTCAGCCATTCGGCTGCCAGTCCGGCTGCAGCAGCTGCACCCGTTTTTTCTCTTGCAGTCTGTGTAAAATCATTTAATAGGATCCTTATTTTTTGGCCTATTGCAGTTATACCGTTGTGATTTAACTCCTGCAGCAGTTTATCCATAAGAACTGAAACTGAATCACCATTATTAACTGAAGATAAGGCTAAAAACACATCTTTAGTATAGGGCAATTGCCTGACGATTAACTCCTTCACTGTTCGAAGTCCGTCTTCAAAGGATTCACCTTCACTAAGCCAATCGGAAGCCAGCTGCAGCGTTTCAACTGTAATTGGAAGCTGTTCCTTTAAAAAATATTGGACAAGCAATTTATTTTCTTTTGATGCCGGCAACGCAAGCTGGGCAAGAAGACTTCCAATCGGTGAAGCCATATCGGCTTTCCCTGCTGATTCCATCACTTTGAGCCGAATCTTCCCCTCACCAGGCTGTACTTTAAACCAATATCGGCTATTGGCTGATAATGATATTTCAAGCTGCGCAATTGCTTTATGAGACCCAATTTGAACCTCTGCCGTCTGATTTGGAAATAGCTTAACAATTTTTCCGCTAACTATTTGGCCAGGCCTAAAGGAGACGGATTTTCCCGAGTAGACTTGGTCTTGCCTTATTAATGTCTTGATCATCTCAGACGGCTTCATTTCTTCACCTTCTAATTGCTTTCTGTAATATAATCCTTGACAGGAGCGAAGCTTTTTCGGTGATGCGGAGTTATGCCATGTATTTTAATGGCGTTAAGATGCTCCTTTGTGCCATAACCCATGTTATGCGCAAATCCATATTGCGGGCAGCTTGCTGCGATTTCAGCCATCAGACGGTCTCTCGTGACCTTGGCAATGATCGATGCTGCCGCAATCGATATGCTTTTGCCGTCTCCCTTAATAATCGCTTCCAAGGGATATGGCGTTAGAAGCTTAACCGCGTCCACCAAGAGAAAGTCGGGCTTGGGATTCAACCCTTCTATCGCTGACAGCATCGCCTTTTTTGTCGCCTCAAAAATATTGATGCGATCGATTTCCTCCGGTTCAATTAGGCCAATGCTAATGGACTCAGCTTTAGCCAGAATTTCTTCATAAAATTCATTTCTTTTTTGTTCAGAAATCTTCTTTGAATCATCAAGGCCTGGCAGAAAAAAAGATTCCGGCAAAATCACTGCTGCGGCCACGACAGGTCCAGCAAGCGGCCCTCTGCCCACTTCATCAATGCCTGCAATAAACCGAAAGCCTTGAGTCCTGTATCTGTTTTCAAATTGTGTCATTTCAACATGCTTCTCATAAATCTTTTTTTGCAGCTCCTGCCGGCTATTCCACTGATTTAAAAGCTGCTGTACACCTTTCCTGTCATCGTTTTGTATAGAAAGAATAAATGGATCGTTCTGAATGTCAATCGTATTGAGTTTCTCTTCAATCTGGCGAATCGTTAACCTTGCCATTTCTATCTCCTTTTCCCATTAATGTATGTATCGGCATTTCTTCAAAAAAATAAAGGCCTTCCACTATTAGAAGGCCTCATTTTTACTTATTCGGCTTCACTTTTCTCAGCCATTTCCTGAGGAAGCTCCAATGTAATTGGCCCCAGTTTCTCTGAACGGAATTCTCTTATAACCAATTCAGTTACTTTATCATAATCAATTTCCCCGCCGCCCATCAGACAGCCTCGCAGTTTTCCAATTTTATCAAACAGCTCTACAATATCTGCCGGGAACTCTTCAAGCTGATAACGGTCTTTCATCCTATCCGGATACCTTTTTTCAAGGAAGCGCAGAGCATACACAACAACATCCTGCAAATTCAAAATGGTATCTTTGATTGCTCCTGTCAGGGCAAGCTTAAGCCCAACTTCCTGGTCTTCAAATTTAGGCCAGAGAATTCCTGGCGTATCCAGCAGTTCCAGTTCCTTGCCTACTTTTATCCACTGCTGGGCTTTGGTAACACCGGGAGTATTTCCTGTCTTGGCAATATTCTTTTTAGCAAGTCGGTTGATCAGAGTTGATTTTCCGGCATTCGGAATTCCCACGATCATCGCACGAATCGCTCTTGGTTTAACACCCTTCGCTTTCATGCGGTCAAATTTTTCTTGCAGTATATCCTGTGAGGCAGTCACAATTTCTTTCATGCCCTGTCCTGCCTGCGAATTTATGGCTATGGCTCTGACACCTTTTTCTTTAAAATATTTTATCCACTGATTTGTAGCTTCTTTATCTGCCATATCCGCTTTATTCAGCAAAACAAGACGCGGCTTATGCTGAATGATTTCGTCAATCATCGGATTTCGAGAAGAATACGGAATTCTTGCATCGACAAGTTCAAAGATGATATCTACCAGCTTTAGTTTTTCTGTAACCTGCCTGCGGGCTTTCGCCATATGGCCGGGAAACCATTGGATGGTCATGGCTGGCACCTCCTGCTTTAAGTAAATGTTCAAAAAGGAAGATAAGTCCGGTCCTTTTGAACTGTTTCTTTAATTCACAATCCGAATATCTTCTATTGGCCAGTAAATAACGCCGGCATCACCTAATACATCTTCCAGCGGAACAGGCCCAATATGGCGGCTGTCCTTGCTGAACCGACGGTTATCGCCCATTACAAACAAATGCCCTTCCGGCACTGTTTCCTGCCCTATTTTTTCTTTAAGCGTAAACGGTTCTGTTAATGGACCGTCTATAACCTGCTTTTTATACGCATCTAAATAAGGCTCTTCGTACGCTTTCCCGTTTACAAAAAGCGTATCATCTTTGTATTCGATCTTATCTCCAGGGAGCCCGATCACTCTTTTAATGTAATCCTTGTTTTCAGGCGCATGGAAAACGATAATATCAAAGCGTTCAGGCTCTCCGATTTTATAGCTGAATTTGTTCACAATCATTCTGTCCTGGTCATGCAAAGTAGGCATCATGGACAAACCGTCGACCACAATCGGAGCAAATAAAAAATATCTTATAACTGCCGCTAACAGGACTGCGATCACAAGTGCCTTTGTCCATTCCCACAACTCATTTTTCTTTTTCGCCATTCAATTCCCCACCATTCTTCAGTCAAAAATTATCCTTAGGCCCGTCTGTCCTTCAGGGAAACGCTCTGCATCTCAAATTATTGCAGGAAGTGTTTTCTATTTTTTATTTTACAAAAATTTGTCTCAATAAACACGATGGGAATCTGATTTATATATTATTTAACATTTATGTAATATTATTAGCATAAATAAGAAAAGCGCAAAGCGCCCGAATATAGGCGACAAAGCCCTCGAGCCGATGCATCTGGAGCTGGATAGTTATCGAAGATCAAAAGTTAATGAAAGAAAAAGGAGCTTGATAATCAAGCTCCTTCTTTTCTCTCATTGTCCAGCTGCAGCGCCTAGCCCTCGAGGTCATAAGCCAAATCACTCCAGAGGCTAACGCCTCCTGCGTGATTCGTCTTATGCTTGTCGGACTTGCACAGGATGTGCTGACGTCGACGTTCGCCACAGGACGTGGCGGTTGTTAGTCGACGATCATTTGTGGCGCTTTCGCTTTTCGATTTATTAGCGAATTTCTTTGATACGAGCTTTTTTACCGCGTAGGTTACGCAAGTAGTAAAGTTTCGCACGGCGGACTTTACCGCGGCGGATAACTTCAAGCTTCGCAATCTTTGGTGTGTGTACAGGGAATGTACGCTCAACGCCTACACCGTAAGAAATCTTACGAACTGTGAAAGTTTCGCTGATTCCACCACCACGACGCTTAATCACAACACCTTCGTATACCTGAACACGCTCACGTGTTCCCTCAACAATACTAACGTGTACACGTACAGTATCACCTGGACGGAAAGAAGGAAGGTCTGTACGAAGTTGTTCTTTTGTGATTTCTTCGATTAATTTTTGCATCGTTTTCAACTCCTCTCAACAGACGCTCTTGCACAACCTTTTGTTTGCAGCGGAACATCTTTATCAGACGCAAACTGAACAAGTTCAGCCTAAGTCACAAAAAGTATCATACCATACATGGACGGCAACTTCAATGTTATTTATCTTCTTTTTTAACTTTATTAGAGTTACCTGTTGATTTCTGCTCTTATTTCTTCAAGCCATTTTTTCTGATCTTTTGTTAAATCGGCTTCCTCAAGCAAATCGGGGCGCCTTAAGTAGGTTCTTCTTATCGATTCCTTCCCCCGCCAATCTTCGATAAGCCGATGATTGCCTGACATTAAAACATCCGGCACCTTAATCCCACGGAAATCAGCAGGCCGAGTATAATGAGGATGCTCAAGGAATCCGGTGCTGAACGAGTCTTTCTTATGGGATTCTTCATTGCCCAGAACACCTGGAAGCAAACGCACAACGCTGTCGATTACAACCATCGCCCCCAGCTCGCCGCCGGTAAGAACAAAATCCCCAATCGAAATCTCATCGGTTACAACATGTTCCCGAATTCTTTCATCGTACCCTTCATAATGTCCGCAAACAAAAATTAGATGGTCCAGCTCGGCCAGTTCTTCTGCTTTCCGCTGTGTATACCGCTCACCCTGAGGGCAAAGCAAGATAACCCTTGGTTTTGTCTCTCCTTCGCCCCGGAGATTGTCCACAGCATCAAAAATTGGCTGCGGTTTTAATACCATTCCTGCTCCACCGCCATAGGGATAGTCATCCACTGTTTTATGCTTGTTATCCGCATACTCCCTAAAATTGACGACATTATATTCCACTGCACCATTATCAGCTGCTTTTTTTAAAATGGAATGCCCAAAAACGCCATCAAACATTTCCGGAAAAAGTGAAAGAACATCAATCTTCATCATGAAAGCAGCCCTTCAATCGGGTTGATTACTATTCGCTTCTCTTTCACATCTACTTCTTTGACAACATCCTCAATATATGGAATCAGAATCTCTTTACCGCCTTTTCCTTTAAGCACCCAAACATCATTGGCTCCAGGCGAAAGGATTTCTTTGATTTTGCCTACCTCTTCCCCTTCAAGCGTTTCCACCGTACAGCCGATTATCTCATGATAATAGAACTCATCTTCCTCGAGAGCCCCCAGCTGATCTTCAGATACTTTCAAAATGCCGCCCTTCATTTTTTCAATCTGGTTTATATTTTCGTACCCTTCAAAGGTAAGCAAATCAAATGTCTTATGAGTACGATGGGATTTCACCGTCAGCTCAATAGGTTCTGTTTTAGAGTCCGGCATAAATAAGTATAGCTTGCTTCCCGGCTTATATCTTTCGTCCGAAAAGTCTGTTTTGGATATCACTCTTGCTTCTCCTTTAATGCCATGGGTGTTTACGATTTTCCCAACATTAAACCATTTCTGCATATTAACGATCACCTCTAGCGGATTTCATCAACAATACCATCTTTAATGATAATTGTTTTCCCTTTTTCTATGTCTTCCCAGCGAGAACCCTCTTCAACCTCGATAATCGCCTGGATTTCCTTTTCTTTCAATTCGCTCCCTAGTGGTAGCATATGTAATTGTTCTATTTGGAAATCGAGCAGTTTAACTTTTTCCTGCCTCATTTGAATTTCCTTTTCAAAATGCTTCATTAAACTGGCCGGGTGGATTTTTTTTGTTTTTTCCTGCTTTTTCAACTCAAATCGGAGCTGGTCGCATTCTTTCTGCAGCTGCTGCTTTTTTTCAGCATACCCCTCCAGCAATTCTTTCTTGCTATTCTCTGTTAACACCTGTTTGACTGTTACTGATTGAATAATTTTCATCTACAGCGCCTCCCAAACGCAATAGCCGGAAGCAAACCCGGCTTCCCTGACAATCATGTCGATTCTTAGTTGGCGATGTTTATTTTTTGTTCTTTTTCTTAGATTGATGTTTTATTTATCTATTCTGCCCGTTGAATTCCGTTTCAGGCACTTGCTTTCCGCGGGGAAAAATGAGAGCCTCCTCACTTCCCGCAGGACACTGAATAAACATCGCACGAGAAAATGCGAATGTATTTTCGAGGATCAAGTACCTTCCGCTTCAATCAACTCAGTGGTTGTTGTACCTAGTTTTAAGTTTAGAAGCGATGAACATTCAGAAAGCAGCATTTTTTTAATTGTAAAAAAAGGAGGGGAATCCCCTCCTTTTTTAGTGACATCCAGTTCTGGCCGCTGGAGGCCATAACTTTCAGTGTTATTCTATGATCTCTAAAAAGATCTTCTTTTGTTCTGACGAACCTGCTGCATAAACAACAGTCCGTATTGCTTTCGCAACGCGCCCTTGCTTCCCAATTACTTTCCCCATGTCATTCTTGTTGACAGAAAGCTGATAGGTTACGCGCTGATCCTCTTCTTGGACATTCACTTGAACATCTTCCGGAAAATCAACAAGGGGCTTAACAATCGTTTCGATAAGCTCTTTCATCTTATAATGAATTACTTACCGTTTTTAGCGTTATGGAATTTCTCCATAATGCCTTGCTTAGAGAAAAGGTTGCGTACTGTATCAGATGGCTTTGCACCAGTCTGTAGCCATTTAAGAGCCAACTCTTCATTGATATCAACGATTGCTGGTTGAGCAACCGGATTGTAAGTTCCAACTGTTTCAATGAAACGTCCGTCACGAGGAGAACGAGAATCAGCTACAACGATACGATAGAAAGGGTTTTTGTGAGCACCCATACGCTTTAAACGAATTTTTACTGCCATAATAAATAAGCACCTCCGAATAGTTTCACACAAGATAGTATAATATCAGATAGTTAATTAGTTTGTAAAGGTTTTTTTCTTTACATGTTATGAAAAGGGTATAAAAAGCTTTCCGACGGCTTAAAAAGGATTAAAAGGAAGCTTAAATCCGCCCTTTTTCTTTCCCTTTTGCTGCATGCCAGCCATCTGCTTCATCATCTTTTTCATATCTTCAAATTGCTTCAGCAGACGGTTTACCTCAGGAACAGTCCTTCCGCTTCCTTTTGCAATCCGTTTGCGGCGGCTTGAATTGATAATTTCCGGATGAGTTTTCTCTTCCTTTGTCATCGCTTTAATAATCGCTTCAACGTGAGTAATTTGCTTCTCGTCAATTTGAATATTATTCAAGCCTTTAATTTTGTTGGCACCAGGCATCATTTTCAAAAGCTCGTCAAGCGGCCCCATATTGCGGACCTGTCCAAGCTGATCCAAAAAGTCATCAAATGTGAAGGAAGCAGTGCGCATTTTCTGCTCGAGCTCTTTCGCTTTTTCTTCATCCACATTGGCCTGTGCTTTTTCAATTAAGGAAAGGACGTCGCCCATACCTAAAATACGGGAAGCCATCCGTTCTGGATGGAATGCTTCAAGCGCATCCAATTTCTCGCCAAGACCGACGAATTTAATTGGCGTGTTCGTTACGGATCTAATGGATAATGCAGCTCCGCCACGAGTATCGCCATCCAGCTTTGTCAATACAACCCCAGTCAATCCAAGCAGTTCATTGAAGCTCTGGGCAACATTCACTGCATCTTGACCTGTCATGGCATCTACAACAAGGAATATTTCATCCGGATTAGAAAGCTCTTTGATTTGCTTAAGCTCATCCATGAGTGCCTCATCCACATGCAGTCTTCCCGCCGTATCGATTAGAACATAATCATTATGTTCTTCCTTGGCCTTTGCGATGGCCTGCTTTGCAATTTCAACAGGACTGACCTGATCACCAAGGGAAAAGACTGGCATATTCAGCTGTTTGCCAAGCGTTTCAAGCTGCTTAATCGCAGCAGGCCGGTAAATATCTGCAGCTACCAGCATCGGATTGCGGTTGTACTTTTTGCGAAGCAGGTTCGCAAGCTTTCCAGTTGTTGTCGTTTTACCGGCGCCCTGAAGTCCGACCATCATAATAACAGTTGGCGGACGATTCGAAACAGCAATCCTGCTCTGCTCTCCGCCCATCAGTTCCGTTAATTCCTCTTTAACAACCTTGATTACCTGCTGGCCCGGCGTCAGGCTCTTTAGCACTTCCTGGCCGACAGCGCGCTCGCTTACTTTTTTGACAAACTCTTTGACGACTTTGAAGTTAACGTCCGCTTCCAATAAGGCGAGACGGACTTCACGCATCATTTCTTTTACATCCGCTTCATTAATTTTTCCTTTTCCGCGGATCTTCTGGATTGTATTTTGCAGTCGGTCGGCTAATCCTTCAAATGCCATATATGCCGCCTCCTAATCTAATTTCTCAAGCTCTGCTACTGCTTCAGTCAATGCCTCCGCGGAAGGGTATTCTTCCTTCAGCATCTTTTTCATGTTTGCAATCAGCTTACTGCGCTCTTGAAATTTATGAAATAATAACAGCTTTTCTTCATACTCTTCAAGCATTGCTTCTGTACGTTTAATGTTGTCGTAAACCGCTTGCCGGCTAACTTCATATTCCTCGGCAATCTCTCCAAGCGAAAAATCATCCAGGTAGTACAGGGACATATAGCTTCTCTGCTTAGGAGTCAACAACGATTGATAAAAGTCATAGAGGTAATTCATCCTCGTTGTCTTTTCGAGCATCCCTATTCCCCCTTGTTAAGTGAAAAGCCTTTACAAAGTAAGTTTACATAGAAGTGCATGGCATGTCAAGAAAATATCTTTACATGATAGGCAAGGCCACTGAAAAAGTCCATAAAGGGTTGCCTTGTTAGATTGGCCGGTTGATTTCCACTCCTGGATGCTTCGCTTTCCGCGGGGCGTGAGGTGAGCCTCCTCAGCGCTAAAGCGCCTGCGGGGTCTCACCTGTCTCGCTGTTCCCGCAGGACTTTGAATAAGCATCCTCGAATATTCATTTTCGAGGATGCTCGCACCTTCCGTTCCAATCAACCTATTGCTGTTAAACCGGTAACCTTTTAAGGGACTTGGCCTTTCTTTGTTTTATAATGGAGATAATCCATTCGAAATGGAATTTTGAATGCAGAGAAGCAAAAGCATAGCATTTCGCTCCGCTTCTACTTATTTTTTCTGTTTTTCGCATCCAGCAGCCTTTTCATACGCTCTTCCCGTTCTTTCGGTGTGAGTGTTTCAGGCTGTCTTGATGGAGTTTGCTTTTTCCTTTCTGGTTTAACGATCGGTTTTTCTATTGAAAGCTGATCTTCTTGACCCGGAGCTTTTTCAGCTTTAACTGTCTTTTGCCGGGCACGTTTCAGCTTTGCAAACTTTTCTGTTTGTCCACGATTTTCTACTTCTGCTTTCTTTCTGTTTTTCTTTATAATTCCTCCAGCTAGACCTATCAAGCCGAATCGCCTTATAGCTATTTCAGTGAAAAAGAGCAGAAACGCCGCCAAGATCAGCCATTCGCTGATCGGCTGTTTTGTACTGGCAGGGGTCTTTAACGGGCGAAAGCTGTCTTTTTCAGCCTCAAGTCCTTTGCCCCCTGTCAGCTTGGAAAGTTCCTCCAAATGCTCTTTATTGGCTCCCTTTTGCAGATATTCTGCTGAATACGGAATGGTAAAGCCAGTCTGATGGATATGGACATTTCCATTTTGATCTGTCTGTTTAATGTTCAAAAAATACATCCCAGTGCTTTCGGGCAGGATCGCTTCATATTTACCCGGGGCGATTAGCCTTGTATTCGCTTCAATCTGCTCGCCTGTTTCTGAAACAATGGAGGTCTCTATAGGGAGTGATACGCTATTTGCAGACTCAAGGTTTAGCACCGTACTTCCATCCCTTTTTTCAATGGAAATCCTGTAGGGTTCACTTTCATACTGCGGCAAGGTCTTTGTAACAAGCTGATTAATAAACAAAGGCCATTTTTCCCAGCGCGCCCAATCCCCTGACCATTTTCCCGAGAAGTCCGATGTAAAGGCAATTGTCCTGCCAATACCGTACTGCCATTCAGCAAGAACAGGATCTTCTTTTTCGCTCAATACCGGAACCTGCGAGCGCGGCTTTGCAGTTGCAGCAATATAGGCATTCATTTGAGGAACACCATTTTCAAAAAGTGCTGACCACTCTGGATATGGCTGAACACTTGGGTAGAAGGGGTTATCCTCTATATAGGTTCTTGTTGCCATCACGGTTTCGCGCGATAATATGCTCGGAATGACTGATGAATCTGTAACATCATAGTATCGTCCCGACCCCATTGCAGCAAGATCTTCAAGCAGTCCTCTGTCAGCATCCTGCCCAAGGGCAACAGTGGAAAGTGTAATGTTTTTCTCTTTGCGGCTTTCAATTAATAATTCATAGTCCCTATTCGTTGCAGACTGTCCATCTGTGAGCAAAATAATATGCTTTCTTTGAAGCTTCAGATCTTCCAGCTCCATGAAGGCTTGTTCAAGAGACGTAAAGATTTCAGTGCCCCCGCCGGGGGTTATCGACCTAATCTTATCAATTGCCTTCTTTTTATCCTTCAGCGGCTCTGTTTCAAGGATTTTCCATGGCCGGTCATCGAATGCAATGAAACCAAGCGTGTCTTCTTCACGAAGCAGTTCCACTGAGCGGGCAGCAGCTTCCTTGGCCAGTTCGATTTTGCTTCCTGCCATACTTCCTGATCGGTCCATTACAAGTACAATTCCCAATGAAGGCATTTCTTTCTTGCCCTTAATATCCATTTCCACGGGAAGCAGTTTTTCAATTGGTGTTTTGAAATAGCCTCCTAGCCCGAAGCTTTCCTCACCGCCCATCATTATGAAGCCGGTACCAAATTCTTTCACTGCTTTTTCCATTAAATTCATCTGATTTTCCGAGATAACGGTCGCTGGCACATTGTTAAAGATAATGGACTGATATTGCAGATATCCCGACAGAACTGTCGGAAGTTTTTCAGGCTGAACAGTATCTGCCTCAAGGCCTGAACCATCCAGAAGCTCCTCAATATTTCCCGATTCAGTCCCCTCCACAATCAGTACCTTTGGAGTTCCTTTTACATTTACAACCGAGTGCAGTGAATTATTTTCTGTAAAAGTATCCTGAGCAGCTGCTATTTCAGCCTTATATACCGTTAGTCCGGCTGTATCTGCTTTATGGGTAAAGGTATAAACGTTCTTTCCTTCATTTACTCGAACGGATTCCTTTAAAACCTCTTTATGATTAACTGAAAGGCGAATGTCAGCTTTTTTACTGGTATTGCTTGTCACTTCTACCGTGATAGAAGCCTCTTCTCCCAAATAGAGTGAAGGAGGGACAGAAAGTTCTGAAATAGATACATCTTCACCTGAGGTTGATTTTAACAAAACATGATCCACTTCTATTTTCCGATTTTTTAAAATGGAGGCTATCTCCATTCCGTTGCCTGAAGTTTCATTGCCATCTGACAAAAGCACGATTCTTCCAGCTGAATCTCTTGGCATCAATGATGCTGCGAACTGCAAGCCAGCCTCCAAATTGGTTTGCGAATCATCCACTTTCCCATTAAATTGGGCTACAGCCTCCCGATTCCTCCCCAGATTCTGTTCAAGGGCCACATTTTCGCCAAATGCGGCAACCGCATACTGATCATCGCTTTCCTTATAGCTGACACTATTTTCTATCCAGGCAAGCGCTTCCCCGTTTTCACCAATACTCGCTGAACGGTCAGCAAGGAAAATGACGGTCTCTCCCTTTACCGGCAGCAGAACCTGCGGAACGATCAGTGCAAAAATTAAGAGAGAAAAAATCACCAGCCTCAAGCCGGCAATCCAATAGTCTTCTTTCCCCTTAGCCCGGTGTTTCCATATATACAAAGTAATCAAAAGTACAACAGGAATAAACAACAAAAACAGGAAGGGATATTTAACCTCTATGCCCACGGCGGTATACCTCCCATTCCAAAGCAATTAAAATAAGAGCAGTTAACGCCAGCCAGAACCAGAGTTTTTCATTTGGCTTTTGGGTCATACTGTCTTTTTCTGATGATTTTTCATTCATTGTATAGGACTCTTCAGCTCTTGTATTCTTTTCTCGTTCATCGAGAAGCACGGAAAAATAATAAATTTGATTTTCTGATACAGCCTGGTAGGTTCCAGGAATGGCAGGTGCTTTGAAGTTTTCCTTGCTTAAATTCAAGGAGTACAAATTCTCATCTTTATGATTAAAAACCTCCCAGCGATCCGAACCCTCGCCTACATTAATCCATCGCTCCTCACCAGGCTTGAAATAACCAAGGAAATCTGTCTGCTGGGATAACCATTGATAAGCATTATATAAGAAAATTGGAAAGCCTGGCTGCAGTGGCCAGTCAGTATCGGTCAGTTCAAAATTCACAATAATAATTGGCTGCCCACTCAGCATACCCTTTTGTATTAATGGAATGCTACCGCTTTTCAGTACAGATTCCCATTCTCCATCCAAGGCTGCAGAAGCAGAATCGATAAACACTTTTTCAAAATTAACATATTGAAGGAGAGTATCATCTTCTTCCGTAATCCCTTCATCAAGCTTTACCTTTTCTTTGCTGCTGTTAAAAAATATAAGCGGCTGCTGCGGGAGATCCGGTAGATTACTCCCTTCGGCAAGAACTACTCCCTTAATATCCAATCCGCTAATGTTTCCTGAATCTGTCTGCAATAATTCTGCTCCGATGGTTTGAAAGCCTTTTACAGCAAATGGGTTCACCGTTCCCAATGTGTAGATCTTTGGCTTTGAATCCGTATATATGGAAGCAGCAACATTATCAGCACTGTAGCCATCCTCAATTGAGATAGATGCCTCATAATAAGGTTTTTCAGGCAGCGAAGGGACCTGAACGGTCATTTCCTCATTTGCTTTTAACGATACTTTTTGTTCGAACAAAACTTCTTCCTCATTTTGAACCTTAAAGCCTGTTTCTATCATTCTTGAAGATTGATTTTCTATCACTGCAACTGCTGAAATTTCACCAGCTACTGCTGCAGTGCCAAAGGACTGCAGCGAAACATTTCCTTCGTCCACTCCAATGTTATGTACAACAGTGTATTGGCCAGCCATTTTTTCTTTTATTTTGTCCGGAGTAACTGCGTCGGAAAAGATATGGATAGCT
This sequence comes from Pseudomonas sp. ISL-84, assembly GCA_018613035.1. GTDB lineage: Bacteria > Bacillota > Bacilli > Bacillales > Cytobacillaceae > Cytobacillus. The sequence goes on along the minus strand of JAGGRA010000032.1, from coordinate 8,747 downwards.
GTGTCCTTCCCTGAGGATAAGGAATCTGCCAATACGAGTGCTTTCTCCATATTTTCATGCTCATAAGAGAGCTCCAGGCTGTTGATTTTTTTGCTGATTTCTTCTGAATCATCTTCCCTGCTTACTAGAATCTCGCTTTTCTCTCCTGCTTTAATCAAAGTTACTTCCTGGCCATTTAGCTTATCTGCCAAATCCAGCATTTCTTGCTTCGCCATTTCAAACCGAGTAGAGTCATCCATTTCGGCTGACATGGAGGCAGAGGGATCCGCAATAAGGATCAGGTGTTCACCCTTTAATACATGTTCAAACCAGAACGGGCGTACAAGGGCAAGCATTAATAACAGCAGGGCTAATATTTGCAGCCAGAACAAAAGATTTTGCTGCAGCTTTTTCAGCCATGGAGAGGCCTGCCATTCGTTTAACACCTGCTCCCATAGCATGTTGGATGAAACTGTCCTTTTCATGTACTGCTTGCGAAAAAAGTAAAATAAAACAACGGCAGCTATGAAAATAGTTAAAATAAAATAAATAGGATTTAAAAATTGCATGTTTTCGTCACCTTACCAGCCCCTTTGCGGGAAGATCCCGGAAAAGAATCGTCTGTAGATCCCTGGCTTCAGGAGCAAAGATATACTGGCCGCCATACCGTTTGCATAAGGCCTCAAGCTGTTTATTATGTTCCTTCAGACGTTTTTCATAGTCAAATAAAATAGAAGGGTTCAAACTGATATTTACTGCTGTCCCTGTTTCACTATCTATTAGTTTCATATCTCCCGTATAGGAAGGGTTCAGCTCTTCATTAGCCAGCACCTGGAAAAACCAAAACTCCTGTTTCATCCCTTTTAATTTCTTAAATAGACTTTCCCAATCTTCAATTGGTTCAAATCCATCCGTTACCAAAATAGCAAGCTGCTGCTTTTTTGATAAAGAGTCTTTCATGCAGCCCAGAAAGTTTTGGGATCCTGCAACGCCTTCGTATTTCTGAATTTCCAGGAAAGTACGCCTGCTGTAAACGGAACCCTTTCTCTTCACTGGATGTATCCCATCAGAAGATATTGCAGCATATAAAAGCCGGTCTTCACCAGCAAGCACCATAAAACTCAATGCGGCCGCCAGCCCTTTTCCATGCTCCCACTTCGATTGGATTTTTGTCATTGAAGAGGTTGCATCCAGATAAACGGCAATGGAAAGTTCCTGTTCATCCAAAAACCGTTTGATATAATGCTTTTGGGTTCTTCCGAAAACATTCCAGTCAATTTGGCGAATATCATCACCAGGCTGATAGGCCCTAAAATCGGAGAATTCCATGGAAGAGCCAAACTTATTAGACTGTCGTGATCCTGCATGAATTCCCCTTTTTCTGGTTTTAACAACAACCCTTCTTTTTTGAAGCCTTCCAAGCAGAGCCTGTTGATTGTTCATCAGCTTTTTGCTCCCTGAACGGTTTCGCTTATTAGTTCCCCAATGATTGAATCAGCAGTAACTCCCGCTGCTTCACCTTCAAAGTTCAAAATCAAGCGATGCCTTAGAACAGGATGTGCAACTTGTTTAAGATCGCCAACAGAAACATGGTATCTACCGGAGCACATTGCCCTTGCCTTTGCCATATTGATTAAGCTCTGAAGCCCGCGAGGCCCGCTGCCATATTGAACAAAATTCTTTACTATTCCCGGTGCCTCTTCTGACTCAGGGTGTGTTGCAGTAATGATCCAAACCGCATAATCCAGTATTTCATCTGAAACAAGGATTTCCCTGGAAAGCCCTTGAAGTGTAATAACTTCCTCAAGCCCGGCTACCTTTTTTAGCTGTTTACTTCGAGGCCCTGTTGTTCTTAGTGCAATTTCTTTGAGCTCTTCTTTTGTTGGATATTTAACATTGACCTTGCAAAGGAAACGGTCCGTCTGCGCCTCAGGCAGAGGATAGGTGCCTTCCATATCAATAGGATTTTGTGTTGCCAGTACGAAAAAAGGTTTTTCCATGTTCTTTGTTTCGCCCATAATCGTTACGGTTTTTTCACCCATTGCCTCAAGCAGGGCACTCTGTGTTTTTGGTGTAGCCCTGTTGATCTCATCCGCGAGAATAATGTTTGCGAATAACGGTCCTTTATGAAAACTGAATGTTTGCCTTCCAGCCTCATTAGGCTGAAGAAGCATCGTGCCGGTTATGTCGGATGGCATGATATCCGGCGTGAACTGTATTCTTGAAAAATTCAGATCAAGTACCTCTGATATTGTTTTAATCAGCATCGTTTTCCCAAGTCCCGGCAGCCCCTCAAGAAGTACATGTCCTCCTGCAAGAATACTCCATAAAACATGTTCAACCACTTCTTCCTGGCCGACCATAAATGCTTGAATTTCTTTTTTCACTTTTGCAAAAGTTTCAGCAGCTTGTGCAAATTGCTGTTCTTTTTCTTCCATAACAGACATTGAAGTCACTCCTTGTCAGGATCTATACCCGTGAAATAATTTTTCACTATTTCTTCTAAATCAGCTGGGAGCTTATAACGATCCGTGCTTTGCCTATAAGCTTTTTCATAATTTCCATACACCTCACTGTATGGCCTGATACTTCCTTTCAAAACTGGCCCATCCCCTTCAAATTGCTGTCCTGAGTTACCTTCACCGAGGGTGCCATTATCATTCTCCATGTTCTGCTGTCCTTCCATATGAGATGGAATGGTTAGCAGGTCCCTTGAACCCTGGCCGAGGCCTGCTCCGCCGCCAAGACCGCTGCCCAAACCATTTCCGGAACCGGAGCCGGAGCCTGATCCAGAGCCCGAACCGCTTCCTGAACTTTTTCCGGAACCTGCGCCTGAACCATTATTTCCATTGCTGGAATTATTGCCTGTTTGGTTTTGATTATTTTGCTGCCCTGAATTATTTTGCTGTTGTCCCTGGGGGGAAATAGAACCTGTCCCCTGGCTGCCAGGCTGGCCTGGAGGTGCAAACGCCAATTGGCCAGGAGGCATTCCATTTGCAGCCATTTGCTTTTGAAGGGACAATCCTGAACTTTGCAGTGCCTGCTGCGCTTCAGCCAGCTGTTTTAAAAGTTCTTCCGATTCCATCGCTTCTTCAAGCTGCTCCAAAAGCTTCGATAGCTCTTCTTCCGATAATGGCTCATCACTCCCGGTAAGCTCGCTCAATGCCTTTTTTTGCTCTACACTTAATTCATCCATCTGATCGTTCAGCTTTGACAACTCTTGTTCAATTGCGGCCAAATCTTTTTGAGTCAGCTTGCGGCTTAGTTGATCCAGCCCATTTTTATTCAGGCCTGATTTCATATTTTCCAGAGCCATTGATTTTTCTTTTACTTTAAGCGCTTTTAATTCGAGACTTTTCGTTTGTTTGGCCAATTCCTTTAAAGCCTCGTCAGCTGACTTTTTTTTGGAGATTGTATCCTTTGCCCTTTCTAATGCCTTTTTCACAGCAGGATTCTTTTCTTCCTCGGCTTTTTTCTCCAATTCCTTTTTTGCTTCTTGCACTAGTTTGATTTCCTTCTCCTGTTTTTGTGCCAGTTCCATTTTTTCGCTGGGGATCAAATAAAGCAGCACCGCGGCAGCAAGAAAAGTAAAAAACAGTGAAAGAGGCTTAGGGCAAAGGATGGTTTTCTTCCTTCCTAAGACCTGATCATGCACTTTTTTCATAAACTTTACGGTATCAGCAAGCTGCAGCCTGGCTATAATTCCTTCATCCTGCAAAAAAGAAAAGGATGTAATAACTCTGTCTTCCGCTACGAACCGGTTATATAAGGCGGCCGCTTCTGCTATTCTCGGCCAGCGTTTACGTATTCGGTAGGCGTAGACGAGCAGTGATAATAGAAGGATTGGCCAAACATAATAGCCAAGAAAAGGAATGGCAATAAACCTTGCAGCAGTAATCAGAAGAAATGACAAAGCCGCTGCTAACGCAAGGAACACCTGCGATTCCCTAGCAATTAGCTGAAGCAGCATCTGCCGTCTAATCGGTTTTAAGAGTTTTAGATATTGAATGCGCTCTTCCATTGGTTTCATTCCCTTATTAAAGATCTCGGGCATCCCTCCCCCCGCTATAGGGAGAAAGAAATTGCCCGAACTTCCCTATTCATTTAGCCCTTTTTCATATTGGGGCGGAGTTTTCTGATGCTGAGCAGCAAAGCTCCTATGAAAATCACAGTATACGAGATTAAATAAGATATCCATAACGGAAACTCAATGCCTGTTGATCGGGTTATTTCATTCGTTATCTCGGGTTCAAACGTACTGATCAAAATAATAACAGGGTTCAGCATTGCCGGGAAATAGGCCAAAGGGTTTGTCGGCTGAACCGCTGAATAATTGTAAGCATTGTTTAGCTGCATGAAGATTAAAGCCAGAAAAGCCGTTCCTCCTGCCAAAAATAAAGTAACTCCATAGGTAGTTACCATTGATACAATGGTTTTTCGAATGAGCGTTGAAAACAGTACCCCAAGGCTGCCAAAAGCAAGGATTGTGAATAGATAAAAGCCCATTGTCGTGAGCAATTGTCCAGGGGAAACACCGCCAAATAAAAATACAAAGCTATAGAGCGGCAGACTTGCCGCGATAAGCAGAAGCAAATACGAAATAGATGAAATCAGCTTGCTCAATATAATACTTGCGGAGCTTTGGGAAGTAGTCAGCATGATGTTTAATGTTTGCCTCTCCCTTTCACTGCTGATGACTCCTGCGGTTAATCCCGGTGTAATAAAAAGAATTAAACCAAGCTGCAAAACAGAAAGAATCATAAACATCGTACGGCTTTGTTCCGGTTTAAAAAAGCCCTGCATGTTATTTGACAATGATTCTATAAATATAAAACCAACGATTATTAACCCAAGAGCAAGCAGGTAAAAGAGGACGCCCAGGTAGCTCTTAAAGTTACGGAAGCGGAGCTTAAATTCTTTATTCAGTACAGGATTTACCACTAAATTCTTCATGTCAGCTCAACCCCCTTTGTAATTTCCATGAAGACATCTTCAAGGTCTGTCTCCACTTCAGAAAAGCTGGTAATAGCCAGATTATTAAGTATTGCTTTTTTCAGCATAGCTGTTTGTTCTTCAACAGTTCCTTTGTATATAAATTGGAAGGACAAGCCGTCCTCCAGCACTGCCAATTTAGAGACATTATGGTCATCCTCAAAAAAGGAGACCGCATGATCAGCCCCATCATGGACTTTCACAATAATTAGCCTCTCCCCTCTTAGCTGAGCCTGTATATCAGCAACTGTACCCTTGGCCACCAATTTCCCTTTGTCTATAATGCCGATAATATCGCACATCTCGGCAAGCTCCGGTAAAATGTGGGAAGAAATTAAAATCGTTTTACCCATGCTCTTCAGTTCCTTTAATATTTCCCTCATCTCCACCCTTGCACGTGGATCTAGGCCTGAGGCGGGTTCATCAAGAATCAATACTTCAGGATCATGGATGAGGCACCTCGCCAGACAGAGGCGCTGCTTCATCCCCCTCGATAAAAGGTCAACATATGAATCTCTTTTGTGTGACAAATTTACGAGGTCGAGAAGCTGCGGGATCAGCTTCTCCCTCTCCGCAAACGGAATACCATAGCTGGCTCCATAGAAATGCAGGTATTCATCTGCCTTCAACTGGTCGTAAACTCCAAAGAAATCCGGCATATATCCGATCTGTTTCCTTACTTGCTTTGGTTCCTTTTGAACATTATAGCCATTCACATAAGCAGTTCCGGATGTTGGGGCCAGCAGGGTAGCTAAAATGGAAAATGTCGTCGATTTTCCCGCGCCGTTCTGTCCAACAAATCCAAACACACTGCCTTTTTCTATAGTCAGGTTTAACGAGTCAAGTGCAGTAAATTTCCCGTACCTTTTCGTTAAATCAATCATTTCAATCATTTTGCCACCTCCCCTTTAATCGTAATTGCTGGCAATTGAACATAAGGATCGCCCTGGGCTGATTTGTAGAGTTTCAATATGAATTTGCCTTCTTTCGAAATAAATTGGCTTAGATCGTCCTTGCTGGTCAGCTTTAAGCTGCGCTGATCCGGTTCGATCGGCAGCCATTTATCGGTTTTATGATTTTTAACTGAATATTGGACTGCATGGCTATTAATCCTAATAGAAATTTCATCAAGGCTATATGATTTATCTGCCAGCTGTTTTGGCAGATTAAGAATATATTCATATTCTCCGTCCTCCAACATCATTTCTGTATGGGATCCGCCCATTCCTTTTTCATAAATTTGGCCCTGTATTACATTCCAGTCGGGGGCCATCATTCCATCTTTCAAAGTAAATGAACCAGAAAACTCATTTACTGCCTCGAATGGCTGCAATATTAGATTGGTATTGTTTTGCTTCTCATTTTTCTTATCGATTGTTACGTTTATAACTGCATCTTTCGTTATCCCTGCAAGGACTGGCTGTGACACATCTCCAAGCAAAAATGTCGAGGAAGCAAATTCCAGTCTTTCTTTCCTTAACTGGCTGATATCATTATTGCCGTTGTTCGGGTATGATCCATTAAAACTTCCTGCATACGGTCTTGTCAGCAAGGACTGTTTTGTTGTCTTATCTACGTTTATTGTTTCGCCTTTCTTTAGCGGCCCCAATTTAATAGCTTCATTGCCAGACCAAATGTATAATTCTTCAAAATCGTAATCAAACCCATTTGTGATGGTACCTGTTAAGCTCTTGTCTTTTAAAGTCAGGTCAGCCGTAAATTTCTCCTTTATTTCGGTCTGAGCTTTTCCATATATGGTTTTAGAAGACCAATAATCCACCTTAGGAAAAATAATTTCATTGTGTTTAATTTTTTCCGCCATGATTCCGCCCCTTAACGGATCAAAGGTGGAAGAATTGTTTGTATGCACAACAGCATTAAATTCACTTTTAGGCATTGATAGTTTATATTCACCACTTTTATTTGATAATAAGGTTGAGGCCTGATATCCGCTTAAAAGCTGATTATTCACCTTGAAAATCCCCATTTGATTAAGCTGCGGCTGTGATATCCGATCTTTCGCCCCCATCCCAAAGACAGCAGCTGCCATTAAAAATGCAAGCGAAGGGATGACCCACCAGGAATGCTCCCTTTTATCAAGCTTTCTTAGGACAAAATATAAAACAGGTACAATCAAAACAATATAACCCGCAAATAGCCCAATTAACTGCCCTATCGAGAAATTAGATGCAGGAAAGAATTCATTTGCTTCTGCAAATTCCCAATAAAGCTGGTCCAGGTATTCCTGTCCATACGGATTTGACCCTGTGCTGGCACTAGAAGCATGCTTTAAAAAGCCGGCAAACCAGGTGCTGTATCCCTTCCAGGAGGCTAAGGGCTCATCCCCCAGTGAAAAAGCAGTTTGCAGAATCGAACCGCTCCCAAATTCTTTTACCAAGGTAACTGGAAGCTCACCGCTTTTCGAAATAATAGCGGAATCCTTATCTACCGGGCCTGTAAAAAAATTCAGCTCATCAAAGTCCCGCTGTGTATCTTTAGTGCTCTGCAAGAAATCAGCTGCACCAGTTGTTTCATTTTCAGCTTTCATTGGAAGCAATGAATATAGCTCCCCATAGGATTGGCTTGCATCCGGCGCTGCCCCAGCAATTAATACTCCACCGTTATAAACCCAATCCTTAATTGCTATTTGCTGCTGTTCACTCAGCTGAGAAACCCCATATTCATCCACCAGCAAATAATCAAGCGTTTCCAATCCAATAGACTGATTTGGCAATTCTTCTTTTTTTAGTTCAATCATCTGAATAGACATGGAAGGTAGCGTCCTAAGTTCTTTTAATCGGTCATATTTTTCACTTAAGACTCCAACAGCCTTAGAACTCATATCTATAAACTTTGGTTTTATGGTATCTTCGCCTTTGAAGCTAACTTTTTTTCCATTCTTCCAATCTCCTTGATAAAGAGTCAGCGAAGGGATATTTTGATAAATGGAGGGGTGATCCTCCGTCATACCTGGCATGGAAACCAAGTATTCTTTCATGCTGCCTGCCGGAAGCTCCACATCCACCGAGATCGCACCGCCGGTATTATAGGAAGGATGATAGCTTATTAACAAATCACCGCTAAAAGACTCTCCCGTATTTTCAAGCTTTATCCGCAGCGGAAATCCCTTTCCCCGCTTTACCTTTCCGCCAAATCCTTCATCAAGCGTAACTTTGATCTCTGTGTTTCCAGCCCCTGCGGTTTGCAAGGGACTGACCATGAGGAATAAACATAAAAAAACCATAATGATAATATTAATTTTTCTGCGCAACCCAATCTCCCCCAATTAAAAATATAAACATGAATTGAAAATGGCCCTGACTCTTTTTTCTTTATTTTGGGACCAGTTTAAACCCGTAAATTAGCTGCTATTAAAAACAAATGGCTATTTTCAATACTCATTGACAGCTTCCATAAGTATAGACGCAAGCAACTGACAAAAAGTTCCTGACCATCTTGGAATTTAACCATTGAATGAAGAAATTATAAGAGAAACCTGGAAACCATCAGTGTTTTTAGTGTAATTTTACACTTTTACTATAGATTGTCAATATATTTTGATATTTCTATTAATAAAGTTAGTTAATTTAATTGCTGTTTTCGCAAACTTTGCAGCTTTATAAACAAGTAGTGAGAGGCTGATTTCCGCTCCAGGATGCTTAAGCTTCCGCGGGGCGGGCGTTCATCGTTATTCAACCGGATTAAATCCCTTTTTCTACGAATAAAAATTCCTTATAAAAGATAATTGATGCACAAAAAAACGGCTCAACGTCAAA
>JAGGRA010000031.1 GCA_018613035.1 Pseudomonas sp. ISL-84 | reverse complement strand
GAAGTTCTGCGTCACACTTAATTGAACCGCCGTATACCGAACGGTACGTACGGTGGTGTGAGAGGTCGGGGGTTAGTCACCCCCTCCTACTCGATTTAGGCTGTTATCCAATTACTTCAGTTAAATCTTTTTCAACGGCATTTCTCTGTAATAAAGGTACTTTGAATTGGGTACCTTTATGATAGACGTTGGAAATAGGAAAGAGGGAGAAAAATGGGAAAAGCAGTTTTTCTCGACCGGGACGGTGTCTTAAATGAGGTTTTATCTGACAGGGTTAAATTTGTAAACAAGCCGGAACAGTTATTTTTGCTTGAAGGCGCAGCTGAAGCAGTTGCAGAATTGACAAAAGCAGGTTATGAGATTTTTGTCGTGACCAATCAGGGCGGCGTCGGACTGGGATACTTAAAAGAAAAAGAATTAATGAGAATCCATGATAGGCTGCAGGAGCTAATTGCAGAAAAAGGCGGCCATATAAAGGAAGTAGCTTATTGTCCGCATAAACCAAAAGCGGGTTGTGAATGCCGGAAGCCAAATGCAGGTATGCTGCTGGATCTAGCAGAAACATATAATCTTGATCTTGCGAGCAGCATTATGGTTGGCGATCACGAGCGAGATATTGAAGCAGGTAAGAAGGCAGGCTGTAAAACAGTTTTCATTGGTTCAGATCCGACAAAAGCTGATCTTCAGGCAAATTCACTGTTTGAGGCAGTAGAAGATATTTTGGAAATGCTTAATTAAGAGAATAAAAGCCGCTTCGCAGATTGCTGAAGCGGCATTTTATTTTTCGATAATTGCCTATAAACTAGCGTGCTCCGCCAAGCTGCTGTTCAGCCATTTGGACAAGGCGCTTTGTAATTTCTCCGCCTACTGATCCATTTGCTCTTGAAGATGTTTCCGGGCCAAGGTTCACACCGAATTCTGTTGCGATTTCATACTTCATTTGATCAATTGCCTGACTGACTCCTGATACTAAAAGCTGATTAGAATTGTTGCTTCTTGCCATGTAAATCATCTCCTTTGGTGTAGTTTTCTTGATTGTTACAATCATAGCTTCAGAAAGTGAATAAAAATTTATTCATAGGTCCAATTGGTAATTAAAGGTATTTTGACTGCCGGCAAGTTTGTTATACTTTTTCATAGGGAGCATAAAGGGGGAAAGGAAATGAGTAAAAGGATTGTGCTTGCGGGAGGAAGCGGTTTTTTAGGCCAAGCTCTTGCTGACCATGTAAAAAAAAGGGGCTATACTGCTGTGATTTTGACCAGAGGCAGTTCTGCTGAAAAGAACGGGATTACATATGTACATTGGGATGGCAGAACGCTGGAGGATTCTTGGGTTCGTGAAATCGAAGGCAGTTATGCCATCGTCAATTTTACAGGAAAAAGTGTTAATTGCCTGTATACAAAAAAGAATCGGGAAGAAATCCTTGCTTCAAGATTGGATTCAGTCAGGATTTTAAAGGAAGCTGTTAGGGAAAGTTCAGCGCCGCCGCAGGTATTTGTTCAGGCTGGTTCTCTTGCGGTATTTGGAGATACCACCGATGTATGTGATGAGGATGCAGCTCATGGTGATGGATTTTCAGTTTCCGTTTGCCAGCAATGGGAGGAGGCCTTTTTTAATGACACACTGCCGAAAACAAGGCAAGTCATGCTGCGAATCGGATTTGCGCTCGGAAAAGACGGCGGGGCACTTGGTCCGCTGCAAATGCTGGCCCGTTATGGACTTGGCGGTACGATTGGGTCCGGCCGCCAATATATCAGTTGGCTGCACATGGACGACCTGAACGCTATGTTTATGGCATCCATCGAAAATGAGAACTATGAAGGTATTTATAATGCTACTGGAACGGCCCCTGTTACCAATAAAGAATTCATGAGGGTATTGCGCAAGGTCATGAATAAAAGCTGGGCTCCGCCTGCACCTGCACCATTAGTAAAACTGGGTGCGTATACGATCATGAGGGCTGACCCCAGCCTGGCGCTGACAGGCCGGAACTGCATTCCGAAGAAACTGCTCGAGCACGGATTTAACTTTAAGTTTACAAATCTGGAAGCAGCTTTGCGGGATATTATTTAAATGGGAAAACAGACGTGCTTGGGCGGCACGTCTGTTTTTCTAGGGAGGGGATAGTCCTTTATGTGCGTTTATAGCCTTAAGATACTCTTTCAGTGTCTTACATGAAATTTTACCAGCATCTAAACTCTGTTTAACCGCACATATATTCAACATACCCTCACAGCTCACCGTTATACAGCTGCAAATAGCCAAGCTTCCAGGAGGTGTATGCACTTAATAAAACCGCTGCCACCATAATAACGGAAAATGCCAAGTCTTTCCACGTGACGGTGATTTTATGATAGAATTGCCTGTTCTTATCGCCGGTAAAACCTTTCGATTCCATTGCCATGGCTGTTCTTTCTGCTTTGCGTATGGCCCCGGCAAGGAGAGGGACTGCATATCTTTTAAGCTCAGCTAGTTTTTCGGAAAAAGACCTTGCTTTACCTACTCCCCTTATCCGGTGAGCACTTCTGATAATCTCAAATTCTTCTTTTATTAATGGCAGAAATCGATAGCCAGCCATAATGCCATATGCAAGCTTCGGTGAAAGCCGGCATTGCTGCATTAAACTGAGCAGAAACTCTGTTGGCTTTGTGGTTAAAATAAACAAAAGGGACAGCGATGTAAAGCTTAACACGCGCAGCCCAAGTGAGAGGGCACGCTGAAAGCCTTCCTCAGTTAATGTTAAGATGCCCCAAGTCCATAGGATGGTTTCTCCTTGATCTGTCCTTGAAAAAAGAACAGCTGACCAGATGTATATGAATGCCATAAATAAGAAAGGCGAGAATAACAACAGCCACTTCTTAATTGACACCCTTCCAAGTATGAGTGTAGTACTCGCTGTTATTATCAGGGTGAGCAAGGGTGTGAGCGGATCAAAAAAGATAGATAAAATTAGTACGCAAATCACTACAGTGAGCGCTTTTATACTGGGATTAATGTCATGTAAGAGCATAATCTCCACTCCCCGTACGGATATCGTTCTTGAACTTTTCATAGTATGGAAGCTGAAGGGAGGCCTGCTTCATTATTTCCTGTTTGTTCCATAGGTCATCTGGCGTTCCCTCATAAATCATTTCTCCATTTGAAAGAATAATCACTTTATGTGCATAGGACTGGATTAGATCCATATCATGGGTGACCATAATGACGGATCCTCCATCGTGTATCTTCTCCTCTAAAAGAGCCATAAGTTCACGTGCAGTATTGGCATCCTGTCCAAATGTAGGCTCATCAAGCAGCAGCAAATCCTGCTTATTCACAAGCATGGTTGCAACACTTAACCGCCGTTTTTGCCCTTGGCTTAAGGAAAAAGGGTGAAGATGTGCCTGCTGATGTAAACGAACCTGCTTCAGTATAGTTTTAGCTGTTTCATTTATTTCCGCTTCTTCCATCTCCATAACTTTTAGGCTGAAAACAATTTCTTCAAACACAGAATCTGTAATAAACTGATGTTCCGGATTCTGGAAAATGTAGCCCATTTTCTGCCTCAATTCATTCTCCTTCCATTGGGGGAGAGAACGTCCAAGAAAGGAAATCTCCCCGGAGGAACCCCAATTTAATCTGGAGAGAAGTCTGGAAAGTGTGGTTTTACCGGATCCATTCGGTCCTGCTATTGCAATAAATTCCCCCTTTTTAACAGAAAAACTAATATCTTTTAACAGTTCATTTCCGCCTTTGCTAAAAGAAAGTCTTTGGACTTCAAGAATACTTTGATCCGCTAAGCCAGTTAAGACATTTTTCTTTTTTTCAAAAAGCCGAACTGCTGAATCAGGGTCTGCTAATCCCTTAATTAGTTCATTTTGGTTTAGCGGAAGGGCGGACCCGGAGTAAAATCCGGCTTTCTTTGCTATAAGGCCAGCTCTTACTGTGCTTGGCAGCCAGATTCCTTCTGACTGAAGCTCCTCTGCATAATCAGTAAAGCAGGCATCCGGCTTGCCATTAAATAAAATTTCGCCTCCTCGGTTCAAAACCAGACAGCGGTCAATTTGATCAATCCACTCATCCAGTTTGTGTTCAATGATCAGCAGTGTAAGTGAAAGCTTAGTTCTAAGCTTCTTGATGATGCTGGCAAGCTCGCTGCTTGAGGCAGGATCCAGATTTGCTGTCGGTTCATCAAGGATCAGGATCTCCGGTTCCAATGACAAAACACATGCCAAAGCCAGCTTCTGCTTTTGCCCTCCTGAGAGGGTGTGAATCCTAGCATGTTTATATGGGAGAAGGTTGACAAGTTCAAGTGCATGATCAATCTTTGGCCCAATATCCTCAGGAGGAATATTCATGTTTTCCAGTCCGAACGCCAGTTCATCCTCGACGGTTACCATACAAAACTGGCTTTCAGGATCCTGAAATACCATTCCAATGCTTCTATTAATCTCACCTGGTCTGAATGCGCTCAGCCATTTTCCCTTAAAAGAGACCAATCCTTCAAGATGGCCATCTACAGCCTCGGGGTACAATTTATTTAGGCAAAGTGCAAGTGTACTTTTTCCGCAGCCGCTGGGCCCGAGAATAAGAACTGCCTCCTCAGGAAAAAGGTTTAAATTCACACCATTAAAAACAGGGTTTTTCTCTTCTTCATGCCTAAAAGTAAGCTGCTTTGTCTTTAGAATAGCCTCGTTAAGCCGTAATTCCATTGTCCGGTTTTCCCCTTTTCCGTTCCTTGCCGATCGGGAAGCTGCTCAATGCACCTGTTTTTGCCAGACTTTCACTCAGCCATTTTCCGAGTAAACCTGCCAGTAAAGCGCCGCTTGCTAGCCGGACGAAAAACATGGCTGTCACATAACCTGGTGAAAGTGCAGCATAGCCTGAAATAAAATAACCCCATATAAAGCTTGTGACAGATGAGCCCATACCTGCCGCGATTAAAATCCAAGTGCGGTAATTACTCCATTTTGCAGCCGCAAAAACAGCTTCTGCGCCAATTCCTTGTATCATGCCCGAAATGATAAGGCGTGGACCGACGGCATTGCCAATCATGACCTCGACCGTTGCGGCAATGGTTTCCGATAAAAAGGCAGCCCCGGGCTTTCTGATAATATAGGCAGCAATAATCGAAACGATAAACCAGATTCCAAAGATAATATCATAGCCAATCAAGCCGAACATCCCAAAAAGTACGTTCCCGAATTGAAGAAAAACGAGATAAACCACCGCAAACACAACAGCCAAAACAGAAAGGACGATCACTTCACGAAGCTTCCATTTTTCAAGCATATGATTCAGCCCCCTTATTGGAAGGGCTGTTCGCAGACATATTAACTGTCATAACAATATGGGTGGAATCACTTTTTTTACATCCCTCGAATGCATCTTCAAGCGTTTTAAAAACAGCATGTGCATCTCCATCAAGTCTTGAAGCATAATGGACACCTTTTGAAAAAGTGCCCTGTGATTTTGCCAGCTCCACCTGGTCCATTATGACATCCATATATGTAGGGATTCCCATTGGATAAAGGGCAAATTGGGCGGCAACTTTCTGAAGGATACTTGAAGACTTTTCCTTATTTGCTCTCTCTTCATTTTCAGCTAGGTAGGCATCGCCTGCCGTATCTCCAGGACAGCCGTTTGAAAAAGTGCCATTGAAAACAACATGGTCGCCATGCTTGGCTGCTTCCAGGTAAATGGCTTTTACAACATCAAAGACATGAATGGAACGGCCGCGCACACATGTGCTGACATCATCAGTTTCCATCCATACCTTGCTTGTGTCCACTTCATTCAGTGCCGATAAAATAATATCCACAAACCGGTCAGACATAGGATAAATAGAAAATCTGCACCCTGTAATCTCGCTTGTTCCACATAAGAAATTTTCTTGCATACTGTCATTCCTCCTAATTTTTTATAAAAATAGGCTCTGTTAATCTTGCCTGTTGATTTCCGCTCCACGCACTCAGCGAACCGCAGGCGGTCCGGAAGCCTCCTCGGCGTCTAGCGCTTGTGTGATCTCCCTATGACTCACTTCACCCGCAACAATCAACAAGGGGCTGAAATCAACATTTAGCTTTATCACAGCCTAAAAATAAAAAACTGCATTTCCATGAGGAAATGCAGTTGAATGTTATCAATACATAAAAAATGATAGCCGTTCACCTGCACTTCCCCACGCTGGTATTATCCAGATCGGGTCATAAGGGTCAGAACGGAATGTTCTTCTCAGCCAAAAGCTCCCCTAGTGCAAACTTGATATGCAGTTTTTATTTGACTCCATCTTAATACGCGAACATTGAATTGTAAATGGATAATTTATAATTCTTTGAATTAAACAGTCTCTCAAATTGAAGTAGTCATTGCCAATTCCTACAAGCTAAAGAAAAATGTTTGCATTGTCCATGTCATGTTCTAATCAATTGCATTTCTTCATAAAAGTGTAATAGGACAATTTTACACCGAGAATAGGGGGCAAAGTAGATGATATACCGAATGCTTGCTTTAAATATTGATGGAACACTTCTCCAATCAAATGGAAGACTTCATAAATCCACTAAAGAAGCGATTGAATATGTACAGCAAAAAGGAATTTATGTAACGCTTGTAACGTCAAGGAGCTTTCCTTCTGCAAAGAAAGTGGCGAAAGCGCTGAAACTTAATTCTTTGCTGGTCACACACAGAGGGGCTTATATTGCCGCTTCTCCGGAAAAACCAATTTTTGTAAAACGTATACAGGAAGATGAAACGTTTGAAATAGTGCGCCTGCTTGAAGGCTTCACATGTCAAATCAGGCTGGTGCACGAAAAATATTCCCTGGCAAACAAAACAAAACTAAATTCCAATATGCTTGCTAAAACAGTATTTACTACAGGAGATCCCATCTTTTACTCACAGCAATTTGTAGATTCATTGAGCGATACCATTTTGGATGAACCTGTCACACCTCCAAAAATCGAAGTCTACTTTGAAGATAAAGAGGACCTGCAAGATGCTCATGATTCTATTAAAGGCATGTTTCAAAACATCGACATCATAAAACTGAATGACCTTCGCATGGATATTGTTCCCGCAGGAGTATCCAAGGTGAACGGATTGCTTTATTTGGGAGAACATCTGGGAATCTCAAGAAACCAAATGGTCGTTATTGGCGACTCTATAGATGATCTGGAAATGATCGAAGCAGCCGGCCTCGGTGTGGCAATGGGCAATGCCCCGGCGGAAGTGAAAAAAGCTGCAGACTGGCTAACCCGATCCAATAACCAAAACGGAGTCAGCTATATGGTCAAAGAGCACTTCCGCAAACAGCAACCGATCGAATTCCTGAGGAAAATGAATCTATTAAAATAAAGCAAACAAAAGAGAGTGCGATTATGATAATCGGCTCTTTTTTGATGAAAATAAAATTGAGAAATTGACGCAAAAGCAAGAGCAATAAGGACGCAATGCAGGCTGGAGCGGGGAGATGATGCAAAAAGGAGAGAAAGACGCAAAGAGTCGTGAAAATAACGGAAAAAAGTGCCAGGAGGACGCAAGCCCATTTGGGCACGAAGCATAAAAGTAGCGGCACGACGCAAAAGCAGGATTCCGGCTTAACATATATCAATGCCACAAAATATAGCCATTAAGCAATTTACCAATCTAGTAGGAATCTTTTACCCTATATTGACCTCCTTTACCCGTTTCTGTACACTTAAAGAAGTTTGTCAGCAACAAAGAAAATCGACTTTTTAGCTGCCGTTAGCTAACAGAATGATGGCAGTTTTCATTATATTCTTTTTAAAAAGGTGATCGCTTTGAAAATTTCAATATTAGGTATACAGGATGAACGGTTTCATCGGCCGCTTCGGCTGATTGGAAATCTATTTTTCGAGGAGTGCGAAGTGGTTTTAGGAGAAGCTTTAGAAGCTGATTTAACGATTGGTTTTCGCCTGGAACAAGGTGCCAGCTTTAAGGCACGAGCAGAACTGACCGACAAAGAAGGCCAAAAAAGGCTGGCTGTTTTTGAAAAAGCATTCGTACCTGCTAAAACGGAGAAAGAGAATTTCAAACAAGTGAAAAATGCTGTTTCTCATGTATATTTGACAGTTCTGCAGAACTGGACAGGCATTACGCAAAAGTGGGGGATTTTAACTGGGGTTCGCCCTACGAAACTTCTTCATCGCGCAATGCAAAACAAGACGCCACAGCATGAAGTCCATCAGCAGCTGAAGGAAGAATATTTGATTACGGACGAAAAAATTCGGCTAATGCAGAATATCGTTGATAGGCAGCTGGCTGTTGTTCCGGATTTATATAACCTCCAAAATGAGGTCAGCATTTATATTGGAATTCCTTTTTGTCCGACAAAGTGTGCTTATTGCACGTTCCCGGCATATGCTATTAACGGCAGACAGGGGTCTGTGAACTCCTTCCTTGGCGGTCTGCATTATGAGATGCGTAAAATTGGTGAATGGCTGAAAGAAAATAATGTTAAAATTACGACTGTTTATTACGGCGGCGGGACACCAACAAGCATTACCGCGGATGAAATGGACATGCTTTATGAAGAAATGTACACGTCTTTCCCTGATGTACAAAATATCCGTGAGGTAACAGTGGAAGCTGGCCGTCCCGATACAATTACACCTGAAAAACTGGAAGTGCTGAAGAAATGGAATATTGACCGCATCAGCATCAATCCGCAATCTTATATCCAGGAAACGCTGAAGGCAATCGGCCGTCATCATACAGTGGAAGAAACAGTTGATAAATTTCACCTTGCCCGCAATATGGGGATGAACAATATTAATATGGATTTAATTATTGGTCTTCCCGGGGAAGGTGTATCCGAGTTTTCCCATACTCTGAATGAAACGGAGAAACTGATGCCGGAATCTTTAACTGTCCATACATTATCTTTTAAACGTGCATCTGAAATGACAAAAAATAAGCAAAAATATAAGGTTGCCGATCGGGAAGAAATCGAAAGAATGATGAAAATGGCGGAAAATTGGACGAACGATCATAACTATGAACCCTATTACTTGTACCGCCAGAAAAATATTCTCGGCAATCTTGAAAATGTCGGCTATGCACTTCCAAACCAGGAGAGCATCTATAATATTATGATCATGGAAGAACTGCAAACAATCATTGGCCTTGGTTGTGGAGCCTCAAGCAAATTCATTGATCCTCAAACAGGAAAAATAACTCATTTTGCCAATCCGAAAGACCCCAAGTCATATAATGACAGCTTCGAGCATTATGCTGACGAGAAATTGAAAATTTTAAATGAACTGTTTAATAAAAAACAAAGATCCCTGACTGAATAGGCAGGGATTTTTTGTATGTTTTTAGAAAATTTAGTTAAAAATTAAAGGACTTTATCTCAAATAAATAGAATGAAAGAAATAGGTATAACTGGTTATAAGCTAATATAAAATGAAAGCGTTTACAATAAGGAGGAGTAGCAATGATGATGCAAACACCTTTGACTATGACCCAGATGATTAAGAGGGCAGAACAGTATTTTCCAAAGAAAATGGTCGTATCCAGGACGTCCAGCGGAATTAAAAGATTTACATATAAAGAAATTGCAGAACGAACCCGCAAGCTCGCAGAAAGCCTGCAAAAGTTAGGGGTTGATAAAGGGGATAAGGTCGGAACGCTGGCCTGGAACCATCATCGCCATCTTGAGGCCTATTTTGCAATCCCATGCAGTGGAGCCGTCCTCCATACGATTAATATCCGCCTGTCGCCTCAGCATATTTCCTATATCATTAATCATGCTGAAGATAAGGTGCTGCTCATCGATCCCGACATTGTTCCGCTAATCGAGAAGGTGAAGGATGAACTCAAGTCCGTCAAGGCATATATTATTATGACCGACGACAAAGAATTGCCGGAAACATCGCTCTCCCCAGTTTACCATTATGAAAAATTGGTTGAAGAAGCAAGCGGAAATTATGAATATCCTGATGATTTGGATGAAAATTCAGCTGCAGGGATGTGCTATACCTCTGCTACAACCGGCAATCCAAAGGGTGTCGTATATTCACACCGGGGAATTGTCCTCCACAGCATGGCACTGGGAATGGCCGATAGTGCAGCTGTTAGCGAGAAGGACATCGCACTTCCTGTTGTCCCAATGTTTCATGTAAATGCCTGGGGGCTGCCATTTGCTGCTGTTTGGTTCGGGACGACACTCGTATTGCCTGGCCCTTACTTTACTCCAAAGCTGCTGGCTGAGCTCATCGAGTCAGAAAAAGTAACCATTACAGCCGGGGTGCCTACAATCTGGCTGGGCCTTTTAAAAGAGCTGGATGAAAACGAGTATGATATGAGTTCGCTCCGTTCGGTACTTTGCGGGGGATCTGCAGCTCCGAAAGGTATGATTAAAGCGTTTGAGCAAAAACATAAAATTCCTTTCATGCATGCCTATGGAATGACTGAAACAAGTCCGCTTGTAGTCATTTCGACTCTAAAAAGCTATCAGGAAGAGCTTTCTGCGGTGGAACAGCTTGATATTAAAGCCAGGCAGGGCATCCTTGTTCCAGGCTTGGAGATGAAAGTTGTCGGCAAGGATGGAGAAGCCGCATGGGATGGAAAGGAAATGGGCGAGCTTGCGATAAGAGGCCCCTGGATTGCATCCGAATATTACAAGGATGAACGGACAAATGAAGCGTTTCGCGATGGCTGGCTGTATACGGGTGATGTCGTGACAATAGATGAAGAAGGGTTTATGAAAATTGTTGACAGAACGAAGGACTTGATCAAAAGTGGAGGAGAATGGATATCCTCTGTGGATATAGAGAATACCTTAATGGCACACGAAGCTGTATTCGAAGCAGCAGTAGTTGCTGTGCCTCATGAGCAATGGCAGGAACGGCCGGTAGCATGTGTTGTCTTAAAAGAACCTTTTAAAGGCAAGACAATGAAAGAAGAATTATATGAATTCCTTAAACCGCAATTTGCGAAGTGGTGGCTTCCGGATGATATTTTGTTCCTTGAGGAAATCCCAAAGACTTCTGTTGGGAAA
Source organism: Pseudomonas sp. ISL-84 (assembly GCA_018613035.1). Classification (GTDB taxonomy): domain Bacteria; phylum Bacillota; class Bacilli; order Bacillales; family Cytobacillaceae; genus Cytobacillus. The sequence goes on along the minus strand of JAGGRA010000031.1, from coordinate 142,394 downwards.
TTTCTAAAGATGGCATTAAGGGATCAAGTTCAAAAAGAATATACAGGAAATACACAGTAACACATTAATTAAGGGCAGCATCCTTATTTTAGGTGCTGCCCTTTATCTATGAAAATAAATGACAAAATTTAAAATTTTTAGACATAATGCTTTTTAAATATAATAATACTCTTTATAATAAAAGAAACGAAGAAAAGGAGGGGAAGGATTTTGGCAATAGATTTTGTAACTGATACTGTCAATCTGCAAATCGAAGGGCGTGTTGCAGCCGTTGAGATGAACAGGCCGGAATCATTGAATGCATTAAATATTGAAATGCTAAAAGGTTTATTGGCGATAATGAAGGAAGTAAGCCATATGGATGAGGTAGATATCGTTGTCTTAAAAGGAAACGGCCGTGCATTTTCCTCAGGCGGAGATATTAAAACGATGCTCCTGGAAGCAAATGAAAGCGATTTCTCCTCGGTTATGGAATGTATCAATGAGCTGGTTGTAACCCTTTACAGCATGCCGAAGCTGACCATCAGTGCAGTTGCAGGGGCAGCAGCCGGCCTTGGCTTCAGTCTTGCATTAGCAACAGATTATATATTGGCAGAGAAATCCAGCAAACTGGCTATGAATTTTATTGGAATAGGATTAATCCCGGATGGAGGCTCTCATTTCTTCCTCCAGCAGCGTATAGGCGAGGATAAAGCCAAGCAATTAATCTGGGAAGGAAAAGCACTTTCTGCGGACGAAGCGCTGCAGATAGGCCTTATTCATGAAGTGGCTGAAGACGAATTACGCACCGCTGTTGAATCGAAGCTAAGCAAATGGCTTAACAGCCCAACAGAAGCCATGATCAAGACGAAGAAAATCCTTGCAGATAAAAACCGTCCTCTTTTACTAAAAGTACTGGAGCTTGAGAAACTCGGTCAGCATAAGATGAGACAAACCGAGGATCATCAGGAAGGTATCCAGGCCTTTATTGAAAAAAGGAAACCTGTCTTTAAAGGAAAGTAAATAGATTTTAAAGAAAGGCTCTGTTAAAGCTTATTGTTGTTGTTAGAAATCCTGTTGATTGGAGTGGAAGGCACTAATCCCGCGAAAATGCATGCGCATTTCCTTACGACGAGGTGTTTATACAAGGATGCTTATTCAAAGCCCTGCGGGAGTAGCGCTCCAAGGAAGACCCCGCAGGCGCACAGCGTCGAGGAGGCTCCCGGTAGCCCCGTGTTCGCTGAGTGCCTCGTGCTGAAATCAACAGCCAAATTTAATAGAGCCTAAAGAAAAAGCAAAGGGCAAGCGCCCTTTGCTTTTTTATCTATGAAACAAAATAAGTTTTCCTGCTGGAGAAGTGCAGCGGTGAGTTTTTTCATCCAAGCCCTTTTCCTTGAGCATTTTTTCTCCGAGACCCTTTGCGTCATCATCATTTGCTGCCTGGAAGGACTCTTCCAAAATCTTTTCCCCGTCCTGCTCAAAGGCAGTAAGTTTGTATGTTTTCATCTTCATTCCCCCTCTTTATTATAAAATTCAGATAGTTACTATTATTCTTGCATAATTTTTGTGAATGTGCAAAAGAAATTTATAAGCCAAAGCCTCGTCGGGCTGAAATGGGCTGAAGGGCAATTACAGGAGTCAATAGCTCCCATTGAAGCAGAGAAAACAAGCTGAAGGCCTTAATTTAAAACGAATCTTGCCTATACGGAAGAAAAACTTAATACTTAATATTTTTTTTTGTGGAAAATTGAACCTTTTTCGCCTTTTGTCCGTATTACAAGTTAGGCAAAGGAGGAGTTAGAAAATGTCATTGCAGCTTGAACATGTTACAAAGCGTTTTGGCCAGTTTACGGCTGTTGATAATTTGTCTCTGTCGATACCCGAGAGTGAGATGTTTGGATTTCTTGGGTCAAACGGAGCAGGTAAAACGACAACGTTTCGGATGATTCTGGGATTGCTGGATCCTAGCGGAGGGAAGATTACTTGGAACGGAAAGCGGATTGATTATTCAACTAGTCCGCTGATTGGCTACCTTCCTGAAGAAAGAGGGTTGTATCCGAAGCTTAAGGTAAAGGACCAGATTGTATATCTTGCAAAGCTCAGAGGAATGAACAAGCAGGATTCTTTAAAGGAATTAGACTATTGGCTAGAGCGCTTTAAAGTCCCGGAAAATGCAAATAAAAAAGTGGAGGAGCTCTCAAAAGGAAATCAGCAGAAGATCCAATTTATTACGGCTGTCATTCATAAACCGAAGCTTTTGATTTTGGATGAACCTTTCAGCGGGCTTGACCCTGTTAATGTGGAGCAGCTGAAGGAAGCGGTTTTGGAACTAAAAGACAATGGTACGACGATTGTTTTTTCTTCTCATCGGATGGAACATGTGGAAGAGCTTTGCGAGCATTTATGTATTATGCAGAAAGGCAGGCCTGTCGTACATGGTTCTCTCAAGGAAATTAAACGCTCCTTTGGAAAGAAGAATCTTGTAATCCACGCTGATTATGATTTAAGCTTTTTGACCAATAGCCCTGGTGTAATTAAGTCCAGGAAGACTGCGGAAGGAATACATATACAGATTTCAGGAGAAGAAGCGGCTGAGGGAATATTTAAGGAGATTGCTGAGAGGGGCTTTGTCCGTAAATTTATGCTGGAAGAGCCATCCCTGAATGACATTTTCATAGAAAAGGCAGGTGCTTCCTATGAATAATTTTATGACTATCCTTCTTCATACCTATCTTAGCAAGCTGAAAACCAAATCGTTTATTATTACGACCGTTATTACTGTGCTGATTGTGGTAGGTCTTGCGAATCTTTCCGGCATTATTGACTTTTTTAATAAAGAAGATGAAGAAAAAATCGCAGTTATTGACCAGACCGGTGTGCTTTTTAGTTCATTGGAAGAGCAAATGAAGGTCATAAACAAGGACATCGTCCTAGAAGCTTACAAAGGTACAGAAGAAAGAGGAGAAGAAGCTGTCAAAGAGGGTAAATACAAGGGTTTGCTGCTGCTGTCTTTTAACAAGGAGAATCTCCCCGAAGCAGCCTATAAAGCAAGAAGTATTGCTGATTCTGCCGTTCCTTCCGAATTGCAGAGCGGACTGCAGCAGCTAAAAACCCAGCTGGCTGCTTCGCAAATTAATCTTAGTCCTGAGGAGCTGGGTAAATTATATGAACCTATTGATTTTAACCAAATAGCCCTGGAGGAAAATGCTAAAACTGAGGAAGAACTGAACCAGGCGAGAGGCCTGGTTTACGTCCTGTTATTTGTCATCTATTTTGCTGTTATCATGTATGCAAATATGATTGCCATGGAAGTAGCGACTGAAAAATCCTCCCGGGTGATGGAAATTCTAATTTCCAGTGTGTCGCCGATCAAGCAGATGTTTGCCAAAATACTGGGCATCGGACTGCTCAGCCTGACACAGATGGCATTGATTTTACTGGTAGGCTACTATTCAATTAAACAAAATCTCGATTCAATGGAAGGCGGCTTTTTTGAATTCTTCGGATTTGGGGATATTCCTGCCTCTACAATCGCCTATGCACTTATCTTTTTCTTGCTTGGATATTTTCTTTATGCGACTTTGGCGGCTTTTCTTGGTTCGCTTGTCAGCAGGATAGAAGATATCCAGCAGATGATTACACCGATGACGATGATGGTTGTTGCGGGCTTCATGATTGCCATGTTCGGTTTGAACCAGCCGGAAGCACCCTTCGTGACGATCACATCTTATATTCCATTTTTTACGCCGATGCTAATGTTCATGAGGGTCGGAATGCTGTCATTGCCTGCATGGGAGCCTTTGCTAGGTATTCTTATTCTTTTGGTAACCATTACAATACTAGCTGTGTTTGGCGCAAGAGTTTATAGGGGCGGCGTATTAATGTACGGAAAATCCAACTCTTTTAAAGATATTAAAAAAGCTCTTCAGCTAACCAAAAATGAATAAGAAAGGGAAAAGCTCCGTTCCAAGCGGAGCTTTTTTCATGGCTAAAATTTTTTAAGCAAACAATGCCTTTAATCCTTCGAATGCAAAGTAAACGCCAAATCCGATCAGGGATAATCCAGAGAGAATGGAGATGAGAATAATACCTTTCGATGTCAGGAACTTGCGGAAGCCTGTTGTCAGGCCTGCTACAAAAAGATCCCAGAGCATAAGTCCGATAAAAATCATCGTACTGTACAAAAAGAGTTCGGCTTTTCCATAAGCAGCTGCTGTTTTTGCCAGAACTGATCCGTAAATGCCAAGCCAGAACAGGATAGAAAGTGGACTTGAAACGGACATAATGAAGCCAGAGAAAAAGCATTTGAACAATGAATCTTTGCTGCGGACGTAGTTAATGGATATTTTATTGGCATTAATAATGCTCTCAAATCCTGTATATAAGAGAATAAATCCCCCAAATAGCCACAGAAAGATCTGTACGATTGGAGTGTCCAAAAAGTGCACAAGACCGAGGTATACAATCAGCATATAAAAGGCATCCGCAAACATGGAGCCTACTCCGACAATCCAGGCATGCCAAAAGCCGTTTTTAATGCCTTTTTCAAGTCTGACTGCGTTAACCGGCCCTATTGGGGCTGCTAAAGACAGTCCGAGAAAAACATAACTTAAATAAATTCCAATTCCCAACAATGACCACTCCGCCCATTTATTTTTCCGCAGGCTGTATTTTCATCCCTTGGAAAGAGTACTTGTACATTTTTATGCACAAGCCTCCATGGTTAAAACCGGATAGGGATTTTCCCGAAAACTTTTTAGGAAAAAAAGAAGTTTATCAACTAATTATAATAGGAACGTGCATTCGCTTTTTGGATGAGTTAAAATGGAAGAAAAGGAATGAAAGGAAGTTAATATGAAGAGGGTAACGTTTATTCATGCTGCTGATCTGCATCTGGATAGTCCGATGGCAGGGTTGAAGAGTTTGCCTCAAGCTATTTTTAAAAAGCTACAGGAAAGCACGTTTGCGGCATTCTCCAAAATTGTTGATGCAGCTATTATCAATGCGGTGGATTTTGTTATTCTGGCTGGGGATTTGTTTGATGGGGAAGACAGGAGCATTAGGGCGCAGACCCGCTTTCGCAAAGAGATGGAGCGTCTGGCTGAGAGAGGGATTCCTGTTTTTGCGGTTCATGGAAACCATGATCATATGGAGGGACAATGGGTCCATATGCCAATGCCCGATAATGTCCGTATATTTTCGCATGAAGTTGAAGTGATGAAGCATACAGTTGAAAATGGCACCTCTGTCCATTTATATGGTTTCAGCTATCCAAGGAGACATGTGCTGGAGCGGATGATTGACCGTTACACAAGGAAGGCTGGAGCCGATCTGCATATCGGGATCCTTCATGGCCACTTTGAAGGAAGCAGTGAGCATGACAAATATGCTCCATTCCGATTAAAGGATTTGATTGAAAAAAACTTTGATTATTGGGCGCTCGGTCATATACATAAACGGGAAGTATTAAACGAACAGCCTCCAGCCATTTATCCTGGCAATATACAGGGGCGAAACCGGAAAGAAACGGGTCCGAAAGGATGCTATTTGGTTGAATTGACTGAAACGGGTGCAAAGACAGAGTTCCTGGAAGCATCAGCTGTAATATGGGAAGAAGTGAGAGTGAATGCTTCAAATGCTGATTCTTTTCATGATCTATTTGAAATGTGTAAAAGACTGATTGAAGATAAAAGGCAGAACACGAAGGGGACAATAGTTAGTCTTACATTAAACAATGTCACCCTTTCTGGCCACGAAATGAAAAGTATCGCAAATGGTGAGATGCTTGACGCCTTGCAGGAGGAAGAAACAGAAGAGGAAGCATTCGTGTGGGTTTCCAATCTGGCTGTAAATGAAAAAAGAATCTGGAGTAAAGAAAAACTGGTAAAGGAATCCGATTTTTTCAGCGAGCTTTTTAAAACAGCAGAGCAAATTGCAGATAATGCAGATAATAACGAAAGTTCTCTTCCTTTGTATGGTCACCCGCTGGCAAGAAAATATTTGGAAGAGCTTCAGGACGATGAAAAGCGCAGGCTTGCCGGGGAGGCAGAGGCCCTGCTTATAGACCTTTTATACAAAGAGCATGCTTAAACAGCTGTATATATTGAAGGAGGTGGGGATATGAAAATAACCGATATACATATTTATGGGTACGGAAAGTTAACGGATTTTAGTTTAACGGATATTCAATCCTTTCAAGTGATCTACGGTGAAAATGAAGCTGGCAAATCCACCATCATGTCTTTTATCCATAGCATCCTTTTTGGCTTCCCGACTAAGCTGCAGTCAGAGTTAAGGTATGAGCCAAAGGAAGGAGCAAAGTATGGAGGGAGGCTTAAAGCGGTTTTTCCTGGAGAGGGGAAGGCTATTATCGAGCGTGTAAAGGGAAAGGCTGCCGGAGATGTTAGCGTTATTCTTGAAGATGGAACAAGGGGAGGGGAAGAGCTATTAAGCGAACTTCTTCACCATGTTGATAGGTCCCTCTTTCAATCTATTTTTTCCTTTAACATCCATGGTTTGCAAAATATAAACCAAATGAAGGGTGAAGACCTGGGACGATATTTATTTTCAGCAGGCTCATTGGGGACTGACCAGCTGGTAACAGCGGAAAACACGCTTCAAAGAGATTTGGAAAGCCGCTTTAAGCCAAACGGAAAAAAGCCGAGTTTAAACATAAAGTTAAATGAATTGAAAAAGCTGCATCAGAATCTGAAAAAAGCGGAGCAGCAAAATGAACAGTATTGGACATTACTACATGAAAAAGAAACGCTTGAAAAGAAGATAACAAGGATGCAGGATGACCAGCAGTATACACAGCAGAAGCTGTATCGCTTAAAGGAATGGCGGGAGCTTTATCCGCTGATTACAGAGGAAAGAGAGCTAAAAAGAGAAAGGGAACAATTTAAAGACATTTCATTCCCTGTTGATGGAATGGCGAAGGTTGAAAAACTTGAAAGTCTCATTCACCCGCTGGAGGGGCGTAAAGCAAGTCTGGAGGCCAGGATAGGCACTCTTAGACAGGAGCTGGAGAAGAATAAGCCTGATTATAATCTGCTGGAGAATGAGCCGCAAATAAATGCAGCAATTGAGGGAATTCCATTATTGGAAAAGCTTAGGCAAGAAGAAAGCGAATTATCATTGAAGCTTGCAAACCTTACAGAGGAAATTTTGATCCTTCAGGAAAAGCTTCATCTTCAAATTGATGAAACACAGCTGGAAGAAGTAGACACCAGTGTGTTCATGAAAGAAAAGGTAAATAAAGCTCAAATGCGCCATAATCGCTTGCTTACAAAAAAGTCGGAGCTGGACGAGCGCTTTAACGATGAAAGGTCAGCATTGGAGGATATCGAAAGCAAATTGGACGGGCTGAAAGACCAGCTGCTAACGGAAACGGAACGGGCAGCTATTAAGGAAAAACTGAGCCTTTCAGCAGATAGGAATCTCCTTGAAAAAGAACTGGAGGATACACAGGAAAGGATTCTTTTCCTCCATAAAGCTGAAGAAAAAGAGCGGAAAAATAGTTCTAAAAAAAGAAAGCAGGAAAAAGCTCAGCTTTTAGTAATAGGAATTCTTTTTGCTGTATTGTTTGGATGGGGATTGTGGAGCCAAACGTGGGTTCTTGCATTTGCAGGTTTGATAGGAATAGCATATTGTGGCTTCATGGTTACTAAAAAGCATTCGCAGGAAAATCACAGCTTTATAAAAGATGAAATAGTCGCTCTTGCTGAAAAAGAGAGCACACTAAAGGACAAATTGAAACAGCCTCAAATTCAGCATGCAGCTAAATTGGAGGCACAGCTTCAAGAAGACAGCGAATTGCAAAGCCTGCTCCGTCAATATAAGTTTCAGCATGTGCAGGCCAATGAGAAATATGAAAAAGTCATTGGATCTTTTGAAGAATGGGAAAAGGAATATGCTGATGTTGACAAAGAAATGATTGGACTTGGGAATTTGCTATTCCTTCCTGCCGATATCTCCAAATCCCATTTGCCTGAGGCTTTTAGCCTTATTGAACAGCTAAAGGCGCTTTACAGGGAGAAGAGTTATGTAATGGAAAGAAAAACTGCAGCAGCCCAGGGAATCCAAGAGAAGCTAATCAATTTTCAGCACCTAAAGGAACTTTTGAATGAGCAGCAGGGCAGTGTCCAAGAAGTCGCATACCAATTTAGAAAAAGACTGAAGGAAGAAACGGAGAAACATATTAAGCTGGCAGAAAGAAAAGCCAAGCTCCATGAGCTGGAGGATGAATATAGCACAGTTCTTGCTGAACTCGAACACTTTAATAAAGAATACGATCAGCAGCTGGCACTTGCGGGAACAGAAACAGCTGAAGATTATCGAGAAAAAGGTATAGCAGCACAGAAATTAGCTGAGCTTGATGAACAAATTAAACAAATCCGTAAACAAATTAATATTCAATCCTTCTCACAGAATGAAATTGATAAATATATGAATGTGGAAAATCCAGAAATGGCCATTCATAATCTTACTGAAGAATTAAACAAGCTTCGTGACAGTATCCCTTCTCTGCAAAGCAGCCTGGCAGAAATAAAGTATGAGATTCAGCTGCTTGAAGAGGGAGGGACTTATGCTGAACTGCTTCACACATTTGCTTTATTAAAAGCTGAATTTGAGGAAGAGGCCAGAGAATGGGCCAAGTATGCCGCTGCGAAGGATATTCTGGAAAAAACGATTAGCAGCTTTAAAAATGAACGTCTGCCTAAAATGCTTGAAACGGCAGAAGAATATCTTTCATGTTTAACAAATGGGAACTATGTCCGCATTTACCCTAAAGAGGAAGGGCACGGGTTTCTTATTGAAAGCAAGGAAGGTGCAACTTTTGAAGCAAAAGAGCTGAGCCAGGCAACTGCGGAACAGATATATGTTTCCTTTAGGCTCGCGCTGGCGATGACTATTTACGGAAAATATCCCTTCCCGATCATTATTGATGACAGCTTTGTTAATTTTGATCATGTCCGGACTGAGAAAATGATCAGCTTGTTAAAAAATATTCCAGACCGGCAAATTTTATTTTTTACCTGTCATAAACATCTGCTTCCATATTTTCAGGAAGAACAAATAATGTCGGTTACGAAGGAAAAGCTGCCTGTTCGAAAATGACAGGCAGCTTTTTATATTTAGGCTCTATTATACTTGCCTGTTGATTTCCGCTCCAGGCACTCAGCGAACAGCGGGCAGTCCGACGCTCCTTGGCGCTTAGCGCCTGTGAGGTCTCCCTTTGACTCGCTTCTCCCGCTGGACTTTGAAAAGCTTCCTTGTATAAACACCTCGCCGTAAGGAAATGCGACTGTATTTTCGCGGGATTAGTGCCTTCCGCTCTAATCAACAGGTGCTAAAATCAACATTTAGCTTTAACACATCCTATATTTAAGAGAAGGAAGAAAATCTAACAAAAAGTTAAAAAGTATGTAAGGAAACCTTACACATTTCATGTTTTTCCTGATTTTATGCTTTATGCTGGTAAAAAGTATTCAGGAAGGAGAATAAAAGTTGCCATGGCCCATTCAAATATTTATACTTGCTGTTTTTCTTCTTGCAGGGAATTTTGTTGTTGCCGTCTTTCATATTCCGCTCCCCGGCAGTGTAGTGGGGATGATTATGCTATTAGCCCTTTTGGTAAAAGGTTTAGTTAAACTGGATTGGATAGAGAGAATAGCAGCCTTTCAAATCAAACACATGACCCTATTGTTTATCCCCTTTATCATTGGATTGTTTTTATCTCCCAATTTTATTCCACTATTGGATTTTCATTTTATTCTAGTACTGATTGTAAGCAGCTTCTGCTGTCTATTGGGAACAGCGTACTCTGTTCAATGGGTTGAAAAAATAAAGAGGAGGAGCTAAAAATGAGTTCAATTTTATTCACCAGTATAGGTTGCATAACGATGACTCTTGGCAGTTACATCGCGAGCTTGCAGATCTTCAGAAAGTTTAAGAAAAGCTGGCTCAATCCCCTGTACACTGGAACAGCCCTTCTGATCATCATTCTCCTTTTATTTAATATCCCTCTTGCTGACTATCAAAAAGGAAGCAGTTTATTTGAGCTGCTTTTGCAGTTGTCCATCGTCTCTTTTGCAGTACCATTGTATAAAGAATGGCCACTAATGAAGAAACATTTTAAGAAGATATTATCGGGTGTGTTTTTTGGAACCTTTTTAGGTATATTTGCGGTTTATCTGATGTCCCATGCTTTCCATTTTAGCGAGGAAATCAAGGCGTCTCTCATTCCGCGCTCCATAACGCTGCCTGTTGCCTTAACCGTTTCTGATGGCCTTGGAGGGACCACTGCCTTTACTGTTTTTTTTGTTCTTTTTTCAGGCCTGTTCTCTGTCATGTTAGGCCCCAGGCTTTTGCAACTTCTTGGAATTAAAAGCAAAGCAGCAAAAGGCCTTGCGATGGGCACCTCCGCTCAAATGCTTGGCGCCAATCGGTCGCTTCTGTGGGGAAAGGAAGAAGGGGCCATGGGATGCATAGCAATGACAACATCCGCGATTTTGCTATCTTTATTGATTCCAGTGTTTTTGCTTTTACTGTAATAAAATATCAAAAAATGGAGAACGCCTATTCATCCAATGATGAATGGGCTTTTTGTGCTGGATAAAGCAAAAAACGCAGTCAGACCGTTAGAATGGTAAATGATTAGTTTAGTAGGGGAATGGGTCTGTATGGTATACTAGGTTAATAGAATTGCGTGTTTAAAAAGGAGGAAAAAAGCCTGCTTGGAATTTTTCCCGGCCTTTTTGAACAACCTCTTGAAGGGAGCGTCGGTGCACGTATGTCAAAAGGAATTGTTTATTACGAAGTAGGAGAACAAATCGAGCTTTTTTTACTGATTAAAAGTGCAACTAAAGGGATCGCCAGTAATGGAAAGCCATTCTTGACACTTATTTTCCAGGATCAAAGCGGAGAAATTGAAGCGAAGCTTTGGGATGTTTCAGATGATGATGCGAAGAATTATAGCCCTGAAACGATTGTTAAGGTGGCAGGGGACATCCTGAATTATCGAGGCCGCAATCAGCTTAGAATCCGCCAAATTCGGCCGGCGTCCCCGGCAGACCCGGTAAAGCTGGCAGATTTCCTCGAAACAGCGCCATTAAGTACTGATGAAATGATGAGTAAAATCACCCAATATATATTTGAAATGAAAAACCCCAATATCCAAAGAATCACTCGCCATTTATTGAAGAAGCACCAAAAGGATTTCCTTGAATACCCGGCCGCAACCAAGAATCATCATGAGTTCGTATCTGGCCTTGCGTATCACGTTGTATCCATGCTTGATTTGGCCAAAGCGATTGCCGGGCTGTATCCAAGCCTGGATAAAGATCTATTATACGCCGGAGTCATATTGCATGACTTAGGGAAGATAACGGAACTGTCTGGACCGATATCAACATCCTATACGGTAGAAGGAAATCTACTGGGACATATTACGATTATGATTAATGAAATTGGCAAAGCAGCCGAGGAACTGGGCATCAATGGTGAAGAAATCATGATTCTGCAGCACCTGGTTCTCTCCCATCACGGCAAAGCTGAATGGGGCAGTCCGAAGCCGCCTCTTATCAAGGAAGCAGAAATGCTTCATTACATCGATAATATTGATGCGAAAATGAATATGCTGGACAGGGCTCTTGAGAGAGTGAAACCGGGAGAATTTACTGAACGGGTATTTGCACTCGACAATCGTTCATTCTATAAGCCAACTTTTCATAATTAAAATTAGCCGCCTTTCCCATTTGGGAGGGGTGTTTTTTTGTTTCCCTCCCAATCATATTTTTTTAGTACAAGCATACATTTCTATAATAACTGGATAAACATTTTGATAGAAAGAGGGGAAAAATAATGATTCCATTATGGGTATATTTTGTAGCAGCCGGGATCGTTGCAAGTGCATATATGGCTGTCAAGACAGGCAGGGAAGAGAAACAGGTAGAACACGACAGCATTGAACGTGAAGGCGAGATTTATATGAAACGTCTAGAAAGGGAAAAAGAAGAGCGAAAAACTTCCCAGCAATCTGCAGGGTGAAATATAATTTACAGCTGCTGTATATTTTCTCATCTATGGCATCCGTAAACTGACAAATAGATCAATAAAAAACAAAAACGGGTCTCCTAAGGAAGGCCCGTTTTTTAAATGAATTTATTTTTCTTCAGTTCCTGCTTCAGCTTCAGGTTCTTCAAGGATGCCTTTAAGCTCTTTATCCTTAATGTCTACATCAGCAGCCTTTAATTCGCGCTCCATCGCCTGCTGAATTTTCTCACCGTCAAGCTTGGACACTTTAACTTGGTATTCCATTTCTTCCTTCATTTCTTCAAATGACTTTTTCTCTTTTTTCTCTGTTACTTGGATGATGTGGAACCCATGTTCAGACTTTACTGGATCGCTAATTTCGTTCACATCTAATGCATAAGCTGCTTCCTCGAATTCAGGTACCATCTTTCCAGGGCCAAACCAGCCTAAATCACCGCCATTAGCAGCAGAGCCTGGGTCTTTTGAATATTCTGTTGCCAAATCTTCAAATTTTCCGCCCTCTTTAAGCTTTTTCTTTACTTCCTTTGCTGTCTTTTCATCTTCGACAAGGATATGACGGGCCTTTACCTCAGGCTTGTAGTTATCGTAATATTCTTTGACTTCTTTTTCTGTTGCTTCAATATCTTTAATGGCTGCTTTTTCCTGCATTAAGCCAGTTTTGAATGTTTCCCTTAGATCTTCTTCGTCTTTATATCCATATTGCATTAGTGCCATTTCAAAGTTAGCGCCAAGCTGCTGCTTTAATTCATCTACTTTCTCATTTAATTCCTCATCTGTTACTTCGTATTTATCAGAAAGAACCTTTTCATAAATGAGCTCTTGAAGAGCCTGTTCCCCGTATTTGTCCTTCATCGCTTCATAAAGCTCGTCCTTTGTAATGTTTCCGCTCTTTGTTTCAACGACTACATCACCAGACTCATCACCAGCATTGTTGCATGCGCTTAGCCCGATTACTCCGGCTGCAATGGAGAGGGATATCATCCATTTCTTCATGTTGAACACTCCTAATTTTTTTTTCAAAGCCCCGTTAAACTTGTCTGTTGATTTCCGCTCCAGATACTGGCGGCTTCGTTCCAATCAACAGGGTGCCATAACCAGAAATGCGCTTTAACAGAACTTTTTTCAATTTAATCACAATCCCTACTATACCATAAATGTAAAAAATAACAAAAGCAGAAGGGCGGTATAAAATTCATCTTTAGTGGTTGTTTATCCAACGTGATTTTTAGAAAATCTGGGTATTTGCCCATCCCATTACGTCCTTTTGTACATATGATACATGGAAACCCTCTGATGGGAGGTTTCAAGCAGCCTGAAGAAGTCGGGTTAGCCGGGTAAAAGCCTATCCGACCACAGAGGCGAATGATTAGGATATGGTAGCAGCCTGAAGGGGAGGTGTTATCATGGGTGCTGGATACGGCGGAGGTTTCGCGTTAATCGTTGTATTGTTCATTTTATTAATCATCGTAGGCGCAGCGTGGCTGTAAATCTAAGAGGGCACAGGGCCGGTTAACTGGGCCCTGTGCCGCAATTCGAAAGGAGGCAATCATATGTCTGGAGGACATGGATGCGGCGGAGGTTTTGCCTTAATTGTCGTGTTATTCATTTTGTTAATCATTATTGGAGCATCTTGGCTGTAATAAGGTTTTGATGCTTAATGATAAAAGTATATAAAAAGCGGCGGAAACAATTCCGCCGCTTTTGCTATGCATACAAGATTTCTACAAAGGAAGATATAAGCAGTATGGTAATAAGAATGTTAATCGTTCTAAATACTTTAGGCTGCCGTTCCTCAGGAATCTCTTTTTGGAGACAAAGTGAATTTGTCATCTTGTTAATATAAAATAATATAAACACGGCAAAAATAATAAAAATGGAGATCATCCAAGATTCCCTCCTTGGGCAGTCATTTAGTCGCTTTTTATGTTTTGTCTGTTATTTACAATAACAAAATTCACAAAAAAAAGATAGTATAAAAGATTGCCTTTGAAGAGGCAATGTTATGTAAAAGGTATCCTTTTTCAGGATACCCGCTATCATCCTATAAAGTTATTGATGTGTATGCAGCAGAATCTCAAATCCGTCTTCGTTTTCTTCAATATATGAATGATTTGGTGCAGTAAGCACATTTTTGGCACAAACCATATCGGAAAAGGAAATTCCAGCATGAAATGCAAACAAGATAACTAAATAATGAACATAATTCGGAAAAATAAAGCATGCAGCTAACAGTAAGCTGTTAATGATCAAAGTCGGCGCCATAATAGCTGTCAGGAAAAGCCATTTTGAAATAGGTTCAGTAATCCTTATATATATAACTGGCAAAATGCCATATCTAAATGATACGCGCTTTTTAACAATTTTCCCTAGATGGGCAATAGGCAAATAATGTATCAGTTTATGCAATGGATACATAAACCATAAGCCTGCCGCAAAGAAAATAAAATAATTATCGTAAAAGGTTTCTGGCACGAATAAGTATGTTGCAGGAACATAAGTAAAAATAAACGTAGCCAGCATGGTTAAGGAAGACAATATAAAAAGTCTTTGCGATCCATATTGCTTCGTGAAGTTAATCGTCTTCCAGCAATTCATCATATCAATACCTCCGAAAGGAGAAATTAGTTTTCTTCCAAACTCACTAAGATACTTTACGATGAATATAGAAAAAAATCAATAGGGAAATTTAAAGCATTTTGTCGAAAAAACTCTTTTTAATTTTAGGGGAATCGGATTATATAAAAGAGGGATAGTATAAGAAGAATGTGAAGAAGTGAGCATGGGAAATCAAGATGGAAAGCGAATGTGATTCATCCGCTTTGTAAGGGTTTACATACTATTTTATAAGGTAAGGAAGTTTTCTATTTCTATACAAGTTCCTTTTCCGCTGTTTCTTTTTTCTTTAATTTACCTTCTTCTTCATCGAATTGATTCTCCAGATTAGCGAAGGACTTTTCAAAGATTTCCATAAAGTCATCACCGTAAATATTGCGGACAATAGCCATGATTTCAATGATATCAGGGAACTTTCCATACAGTTCCCTTAATGGCATTGCACCGGAGAATACGGCATTTTTTTCAGGTGAATAGGTCTCCATAAGGCTTAATAACACCTTTTCTCCCTCTTCAGTCAATTTGATATAAGTATTTCTTTTATCGCTTTCTTTCTTTGAAAATTGGAGAAAACCCCGTTCCTCAAGTTTTTTGGAGAAATTGAATGCAGTTGAAACATGCATGACACCAAACTTTGCAACATCCGAAATAGAAGCACCGTTCAAATGATAGGCAATCCATAAAATATGATGTTCGTTAATATTCAAGTCATAAGGCTTAATCCATTGCTGCCAGTCCTTCTCAATCGACTTCCAAAGGGCTTTGCTCAGTTGTGCAATTCTTTGGCTGAAAATCATTGCTTCCTTCATTGAAATTGGTTTATCCGTCATTCAGTAATTCACCTACTTTGTAAAATTAATAAGAAAGCTTTCATTTCTGGACGAAAGCCCAGCTGTTCTATTGCTTTTCTTATTATCATTATGCCAATAAAACAAAAATTAATAAAGATATAAATTTACAAAATTTTTAGAAATATCTTTTCGCATTTCTGTAAAAGGCTCTACGACAAGGATTGTAGCAACTTTTGATATAAAATAAAAAAATGAAGCATTTTTATAATATATTGGTTTTCGGCTAAAGATGAAAAAATCCTTCTTTTTAACTAAATAAAAAGAAGGATTTTTTGGAAAATTATTTATTTGAATTTAAGTTTGTTTCAAGCTCTCGGATGGCAGCTTCAATTTCTTGTAATTCACGCTGCAGTTCATGCTGATGGGGGCGAATCTCATTTTTCCAATTATTAATGGAAAATTTAATGTCTTTTGAGAATTCTTTAAATGCAGATTTTCCTTCCTTAGATGCAAAGGAAGCAGAGTTTTTTAT
The DNA here is from genome assembly GCA_018613035.1 of Pseudomonas sp. ISL-84. GTDB lineage: Bacteria > Bacillota > Bacilli > Bacillales > Cytobacillaceae > Cytobacillus. The sequence goes on along the minus strand of JAGGRA010000031.1, from coordinate 126,422 downwards.
ATCCATTATTTCAGCCTTAAGCTCTGTTAGTTGGTTTTTTAGAGTGTATTTACTGTCTTTTAAATATTGCCTTGCTTCCCTTCCTGAAGCAGGTGCTGTTAAAAGAGTGGAAATGCCGGCAGCAGCGCCGCCAACTAAGAATCCAAGCAATAAAGATTTGGCTTTCATAAACTTCACCTCAAAATGTTGATTATATTTCTATTTTACTACATTGTTCCATTTTCTAAAGCTAAAAATTAAGTTATTAACTTTGCCAGCTGATTTCGCTCAAAGCGCTCCGCGAACTGACCGGTCTTTAGAATCTCTTTGGCTCCTTGTGCCCTTCCGCTTCGATCAAAAAGTGCAAAGTCACCATTGGGCTTTGACACACTCAAAAATTAAAGGATCATTCCTGTATCTATATCACAAAAGCAGGCAGAGTAAACCATATCCTCTCATAGCTGGCCAGAAACAGGCATACAATTCACTAAGGGATACTTACAGGATGGTGTTTGAAGGGAGGAGATCGGTTGACGGGAGCGGCGGCTGGCTTATTTGCATTAAGTGTGGTGTTGTTTTTGGGGGGGATCCATTTTTTGCTTTCAATAAAAAAACCGGGAGTCTATCCACCGAAATATGTTCTTAAAAAAAGAGCCGCTGCTTTAGCGGCAGGGGGGGCACTCTTATTCCTGATTGGCCTGATTGTGGGGAGTTTTCAATAAGTGAAATATAGAAAAGCCCGCAGTCTGCGGGCTTTATATTTTAATATTGTATTATTGACTGATAGGCTGCTGCGTCAGCTTTGTTCTGCTTGCTATAGATTGGGCAACAGGGTAAAGAATTACCATAGCCACTGTATTAACCGCAGCGGCCGGCAATACGACTGCTGCGAACAACGCTGCAAATGGCCCAGGAAGTCCGACAATCAGGAATGCCGATGTTAAAAACACAACCCCTGAAATAACTGTTCCGACTGCTGTTAGAACAGCTGCACTGACAATGGACTTGCTGAATTTCGTTAATGCTAAAAACAAAGCAAAAAATGCAAATGCTGTGACTGGCTTATCAATAATATTAGGTAATAATCCGCCAGGAAAGGTTGTAGTTAGGCCGGAAATTAAGCCAGTTACCAATCCCAAAAGCAAAACACTTTTTCTGTCAGGAAAAAGGATAATTCCCAAAAACATCATTGTAAGCATCATATCGGGTTTCATTCCCAGGAAAAATCCAGGAACTACGGCATGCAGTACAGCTCCCATCCCAACTAATAGGGAAAGGGCCACTAAATTCTTTGTATTCACTTCTCATCTCTCCTCTGCTATTCTAAAGCTCAAAAATTTGTTCCTCCTGCAGTGCACTCATTGCCTGCAGCGAAAAACGTTAACTCATTATAACATATATTATTTGAATAAAAAGTGTTAATATTTTTTAATTTTTGTTTTTGAAAGCTTTCATGAAATCAGCAAGCTTTTGGACATGCTCTGCAGGAACAGCGTTGTAGATGGAAGCGCGGCAGCCTCCAATAGAACGGTGGCCGCCCAGTCCGACGAATCCCGCTTCTTTTGCTTGGTTCAAGAAGTCCTTTGAAGCTTCTTCGTTGTGCAGGTTAAAAGTGACATTCATTCTCGACCTGCTGTCTTTAAGAGCATGCCCCAGGTAAAAGCCTTCACTTTCATCTATTACATCATAAAGGATTTTTGCTTTTTCATCATTGACTCTCTCGATTTGCAGAAGGCCGCCTTCCCTGTCCGCCCATTCCAGCACTAAGGCCAGCAAGTAAATTGCCAGGGTAGGAGGTGTGTTATATAGGGAGTTGTTATTGGCATAAGTATTATAATTCAGCATGGATGGCAATTCTTCAGATGATTTTTCCAAAAGTTTTTTGCTGATGATTACTACTGTAACGCCTGAAGGTCCAAGGTTTTTCTGGGCCCCAGCATAAATTAAGTCGAAATTGCTCATATCTAATGGCCTGCTTAGAATATCGCTGGACATGTCTGCAATCAATGGTGTTTTCTCATTTGAAGGAAATGAATGCCACTGGGTTCCGTAAATTGTATTGTTGCTTGTGATGTGAAGGTAAGCTGCATTTTCCAAATTTGCATCTTCATGATATTTAGGTATAAAACGATATTTTTGATCCTTGCTTGAAGCTGCAATATTAGTTTTGCCGAGTTTGTTTGCTTCTTTTAACGCCTTTTCCGACCATGAACCGCTTAAAACATAATGGGCTGTTTGGTCCTTACTAAGCAGATTCATTGGAACCATTGAGAACTGGAGACTAGCTCCGCCTTGGATAAACAACACTTCATAGTCATCGGGGATGGATAATAATTTCTTTAGCAGTGAGATTGCTTTATCATGGACAGCTTGATATTCCTTGCTTCTATGGCTAAGTTCCATAATTGCCATTCCTGTACCATTGAAGTTGAGCCAATTTTTTTCTGCTTCCTTTAAAACCGCTTCAGGCAATGCTGCAGGTCCTGCATTAAAATTTAGTGCACGGTTCATGTTTCTCCCTCCAAATTCAAGTGAAAATATTATCTTTTTACTATAACGCTGTGAAGAAATAAAGATAGTTTATATGTTATCAAAATTTATTGTTTTGTACAGAGAAAATAATGAACATTTAGAAAATTAATTAGGAGGTCATGCATATGATTTAAGGGATGGTTAACAGCAAAAAAGCTTTCCTGTGTGAACAGGAAAGCCAGAGTACTAAAGATGTTTTTTTATGCCTTCTGAAATTTCTTGAAGGTCGGATGCAGTATATTCTGATTGGTGTGACTTCCAGACAACTCCCAACCCGTCACCCTCGCCATAGCGGGGAATAAGATGCGAATGGAAATGGAAAACGGTTTGCCCTGCAAGCTCGCCGTTGTTATTAATCAAATTTAAACCCACCGGATCAAACTCAGCTTTGATGGCTTTTGCAATTTTTGGGACAGCTTCAAAATAATTACGAGCTGTTTCAGGATCCATTTCATATAAATTTTCTTTATGTACTTTGGGGATTACAAGTGTATGGCCCTTTGTGACCTGGCTAATATCCAGGAAGGCCATCACATGTTCGTTTTCATAAACTTTGGCTGCGGGGATTTCACCGCCGATAATTTTACAGAAAATACAATCGCTCATTCAAACATCTCCAATCTTCATTTAGCTATTTTACACGATTTTACCATATTCACCAAAAAAACGATAAAGCGAAACTTCCAATAGTTTAGTTTTTTCCTGCAGGTCTTTTCCTTTAGAAAAGAGCCTTGAAAAAAAGTAAAGGCAGGATCCGCATGGAATCCTGCCTTCGTGAAGGGGAAGCTTCTATTTGACGTTTCTACTTCAGGAAATTCTCTTTGACAAACACCTCATTTTTAATGAATTGTGTTTATTTCTAGAGAAAATCGATCTTTGTTCAATCGGACCATCCCCTTATTTCTTTATATGTTTCTCAACGTATAAAGCCTGGATGATAGTCTTTAACAAACACCTCATTTAAAAATGACTTAGTGACCACTTACGGGTAAAGCGATCAAGTGTTTAAGATCTGCTGGTTTTTCACACTGTTGTGCAATGCAACCATCCCCTTGTTAGGAACGTTTGAAGCTTATACTGAAAGGAAACTGTCTGCGACAGACACCTCATTTCGAGTTTTGATCATTCGATGGATTCAAATGACTTGTTTCCCCTTCATAAATTAGAATGCCCGCTTTGGGTTTTTATATGTAAATGAATTTAAAGATTTTTTACCAAACTGGACAACTCGCTTTGGCTTTTTTTACAATGGTCTTACATAGCATAAGGGAAGGACGTTGAGAATGGCTCTTTTGGAGATAAAGAATGTAACAGGCGGCTATACTAGAAACCCGGTTCTGAAGGACGTTTCCTTTGAAGTGGGGGCAAATGAAATAGTAGGCCTAATCGGCTTGAACGGTGCAGGCAAGAGTACGACCATAAAGCATGTAATTGGCTTGATGGAACCGCATGAAGGCGGGATCACGATAAATGGCATGGAGTTTCTCAAAGATAAAGAAGGCTATCGCAAACAATTCACCTTTGTACCGGAAACGCCTATTCTATATGATGAATTAACACTAGAGGAGCATATGAGGATTACAGCAATGGCCTACGGTGTTCCGGAAGCGGAATATAAAAAAAGACAAGAGAGGCTTCTGAAGGAATTTAGGATGGAAAAGAGACTGAAGTGGTTTCCCGCTCATTTTTCAAAAGGGATGAAGCAGAAGGTAATGATTATGTGCGCTTTTCTTGTCCAGCCTTCTTTATATATAGTGGATGAGCCTTTCGTAGGGCTTGATCCGCTTGGAATTCAATCCTTGCTTGACCTCATGAAGAAGATGAAAGAGAGCGGGGCTGGCATTCTTATGTCTACACATATCCTTGCCACCGCAGAAAGATATTGTGACCGCTTTGTTATATTACATGAAGGAAAAGTAAGGGCAAAAGGCACGTTAGCAGAGCTGCAGAAGCAATTTGCCATGCCGGGAGCGACTCTTGACGATTTATATATTCAGCTCACAAAGGAAGAAGACTATGTTTGATGAAAAACGATTGTGGAAAGAGCGGTTTGGGAGGACAAGCAAAGAGCTTTCCCGCTACCTTAGATATATTTTTAATGGCCATATTGTCATTGTCATGGTTTTCCTGCTGGGCACAGCCGCATATTATTATCAGGAATGGCTAAAGACTCTGCCGGAGCATTTTCCCGCTCCCGCAGTGATGGCGGTTATTCTTGCCATTTTACTTACATACAGTCCGATCTATACGTTTCTTTCAGAAGCGGATAAGGTGTTCCTTTTGCCGCTTGAAGACCGGCTTTCAGGGTATTTTAAACGTTCGATGGTTGTCAGCTTTTTGGTGCATGCCTACTTGCTTATCATGGGCCTTGGGATTTTTATGCCAATGTATGCCCGTGTAAATGAAGGGAATTTCCAAGCCTTTTTGCCGCTTTTAGGGATTATTTTGGCCATAAAAGCAGTTAATTTGCTTATCCGGTGGAAAATTCAATATTATGTTGAAACAAACGTTCATTTATTGGATACCTTTGTCCGTTACGCGGTTAATGCGGCATTTCTTTATCTGCTGTTCTCAGGTGCCAATCCGATATTTATGCTGGCGGTCGGAGCCCTGCTTATCGTACTGTTTTGGTACTTCAGCACGAAGTCAAAAGGTATGGGACTAAAATGGGAGTTCTTAATTGACCAGGAGGAAAAAAGAATGACTTCTTTTTACCGGCTGGCCAATATGTTTACAGATGTCCCTAAGCTCAGGGATCAGGTAAAGAGACGAAAATGGCTCGATTGGCTGCTCGCAAGCATTCCTTTTAAGCAGGAAGAAACTTTCAAAAACCTGTTTGTAAGGACATTTCTCCGGTCGGGTGATTATTTAGGCCTGTATATTCGCTTAACAATTATCGGCGGTGCAGCGATTTACGTAATTTCGTTTGGATTAGGCCAAATTCTGCTGGTTTTGCTTTTTATGTATTTAACAGGCTTTCAGCTTTTGCCGCTTTGGAACCACTATCAAAATAAATTATGGGTGAACCTGTACCCTGTTCAAGAGAAGCTTAAAGAAAAATCCTTTAAACAATTGCTGTCAGGCATTTTATATTTGCAGTCCTTCTTACTATCAATAGCTGTTATGGCAAAGGGGGATTGGATGGCTTCACTTTTATCTTTTGCCGCAGGCATTGTTTTTGCCTATATGTATACCCATATGTATATCCAAAAGCATCTGAAATAAGCCAGATGGAATAAATTGAAACTATTTTCCGGTGATATGCGAATTAATATCAATCCTGACAAAAGGGAGGTATGCCATGAAGCAGTATGAATTAAAAGCATATCAGGAAATCGAGGAATGGAAGAGACAAATAAACAAACGCTCCAGCCTGCTAAATCGTCTCTCAAAAAAAGCGCAAACCAAGGTAAATAGCCTTATACCAGAAAAAGCACATCAAATCATCACAGATAGCATTAAAAATATGGTAAAGGCCACTTTGATAGGATCAAACGCAACCACAAGGAAAAAACAAGCTTCCGGCAGCAAATTGGCCAACATGGATGAAATGCTGAATCAAAAGATTGCGGCTTTCCGCAAAACGGCTGCTGTAGAGGGAGCTGGTACTGGAGCGGGAGGGATCCTCCTTGGCCTGGCTGATTTTCCTCTCCTGTTAAGTATTAAAATGAAATTCCTTTTTGAGGCTGCTGCCATCTATGGTTATGATACAGACGAGTATGAGGAGCGGCTCTTCATCCTGCATATTTTTCAGCTTGCGTTTTCAAGTGATGATAAAAGGAAGAACACTCTTAAGCTGATTGAAGAGTGGGATGACCGCAAAGACGGATTGAAAGAATTGGACTGGAAAGAATTTCAGCAGGAATACCGCGATTATATCGACTTCGTTAAAATGCTTCAGCTTGTGCCAGGAATAGGAGCTGCAGTTGGGGCATATGCGAACTACAACTTGCTTGACCACCTGGGTGAAACAGCAAAAAATGCCTACCGCATTCGAATATTGAAAACAGCTCCAAGGCCTGATTAGACTTGGGGTTGTTTTTTATGTGGGGGATCATGTGAGTTATTACATCGTCTCCCGATTTACTTCTGCTGATAAGGCTGGTCAGTATGTGTGTCAAAAGTAATTACGTCAAAAAGAATAAAGAAGCTGGCCGGTTAAAAGCCGGCCAGCTTCTCCAAGTCTTAAACTATTACTGTCCAACTTCAACTGAATCTTTGCTTCCCTGGAAGCTGTGATAATTTAAAGCAGCTGCACCCAGCGTTTTTGCAGCAATTAGCATAGCTTTTTCATCGATATCAAACTTTGGATGGTGGTGAGGGTAATTTTCATCTGTGTTTTCTGGTCTGGCTCCGGTAAAGAAGAAAGTTCCTTTTACATGCTGCAGATAATAGGCAAAATCCTCTCCGCCCATTTCAGGATCTGTCTCTTCTATACAAGTGACTTCATTAATTTTTTCGGCACATTCCGCTAAATATTCTGATTCAGCTTTATGATTTACGACAGCAGGGTAGCCTCTGTGATAGTTGTATTCATAAGAACTGTCAGCTGTATAGCATGTTCCCTTTACAACGCGCTCAATTTCTTCCTCAATATTTGTTCTCACTTCTTCATTAAATGTGCGAACTGTTCCGGTTAGTTTAGCTCTGTTGGCAATAACATTAAACGCGTTATCAGCGACAAATGAGCCAACTGTCACCACAGCTGAATCAATTGGATTTACCTTTCTGCTAACGATGTGCTGGAGATTAACAACAAGCTGTGAAGCTGTTACGATCGCATCCTTCGTTTTATGGGGCTGTGCTCCATGGCCGCCTTTCCCTTGGACGGTAATTTCAAATCGGTCTGCTGCCGCCATAAATGGACCTACGCGGTATTGTATTTTTCCTGTTGGCTCTGATGCCCATAAGTGGGTTCCAAAGATAGCGTCAACTCCATCCAGGCATCCATCTTTAATCATTGAAATAGCCCCGCCTGGTGCATACTCCTCTGCGTGCTGGTGAATCATTACATATGTACCTTCTAATTCTTCGCGCATTTCATGAAGCGCTTTTGCCAGAACAAGCAATGTTGCAGTATGACCGTCATGTCCGCAGGCGTGCATGACCCCCGGTACCAAAGATTTATATGGAACATCCTTTTCATCCTGTATAGGGAGCGCATCAAAGTCAGCCCGTAATGCGATTGTTTTGCCGGGTTTGCTGCCATAGACCTTAGCTACTACTCCATTTCCGCCGATATTTCCGCGGACTTCAATACCCAAATTTTCGTAATAGGATTTAATGTAATGGGCAGTTTTTTCTTCCTTGAAAGATACCTCTGGATGCTGATGAAGAAAACGGCGGATGGATACCATTTCATCGTAATAGCTTTCTAATTTTTTAAATAAACTCTCGGACATGATTCTCTCTCCCATCTGATTTAATTTTTACATTATTATAACATTCTTTATTAAGATAAAGAGGAATTTATCGTAATCAGTAAATTTTACACAATAAAAGGTAAAAAAGAATGATAATATAGATTAAGGTATATTATGGAAGGGAGTTAGCAAGATTGGAAATGAGAAGGTCTAAGTGGGCATATTTTTTTCTTGCTGCATCAGCAGCTATTTTTCTTTATTTTTTATATGCCGTCCAAAGCGGGGAAATATTAAGCTTTGATCGCTATCTTTCATCTTTCTTTACGGGCATATTTACAGAAGGCTCATATCCTTATTTTGAATTTATGGATAGTCTGGGAAATAAGGTTGGTGTTGGAATCGTTACTTTGTTTTTTATCGTTTGGCTTTGGGTTAAACATAGAGACTATGCAGCCATGGCAGCCCTCGTTTTTGCGGTTGCGATTGGAAATGAGGCAAACAAATGGCTCAAAGATGCGATTGGCAGGCCTCGCCCGGACGAGGAGCATCTGGTTAATGTGGCAAGCCTTAGCTTCCCGAGCGGGCATGCTATGATTGGGATGATCCTCTATACTTTTATCGGATTTATAATAATAAAAGAGCTAAAGTCCGCTAAAGCAAAATGGATTACAGGTATTATGGCAGGGATTTGGATATTCCTGATGGGAATAAGCCGGGTCATTATGAAGGTGCACTATCCTTCTGATATTGCAGCAGGCTTTGCCGCCGGCTTCATATGGGTCTTCCTCTCAATTATTTTATATGAAGCATTGAGGGCGATGTTCACTAAAAAGGCATATGAAAAGAGACTATCACTGATGATAGTCTCTTAAAGGTCTTAGGGCACTTTTATATCAGAAACATGGCTACAATGGTAGTCACAACTAAGCCAATAGTGACCGGAAGCAGGTTTCTGCGTGCAAGCTCAAAGGCGTCTACATTACAAATGGCTGCGGCAGGGATGAGCGCCCATGGGACAAGTGTACCACCGCCGACCCAAATTGCGGCTACCTGGCCAAGAGCCGTTAGCGTGGCTGCGCCGGTGCCAATAGCAGTTGCAAAAAGATTGGCGATGGAACCTGCAAGTGAAATGCCAGAGAAACCAGATCCATCAAGGCCAGTAATGGCGCCAACTGCTGTTAAGGTGATCGCACCGACTTCCTTGCTTAATGGTACTACAGATGCAAGCCCGACACCCAGATCATTGACGATTCCGAGAGAGTCTTTTGGCAGATGGTCTCCAATCATTTGAGTAAATCCTGAATCCCCTAAATAGAAGAAAGCTGCAATTGGAATGACGGGGCCAAATACCCTGAATCCAAACTGAAAGCCTTCGATTAAGTAACTGGTTGTTTTTTCTAGCCCTTTATTTCTATGGGCTGCGAGTGTAATGATGAGCAGGATAAAGATTGAAGTTCCCCCTATTAAAGCTGTTGCGTCTCCACCTTGCAGGTCCAGTACAAACATGGCTGCCACGTCTGCTGCAAATAAAATAGGAATTAATATGGCAAAAATCCGTTTCTGAATAAGAGAAAGCAATTGCTCTTGGCTGACGTCTGTCCGAAGCTCGCTTGGTGAGTCTTTGGTTAGGCCAGTAGCAGCTGTCAATTTTCCGTTTTTCATATCTCTCTTAATTAGATAGAAAGCTGTAATCGTCGTAACTGCCCCCATGACGATTACAAGAGGAATACTCGCTGAAATAACGTCCCCGACAGGCAGTCCGGCTGCATCTGCGGTTAGCTTCGGAGCTGCCTGGATAATGAAATCACCCGATAAAGCAATCCCGTGTCCAAATAGGTTCATAGCCATTGCGACTCCAAGTGCAGGCAGTCCTACTCGAATCGCTACAGGAAGGAGAACTGCTCCCATTAGCGCCACAGCAGGTGATGGCCAAAAAAACCATGAAATAACCATCATAAGGATTCCTATTGTCCAATAGGCCAGTGAAGGTGTCCTGATAAACCTGGCAAAAGGTGAAATCATTACATCATTGATGCCGGTTGTGGTCAGCGTCCGGCTCATTGCCACTATAATTGAAATGACCAGTATAGTAGAAAGAAGTTCTGTAATGGCAAATATGAAACTTGTAAAAATACTGCTGACCGAACTGCTTAAAGAGCCTGTTGCAGTGATGGCAATTAAAAAAATCCCTGCAATACAAACAAGTGTTGTGTCTCTTCTCATGACCATGAAGCCAATGATAAACAGAATAAAAAGAATGTATATCCAATGAATAGCTGTTAATTCTACTCCCACCCTTTTTTCCTCCTTTCATAATTCCTTGAGAGAAGCGCCGCTCTGGGCGAATCGGAATGTAATACAGAATATGATGGAAAGGGAAAGTTGTGATATGTATTGAATCAGTCTGGAGGCGGAGGCAGGAACACCCCGGGGAATGTTTCAATGAAATGTATGATTGATAGAATAAAGTAGTAACAGTTTGAGAGGAAATATTATATGCTTCAGCGAAATATAGAATAGGAGAATAGAAGGAAGGGAACGTCAGTGAGATACAGGTCAGTCAATCAAATACTCTTCGCGGTAAGCTTATCGGCAATCGGAGTTTTGCTTCTCCTCATGAATATAGGTGTCATTTCCTTGGAAATAAAAGAGGTATTTGTCGTAATTTATCCTTTCCTTATATTTATTTTCGGTGCCCATTCCCTGCTGTCTGCTATCTTCAAGAAAAATCGCAGCGGAATGTTTCCAGGATTTTTTCTGACTGTCTTTTCTTTTCTGTTGATCCTGGATCGTCTGGAAGTGATTGAGTTTGGATTTATGGACTTATGGAAGCTTTGGCCGCTGCTTCTTGTTTTTATAGGAATAACCATTTTATTGAAAAAGGATCGCTTTAAGGTTCATTTCGAACAGGACTTTCCTGCAGACATTCATGAAAAAAGCGGAGATCATGCTGAAAGGAAAATCATTCATATCTCAAAACCCGAAAGCCCTCAGCCGCTAAAAAATATTAGAGGATTTTCTATTGGTGATGTTGACTTTAAACAGCCAAACTGGGCTCTGGAGCCTATGGATCTATATACCATGATCGGTGATTATTTCATTGATTTCAGCAAGGCGTTCATCCCTGAAAAAGAGACACCAGTCATTGTACGGGGATGGATTGGGGATGTAAAAATGATTATCCCTGAAAATATTCCAGTAATGATTCAATCCACAATCAATATTGGAGATATCCGGATTTTCGACCAAAAAACCGGTGACATAAACAGGAGCCTTCATTATAAGTCGCCAGGTTATGATGAAGCATCAAGGAAGCTAAAAATAGCTGTCCAAGTAAAAATAGGATCCATACGGATCGATAAAGTTTAGAGGTAATATCATGAAAAAAACTGGAATCAGATATTGGTTTGTACAAAGCTTTATCATGATGGCGATTATTAGTTCACTGATTTTTTTTGTCGGTCTACAGGTTTATTTATTTTATAATCCCGATGCCCCTCTGACTATACAAAGCACATTCTGGCTATTTTTGTACTCATTATCCATTTTATTGCTTACCGGTGCATATTTCGGGCTGAAGGGCAGCTACTTAATCAAAGGGCGGCTAGGGGATATTTTAATATTTGTTTCCACATTAAGGAGCGGAAAATATACAGACAGAATGGAATCATATGAAAAAGATGAAATAGGCTTAATATCAGAGGAACTTAATCAGCTGGCGGAAAATATTCAAGAGCAGGTATTTTCCATGCAAAGGCTGGCTGATGAAAAGTCCGCACTGGCACAAACAGCCCACTCTGCTGCTGTAATGGAGGAGAGACAGCGTTTGGCGAGGGACCTTCATGATGTGGTAAGCCAGCAGCTTTTTGCTCTAAGTATGATGTCTTCAGCTGCACTTAGGGTTTTTGACCTCGACATTGACAAAGCGAGGGAGCAGTTAAATGAAATATCGGAGATCGCTGCCAAAGCCCAGGGAGAAATGAGAGCGCTCCTCCTTCACTTAAGGCCTATCCAGCTGAGTGATGACAGGCTTTGTGATGGAATTATTAAGTTAATTCAGGAATTAAAGGCTAAGACAAATATTGATTTTCAGGCAAGCATTGATGAAATTGAAAATCTTTCGAAAGCAGCTGAAGAGCATTTGTTTCGAATTGTTCAGGAGGCGCTATCAAATGTTCTCCGCCATGCTGATGCAGGAAAAATTAAAGTTTCCTTAACAGAGGAAGAAGATTATGTTTATCTTTTTATTGCAGATAACGGAAAGGGTTTTAATCCTCATAAAGAGAGGATTGCTTCCTATGGCCTGAAAACAATGAGAGAACGCTGTGAGGAAGTTGGAGGTATATTTAAAATTCGTTCCAAGGAGAATGAAGGTACCTATATAGATATTAGAATTCCAGCAAAGGGGAGGGGTTAAGGTGATTCGTGTGGCTGTTGTTGATGATCATGAGATGGTAAGAAAAGGGATTATTTCCTATTTGGCTACTGAGGCAGGAATAAAGGTTATTGGGGAAGCTTGCAGCGGAAAAGAAGCTGTACAGCTGGTTCTAAAAGAAAGGCCGGAAATAGTCCTTATGGATCTGCTAATGGAAAACGGAAACGGAATTGAAGCAACCAGGGAGATTCTAAAAAGTTACCCAGGCTGCAAGATCATCATCATTACAAGCTACTACGATGATGAGCAGGTTTTTCCTGCCATCGAAGCGGGTGCATTCAGCTACATGCTTAAAACAGCAAATGCCTTAGACGTGGTAGCTGCGATTAAGAAAGCTGCACAAGGGGAGCCTGTTATAGAATCAAAAGTAGCAAATAAGATGGTTAGCCGTTTCCGTGCGCAGGAAAAAAAACCGCATGATGATTTGACTGAACGGGAGTTTGACGTTCTAATGTGCATTGGAGAAGGGATGACTAACCAGGAAATCAGTGATGAACTATTTATTGGCATTAAAACGGTTAAAACGCATGTCAGCAACATCTTGAGCAAACTGGGCGTGTCTGATCGGACTCAGGCAGCCGTATATGCCAACCGAAATGGAATCATAAAAAGCAGCGTAAAAAAGGATGAGCGGGTATAGCTCATCCTTTTTTTATGCACTTAGTTGTCCTTTTTGGGGATATAATATTTTGTCACATACGAAGGGCTTGAGAATATTTGCGGCTGCTTGTCAATGCCGCTTTCAGTCCCGCGGTTTTCATGTGCTTTTTCGTATGCTTTGGAGCTCTGCCAGTCTCTAAAGGACTTCTCATCTTTCCATAGGGTCAGGATGATATACGTGTTCGATTCAAGCGGCCGCAGTACCCGGATTGCTGCAAATCCGGGTTCATTTTCTATTACTCCTGCCCTGTTTTTAAAGCGGTGCTCAAAAAGAGGCCTGCCTTCATCTGTAACAGGAATATTATTCAGAACAGCAAAGCCTGCAGGGGCAAAGACACCTGAAGAATCAATTACTTCGTAGGAACGCGGCTCTCTAAAAAGGGTTGTACCTGATGTTTCGTGAATTAATACGGCATTGTCAGGATTCTGCATTGTTACCATTGTTTCATTTGGGTGCTTGTCTTCAATCTTTTTTAAATAATCATAAGTTCCGCTAGTCATATATAAGTTCATTTCTTTCACCTCGCCTATTTTTTACCCATTATATGCAGATGGGCATGCAATATAAAAAAATTAAATGGTTTTAAACTTCCAATCTTCTAATTATTTCCCTTATATCAATAGTAAAAACGTCAATTTTTTGACATTTGGCCTTCAAATCTATACAAGAACAGTGAAAAAAGGATATATTCATTAAGGATAGACACTAGCGTTCTTTTTAATAGTCTCAGTCTAACGGGCAATTGAACTCCTACTTTAAGAATCAGAGGAATCGCAGGAGGATAGGTGGGATTCAAACTGCCCGTAAAGGCCGATTGGATCAACTAACAATCAGAAGGGAAAGCCTCCCTCCGATTGAAGTTTCACTTTATGTACATATATATTACAATAATATGCAGACAAGTCTTGAAAGGTGGATAAAATTTAATGACTAAATCATTTAACGATACATTCCTGAGGGCCGCCAAAGGAGAGAAGACTGAACATGTCCCTGTATGGTATATGCGCCAGGCAGGCCGTTCACAGCCTGAATACAGAGCAATTAAAGAAAAGTATTCCCTTTTTGAAATTACACATCAGCCTGAGCTTTGTGCTTATGTGACTAGATTGCCGGTTGAACAATATAACAATGACGCTGCTATTCTTTATAAAGATATTATGTCACCGCTTCCTGCTATTGGTGTGGACGTGGAAATAAAGTCAGGCATTGGCCCTGTGATCTCTAACCCGGTCCGTTCTCTGGCTGACGTGGAAAAGTTAGGAGAAATTCATCCTGAAGAAGACGTGCCATATGTACTGGATACCATTAAGCTGCTTACACAAGAACAGTTAACTGTACCTTTAATCGGATTTGCAGGGGCTCCATTTACTCTTGCCAGCTATATGATTGAAGGCGGTCCTTCAAAAAACTATAACAAAACAAAAGCTTTTATGTATGCCGAACCCAAAGCATGGTTTGCTTTAATGGAAAAGCTTGGAGAAATGACGATTACGTATGTAAAATCCCAAGTCAATGCAGGGGCAAAAGCTATCCAGATTTTCGATTCGTGGGTAGGTGCATTGAATGTTGAAGATTATCGTTATTTTATCAAGCCGGTTATGAATCGTATTTTCTCTGCATTAAAGGAAGAAAATGTACCGCTAATCATGTTCGGTGTTGGCGCAAGCCACCTGGCAATGGAGTGGCATGATCTGCCGCTAGATGTAGTGGGGCTCGACTGGCGCCTGCCTATACAAGAGGCAAGAGCGAAGGGAATAACCAAAACTGTACAAGGAAACTTGGATCCAGCTATATTGCTTGCTCCTTGGGAAGTTATCGAGGAAAAAGCCAAAGCCATTTTGGACCAGGGGATGGCACAGCCAGGCTATATCTTTAATCTGGGGCACGGGGTTTTCCCTGAAGTAAACCCTGATACACTGAGAAAGCTAACAGCATTTATCCATGAGTACTCTTCATCAACACTGAGCAAGTAGCCCTTTTTCACTAGAAACTGGCATGCTGCAGGACCGGCAGCTGCATACCGGATTAGCATTTTTCATGAGCATTAGTTTTGGTAATCCGGCTGTTTTTTGGCACAATAAGGGACTAGAGACAGAAAAAAATAGAGGTGGATAACATGGGTAAGAAGACATTGGGTTTACTTGTAATGGCTTATGGAACTCCTTATAAGGAAGAAGACCTGGAGCGTTACTATACACACATTCGCAGAGGAAGAAAACCGTCTGAAGAAATGCTAGAAGATCTGCGAAGCAGATACGAAGCAATCGGCGGAATATCCCCGCTTGCAGAAATTACGAAAGAACAGGCTGAAAAGCTTGAACAGCATTTAAATGAAATTCAGGATAAATATGAATTTAAAATGTACCTTGGCTTGAAGCATATTGAGCCTTTCGTGGAAGATGCAGTTAAAAAAATGCACGAGGATGGGATCGAAGAGGCCGTCAGCATTGTCCTTGCCCCCCACTTTTCTACCTTTAGCGTGAAGTCCTATAACGGAAGAGCAAAAGAGGAAGCAGAAAAGCTCGGCGGCCCTGATATAAAGTCTGTTGAAAGCTGGTATAAAGAGCCTAAGTTCATTAAATACTGGGCTGATCGGGTGAAAGAGACGTTTGATAAGATGCCTTCCGAGGAAAAAAATTCGGCAGTGTTAATCGTTTCTGCCCATAGCTTGCCGGAAAAGATTCTTCAATCAGGGGATCCGTATCCGCATCAGCTGCAGGAAACAGCTGATATGATTGCTGAGCAGGCTGGAGTCAGCGACTATGCTGTTGGCTGGCAAAGTGCAGGAAACACGCCTGAACCATGGCTTGGCCCTGATGTTCAGGATTTGACGAGAGAGTTATATGAGAAGAAGGGATATAAGGCATTTGTTTATACTCCTGTTGGCTTTGTTTCAGACCATTTGGAAGTCCTTTACGACAACGATTATGAATGCAGAGTCGTAACAGATGAACTTGGTGCAAGCTATTATCGTCCTGAAATGCCTAATTCCAAGCCTGAATTTATTGATGCAATGTCAGATGCCATTTTTAAATTGCTGAATGGGAGCAAGTGAAAATTAAGTAAAGAAGGCGATTTACCGTGCAGGGAGAGAGACAGAAGGTTGTTATTATCGGCGGGGGAATTACCGGGTTAACTGCAGCGTATTATTTGCAGAAAGAAGCCAAAGAGAAAGGGATGCTTTTGGATGTAAAGCTTGTGGAAGCTTCCCATCGTCTTGGCGGCAAAATTCAAACGATAAAAAGAGACGGCTATGTCATAGAAAGAGGTCCTGATTCATTTCTGGCCCGCAAGCAAAGTGCATCCCGGCTTGCAAAAGAAGCTGGCATGGAGAAAGAGCTTATCAGGAATGCATCAGGAAAATCCTATGTGCTTGTGAGGGAGCGGCTTTATCCAATGCCGGGCGGGTCCATAATGGGTATCCCAACTCAAATCGCTCCTTTTATCACAACCGGACTATTCTCGCCTGCTGCAAAGGCAAGAGCAGCAGCTGACTTTGTACTTCCACGTTCCAATCCTGCACAGGATCAGTCGCTTGGCCAATTTTTCCGTAGAAGGCTTGGGGACGAAGTGGTTGAAAACTTGATTGAGCCGCTTCTATCCGGCATTTATGCAGGAGACATAGACCAATTAAGCTTAATGTCAACGTTTCCGCAGTTTTACCAAGTGGAGCAGAAATATAGAAGCCTGATTTTGGGAATGAAAAAGGCTACAGGCTCACAACAGAAAAAAGCAGGGAGCCCCAAGAGAAAAGAGGGGATGTTCCTCACGCTTAAATCTGGACTGCAATCGCTTGTAGATGCAATTGAAAACAGGCTGGAGCCTGGCTCTGTACTTAAGGGATACCGTGTGGAATCTATCGGTAAAAACGGCAGCGGCTATACAATTGCTGTCAATGGGGGAGAGGAGCTGCAGGCAGATAGTATTGTTATGGCAGCTCCTCACCAGACATTACACTCAATATTTTCTCACTGGGGACTATTTGATCAGTTTATAGAAATGCCGTCCACTTCTGTAGCAACTGTAGCTCTTGCTTTTCCAGAAGAAGCCATTGCAAAGGATATTGACGGTACTGGATTTGTCGTCTCGAGGAATAGCGATTACACGATTACAGCATGTACATGGACACACAAAAAATGGCCCCATTCCACGCCAAAAGGAAAGGTGCTGCTGCGCTGTTACGTAGGAAGAGCGGGTGACGAGGCCGTTGTGGATTTATCAGACGATCAAATTGTTAAAATTGTGCTCGATGATTTAAACAAAACTATGAATATCACAATGGACCCTGATTTTGCATACGTAACAAGGTGGAAAGATTCGATGCCCCAATATACTGTGGGACATAAAGAGCGTATTGAAAGTGCCAAAAAACAGGCTAAAGAAAAGTTGCCGGGTGTTTTTCTGGCAGGCAGCTCCTATGACGGATTAGGAGTGCCTGATTGTATTGACCAGGGAGAAGCCGCAGTCCAAAGTGTTTTAGATTATTTATATAGCACCAAGAAAGAAGCTGTCCATTCGTGACAGCTTTTCTTTTGGAATTGGGCAACAGCATGGTTGCTTTTTTATAACGAAGTATGTTAAATTACTATTTGAAGAAAATGACCACATTGTTCATTTAGTCATATTGCATGAGGTGATGAAATGCCAATCGATCGGAAACAGCAGATATTAGAAGCAGCCACAAAATCCTTTTCCTTGTTTGGCTATAAAGCAACAACAATGGATCAGGTTGCAAAGCTTGCGAATGTGGGAAAAGGAACCATTTATACTTTCTTTAAAAATAAGGAAGAGCTCTTCGATGAAATTATCCATTCACTTATTACGGAGATGAAGGCTGCTGCTGATGAGGCTATTGATCCATCCCTTTCTTTTCATGCAAATGTTCACCGCGGCCTATATAAGATATTGGAGTTTCGCTTAAAACATCAGCTTACCATAAAGCTTTACCAGGAAGAAAAAGAAATGGGAACGCCTGCCGTAATGGAAGTTATAGGACAATTGGAGGATGCCATTTTAAATTACTTGAAGGAAAAGGTCACACAGGCTATCGGAAAAGGTGAAATCCGGGAGTGTGATCCAGAGCTGACTGCGTTTGTTATGCTAAAAGTCTATATTGCGCTGATCTTTGATTGGGAGCAGCGCCACAAACCTTTGGAGAAATCAAAAATAGCCATGCTTTTTGAACAATATATCATGAAGGGATTATCTCACTAGATAATCCTCTATTTTTTGAGTGAATTGACTAAATGAATAATTTGGTCAAATAGTAAACTGGAGGGGTACACCATGAAAAGCAGTCTTTTTAAAAAAGAATTATCAGCGGTAGTAAAAGATAAAAAGCTCTTAATTCCAATCATAGCCGTTTTGTTTATCCCAATTTTATATAGCGGTATGTTTCTTTGGGCATTCTGGGATCCATATGATCATTTGGAGGATTTGCCAGTTGCGATTGTAAATGAAGATGCGGGTGCATATTTTGAGGATAAAGAACTGAAGCTTGGCAATGAACTTGTGGATAAACTGAAGGAAAGTAAGGACTTTGATTTTAAATTTGTTAATAAAGAAGAAGGCTATAAAAATCTCGAAAATCAGAAGTATTATATGCTTGTTGAAATTCCGGAGGACTTCTCTGAAAATGCCACTACCTTATTAAATGATCGGCCGCAAAAAATGAAGCTGATTTATGTGCCTAATGAAAGCTATAACTTTTTATCAGCACAAATAGGGGGTACAGCAGTTGATAAAATTAAAGAGTCTCTTTCTGAAAAAGTCACAGAGACCTATGCAGAAACCATGTTTGAAAAAATGGGAGAGCTTTCTGATGGATTGGAGCAGGCCAGTGAAGGAGCGAATAAAATCAGTGAAGGAGCAGCCGAGTTAAAAGCCGGTTCACTTACATTGCAAGAAAAATTAGCTCTTTTGGCAGACAAGTCACTAAAATTTCAGGGAGGCCTCAGCAGTGCTTCCGAAGGATCACAGGAAATAGCCGCTGGTGCAAGGTCCCTATCTGATGGACTGGTGCAGCTTGAAGAAGGGCAAATTAAACTGAAAGATGCTTCAACCCAATTAGAGTCGGGAAGTGAAGAACTTTCTTCGGGAATATCCCAGGTGAAAGAGGGGATGTTCACCATCAATGAAAAATTTCCAGGGATGATTTCCGGAACTGAACAGCTTCAAAATGGAGCAATAACACTATCTTCTTCACTGGAGCGATGGCAATTCGAAGCACAGAATCTTAGTGCAGGGGCTGCACAGCTCGAGCAGAACCTGCAAGCAGTCATTTCAAAGCTTCCTGAAGACTCTGCGGAAAAAGCTGAGCTGACAGCTGTTTTGGATCAGCTTAAAACAGGTTCTGCACAGCTTGCACAGTCTGCTGGCCAGATATCGGCTGGCGGAGCGGAAATTTCCCAAAAGGCAGGACAGCTTAATGAAGGACAAAAACAGCTTCAGCAAGGAATAAACCAGCTGACAGAAGGTAGTGCAAAGCTGGAAACCGGTTCGCAGGAGCTCGTGAAAGGCCACCATGACTTCCAGGCAGGCATGGATATGTTCGGCCGAAAATTTGCAGAGGCAAGGGAAGGTGCAGGCCAGCTAGCTGATGGAACGGCTGAATTATCCGGTGGACTTGCCCAATTATCCCAAGGATCCCTCGCTTTTGCAGGCGGAGCAAAGCAGCTTGAAGACGGAGCAGTTAAAATGGCTGAGGGAAACTTTGAAATTTATGAAGGGTCTTCAGAATTAGCTGGAAAACTCGCTGAAGGTGCAGAGAAGTCATCTTTGGCAAATGCGAATGATGAAACGTTTAATATGCTGGCCAAACCTGTAAAAGTGGATAATGAAAAAATGAATGAGGTCCCAAACTATGGTACAGGATTTGCTCCTTATTTCTTATCTCTTGGTCTATTTGTAGGGGCATTATTGCTGTCTATTGTGTTTCCAATGAGGGAGCCTGCGGCGATACCCCGTTCAAGCGTGAGCTGGTTTTTAGGAAAGTTCCTTATCCTATGCGGAGCAGGGATCATTCAAGCTGTAATTGCAGCATTAATCCTGCTAGGTGGGCTGGGACTTGAAGTGCAAAGTGTAACATTATTTATTTTATACACGATCATAACAAGCCTGACGTATATATCTCTTATTCAATTCCTGGTGACAGTGTTCGGAGATCCAGGCCGTTTTGCAGCGATTATTATACTAATTCTGCAATTAACAACCAGTGCTGGTACATTCCCGCTCGAACTCATCCCAAATGCGTTACAGCCAATTAATGCCTATTTGCCGATGACTTATTCAGTTTCTGGATTTAAAGCAGTAATTTCTAGCGGCAACTTCGACTTTTTGCAGGAAAATGCTGTGATTCTATTATTATTCACTGCACTGTTTATTGCAGGTACATTTATCTACTTCACTGCTATGTATAAAAAGAGATTTGCCGCTGTAGTACAACAGTTGGATTAAAACAAGAACAAAGCCAGCCCATGTCGGGCTGGCTTTTAGTATAGTAACCTATAAATCTGTCATTCCCATGCACTTATCACATTTGTTTCCGTAGCACTCATGCTGCTCTTCAATTGATTTTCCACACTCTGAACATTGTTTTGCCGGTAAATTTCTAAAGAATTCCATAATGTTTTGAATCATGTTGAAGCCTCCCAATAAATTTGTTTTTTTTGTTCTAAATAGTTTGATTATTTAATAATATTGTATTATAACAGATTAATGTTGTCAACGGCTGTTTCAATACAATTTTAAAAAAGTGAAAAAATAGGCATAATCGAGTATATTGGACTTAGGAAAATGAGAGCTCATTTAGGCGTAGAAGCTTTGCCTGCTTTGATCCCTGAACCTTAATAATTTTCTAACTCGGGCGCAATGCGCTCTCTTGGAAAAGATTTTACATTTGAGAATTTGATTGTTGTCTAGCTCCAGGCGCCAACGGCTCGAGGTCATTTCGCCGATAAGCAGGCGCATTGGGCTTTTCTAATAAGGAGGAATAGTGATGAAGTTAACAGTAATCGGCGGCTGGGGCGGTTATCCTAAAGCTGATGGGGCAAGCTCAGGCTATTTACTGGAGCATGAAGGATTTCATCTGCTGATTGACTGCGGCAGCGGGGTACTGGCAAAAATGCAGAATTTTATCCAGCCGGAAGATCTGGACGCTGTGATCATTTCACATTATCATCCAGACCATATAGCCGATATTGGGGTTCTGCAGCATGCCAGGCTGATCCAGGGCTTTTTGGGCAAAAAAACAGACACACTTCCCATCTATGGACATGCTTTGGATCAGCCGGAATTTGCCAAACTTACATACAAAGCCATTACCCAGGGAGTGGCCTATAATCCTGAGGATGTTCTGTCAGCAGGGCCATTTCAAATCAGGTTTTTAAAAACAAATCATCCGGTTCCATGCTATGCAATGAGAATTGAAGCAGGTGGAAAAACGCTAATATATACTGCTGATACTTCCTACAAAGAAGAATTGGAAATATTTAGTGATAAAGCGGATTTGCTCGTTTGCGAATGCAATTTTTATGGGCATCAAAATGTGAAAAACGCAGGACATATGACAAGCTTGGATGCGGGAACATTAGCCAGCAAAGCGAATGTTAAGAATTTACTGCTGACTCATTTGCCTCATTATGGTGAGCTTCAGAAGCTGAAGGAAGAGGCCGCAAGTAAATATAATGGGCCTATATCAATAGCTGACTATCAATGGTCACATACTTTTTAAGGAGTGAAAAAGGATGTTATTTATAGACAACCAGGGCATAACGGATCCAAGAATAAATCTTGCAATTGAAGAATATGCGCTGAAAAACCTTGATATTAATGAAACTTATTTACTGTTTTACATTAATGAACCATCTATTATCATCGGAAAAAACCAGAATACCATTGAAGAAATTAATACAGAGTATGTAGAAAGCAACGGAATCCACGTAGTTAGGCGGTTATCAGGCGGGGGTGCCGTGTATCATGATTTAGGGAACTTAAACTTCAGCTTTATTACAAAAGATGATGGCGAGAGCTTCCACAACTTCTTAAAGTTTACCGAGCCAGTTATTAATGCTCTAAAGAAACTTGGTGTTAATGCCGAACTGAGCGGACGAAATGACCTGACGGCAGAAGGCAGAAAAATCTCCGGAAACGCCCAATTTTCTACTAAGGGCAGAATGTTCAGCCATGGCACACTCTTGTTTGATTCGGAAATTGAAAGCGTGGTTTCAGCACTAAAGGTAAAGAAGGATAAAATCGAATCAAAAGGCATTAAATCCATCCGAAGCCGGGTCGCAAACATTTCGGAGTTTTTGGATAATAAAATAACAATCGAAGAGTTCCGTTCAATGCTTCTTAATAATATTTTCGGAGATTTGGATGAAGTCCCTGAATATAAGCTGACAGATGAAGATTGGGAAAAAGTTCACCAGCTCTCAAAAGAACGATATCAAAATTGGGAATGGAATTATGGGAAGTCACCTAAATTTGATCTCCAGCATTCCCACCGCTTCCCAGTGGGGCAAATTGATATCAGGCTGAATGTGACAAAAGGGAAAATCGAAGACTGCAAAATTTACGGCGATTTCTTTGGGGTGGGCGATGTAAGCGATATTGAAAACAAGCTCACAGGAATCCGCTATGAAAAAACAGAAATTGAAAAAACGATGGAAGAAGTCGACATTAAACATTACTTCGGCAATGTAACAAAAGAAGAATTCATCAATCTTGTGTATTAATTCAGAAACCGGCATCCTGCCGGTTTTTCTATGCTTGTATAAAGATAGACAGTGAGGTGATTCAAGCTGCTAAAAGAAATTGTGAACAATTTGCTTTACTACTTGAATACAAAAATTTCTTTCAATATAATAAATTTAGAAAATTTTTTAAATAAAAATGAATGATTATTCATTCACTAAAGGGGATGTGAAGATGAATTTAACTCAGCAGCTGCATGAAACTGCGAAAAAGATGGGGAATAAAACCGCCTATTATTTTATGGATCAATCAAGTACATATGCAGAGCTTGATGGTGCTGTAACGAAATTCGCAGATGGACTCTCAAAATTGGGAGTGAAGAAGGGGGACCATATTGCCTTATTATTGGGAAACTCGCCTCATTTCGTAATCGGTCTGCATGGTGCACTGCGCCTAGGGGCTACTGTCATTCCGATTAACCCGATTTATACACCGGATGAGATTGGCTATATTGTTAATAATGCCGATGTTAAAGCAGTCGTCACACTTGATTTATTAGTGCCACTGGTTGAAAAAATGCATAAGGCTCTTCCAATGGTAGAGAGTTACATCATTTGTGAAACCCCGCAGGGAAAGGCTTCTGACTTGGATGTGACGGCTTTATCTGTTTATCCAAAAATGAAATCGTTTACACAGCTCGTAACTTCTGGTGATTTAGGATTTCAGGGGCCTGAGCTTGAGGAAGATGAAACAGCTATAATCCTGTACACATCAGGTACTACAGGAAAACCAAAAGGTGCCATGCTTTCCCACAAAAACTTATACAGCAATGCGAAGGGTGTCAGTGATTATCTGCATATGAACGAAGATGATAGAGTTATTACGACACTGCCAATGTTCCATGTCTTTTGTTTAACGGTTGCTTTAAATGCACCGCTGATGAATGGGGCTACTATTCTCATAGACCCTAAATTCAGCCCTAAAGAAATCTTCAGACTGGCCAAGAAATTTGAACCTACCGTTTTTGCAGGAGTACCAACTATGTACAACTTCCTCCTACAACATGAGGACGGGAACCCGGAGGACTTAAAGTCATTGCGCCTTTGCATTTCAGGAGGGGCTGCTATGCCGGTTGCGCTTCTGCACGGTTTTGAGAAAAAATTCAATGTTATGATTTCTGAAGGCTATGGCCTTTCTGAAGCATCTCCGGTTACTTGTTTCAATCCGCTCGACAAGCCGAGGAAAGCAGGGTCTATTGGCCAATCAATCGTAAATGTTGAAAATAAAGTAGTAAATGAGCTTGGAGAAGAGGTTCCAGTAGGAGAAGTAGGAGAACTCATCGTTCGCGGGCCTAATGTAATGAAGGGGTACTACAAGCAGCCAGAGGAAACAGCCGCAACCATCCGTGACGGCTGGCTTTATACCGGAGACTTAGCGAAAGTCGATGAAGAAGGCTATTTTTACATCGTTGACCGCAAAAAGGATCTTATATTGGTCGGAGGATACAATGTTTATCCAAGAGAGGTAGAAGAGGTGCTTTACAGCCATGATGACGTTGTTGAAGTAGCTGTATTGGGTGTGCCGGATCCTAACCTTGGTGAAGCAGTAAGATGCTATGTTGTTTCGAAAAATCTGCAGCTCACTGAAGATCAGCTTATGGCATACTGTGCTGAACATTTAGCTAAATACAAAGTGCCTGCCTCTATTGAATTCCTGGAAGAACTGCCGAAGAATACAACAGGAAAAATATTGCGAAGAGCATTGAAGAATCAAATACTTCAGACAAAATAAAAAGCAAGGGCAGACCTGATCCCGACGTCTGCCCTTTTTTCTTTTAAATATGAAAGGGTTTTCATTAGATTTATCGAATAGAAATTATGTAGCTATGGAAATGGAGGAGAGATGTACATATGAGTTCTATCACAGTTGAATTTAAAGAACATATTGCGGTCGTAACGATTAACCGCCCGGATGCGCTGAATGCCTTTAATTATGAAACATTAGCAGAGCTTCAGGAGTCTGTTGAAAAATTACGCACCAATCCTGACGTACGTGTGGTTATTTTTACAGGAGCCGGTGAAAAAGCTTTTAGTGTTGGTGCTGATTTAAAAGAGCGCAGAACTTTAACAGATGAACAAGTCCGCAGGAATATTTATAAAATAGGAGAGGTATTCTCTTTAATCGATCAGCTCCCGCAGCCAACAATTGCAGCAATAAACGGATTTGCCTTTGGGGGTGGAATGGAACTGGCTCTATCATGCGATTTCCGTATAGCAGTCTCGGGAACTTCCATGGGGCTTACAGAAACAAGCCTTGCTATTATTCCGGGAGCAGGAGGTACCCAAAGGCTGCCGAGATTAATCGGCCAGGCAAAAGCGCTTGAATTAATCTTAACGGCTAAAAGGCTTACTTCTGAGGAAGCGTTTGAGTATGGAATACTTACAAAAGTAACGGATAGAGATAATCTGTTAAATGAATGCCTTGAATTTGCAAATGGAATGCTGGCTAATGGACCGCTGGCACTGCAGCAGGCAAAGTTTGCAGTTAAACAGGGAATGGGTGTTGACCTTCAAACTGGGTTGCAAATTGAGAGAAAAGCCTACGAAGTCATTATCCCGACAGAAGATAGAGTAGAGGCACTAGAAGCTTTTGCTGAAAAAAGAAAACCAGATTTTAAAGGAAAATAGGTTGGCAGCCAAAAAACACGGCAGAATTTGCCGTGTTTTTTCTATTAAATTATTAAATTTTTAGAAAATAATAAAAAAGGTCTTGAATATTAAGCGTCTTAACTATATAATTTAGTGAATAAAAGCATAAAAGCATAAAAGTGTTGAAGCGAAGAGAGACAGAGAATAAGAGGGGGATCATCTAAAATGCTTGGAAAATTAAAATCTCTTAAACCTATAGCTGCGGCAGGTGTTCTGGGAGCGGTGCTTCTTAGCGGGTGCGGCAGTGAAAGTACTAATGGAGGCAGCAGCTCTTCAGATAGCAATAAAGAAGATTCATTTAAGGTAGGGGTGACCCAGATTGTGGAACACCCTTCATTGGATGCCGCATTGGAGGGCTTTAAGAAAGCATTGGAAGAGGAAGGACTCGAAGTAAGCTATGATGTACAAATCGCCCAGGGCGATCAAAATAACAACCAGTCGATTGCGAATAATTTTGCAGGTGACGGAGTGGATTTGATTTTTGCCAATTCCACGCCAAGTGCATTGAGTGCTCTTAATGCAACAAAGGATATACCTATTGTGTTTACTTCAGTAACGGATCCAGTAGGGGCTCAATTGGTCAAATCTATGGAAGCTCCGGATGGAAACATAACAGGTACAACCGATACTCATCCTGACGCCATTCCAAACATGGTTAAATTTATCGATGAACAGTTTGATGCTGGCACTGTGGGCGTTATCTATAATTCTGGCGAACAAAACTCAGAGGTGCAGATTGAAAAGGTGAAGGAAGCTCTTTCAATCACAGATATGAAGCTTGCTGAAGCTACCGTTTCCAATTCATCAGAAGTAAAACAGGCGGCTGAGTCACTTGTAGGCAAAGCGGATGTAATCTACATCATTACCGATAATACAGTCGTTTCTGCTTTGGAATCAGTTATTCAGGTTTCAAATGACAATGATATACCTTTATTCGTAGGGGAGCTTGACTCTGTAAAACGCGGAGGATTTGCAGCTTACGGGTTTGACTATGAAGATATCGGTTATGAAGCAGGAGCAATGGCTGCGCAAATATTAAAAGAAGGCAAAAAGCCATCCGAACTTCCGGTTCAATATCCTCAGAATTTAAAGCTGGTTATCAATAAAAAAGCTGCTGAAGAGATGGGGATTGAACTGAAGGAAGAATGGAACGGCCTTGCTGAGTTTGTTGAATAACACCAGCAAATAATTAGCGCTTAAGCTTTTCTAATAGATAAACATCGAGAACTGTCTAGCTCCAGCACCTACCCCTCGAGGACACAAGCTTGTCTTGTTGCGGCTCCTAGGGACTCGGGGTCATAAGCCGTTTCCTTCCAGAAGGAAAAACACCTTCTTACAGGTACCGTCTTATGCCTGTCGTCCCTGTACAGTCGCCTCCACATTTCGGGCAATCCTCCATAAAGGCGAAGAACGCCTTTCCGTGAGGCTCGCCTTGTGCTTGAGGCCCCCAGGACAAGGAAGGCTTCGTCAGCATAATCATCGCACGACCAAAAGCGGCAGCTTTTGGGAGGATGGGGGTCATGCAGACGTTGCCACAGGACGTGGCGTTCTTAGTCTGCGTTCCTTCGTGGGTAAGGCGCTTGCGCTTTTCTAATAGAAAGGAAGATTACTATGCCAACAGCCATCTTTGGTTCCATCGAGGCGGGAGCAATATATGCCTTGATGGCGCTGGGCGTTTACCTATCATTCAGAATACTGGATTTTCCCGACCTGACGGTTGATGGAAGCTTTGTCACAGGTGCATCTGTAGCAGCTGTCATGATTGTAGGAGGATTTAATCCGTTTTTGGCTACAATTGCAGCCATGCTGGCGGGTTTTGCGGCAGGCTGCTTAACCGGGCTGCTTCATACAAAAGGAAAAATCAATGCGCTCTTATCAGGAATTTTAATGATGATCGCATTGTACTCTATTAATCTCCGGATAATGGGCAAGTCCAATGTGCCTCTTTTGTCAGAGGAGACTGCTATGACGAAGCTTACAGAATTCTGGCAGGGACTTGGGGTTGATCAGGCTATCCAGAGCATGACGGCTGCACTGGGAATGAGCTTTGTACCGAAAACCTGGGGGATTCTTATCTTAATGCTTATTCTAGCACTTGCTGTAAAAGTACTGATTGACCTATTCCTAAAGACAGATGTCGGTTTGGCGATTCGCGCGACAGGTGATAATGAAACGATGATCCGCAGCTTTTCGGCCGACACAGATCTTCTTAAGATTTTTGGATTGGGCATTTCAAATGCGCTGGTTGCTTTTTCTGGAGCACTAGTGGCGCAGTATAACGGGTTCAGTGACGTCGGCATGGGAATTGGCATGATCATTATCGGCCTTGCATCCGTTATTATCGGTGAAGCTATTTTTGGAGCAAAAACAATTGTAAGAGCTACTTTGGCCGTAATCGGCGGAGCCATTTTATATCGGATTATTGTAACGCTGGCATTAAGAGTTGAGTTCCTGGAAACAGGAGATATGAAGTTGATTACAGCAGTAATCGTTATTAGTGCACTTATCCTTCCAAAGCTGATTCAGCAGCAAAAAGAAAAGCAAAGAAAGCGTCGGAGGCTAATGGAAGCAAAAAAAAATCAGGCATCTAATGCTTACGGGAAAAGTGGTGAACAGCTTGCTGCAGTTAAATCAGATTCATAAAGTGTTTAATGAAGGAACACCTGATGAAAAAATCGCTTTGCACCGTATTGACCTGCAATTAAAGCCAGGCGACTTTATGACGGTTATCGGCAGCAACGGGGCGGGAAAATCAACTCTTATGAACATGATTTCAGGAAAATTGATTCCTGATATGGGGGATGTTTTGATTGATGGTTCCGATGTTACCCTTGTAAAGGAGCATAAAAGATCCAAGCTAATTGGGCGGGTTTTTCAGGATCCTATGGCAGGTACGGCTCCATCCATGACGATAGAGGAAAATCTGGCCATTGCATACTCCAGGACAATGAAACGAGGTTTACGCAAAGGCGTTTCTAAAAAAAGACGTGAATTTTTCCAGGAGAAACTGGAAATGCTGCACCTTGGACTTGAGAATAGGCTTTCAGCCAAAGTCGGGCTATTATCAGGCGGTGAGCGGCAGGCCTTATCCTTATTGATGGCTACTTTTACAGAACCGAAAATTCTGCTGTTGGATGAGCATACAGCTGCATTGGATCCGGCACGTGCAGAACTGATTACCAATCTTACAAAAGAAATTGTTGAAACTTACAAACTCACAACCTTAATGGTAACGCATAATATGCAGCAGGCACTAGACCTCGGGAACAGGCTGATCATGATGGACAAAGGCCAGATCATCTTTGAAACGAATGAAGAACAAAAACAAAATCTGACTGTGGAAAAATTGCTGGAAGAATTCCAGAAAATCCGCGGCGAAAAAATGAGCAGCGACAAAGCTGTATTGATTTAAATAGGAGACCGGACAGGGCGTAATGCTTGGTCCGGTTTGTTTAGTTGGAAAAGACAGCGCTTGTGCGATAGAGGTCCACAATGAAACCAAGATTTATTATTAATGGGAGAGCAAAATTGTCACACCCAGGATGAATTGTGCCAAATGTAAGATACATTTTTTAGATGCTAGATAAATTTTCAATCTAGTAAGATAAAAAGAATTCGATGCCGGATAAATGCCTAATGCTGTAAGATAAAATGGAAAATATACTGGATAAATGGAAAAAGCCCAGAAAAAAAGCATACCGCCTGTCAGCGATATGCCAAAAATTTTATGGATAATACATAACTGCCTGATACCGGATCAATACCTCGCCCTTATTTTTATATGTGTGGGCTTTATTCGCCAGGAATTTAACGGAGTTGCCTGTACGGACTGTAATCCGCTGGTCGCCAATTATTAATTCAAGTGTGCCTGACATAACGGTGATATATTCTTCAACACCTTCATTATGCTTATCAGATGTATGCTGGCAGCCTGGCTCAATTTCTACAGTAAAGATTTCAAATTTTTTGCGCGGGTCAAACGGAAATACGGGATATACCCTGTAATTGCCCATGCTTTCCATAATGGGGGTAATCGTTTGCAATTCTATAAAATGCACATCAGAGGACTCCTCATTAATAAGTGAGGAAAATGAGACTTGTAGGCCGCTGGCAATTTTCCAAAGGGTAGTGACAGTTGGATTGGATTCTCCCCGTTCAATTTGCCCAAGCATTGCTTTGCTGACACCAGTCAATTCTGCAGTAGCATCAAGGCTGTATCCTCTTGTTTTTCGAATATTCCTCAGGTTTTCCCCAATACTTTTTTGAATATTCTCCATGATATCCTCCAAAATCATTGTGTAATATAACGCACGAATGTATAATATGTTATATTAAATTGTCGTACTTTATATTATGTCTATTATAGTATATTTTTAGAACCTATTATTATATTTTTGGGGCGGTGAACGAAATGGCAGAAATTGCAGTCAACAAGCCTGCTACTGAGTACAGGAAAGGATTCCAGTCAGGGATCAGCATCGCGATTGGATATGCCCCGGTTGCCTTGACATTCGGGCTGCTGGCAAAAACAACCGGGCTTTCAATTGGTGAAACAGTATTAATGAGCTTTCTCGTGTTTGCCGGTGCAGCGCAATATATATCGCTGAGCCTCCTTTCATTGGGAACAGGAATTTTTGAAATTATCCTGACGACCTTTATAGTGAATATCAGGCATTTTTTGATGTCCACTTCCCTTAACGAAAAATGGGAGGACGACCAGATAGCGAATAAAGCTATCCTATCCTTTGGAATTACTGACGAAACCTTTTCAGTTGCTGCAGTCCGCGATGAAAAGGTAACAAGCGGATATATGCTTGGACTTATCTCTATTTCTTACACCAGCTGGGTGGTCTGCTCGGGGCTTGGGCACCTGATTGGGGCGAGTCTTCCGCAAACCCTGCAGGAAAGTATGTCTGTTGCGCTATATGCCATGTTTGTTGGCCTCCTTGTTCCTTCAATGAAAAAAAGTGCTAAGGTAGTATTCCTTGCTGCACTGGCCGCATGCTTTAATATTATTTTTACTTTGACCAATGCTTTATCAACTGGCTGGGCAATCGTATTGGCAACCCTTTTATCTGCTGTAATGATTGAATTGATTGAAATGGTGAAAAATAAGCAAAGGGGGCAGGAGCATGAGTAGCCAAATGGTATGGATGATAGCTGGCATGGCATTAGTTACCTATATTCCGAGACTCTTGCCTTTTGTGCTGTTCAAAGGCAAAGAACTGCCGGGCTTTGTTCAGGGAGTTTTAAAAAATGTTCCCTATGCCACATTAGGGGCACTTATTTTTCCTGGAATCTTGTTTATAAATGAGGATATTTGGTTCGGGCTGCTGGGCGCTGGTGCCGCTTTTATTGCAGCCTTTTTAGGAGCAAATGTCATTGTAGTCGTTTTAGGATCTATTGCTGTTTTATCTGTATATTCGTTCCTTATTTAGATATGATAATGATAGATTGTGCATTGAACCGGTTCATAGAGCCGGTTTTTTCATTAGAAAATTTATTTTGCGGAAATGATTTTAAACGGGTCATGGACATAAGCTTGAAGCTGCAAAAATATCGTTTGCCGGTATTCACGCAATTTGGCCGGTAGATCCTAATAATCAGATCAGCCGGTAAATTCATTTTCACCTGCTGATCCGGAGTCGGAAAACCGCAAAACTTACATTTGGCCAATAAACATTGCTCATTGGACGATAAATCATGGCAGCGGCCTGGCTGGAATATCTGGAACCAGTGGCAGTGAACACCAGCCCTAATCATTGAATGAATGTCCAACTAAAATAGTTCTAATTACAGATTTTTATACTAAACTAATTATAGAATGGTTGTACCAAAAGGGGGGAATCAGATGGCAAGAAAATTAGGCTTTTACGGCGCGTTAGCCTTTTGCTTATACGGCTTATTTTTTTATTGGTATTTATTTTACTTTGCGGATAACAGTCTGCCGTTTGAATATGAAGGCTCACGGGCAGATCCTGCAACATTCCTCAACGGCAGGGAATTGATGCTTAGTGAGGAATATTCAAAAATAAGAAATTTACTGTTTTTCATCTCCACACCCTTTGAATGGGTCTTCTATTTATTCATTCTTCTATTTGGTTTGTCAAAGGCTTTTAAAAAATGGGCGGAGCAATCTACACCATATAAGTTTCTGCAAACAGCTATTTATCTTATTTGGCTTTCATTTTTTGCGTTTATCGCCACGATGCCATTAAGCTACATCAGTTTTTCATTATCGAAAACTTATAATATCTCGACTCAAAGCTTTAGCGGGTGGATGAAGGATGAACTCATTGATTTTTGGGTTAATTATGGAACGATGGTCCTGATTGTATCGGTTTTATATTGGCTGATTAATAAGAGCAAGAGAAGATGGTGGCTTTACGCATGGCTTCTATCTATTCCTTTCACCTTATTTATGATGTTTTTGCAGCCTGTTGTCATTGACCCTCTTTATAATGATTTTTACCCTTTAAAAAATAAAGAACTTGAAACCAAAATACTTGAACTCGCAAATCAGGCAAATATCCCTGCTGAACATGTTTTTGAGGTCGATATGGCTGAAAAAACAAATGCGCTGAATGCCTATGTTACAGGTATCGGCTCTAATTCCAGAATTGTTCTTTGGGACACAACCCTGAATAAATTAAATGAAGACCAAATTCTGTTTATTATGGCACATGAAATGGCCCATTATGTTGAAAAGCATATCTATATCGGAATCGGAGGCTACTTGCTGCTGTCCCTGCTGGGCCTTTACCTGACCGCTAAATTAATGGAAAAGGCAATTGATAAATGGGGAAGGGCGCTTAAAATTCCTGCTGTAAATGATATAAGGTCCTTGCCATTATTCTTAATGATTCTTTCAATGCTTTTGTTCATTTCCAGCCCGTTGACCAATTTGGTTTCGCGATACCAGGAAACAAGGGCTGATCGTTATGCGATTGAAATGACCGAGGATTCGGATGCTGCTATCCAAACATTTCAGGAGCTGACAAGGGCAGGCTTGAGCCAGGTGAATCCGCCGCTACTTGTGAAAGTATTCCGGTATGGCCATCCAACCATGCTGGAACGGATTTCAATGCTGGAGGAGTTTGAAATTAAGCAGAGACAGAAGGAGAGAGAGCAGGCTCAATAAGGGTGCCCATTATTATATTGGCTGTGTTAAAGCTAAATGTTGATTTAGCACCCTGATGATTGGAGCGGAAGGCACGAGACTAGCGAGTCAAAGGGAGACCCCAAAGGCGCTAAGGGACGAGGAGCGTCGGACCGCCCGCTGTTCGCTAAGTCCCTGAAGCGGAAATCACCAGGCAAGTTTAACAGAGACATTCTATTAAGAAGTTAAAAAGCAGGCCCATTGGGTCTGCTTTTTAGATCTTTTTATATGTATGAATGCTTCCATCCTTAAAAGCTGGTATTTCATTAGTAAAATAAATACCTGCTCCATCATCAATTCCATAACCAACTGAAGCACCAGTCCTTTTCATAGCCGCTTTTAAATTTTCCCTTTCGTTCCACTTTGTAAAATGGACACTGATAGCACAATCACGGATCAATCCGAGCCCATTCAGAAAAAGATGCTGCTTTTTCGGCGTGTCAACTGGAGGGATTATACAATGCTCCGGGCATATTAAAGCCCCTGCCGAGAAGCCTGCCACGGGGATGCCTTCCCAATACATCTTCCTGATGCATTCACCAAGACCTGTTTCCGCTATAAAGCTCCTGTATTTTTCAGTTTCGCCACCGCCAATAATGATTCCGGAGCAACAGAGCAGTTCCTCAAAAAGTGAAGCTGACGAAGAAGAGGACAGCGGAAGATAGGTGCAATCTTTAACTCCGTATTGCTTTAAAGGCCTTGTATACTTGTCCATATAGTTTATCCAGCCTTCCCTTTCCAAAAAGAGTACTGCTACTTTATTTGTAGATGCAGAAGAGAGCTCTGCAAATTTTCTTCCTGAAATTTCTCCGAAAGGCGGGCTGCCGCCCATTAAAAATAAATGCCTGTCACTCAAGAGTCATTCTCCTAACTGTAAAAATAAAATCCCCCGCTTTTTTGGCGGGGGGCAACTTTAATTTGCTAAGTACCGAAACGTTTGGAAAGTTCCCTGTACTGGTTTGATAAATGGATAAATGCCGGCTTGTTTCCTTCGTCAATGGCTGCGTCCACTTTTTTCATTAATTTTTCTTTTTCTGTGTTCAGCAGGATCTCAGAAATCAGCATGTCAATGTAAAGGTCAAGAACAAAGGACTCTTTCTGCTGCTTGCGCTTCATGGCGCTCGCTTTCATTAATTCGGTGTATGATTTTTCCTTCATGGAAATCACCCCTGATGCTTTTTAATATTATATGGAATTCCTTCTGAATATTCAACTAAATTTTTTAAATTTTTAGAAAATATTTTCATGGATGTCGAAAATGTGAACATTTTAGCAACTATTATCGAAAATTAGTAATTTTTAGATTAATTGGTGCTATTATGAAAATGCGGCGGTATACAAAAAAAGGAGATGAAAAAATGAGAAGCCCAAATACTCAGCTAATCGAAGAATATGAGATCAATCCAAATACGATGATTATCAAGCCTCTCCCTTATGGCCTTAAGGTTTATTCACAAATTTGGGGGCTTGATGAAGAATTGACTTCCCCATTTAAACCCATTGAAATTATTAAAAAAAGCTGCAGGTTTTTCGGTTCAAGCTATGAAGGCAGAAAGGAGGGTACGCGCCAATTGACCGGAATAACCCACAAGGCTCCGATTACAATTGACCCCACAAACTTCATTTATTTTTTCCCAACAACCTCTCCAAGCAATCCTGAATGCATTTGGATTGCACAGGAGCATATTCTCTATTACAAACGGACTAATGACGGAAATACAGAGGCGGTTTTCAAAAATAAGCAAAGTTTTATTCTTCCAGTGTCTTACAATACTTTTAATAACCAGCTGCTGAGGACAGCATTGCTAAAAACAACTCTAATAAGCAGGATAGAAGAATCAGAGAGAAAGGCACTATACTTTTTAAATGGTTCCAGAAGTTTGAATGCTTCGGAGAGAGCGGGAGCATATGGTGCAAGAAGGGATTAGGGATAGCAGGATAAGCGAGAAGCATGCATGTTTTCATGCTTCTGTTTTTCCGTGTATATTACAATATTAAAAGCAGGCTCTTCCCATTACAAATTTATCGAATTAATTTGCTTTTAGGTTTTTGCCAGTTCCGGTCACATGCCTTTTAAACAGATAATATACCATTAGCTCCTGAACTTTGTTGCGGATGCGGGGATTAAAGTAATTATGACGCTCCTCGTAGCCTTTATAGAGAAACATGAACATGGTAAACGCGTCATCTCGTTTAATTTCATGAACCTTGAGCTGGTTTTTGTTCATATAGCGTTTGACTTCTGATAGTTCATTTTGTATGACTTTCAGGGTTTCTTCAACTAAATCAAGATAAGGCTGTTTTAGTTTGAAGGGACTTTTATTAATAACAATCAGATCACGGTTTAAAATAGTTAATACCATTGGCAAATAGATAGCCTGTTCCATTACGTTACGGTCTTCCTCAGGAATTCTCGTCATAATCTTTCTACTCCCTTAATCAAAAGTTGCCTGCTATTTCACGAGCTTGCAAGTTTCATCCAGATAATCTTTCCAGAACAAGTGTTCCTATTTAATTTTACAAAGGAAAGCTTCTCCTTGCAAGAGCCTTTATTTGTCGAATAAGGTGAAAGCCCCCTATCCACATCATTTCCATTTAGCAAAAAAAGTTTCACCTATTAGCAGAATGAGAAGGGATTTTATTTCTAATGTCGAAATAAGTAGAACAGCATAGTTAGGAAGGATGGAAGAAATGACACAAAAGAGAGCAATACAACCTGAAGATCTTTATGAGTTAAAGTCGGTTGCCGACCCGCAGCTATCCTCGGATGGGTCCGGTTTGGTATATGTTGAGACGAAAATACTAGAAGATAAAAATACATATAGCTCGAATTTATTCTATATAAATGCCAGCGAAAAGAATAAACCAGTCCAGTGGACGTATGGTGAACATAAAAATCATTCACCGCGCTGGTCTCCGGATGGACGAGCGCTTGCATTCGTTTCCGATAGGAGCGGCAAACCGCAGATTTATATTATGAACATAACAGGCGGTGAAGCACGTCAGCTGACCCAGTGCACAAATGGCGCTTCCAATCCTGTTTGGTCACCGGACGGAAAAAAGCTTGCTTTTAATGTATCTTTGAAGCCAGATGAAGAAGCGGGGAAAGCGGAAAAACAGGAAAAGCAAGATGAGAAGCCGGTTCCGCTTGAAATTGATAAAATGAAACACAAATCAGATGCTCAGGGATTTTGGAGCGGAAGATACAGCCAAGTGGCAGCTGTAGATATAGAGACTGGCATGATTGAACAGCTAACTTCAGGTGAGCATGACTATCAGGTGCAAAGCTGGTCCCCTGATGGAAAATCAGTGGCTGTAACGGCTGATTTAAGCGAAGAAAAAGATTTTTCTTTTGTAAGCGATGTTTATCTCGTCAATCCTGAAACAAAAGAAATGAAAAAGGTAACGAACGGCAAAGGTTATTTTGGTAATGCTACATGGTCACCAGATGGAAAATATCTGGGCATGTTCGGACACGAAAGAGAATATGAAAATGCCACACATACAAAGGTTTGGATTTACGGCCTTGAAACTGAAAACATACAGTGCCTGACTGCGGATTCTGATATTTTGGCAGGGGATTATGCAATCGGAGATTTCCAGCAGGGTGTAGTGACACCAGGAATTCTTTGGGCAGAGGACAGCAGGAGTTTTTATTTCCTGGCCACGGACAATGGCAATACAGTTGTTTATTATGGCTCTTTGGAGGGCGAATTGTACCCGGCGCTTCTGGATCAGCAGCATGTGTATGGTTTGACTACCGGCGGAAATATCAACCAGGCAGTCGTAGCCATCAGCAAGCCTGCATATCCTGGCGATTTATTTTTGCTGGACGTACCAACGGGAGAATTAGAACAGCTGACAAATGTGAATGAAGAGTTTTTGGGCAAGGTGGAGCTTGCAGATGCAGAGCCGATTCAGTTTAAATCTTCAGATGATTGGGATCTGCATGGCTGGATCATGAAGCCACTCCATCTGCAGGATGGCGACAAAGCTCCGCTTGTAGTGGAAATCCACGGCGGGCCTCATGCGATGTATGCCAATTCCTATTTCCACGAATTTCAGTGCCTTACTGCAAAAGGCTATGCCGTATTATTTATTAACCCAAGAGGAAGCCATGGATACGGCCAGCAGTTTGTTGACGCTGTAAGGGGAGATTACGGCGGCAAAGATTATGAAGATATTATGGATGCAGTTGATTACGCGCTGGAAAACTATGATTTTATTGATAAAGACCGGCTTGGCGTGACAGGTGGAAGCTATGGGGGCTTTATGACCAACTGGATTATTGGGCATACAAACCGCTTCAAGGCAGCAGTCACACAGCGCTCTATCTCCAACTGGATCAGCTTTTACGGGGTAAGTGATATCGGCTATTATTTTACGGATTGGCAAATTAAAAGTAATTTGAATGATATTGATAAGCTATGGAAGCATTCTCCGCTTGCCTATGTGAATGAAATGGATACACCATTGCTGATACTTCATAGTGAAAAAGATTACCGCTGTCCGATTGAACAGGCAGAGCAATTATTCATTGCTTTAAAGCATCGTAAAAAAACAGCTAAATTTATCCGTTTCCCTGAATCGAACCATGAACTATCAAGAAGCGGGAAGCCTAACCTAAGAATCAGCCGTCTCAACTATATTGCTGGCTGGTTCGATCAATACCTATAAAAAATTGCCGCAGGCCTTCGGGTTTGCGGTTTTTTAGTTTGAATTGTGAAATAATTGGAACAGGAAGCATAGAAATCAACGGAAAAATGGATATATCAACGAAATTTTCAATTTATCAACGAAAGACTGTATATATCAACGAAAAAGCCGATATATCAACGAAATTAAATTTTTCTGCCCAACCGCCCCAAAGGTTTAAGATTATCAAAATAAGTTGCAAAGAAAGTAATTCATCTGCAAATTATAAGGGTATACAGGATATACCAGTACCGATATCGAAACTTTTTAACAAGAACATCAGTCAAATATATTTGAAGGTCTGTTTAGCATATCTTCAAAGCCCGGCCTGCCAAACCAGCGGGACTATCATTTTGTTTTAAAGAAAGGACTTAATTTTATGAGATCTGAAAGACATGAATATAAAAAGCAGAAAAAGAAGAGGAAATGGAAATCGTTTCTCTTAATTCTGTTTCTGTTGTTTGCAGGGACACTTGCTTATTCTTATTTCCAATTTAAGCAGGGGGTTTCCCAATCAAAAGGTGAAGCAAATATAGAGACAGAAGAATTTGAGTTTAATGGAGAAAAGGATCAGTACGGTGGAACGAATATATTGATATTAGGAAGTGACGCCAGGGGGGAAGAAAAATCGAGGGCAGATACAATTATGGTTGCCCAATATCATCCCGATAAGGGCACATATAAACTTCTTTCCTTTATGAGGGATATGTATGTAGACATCCCGGGCCACGGACAAAATAGGATAAATGCAGCACTGGCATATGGCGGGCCAGAGCTATTAAGGCAAACGCTGAAGGAAAACTTTGATTTAGATACTCAATATTATTCTATTGTGGATTTCGAGGGCTTTGTCCATTTGATTGATGAGGCCTTCCCAAGAGGAGTAGAAATTGACGTTGAAAAAAGAATGTCCGCCAATATTGGAGTTACTCTGGAACCAGGTTTGCAGCGCCTGGATGGCGAGCATCTTCTCGGCTATGTAAGATTCAGGCAGGATGCAGTGGGTGATTTTGGAAGAGTAGAGCGTCAGCAGAAAGTGATGAAGGAAGTTGCCAGCCAGTTTACCAGCTTCCAAACCATTACAAAGCTGCCGAAACTGATAGGGGTTGTAACACCTTTCGTAAATACTAATATGGATACAGGAGATATGCTGTACATTGGGAAAGACTTTATTTCTAAAGATAGCAGGAATGTGGAAACTCTCCGTGTTCCTGTTGATGGCACATTTGAAAATCAGAGGATCAATGGGGCTGCTGTACTGGCGATTAATCTGGAGGAAAACAAAGCAGCTATTCATGAATTTCTCTCAAAATAATAGAAAGAGCCGGGAGTTCGATTTACTCTTTTTTTGCTGATTAGGTGTACAATAAAAGGGTAAGTGGTAAAAATAGAGGAAATTGCCCTTTTTAAAAACGGGGATTTGCGTTATGACTTATAAAAAGCTGCTCGCCGCATATGTACAAGGAGAAATACTAAATGGATTTTGAACTGTTCAAAGACTGGTTTACATTGGAAAACATAATGGATTTAATTCAGGAATATCGCTCTTTTGGCCCCCTCCCAGGCATCCTGCTGCCTATGCTTGAAGCGTTTCTGCCGTTTCTGCCGCTGTTTTTATTTGTTATGGCAAACGCAAGCGCATTCGGCCTCTGGCTTGGTTTCTTGTATTCCTGGATAGGTGCTGTAGCGGGAGCCCTAATCGTTTTCTTGCTAATCCGCAAATACGGACAGAAAAGAATACTGCGGGTTTTGAAAAAGCACCAAAAGGTGCAAAAGCTGATGAGCTGGGTGGAAAAGCATGGATTCGGCCCTTTGTTCATTTTACTTTGCTTTCCGTTTACTCCATCTGCTGTTGTCAATATCGTCGCAGGCCTTTCAAACATCAGCATTGCTCAATATATGCTGGCTGTCCTGACAGGTAAAATGGTTATGATTTTTACAATTAGCTTTGTTGGCTATGACATAAGGTCCTTAGTGACACAGCCAATTCGGTCAGCCATTGTTGCGCTGGTTATTTTTATTCTTTGGTATGTGGGCAAAATCATTGAAATAAAAATGAATATGAGCGTAGAAAAAGATCGCACTCATAAAGAATAGCGATTCTAGAAAGCATTGGGGGAGATGCAGTGTGAAGGAAGAATTGAAAAAAGAAGGGGCAGAATGGATAAAGGCTTTTGCTATCGGCATAATTATCTTTGCTTTTATACGGACTTTTTTCTTCTCCAATTATGTGGTGGAAGGTGAATCCATGATGCCAACACTTCAGGATGGGAATAAGCTAATTGTTAATAAAATTGGCTATCAGGCCAGCGATTTGGATCGTTTTGACGTCATTGTATTTCATCATAATGATAAAGAGGACTTTGTAAAAAGAGTTATTGGGCTCCCAGGAGATAAAATAGAATACCGCAATGATGAACTTTATATCAATGGCAAAAAAGTGGATGAGCCATATTTGGAAAAATACCGGAAAGATGCACTTGGCGGCAGGCTGACAGGCGATTTCACTCTTAGAGAAATGACAGGCGCGGAAGCAGTTCCGGAGGGTAAGCTGTTTGTGATGGGGGATAACCGTCTCGGAAGCTGGGACAGCCGCCACTTTGGGTTTATTTCAGCGGAGCAGGTTGTTGGAAAAGTTAATCTGCGCTACTGGCCGCTTGATGAAATGGACGCTTCTTTTTAAATTAGCTATTAAAATTCATTGTGACTTTGAACGGCAAAAGGACTCGATAAAATTCGAGTCCTTTTTTTATAATGCTTAGATTCTGAAAATAACTAGGACGGTCCTAAAAACAATAATTTTTAGATAACATGCAAATTAGGATTCTCCCTATATTCAGGCTCACAATTAACACAAACATTTTCATCATAATCAGTCATATTGACATCTTCCCGGTTATATTGAATTCCGCACAGGGAGCAGGCAACCATTTCGTTTTCTTCTATTTCCTCTGGTGAGACCGGTATAGGATCATTAATGTTAATCGGTTCAACTGTAATTCCGCGCGTATTGGACATTTCTGTACTTAAATATTCCCTGGCGGATTCTTCGCTCTCCCAAAAGCCCAGATCCCATAACAATTCCTGGGCATCTCCGTTTTGAGTCATTAAGCCATAAACAACTTTCATCATGATTGCTCCTTTCAACTTGCCGTCATTTGTTTTATATTTCTTAGCCTTTTTTAGCGGGTATTAAACCGATTCAAAAAATTACCATAACATGTTCGTGGTGTAACTCATTTGTAACAGCCTTTTTTTATGCTGGGTTCAAAGCTAATTGGCTTTGTTTTGGGGCCGTGTTGATAGGAGCATAATGGGCGTTGTGCGCGGTGTTAGTTCACGGATGTGGTCATTCCTAAACAAATGGCTGAAGAAATAATCGAACACATAGGAGAAAATGCAAGCTTTGTCGAATTAAAAGATTGCGGACATTCGCCGCCGATCGATGATATAGATCAGCTGCTTTGTGTGATGTCGGAATTTTTGAATAATAACGGGGGTGCAATAGATGAGGCTTAAAGGGAAAACAGCCATTATAACCGGAGCCGCCAACGGTATTGGCCTTGCAGCTGCAGAAAGATTTGCCAGTGAAGGAGCTTCGGTAGCTATGGCGGATTATAATGCTGACCTTGGAAAACCAAGAGCACAGGTGCTAAAAGATAAAGGATTTAACGTAGAATTTTTCCAGGTAAATGTGGCAGATAGGCAAAGTATTGACCAAATGGTTGAAGCCGTAAAAGAGACATTTGGAAAAATTGATATTTTAGTAAATAATGCAGGAATTACAAGAGATGGGATGCTATCGAAACTATCTGCTGAAGATTTTCAGGCAGTTTTGGATGTCAACCTTTCTGGTGTATTTCACTGCACTCAAGCAGTCCTTCCGGAAATGGTGGAGCAGGGAGGCGGAAAAATTATCAATACTTCATCTGTTTCCGGAGTCTATGGAAATATTGGACAAACAAACTACGCAGCAGCAAAAGCTGGGGTAGTCGGCATGACTAAGACATGGGCAAAGGAATTGGGGAGAAAAGGAATCAATGTGAATGCAGTTGCTCCTGGATTTATTGCAACCGGTATGACAGCAAAGGTTCCAGAAAAGGTTATCGGGCAAATGAAAGGAATGGTCCCGCTTGGGAGGCTTGGAAATCCTGAAGACATTGCCAGCGCATATTTGTTCCTTGCTTCCGATGAATCAGATTATGTTAATGGAACTGTCCTTCATGTAGATGGCGGAATAATGATGTAACACCCGGTTTCGAGAGGATGCTCGGAACTGTGGCTGAGGATAACAAACGAGGTGAAAAAGGATGAGAAGTGTAGTAATAACATCAGCTGTCAGGACACCAGTCGGAACATTTGGCGGAGCCTTTAAGGATCTTCTTCCGACTGATTTAATTGTTCCGGCTTTAAAAGAAGCAGCGGAGAGAAGCGGATTGCAAAGCAATGAGGTGGATGAGGTCATTTTAGGCCATTGCATTCAGCGCACGGATGAGCCAAATACGGCAAGAACAGCTGCTTTGCTTGCAGGCTTTGATGATACGACAACCGGGTTCACTGTACAAAGACAATGTGCTTCAGGTATGCAGGCGATTATTTCTGCTGCGCTGCAAATTCAGTCGGGCATGTCAGATATCGTCATTGCAGGCGGAGTTGAAGCAATGAGCTCCAGCCCTTATACATTAAAGCAGCATCGCTGGGGAGCCCGCATGCAGCATGGGCAAGTAACAGATACAGTGTGGGAAATTTTGGAGGATCCGATCCATCATATTATGATGGGGGAGACTGCTGAAAACCTGGCAGAAATCCATGGCATCACAAGAGAAGAACAGGATGAAATTGCTTTGCTGAGCCATGAAAGAGCTTTGCATGCAATTGAAAACGGTTATTTTGACTCGCAAATCATTCCAATTAAAGTGAAAAACCGGAAAGGGGAAGTCATTGTTACAAAGGATGAAAACCCTCGCAGTGATTTAACTGCCGATAAACTAAGCGGTTTGAAGCCTGTATTCAGAAAGGGTGGATCCGTTACGGCAGGGAATGCATCCAGCCTAAATGATGGCGGAGCAGCGCTTGTTCTGATGCCTGAAGAGCTGGCGCTGGAAAAAGGCTTAGTGCCACTAGCTAAAATCGTTGGCTTCTCAGTAGCAGGAGTAGATCCAAAAGTCATGGGAAGAGGCCCGGTTCCGGCTGTGAAAAAAGGACTTGCCCACGTAGAATGGTCACTTGAGGATGCAGACTTGATTGAAGTTAATGAAGCTTTTGCTGCACAATACCTCGCAGTTGAAAAAGAACTTGGTTTGAATCGCGACAAAGTCAATGTAAACGGCAGCGGAATCAGCCTGGGTCATCCAATCGGCTGTACTGGTGCCCGCCTTGTCGTTAGCCTTGTCCACGAATTGAAAAGAAGAGGCGGACAAAAAGGGATTG
This sequence comes from Pseudomonas sp. ISL-84, assembly GCA_018613035.1. Taxonomy (GTDB): domain Bacteria; phylum Bacillota; class Bacilli; order Bacillales; family Cytobacillaceae; genus Cytobacillus. Next base: position 83,767 of record JAGGRA010000031.1, on the reverse strand, counting down.
CATCCTTGTGTGTCGGCGGCGGCATGGGTGCTACAGTTTTTGTGGAAACATACGAATAAAGGGTTCCTTCGGGGACTCTTTTCTTTGCGGGCGCTCAAATTTAGTGGCAGGAATTCTCAGAAGGCGGTTCCAATCCGCCCCTGAACTGGAGAAGTTTGGAGAGAAGAGGACCGAAAGAGTTCCAATTGTGGTCGATTATAAGCATTCTTCATCATATTCAGGGGAAAAAGCAGCTGAATCATGCTTGCAGATAGGCAAACCAGCATTTCTTGGGAAAATAAAACGGGATATCCGCGAAATTCGATATTTGGTTCGTAAGAGCCTTTAGCCGGTGAAAAAAGAAACAAAATTTTAAAATAGGAGTGAAATCATGAAAAGCCCTGTAAAAAATCAGGTTGGCGCCATTTTTATCCATGTGAAAGATATGAACAGAGCAATCGATTTCTATTCACAATTGCTCGGACATCCGAAAAAGGAAACTGCTCATGAAGGCATGATTTATGATTTGCCGGTATCAGGCGGATCTGGCATTATTCTCGATGCCAATAAAGGGGTCGTTGCCAAGCAGGATGCAAAGCCGCTTTTCTTTTTCGATACGAATGATATTTACCAATCTTATGACTACGTCAAATCTTTAAATGCAGAAATTTTTAGCGAGATTGAGGAGCATGGGGATATTTCCTTTTTTAATTTCCGGGATAGTGAAGGCAATCTGCTGATGATTTGTGAAGATAAAAGAAAAATCCAATGATAACCGCACCGAAAAAATCCCGCCATACCTTTAGTTTGGCGGGGCTTTTCAGCGTATATTGGTTCATCTTGTATGAAGTAGAGATTGTTGTAGGCGGGAAATTGGCTGGCTGCAGAATAGAGCGGGGCTGAAACCAGATTCTTTAGGGTCGTTTGTCCAAGGATGGTTCCCGCATAACAGAAGCCTTGTCTAATATATTTTAAAAAAACCAATTAATACAGGAAAGAAGGATTCCATCATTTAATGCAGAAATTATTGTTCCGGGGGTGATGGAATGCTCAGCGGAAATATATTATCCGGAAAAGATATAGCATTGGGAGCTTTTAATGAGGAAGATATAAAAAAGATCATCCAGTGGTATACAGATGAAAAAATAATGCGCAACCTGGATGCGCTGCCGGTAAAACCTAAGCAGGAAACAGAAATAAAAAAATGGCTGGACGAATCTTCACAAGATACTTTCAGGTTTGCTATTCGGTTAAAAAATACAAATGAACTTATCGGCTATGCAGAGTTAAACGGTATTCTATGGCCGCACCGAACCGGCTGGATCACCATCGCTATTGCAGCTGAATCTAAATGGGGGAAAGGTTATGGAAAAGAAGCCATGCAATGCCTTATTCGTTATGCTTTCATGGAATTGAATCTCCATAGGCTGCAGCTTACTGTATTTTCATATAATAATAGAGCCGTGTCCCTGTATGAAAGCCTTGGATTCCAAAGGGAAGGCAGATTCAGAGATTTTCTTGAACGTGATGGAAGCAGGCATGATATGTTTTTATACGGGCTGCTTCGGCCAGAATGGAAAGAATAAAAGTAGCGCGCGGTCTCGTCCCGCGCTTTTCTTATTTATTCTGACTGTGGACTAAGATTAATTTCTTTTGATAGGAAATAACCAAGTACCATATTCAAAAGGAAAAAGGCTAGCAGCAGCTGCAGCACATACTCATATTGAAGGACCATCACAACAGGCGAAGCAAGGCTGGCTCCAGTTAAAAGGATAAATGAATAGAGCGAAAGTGCCTTTGCCCGATCAGACCCTGCAATCATGCCAATGAGTGTAATAACTGTTGGTACAAGCAGGGAGATGGAGGCTACAAATAGTATGGAAAAGGCCATTAAAGCGGGTGTACTGCTAAATACAGCCATATTAATAATGCTGCATATGCCCAGTAACAAACCCAGCTTCATGGTTGCGTAAATGCCAATTCGGTCGATTAATTTGCCTGTGAAAAGAGACAGGACTGCCCCGATTAATCCAACCGCTCTTAATATAAATAAATCTTCTCTGGTCCCCTGGAAAAATCTTCCTATCGAATCGTATAAAGCTACAAAAGAAAACAGTAAAGTAAACGTAATGGCGTAACATTTTAACAGGCTGCTGTTTTTTATAAGATTTTTCATAGTCTGAATAACGGAAACTCTTGAATTGGCTGGTGGTGGAGTTGAGGGCAATATTTTGTACGACATAAGAAAGAGTACAAAATAACAAATGGCAAAGAAATAAAAAGCATAACTCCACTGAAAATAAAAAGTGATTGTAGAGCTGATGAGTTGTCCCAGTATACCGGCAATGAGAAATCCTGTATTGATAAATACGAGCAGCAGGGTACGTTTCTTTGGCGGAAAAAGGTCAAAGGAATAGGCAAAAGCAACAGGTGCGAAACTGCCAAGTGTCAACCCCTGAATCGACCTGGAAATATAAAGCGCCTCAACATTTGTTGAAAGCCCCACAGCAAAAGTGGACAATGATGAGGCGAGCAAACCGATAGTGATTATTTTTCGCCTGCCGAAAGTATCAGAAGCAGGGCCAAAGTATAGCAATCCGGCTGCATAAAAAAAGGCAAAAAGACTGCCTCCTCCGACAATATAATTTTCATTCACGTTAAATGTATCAGCTATATCCCCGTAAATAGGAATAAGCGTATAAATATTGCTGGCAACAAAAATGCCTGTTACTGTCAAAATAATGGAGGTTGCCAGCAGAATTGGTTTTGAGACCATTCATATCACCTGCCACCATAACCTATGCAGGATTGCCTGTATATGAAAGTTGTTCATTTCCACATTTTTGAAAGACCCCAATTGAAAAATTGAACAGCTAATATGATAAAATAATTTAAGAGAATATAGACATAAACGTAATGACTGCTAGGCTTTTCGGCAGATGGCTTTGGAAGCCTCACATAATCTGTTAAGTAAGCACCTAAATTTCGATAACTGTATAGCTCCAGCGCCTGACTACTCGAGGTGTCGGGCGCTTCTGCTTTTCTTTTAAGGAGGAAAAACATGACCGTACGTTTATTGATAGGCCGTTCCGGAAGCGGCAAAACGGAGTACTGCCTGAATGAAATCCGCGATGAACTGCGGTTCAGCCCGGATGGCGACCCAATTATCTATTTAGTACCGGAACAGATGACGTTTCTATCAGAATATAAACTAATTACAACACCAGGTTTAAATGGAATGGTTCGAAGCCAGGTGTATTCTTTTACGCGCCTTGCCTGGAGAATTCTTCAGGAAACTGGAGGCATGAGCAGATACCATCTTAATAGTGTTGGCATCAGCATGCTGATCCGCAAAATCATAGAAGATAAAAAAGATGAGCTGAAGCTTTTCCAGCGGGCTGCTGATAAGAATGGATTTATCCAGCAAATTGAACAGATGATGACAGAATTTAAACGTTATTGTGTCAATCCTGATGAGCTGACAGAGCGGCAGAATCAGCTTTCAGCTGGCGGGGAATCGAATAAAGCGCTGCAGGATAAGCTTCATGACCTTGAATTAATTTATAAAAATTTTGAAGAATCCCTTTCCGGTAAATATACAGATTCTGAAGATTATTTCCGTTTGCTTTCGGAAAAAGCCTCGCGATCACAGTATCTAAAAAATGCAGAAGTTTATATAGATGGCTTTTATAGCTTTACACCGCAAGAATATATGATCGTTGAGCAGCTAATGAAGCTGTGCAAAAAGGTAACCATTACACTCACACTTGATCGTCCATTTAAGCAAAGCGCTCCTGATGAACTTCATTTATTCAGGATGTCAGGTGAAAACTATCAAACGATCTTTGAAATGGCTTCTCGGAATGGGCTGGATGTGGAAGAGATCAAGCTTACTGAGCAAAAAAGATGGAATACGCCTTCCCTGAGGCATCTTGAAGCCAATTTTGACAGCAGGCCGGCTGCTGCTTTTTCAGGAGAGTCTGCCATTCATATTGGACAGGCTGTAAATAGAAGAGCCGAAATTGAAGGAATCGCAAGAAAAATAAACCAGCTTATTCGCATTGAAGGATACCGTTACAGAGATATTGCGGTTTTGGCTAGAAACGGACAGGATTATCATGACATGATTGAAACCGTGTTTCACGACTACGATATTCCTTATTTCATTGACCAAAAAAGGACGATGCTGAATCACCCTCTAGTGGAATTAATTCGCTCGACCTTGGAGATCCTCAATGGGAACTGGCGTTATGAACCGATCTTTAGAGCGGTTAAGACTGAGCTCATCTTTCCGTCAAAGTTAGATCCATCCCGTCTGCGCGAGCAGATGGACAGGCTTGAAAATTATGTCCTTGCCTATGGCATCCAAGGGGATAAGTGGACGAGGAAGAGAAGATGGATTTACAGAAGAATTAGGGGACTGGAGTTTGAAGCAGTTGCCCAGACAGATGCAGAAAAGAAAATCGAAGATGAATTAAACGATCTTCGGGAAATGATTACCGGCCCGATTTTAAGGCTAACCCGCCGCCTTAAAAAAGCTGATAATGGCCGTAAATATTGTGAAGCTATGTTTTTATATCTTGAAGAACTTGAAGTCCCATTAAAACTGGAACAATGGAAAACGGCTGAAGAGGAAAAAGGGAACCTTGTTAAGTCAAGGGAACATGGACAGGCTTGGAATGCCATAATGGAGCTTCTGGATCAATATGTAGAAATGCTGGGTCAAGAAGATGTCACTCTAAAGCGGTTTGCTTCTATTCTTGATGCCGGAATGGAGTCACTGCGCTTTACACTTGTTCCGCCTGCTATCGATCAGGTAATGGCAGCAGACTTGGAGAGATCCCGATTAACTGACATTAAAGCGGCTTTTGTCATTGGTCTTAACGAAGGAGTACTCCCTGTCAAATTTTCGGAGGATGGTGTGCTGGCGGATGAAGACAGGGAAAAGCTGCATGCAAATGGCATGAAACTTGCTCCAGGAAGCCGAACTCGCCTTCTGGATGAGGAATTTTTAGCTTATAAAGCCTTTGTCACCCCGTCAGAAAGATTATTTATCAGCTACCCGCTGGCAAATGAAGAAGGCAAAGCGCTCATGCCGTCTCCTTTTATTAAAAGAATGGCAGATTTATTCCCTGAATCCAGGCAGCATGCCTTTATGGCCGACCCGGCAGAATTGCCGGAAGCTGAACAGCTTGAATATGCGGATAACCTTAATACAGCACTTTCTTATCTGACATCACAGCTGCAGCTGAAGAAGCGAAACTATCCGATTTATGATTTGTGGTGGGATGTTTATAATATTTATTTAAAAAATGAGCAATGGAGAAGGCCGGCATTAAAGGTTCTTTCCAGCCTGAATTATGAAAATAATACACAGAAGCTAGATGAGAACATTAGCAAAGAGCTGTATGGTGACCATATACAGGCAAGTGTATCCAGAATGGAATTATTCCACAGCTGCCCGTTTTCCCATTTTGCCCAGCACGGCCTAAGGCTCCGGGAAAGGCAGGTATACCGCCTGGAGGCGCCGGATATTGGAGATTTATTCCATGCTGCATTAAAATATATTGCTGAAACGGTAATGACTCAAAAGCTATCATGGACGGATATGACCAGAGAACAGTGTGAAATTCTCGCAAAAGAAGCAGTCGAAATGCTTGCCCCTAAATTGCAAAATGAGATTCTCTTAAGCTCAAACAGGCATCACTATATTAAGAGAAAGCTTGAACAAATCATCAGCAGAGCATCATTCGTAATCAGCGAGCATGCCAAATCAAGCGGATTCTCTCCAGTAGGGCTTGAACTCGGATTTGGCCCGAAAGGAGAATTGCCTTCGCTCGTTTTCCCGCTTAAAAATGGGTCGAAAATGGAGCTTGTCGGCAGAATTGACAGGGTAGATAAAGCACAGGATGCACATGGAACATTTTTACGGGTTATTGACTATAAGTCGAGTTCCAAAGATTTGAATGTCAGCGAAGTCTACTATGGCATCGCCCTGCAAATGCTTACCTATCTGGATATTATTATTGCCCATTCCAATGCCTTGATCGGTACGGAAGCAGATCCAGCGGGAGTTCTATACTTCCATGTCCATAACCCAATTGTAAGCACATCAAAAATGCTGACATTGGAGGATATAGAGCAAGAACTCTATAAAAAGTTCAAGATGAATGGACTGATGCTGGGGGATGAAAATGTCATCCGGTTAATGGACCAGACGCTGGAAACAGGAGATTCATCGATTATTTCCGCCGGCTTCAAAAAGGACGGGACCATTTCAAAGCGGTCCAAGGTCGCCAATAAGCAGGAGTTTGACTATTTACGGCGTTATGTGAGGAAGATGTATACAAATACCGGCAACCGCATAACAGAAGGAACTGTCGATATTGCCCCTTATAAAATGAAGGAAAAAACGCCTTGTACTTTTTGTGCCTATAAATCAGTTTGTCAATTTGATGAATCGCTTGAAACAAATGATTACAGGCTGTTTGTTCCCAAGCCTAAAGAGGACGTTATAGAAACCATCAAGAAGGAGGTGGAGGAAGATGAAAATGACCATTCCGCCTAAGCCGGAAGACGCAACTTGGACAGATGATCAATGGAAAGCGATTATGGCAAAAGGCCAGGATATCCTGGTTGCAGCAGCAGCAGGATCCGGAAAAACAGCTGTTCTTGTTGAAAGGATCATCAATAAAATTATCGCAGCAGAAGATCCCATCAATGTCGATGAATTGCTGGTTGTAACCTTTACGAATGCATCGGCAGCCGAGATGAGGCACCGGATCGGCGAGGCTCTTGAAAAAGCCATCAATGCGGATCCAACGTCTGTCCACCTCAGAAAACAGGTGAGTTTATTAAATAAAGCTTCCATCTCCACCTTGCACTCATTTTGTTTGGAGATTATCCGGAAATATTATTATATGACTGAAATTGACCCGGGCTTTCGGATCGCTGATGAAACGGAAGCCCAGCTGTTAAGGGATGAAGTTCTCGAGGATCTTTTCGAAGAGGAGTACGGCAAGGAGGGAAATGAGGCTTTCTTCGCTCTTGTAGATACTTTTACGAATGACAGAAGTGATACAGCCCTGCAGGATATTATCCGGGACTTATACGATTTCGCCCGTTCTAATCCTTCTCCAAATCAATATCTCGACTCAATTGTTGAGATGTATAATGTGGATGGAACTGCTAGTCTTGAACAGCTGCCGTTTGTCCGTTCCCTATTGAATGATGTTGATCTGCAGCTGAAGGGAGCCAAGCAGCTGCTTGAGTATTGCCTTGAACTGACCAGGCTGCCGGGCGGACCGGTTCCAAGGGCTGAAAACTTTATCGCAGATTTGCATGTTGTTAATACTCTTATTGAAGCAAAGGAAGATTCATGGTCGACTCTTTATGAAGCCATGCAATCATGGTCATTCGGGAGAGCAAAGACGTGTAAAGGCGATGGCTATGATCCGGTTCTGGTAGAAAAAGCTAAAAAGCTGAGGGATCAAGCAAAGAAAATTATATCTGATCTTCAGGACGAGTTATTTGGACGCCGACCGGAAAGCTTCATTAGGGATATGGTAGAAATGAAGCCCCATATTGAAACGCTTGTTTCTTTAGTTAAGGATTTTTCCGTCCGATTTGGCCAGGTGAAAACGGAAAAGGGCCTTGTTGATTTTGCTGACCTAGAGCATTATTGCCTAGAAATTCTTTCTTTACAAGGTGAAAATAGCCGTCTGCTGCCATCAGTGGCTGCTCTTGCATGCAGAAACCAGTTTAAAGAAGTTCTGGTCGATGAGTATCAAGATACCAACATGGTGCAGGAAGCCATTTTGCAATTAGTAACGGCTGATTCAGAAGAAAACGGAAACCTATTTATGGTAGGGGATGTGAAGCAGTCGATCTATCGTTTCCGCCTGGCAGAACCCAATTTATTTTTGGGCAAGTATACCCGTTTTGACCAAAGCGGAGCAGGAGCAGGGCTCAGGATCGATTTGGCACGGAATTTCAGAAGCCGTAAGGAAGTACTTCATGGCACCAACTATATTTTTAAACAAATAATGGGTGTTGCTGTTGGTGAAATTGAATATGATGAAGCTGCTGAACTGGTAAAAGGAGCTCCTTATTCAGAGAATCAGGGGCATCCAGTAGAACTGGCTATTATCGATTTGGAAGGGAACGAGCAGGATGAAACGCAGCCCGAAGATCTGCAAGATGATTTCGACAGCACGGAGCTGGCGCAATCACAGCTAGAAGCAAGGTATATGGCTGCTAAAATTAAAGAAATTATTGGGGAGCGCAAAGAAGTTTACAATCCGAAAACCCAATCCGGGCGTCCTGCCATGTACCGGGATATCGTGGTCTTGCTTCGATCCATGACATGGGCACCACAAATTATGGAAGAATTCAAGCAGCAAGGTATTCCTGTGTATGCCAATCTTTCAAGCGGTTATTTTGAAGCCACGGAAGTCGCGATTATGATGTCCCTTCTTAAAGTCATCGATAATCCTTACCAGGACATTCCGCTTGCTTCTGTTCTAAGATCTCCAATTTTGGGGTTAACAGAGGAAGAACTAGCTCAAATCCGGATTCATAATAAAAGAGGCTCTTTTTACGAAGCAATGACTTCCTTCTGCCGGATTAAACCAAACCTTGCAACAGGTGAATTGTATGAAAAAGTCCGCCCGTTCTTTGAGCAGCTTAAGGAATGGCGTGTTATGGCACGCCAGGGTTCACTTTCCGAACTAATCTGGCATCTCTACAGAAAGACCCGTTTCTATGATTTCGTTGGCGGCATGCCGGGCGGAAAACAGCGGCAGGCGAATCTTCGCGCTTTATATGACAGGGCCAGACAGTATGAGGCAACTTCCTTCAGGGGATTGTTTCGCTTCCTGAGATTCATTGAGCGGATGCGGGATAGAGGCGATGACCTTGGTGCTGCCCGTGCCTTAGGTGAACAGGAAGACGTTGTGCGACTAATGACCATCCATAGCAGCAAAGGACTGGAATTTCCATTTGTATTCATAGCCGGGCTTGCCCGAAATTTTAATACGATGGATTTGAAAAAGCCATACATGCTGGACAAGGAATTTGGTTTTGCTGCTAAGTATGTGAATGCTGAAAAAAGAATTTCTTATCCATCACTTCCGCAAATAGCTTTTAAACGGAAAAAGAAGATGGAAATGCTTGCGGAGGAAATGCGCGTTTTATATGTTGCCTTAACCCGGGCTAAAGAAAAGCTATACCTGGTTTCCTCTGTAAAAAGTGCTGAAAAGAAACTGAGCCAGTGGCTGCAGACAGCTGAACATAAAGATTGGCTATTAAATGAGTTCGACCGTGCCTCTGCTAACAGCTATTTGGACTGGATCGGTCCATCCCTAGTCAGACATAAAAATTGTGAAACATTGCGAGGAGAAGCGACAGCAGTAAGCCCTCTAGTCTCATCTGATATTCTTGAACATCCTTCATGCTGGGACATTAAGATTATGAAAAGCGGGGACGCAGCCATGTTGTCTTCAGAAAAAGAAGAGAGTGAAGAAGATTTACTTCAATTGGTTTATGAAGGCAAGCAGGTTCCTGCAGAATCGGATTATAAGGAAAAAATACAGGAACAACTCTCATGGCAATATACCTACAAGCAGGCTGCCCAGCATCGCTCGAAACAATCGGTTTCTGAAGTAAAGCGGCAGCGGGAAATATTCTCAGATGAAGATAGCGGCACTGAATTAATCCGTAAAATAAATAAACCGCTGTTAAGCCGGCCTCGTTTTATGCAGGAAAAATCACTTTCGCCAGCAGAACGGGGAACGGCCATGCATGCAGTGATGCAGCATATCGATTTCTGCCAGCCGGCAACAGAAGAATCTGTTTCTGCTAAGATGGATGAGATGGTTCATAACGAGTTGTTGACGGCAGATCAGCGGGAAAGCATCGATTCGCAGCTGATTGTGCAGTTTTTTGAAAGTGAACTTGGACAAAGAATGGTTCAGGCAGCATCAATCAGAAGAGAGATCCCATTCAGTTTATCGTTCCCTGCCCGCGAAATCTATCCAAACTGGCAAGGCGAAGACGAGCCAATTTTAATCCAGGGAATTGTGGACTGTATATTTGAAGATGAACAGGGCTTAGTGCTCCTTGACTATAAAACGGACGGTATTACCGGAAGATTTAAAGGCGGCTTTGCCGAAGCAAAACCAGTACTTGAAAATAGATATAAAGTGCAAATGGACATGTACACAAGAGCACTTGAACTAATTTTAAAAAGGGAAGTCAATGAAAGATACTTATTTTTCTTTGACGGTGCCCATTCTATTAAGTTATAGAAATAGGAAAAACCGGCGGACTATGACACCTGCCGGTTTTTTTGTATAAGGCTGTTTTCGCAAAGTTTGTTGCTTACAAACTAGTTTTAATTACTGAGTTGATTGGAGTGGAAGGCACTTGATCCTCGAAAATGCATTCGCATTTTCTTACGACGAGGTGCTTATTCGAGGAAGCTCATTCAATGTCCTGCGGGAAGANNAATCTATACGAAAAGAGCCTTGTATAAAGGTGAGGTCACCCCGCACGCACTCATCAGGCATCTCTTTATCCCACAAAAAGTAGGGTATTCTAAAATAAAAAAGGAGGGTTTCCCCATGGGGAAGAAGAGGAAGGAAATCGGAACATGTGAATTGTGTTTACGGGAGGATGTGGAGATAACTGTACATCATTTAACACCTAAAGAAATGGGCGGAACGTTCCTGCCAACCGCAAATTTATGTATCCCCTGCCATAAGCAGATCCATGCTTTATATACAAATGTTGAGCTCGCAGCAAGGCTGAACAAAATCGAGTTATTGTGGCAGGACGATAAAATAGGAAAGTATCTGAAGTGGATCAAAAAACAGCCGTCTTCTAAATTAACGAAATCCAGAAAGTCGAATGAAAGAAAGTTAAAAGGACGATAGCACGCCGGCTATCGTCCAAATCCCTTTCCATGTATTCAAATATATTAGTTATTCCCGACGGTTGGCTGGTCAATCAGGTTGGTATCCAGCACATTGCTGGCATTAAGGCCATTATTAGTTATGATAAATCCGCCGGTGTTCAACGCTCCCTGTCCGGAGGTTGATTTGGAATTGCTTTTTGGGGAAATAAACAGTGAGTCACCAAACTGTACAACTCCTCCTCCGACATTTATGATTTGTACCGGTCCAATTATAGCTGGCATAAAAAACATCCTTTTTAAAATTTTATATAATGTGTGTCTTATGCCCCTCCAGAATAATTGTTGCTTTTTGGATAAAGCTGGCGGAGGTGTTTGACACGAGTCTCCATAGAGATATGTTTACTGCTGCCAATATGGATAATGGAAGATGAAGAAACACCGATGACATCGATGTTTTTCACTTTTATAACTGGGTTTAGCTGTGTTGTCTGGATTGATATTTCTTCTTCAATTGGCAGGAGGGGGATAGGTTCGCTGAATATCGGATAAACAGAATAATTCCCTTCCCGGGCGTTAAAAAACTCTGCTTCCCGCTGTACGGCAATAGCCCTGGAGAAACCCTGGATATAGGAGGAATCTCCAATCTCAAAGATAGAAGAAAATGCAATGGTATCAATGTTAATTTTATCGACCGCTGATGTTCGCTGAAGCATTTTGTTTACTCCGGTGTCAGCGGAACAAAAGGTCCCACGATAAGTGATTCTGCTGGGGTATCAAAAGTAGCGGCAAGCTGGATCGTCTCCGTATCTCCTACCATAAGAACTGAGGAGCTGGATACACCCAGCACCCTGATGGTTCCTACACATACATCTCTGTTATATACTTGGTAATTCATTCTTTTTTCATTCCTTTCATGTTCTCAGGCAAATGGGAGATAAAAGCATGGACCCCGTTTTGAATTTCCTTTTTAAGGCTTTCAATGACTTCAGCATTTTCATTAGAGTCCTGTTGTCCTCTGTTTGAATACTGCTGCTGTTTGATATAAAAATCAATTCTGTTCGGCAGCTGCTTTTTGATGTCCTCTTTGATAAACGCAATATAAGAATCGTCCACAGATACATTTAACTTTTGCTGCACATTTGAAACTACTTCCGGCAGCTCGCTTTCTAAATATTGATAGATGGCATCTTCAATTTCCATCGTTCTTTTCATGTGGTTTTTTGGCGAAACAGGTGCTTTGATGTTTTTGTTATCAACGGCAAAATCTTCAATGTTTTGCAGCTCGGAAGGATTAAGTCCAATGTTTAAAGTTCCTTCAAGAGACTCCACCTTTAGCTGGTCAAATTTATATTCAATTCGGTCAACCTGCATAGGGGGACGGCTTTTAAGAGCCTCAGTTTCTCCCTGAAGCTTTTTGACCGTTGCTTCCAGGCTGCGGATTCTTCTTTCCTGAGCCTCTACGAAAGCGTGCAACTGCTGAAGATAGGTAGAAAATTGCTGGTTCATGCGCACCACCTCGCTTTTAATTTATTAATCCCTATGGTTGGGTTGTGCCCCCCAAGGGAACCGCAGGCGTAGTTAATAAAGAGTCTGATTGAACCGATGGAACGGAAACCTCTGCTTCGGGAGCCGGTTCTGTAAACCCTCCTGTGTTATACAAATAGGAAGATGGCTTGATTATGCCTGCACTACCAATCTGCATAACGGAAGAGTTTGTGATTCCGCCAATTTTTATAAAATTGATATGAATCGATTGCTGTATATAAAAATTCATGCTATCACCCATTTTCAAGCATTAAAATAGTTGCCTTGGTCAACGCCATCTGAATCATACGTATTCGTTGAGCTCCGATTATTATAAACATTCAGCCCGTCACCTGTGTTAAAAGAACCAGCGCCAGAAAAGGTTTTGGCATTCGATACAGGCATGATTTTATATACATCCCCGATATTAAAAACTGCGCTGCTTCCGATGGATATAACCTGTGCGACTCCGACAATAGCTGGCATATATAACACCCTTTTAAATTATTTCTTGTATATCGTATGTGCCTAAAAGCTGATTGTGATTAATTAGCCCAAATATCCGGAGCATCATCTTAAATCGGAGCCCTAAGCAAGATCTTAATTGATAGCATAAAATGTTATATAACAGACAAATTTCCTGTGAAACTGTCTCATTTTATGTGATAATATACTAATAAATACAGAATTAACAAAATATTCAGTGAGGTGTCTTGAGATGAATGTTCCTTTGATATTAACTCAGTTTTTAGATCGCGCTGTTTCTCTTTATGGTTCCAAAAAAGCGATATTTGCCGATGACAGAGCTTTTACATACGAAGAATTGGACACCAGGGTCAACAGGCTTTCCCATGGTTTGAAAGCGCTTGAAGTTCAAAAAGGGGATAGGATAGCTTATCTTGCACCCAATTCAGTTGAAATGCTTGAAGGATTTTACGGAGTTTTTCAGCTGGGGGCGATTATGGTTCCTTTAAATATTCGTTTAAAGCCAGATGATTATCTGTTTATATTAAACCATAGTGAATCAAAAATCCTGTTTGTCGACCAGGAGCTTTATCACCTTATTCTTCCTGTAAAAGATCAGTTGAAGACAGTGGAAAAAATAATCGTGCATTATAAGGATGAAGCGACAGATGAAACGGATTATGATGTATGGCTGGAAAGCCAAAGCACTGAGCCATTTGACAGGGAAATCCTTGATGAAAATGATGTATGCAGCCTTTTATATACGAGCGGCACAACGGGCAATCCGAAGGGCGTCATGCTCACACACCGCAATAATTACTTGCATGCTTTGACAACTATGCATCATCTGCGAGTCCAGGATCAGGACGTACTGCTTCATGTATTGCCGATGTTCCATGTAAATGGATGGGGCTCTCCGTTTTATTACACGGCAAATGGCGCTTCCCAGGTATGCATGAGAAAAGCCACTCCTGAGAAGATTTTTGCAGCCTTGCAAAAGCATAAGGTATCTGTAATGCATATGGCACCAACTGTACTGAATTCCCTCATGCAATATTATGAACAGCACGTTCCCAATGTAGAACAGGATGTGAGGGTGGTGATTGCAGGGTCTGCACCGCCGCCAGCTTTCGTGACAAGAGTAGAGAAAGAGCTTGGCTGGGAGTTTATTCAGGTCTACGGTATGACCGAATCATCTCCATTAAGCACCGTATCGACTGTCCGTTCCCATCTGAAAGAATTGCCGCTTAATCAGCAATATCGGTTGAAAGCAAAGGCAGGCCACCAGATGATAGGCTGTGAAGTAAAGGTATTAAATGAGCAAGGAGAAGAGGTTGCTCAAGATGGCAAAGAAATTGGTGAGGTTGTAGTCCGAAGTAATGGAGTAATGAAGGGCTACTGGAAAAATGAAGAGGCTACAATGGGAGCTATACGTAATGGCTGGCTTCATACAGGAGATATGGCTAATGTCGATGAATATGGCAATATTGACATTGTTGACCGTAAGAAAGATATCATCATCAGCGGTGGGGAAAATATTTCTTCTATTGAAATTGAAGGCGCCCTATACGAGCATCCAGCCATCCTTGAAGCTGCTGTAATTGCTGTACCTCATGAAAAATGGGGGGAAACACCGCATGCTTTTGTTGTGTTGCGAAGCGGCCGAACATTGACAGAGCGAGAGGTCATTGCATTTACCAGGGAAAAACTTGCCCATTTTAAAGCCGTAACCGGGGTTACATTTGTGGAGGAGCTGCCGAAAACCGCTTCAGGAAAAATTCAAAAAATACATCTCCGCAACGATTATTGGGAATCCCGAGGAAAAACAGGGAGGTTTGTTAATTAACCGAAAGGGGCCTGCAGCCAATGCTGCGGTCTCTTTTTTTACTGGACAATTCCACTGGAGCTCTCTATCATTAAGATTATATTTCGGTTTCCAAAAAAAGGAGGCGTTCTATGCACAAGCCAGTTAGCCCCGTCCTGGAGAAGGACCGGATCGTTTCATTGGATATTATAAGAGGCTTTGCTATCCTAGGAATTTTTTTAGTGAATATGCTGTCATTCCATTCCCCATTTTTATATCTTGATCCATTTGAATGGTGGAGCAGCCCTGCTGATAAAAGTACATATGTTTTTATTGATATCTTCGTACAGGCAAGTTTTTATCCATTATTCTCTATGTTATTCGGGTATGGTTTGGTCCTATTAAGAGAAAGGGCCATTGCCAAAGGACTGCCTTTCGGAGGGATCGCAGCAAGAAGAATGTCATTGCTGCTGCTAATAGGCATTTTTCATGCTTTTCTTATTTGGCATGGAGATATCCTCATTAACTATGCAATCTTTGGCTTTATCTTCTTGCTTTTTATAAAATTGAGCGGAAAGAATATGCTCTTGACCGGAATTCTGCTCTACGTTATTCCTAACCTATTATTCGCTCTTTTATTTTTCATGACTGTTATGTTTGTCCCTGCCGAGGAGCTGTCTATCTATGACCCTGCAGCAGCGGAAGCATCTTTGCAAGTATACCAAAATGGGAGCATCGAAGAAATTACGGCTCAGAGGATGGAGGACTGGTTATTAGTTAATAACCTAGCTTCATTGCCAATCATGCTTGCTTCCATTTTCCCGCTTTTTTTAATAGGGGCAGGTGCGGCCAAGTTAAAGTGGCTTGAAGAACCCGAGAAGGTTGGCGGATTTTTAAGGAAGCTGATGATTGGAACCCTGGCTGGTGGCGTGTTCTGTAAATTGCTCCCATATTTGACTGAAGGCAACCTGGCGGTGGATTTTCTGCAGGACATCTTTGGCGGGCCGCTGTTAGCGATTGGATATGGTGTCGCAATTGCCTTGGCCATTAAAAACGGCACAGTACTAAAAGTGATGTTGCCGCTGTCTTATGTCGGCAAATTATCACTCTCTAATTATCTTTTGCAATCCATTATTTCAACTTTGATTTTTTATAGCTATGGATTGGGCTTTTATGGTGAGATTTCCGCATTAAGCGGGACACTATTAGTCATTTTTATCTTCGCCCTTCAAGTAATGGCCAGCCGCTATTGGGTTTCTCGTTATTACTATGGGCCGGCTGAATGGCTTTGGAGGAGCTTTACTTATTTAAAACTGCCAAAATGGAGGCGCCAGGCATGATGAGAAGAATTCTAATAAGCGGGGCTGGGGGAGCTGGCAAATCTGCAGAAACGAACGAAATTTCTTAAAGACTTATAGATTGGGAGGTCACCTATAGGGGGCTCTTTTTTATAATAAACGCAAATAGTCTCGTAAATCTGAAAATTTATATTATACTTATAATGTGAAAATAAAAATGAGGTGATGAGATGAAGTTTGTTACAGCAAAAGATAGCAGCGGCAGTTTTGTCGGACTTATTGATGAGTCAAGCACAAAGGTATTGCCTCTTGGCACTGCTATAGAAAAAATGGAGGGGAAAAGTGACTTACCCGCCTCTTTAAAAGAATGCATTGCATTGGGAGATGCATTTATTGAAAAAGTTCATCAATTAACTGATTGGGTAAGCAGCAGTTCTGAAAGGGAGGAATTATATATACCGCTTGATTCTGTTACTTTGCAAGCGCCGATTCCGCGCCCGGATAAAAATATCTTTTGTGTGGGGAAAAACTATGCGGAGCATGCCATTGAAATGGGAAGCGAAGCGGATATACCTGAGCATATTATGGTATTTACAAAAGCGCCTACAACCGTCATTGGCCCGGATGAAACAGTGCTCAACCATCAAGATGTGACTTCTCAGCTTGATTATGAGGGAGAGCTTGCAGTTATCATCGGAAAAACAGGACGTGCCATTCCAAGAGAAGAAGCATTGGATTACATATTTGGCTACACAATCATTAATGATGTATCAGGAAGAGACCTCCAATCCCGTCATAAGCAATTCTTTATCGGAAAAAGCTTGGATACAACCTGTCCAATGGGACCATGGGTTGTCCATTCATCCGCAGTGGAAAATCCTAACAAGCTGGATATTCAAACAACGGTAAACGGGGAAGTGAGGCAAAGCTCGAATACGGAAAACTTTATATTCCCAATCGAAGAAATAATTACTGTGTTATCTAAAGGGATGACCCTGGAGCCGGGAGACATTATTGCTACCGGCACGCCTGCCGGAGTCGGCAAAGGATTTAAGCCCCCACGTTTTCTGCAGCCGGGAGATACAGTGGAAATTACGGTTGAAAAAATCGGTTCTTTAACAAATTCAATAGAAAAATAATGTCCTGGCCTATGCAATTGCTGCATAGGCTTTGTTTTTTTTGTAAAAAGTCCGTTTAAGCAAGGGGAAATGGGCTTTATCAACGAAAAATAGTTCTTATCAACGAATTTTCCTCATTTATCAACGAAAATTTAAATATATCAATCAAAAATGGCAGAATATCAACGAATCGCTATTTTCGTTGGTACACCCAACAAACATAGGCAAATGTCTATGACCAATCTCACAATCCGCCATAAAAGTTTCACAAAACTTGTTTGTATTGTGCTCTTCCCGCACCATTATTTTAGGATTTTCGATTTCAATATGATATGATTGTATCGAATTTTACAATAGGAGGCACTGGAATGATACATGCCCACATTACGACGTGGTTTTTAGCACTAGTTCTATTTATCGTTGCCCTTGTCATGCATAAAAGCGGCAAACACAAAGGTTTAAAAGTAGTACACATGATTTTAAGGCTGTTTTATTTGCTGATCATTGGGACTGGCGTATGGATTCTAAGCACCCTTAACAACATTGATATGCTATATGTTTTAAAGTCATTGGTGGGTTTATGGGTTATCGCTATGTTTGAAATGATCATTATTCGTACTGTAAAAGAAAAGAAAACGTCTATTTTATGGATCCAGTTCATAATTGCGTTAATTCTGGTTCTCTATTTAGGTTTTGTGCAATTGCCTTTAACATTTATGACGTAATTTTGAAAAAAGCTGCTGAAAGGCAGCTTTTTCTAATTTTGTCATGTCATGTATGTCCTAAATATGGTATTTTAAAAAAGATAAGAACTATAATTTGACAGTTGTCCCAGTCGAAGGGCCTGCTGCTTAACGTTTGAAGCCAGCGGGCTTCTCTCTTTCTTTTTAGGAATGACATTACTATGATGGTGGGTTTTTATGGCTAAAACAATAACATGTCTATATGAGAATACTAACCAGCTGAATAGTTTCATAGATGAAAACGAATTGGATGAATATCCGAATCTGCTTGTACAGGTTTTTACAGGGATAATAAAGGAAGAGTTTATTGAGAATCTGCAAAATGAACTGGCCAACCGGCTTCCTTTTGCTGCAATTGCCGGCTGTTCCACTTCTGGTGAAATTTACGAAGGCCGCATTACTGAAAATCAAACAGTCATCACTTTTACGGCTTTTGAAAAAACAGAGTTAAAATCGTTTCTTCTGCAGCAAAAGGATTATAAAGATAGTTATGAGATGGGGAAAGCTCTGGCACATGAGCTTGCTATTTTCAATACAAAAGCTTTAATTCTATTTCCGGCAGGCTTTAATGTTGATTCTTCTTTGTTAGTTGAGGGGATATATGAAACAAATACTGAAATGGTAATTGCTGGCGGAATCGCAGGGGATAATGGATTATTTCGGGAAGGGTTTGCTTTTACACAAGAAGGGCTTACCCAAAATGGGCTTGTTGCGATAGCCCTGCAGAGCGGCCATCTTTCAGCACATTCGTTTGCAAACTACCGATGGCAGGAAATCGGAAAAAGTTTTACGGTTACAAAGGCTTCAGGTTCTACTATCTATTCGATCGACCATAAGCCACCTTTGCAAATATTAAAGCATTATCTAGGAGAAGCTTTCATAAAAGATTTGCCTAAATCAGGCACAGAATTCCCATTCCTCTTAACGTATCGCGGGGAGAAAGTGTCAGTTTTTATCATTAAAATGCTTGAAAATGGGGCAGTCAAGGTTAACCGGATGGTTAAAGAAGGAGATAATCTTATCTTCGCATATGCCAATCTGGAAGAAATTATTGAACGGTCTTTGCAGGAGTTAAAGAGACTGGGGAAAGAACCTGCAGAAACAATCTTTATCTATAATTGTATGGCCCGCAAACAGTTTGCAAGAGATTTCACCGAAAAGGAACTGGCCATGTTCCAGGGGATTGCTCCTGCAAATGGGTTTTTTTCTTATGGAGAAATCGCTTCACGAAAAGGCGATTATCCAATAATTGTTGGACATTCCCTTACCTATCTTTCTTTATCAGAAAATGTGGCCAAGTCAAAGAAAACTGCCGCCGATACATACATTTATGAGAAGCCGGCACAATTTAACACGATATCTTCTCTAACACATTTAATGCATGCCTCCCAGGATGACATAGAGGTTCTAAACAGCAGCCTGAAGATCTCGGAACAATATTATAAATCATTATTTGATAATAATGCTGATTTTGTTTATTCAACAGACATGAAAGGAAATTTCACAAGTGTTAATCCGGCATTTGAAAAAACCTTTGGATACAGAAGTGGTGAAATACTGGGAAAATCAGCTCTTGGTTATGTGAGAAATGAAGATATTCCGCGGGTGAGAATGCATTTTTACCGGGCGATAAGAGGAAAAGAGCAATATTACAATGTGTATATAGATTCAAAGTCAGGAGAGACAAGCCTCTTTCAGCTGAAAAATATCCCAATCACAGTGAATGGGGAATGTGTAGGCATTTACGGAATTGGCAGAAATATTACTGAGCAGAAAAAGATAGAAGATAAAATTACAGAGCTCGCTTACTTCGACCAGGACACCGGGCTGCCAAATAGAATGAAATTTACAGAGCAGCTGGATGTTCTTTTGAAGAGAGCGAAAAAGAAAAGGAAAATGCTCGCAGTTCTTTCGATTGATATTGACCGTTTTAAGATCATTAATGATAGCCTTGGCCATTTTGCAGGTGACATGGTTTTAAAGGAAATTTCGGAAAGAATCGAAAAGGTGTTGCCTTCAGGTTCCTATTTGGGCCGGTTCAGCGGTGATAAATTTACACTGATATTATCAAGAGATATTAAAATAGATAGAGTCATGAAAACGTCTAAAAAGATATTAGATGAAATATCGAAGCCGTTATTCCAAGCAAATCAGGAATTTATTGTCACAGCGAGCATAGGTGTCAGCTTATATCCCGGTGATGGGCTGGACGAGCATACTTTGCTTAAGAATGCTGATGTGGCAACCAATCGTTCCAAGCAGCAGGGCGGCAACAGGATAACCTTTTTCTCAATGGAAATGAATGAGCAGGCCATGGTCAGGCTTGAGCTTGAAAGCTATTTAAGAAAGGCTTTACAAAAAGAAGAATTTTATTTATGCTACCAGCCTTTAATCGATCTTGAATCAGGAAATCTTTACGGAAGCGAAGCCCTGATTCGCTGGAATCACCCCAAACTGGGTCTTGTTTCGCCTGGGGAATTCATACCGCTGGCTGAGGAAACAGGCCTCATAGAGGAAATTGGCAGCTGGGTTTTGCGGACAGCATGCAAGCAAAATAAAAGGTGGCAATCGCTTGGCTATCACTCACTTTCAATATCAGTCAATGTGTCCGCATACCAGTTTCAGCAGCCAGGCTTCCTGAACGAGGTAAAGAAAGCATTGGGGCTATCAGGTTTGGAACCGCAGTATTTAACATTAGAATTAACTGAGAGCACCATGCTCAGAAATGTAGAATACAGTATTCAGGTCATGCAAGCACTGCAGGCAATTGGCGTTAAGGTTTCAATAGATGATTTTGGCACAGGCTATTCTTCCTTGAGTTATCTTAAAGATCTTCCCATCAATACATTGAAGATTGATCGATCTTTTATAAACAATCTGCGACTAAACACATCCGATATTGCCATTGTGAAAGCAATCATTACGATGGGACATGGGCTCGCTGTTAAAGTGGTGGCAGAAGGAGTGGAAACAAAGGAGCAGATAGAGTTATTAAAAGAATTGAAGTGCCATTATGCGCAGGGGTTTTATATTCATAAACCGCTTATGACAGCCGAATTTGAAGAAGGATTATCCAAAAAGATACAGACGTACAGCTAAGCAGGATAACATCAATTGCCGCTTGATGAGATCGTGATTAAAAAAGCATCAGTCTGCCGACTATTGGCAGACTGATGCTTTTTTATGAAGAAATTTTTTCAATCACCATTCTTTTGCCGCTGTTTAATGTGAATTCAAAGCGGTCACTCATTTTTTCATAATAGCAAAAATGGTGCTGTACATTGCAGATGTGGTCCTGATTATCAAAAACGATAAAATTCACTCCGCTTTTGCGATCTTTATCATTAAAGAAAGCTAATTGATTATAGCAATATATGCAGTCATACACTGAAAACTGCATAGAATTTAAGGTTGTTACAAATTGGTAAAATGCATCATCATTTATTTCCTCCAGTAGTCTCTCCAATGAAAAAACAAGATGCTTGCGTATTCGGACAGAATCCTGATCCTTTAAGTGGAAAACTTCATCGGCCAAAGCAATCTTGCCATCCTCGAACAAGATTCCTTTTTTCCAGCGCTTGAAGCGAAATACTTCTAATTCCTGGTGGAGGAATTCATCTAACAATGATGCTTCATCTGTTTCGTGATCGAAAAAAACCCATTGATCATTGATAAGCTCTACAGTGCCTTCTGTAAACGCACGGGATTGATATTCAATAAGCTTAGTTCGCTGCTGTCTATTCATAAAAAACCTCCATTAACTTCCTCAACTTCTTTTTAGACAGTTTAGGCGATTTTTATAACTGCTAAAAGTGGACAATTAACTTTTTTCTAGGCCGTGCATACAATAACATCATGCAAAATGTGCCCAAATGATTCCGCTTAGAAAGGATGATGTAAAAATGTGTGGAATTACAGGCTGGGTCGATTTCCAAAAGGACCTGAGAAAAGAAACCGCTAAGATTGGAAAAATGACGGATACTTTGGCTAAGCGCGGTCCGGATGACACGAATGTCTGGACAGATATTCATGCGGGCTTCGGCCATAAAAGGTTAATCGTTGTAGACCCTGCTGGCGGAAAACAGCCAATGACAAGGGAAAAACAAAATAGCCGCTATACCATTTGTTATAATGGCGAGCTATATAATACAGAAGATATTCGTAAAGAACTCCTTATAAAAGGATATTCGTTCAACGGCCATTCTGACACAGAGGTTTTACTGACTTCTTATATGGAATGGGGCGAAGACTGCCTGAAATATCTCAATGGCATTTTTGCTTTCGCTGTATGGGATGAAAGGAAGGAACAATTGTTCATTGGCAGAGACCGGCTTGGGGTAAAACCATTATTTTATAAAGAAACAAAAAAGGGGATCATTTTTGGATCAGAACTAAAAGCCATTTTGGCCCATCCGGATGTAAAGGCTGAGCTTGATAGGGAAGGGCTGGCGGAAGTTTTCGGATTAGGACCGTCAAGATCCCCTGGTTCAGGAGTATTCAGAGGTATAGATGAATTAAGGCCTGCACATGCTTTATCTTTTTCAAAAAATGGGCTGAAGGTTTGGCGTTATTGGAATGTTAAAAGCAGCCAGCATGAGGATAACCTTGAAGAAACTGCAGAAAAAGTTCGCCACTTATTTACGGATGCAGTAACGAGGCAGCTCGTATCGGATGTACCGCTTTGCACGTTCCTTTCAGGTGGTGTCGATTCAAGTGCGATCACTGCCATTGCTGCCAAAACCTATGAGAATGAAGGAAAAGGGCAGCTGCACACCTATTCCATAGATTACGAGGGAAATGATGTTTTCTTCAAGGCGAATGAGTTTCAGCCCAACTCGGATGGTGCGTTTATCCATAAGATGTCCCAAGCCTTTAATACCAAACATAACAGCTGTATCATTTCCCAGCAGCAGCTGGCAGAGGACCTAATGGAATCAGTGCATGTCAGAGACCTTCCCGGTATGGCAGACGTTGATTCTTCCCTTCTATGGTTTTGCCGGGAGATAAAGAAGGACTTTGTGGTAAGCTTATCCGGCGAGTGCGCTGACGAAATATTTGGAGGTTATCCGTGGTTCCACAGACAGGAGGATCTTCAGCGTAAGGGGTTTCCATGGATGAGGTCGCTGGAAGCTAGGCATGGCCTATTAAAGGAGAAGTGGCAGAGCAAATTAAAAATTCAAGATTACGCCATGGAAAAATATATTCAGGCAATCTCGGAAACTCCAAAACTCGACGGAGAAAGTGAAGAGGATGCAAGCCGTAGAGAGCTTTTCTATATTAATATGATTTACTTTATGACAACATTATTGGATCGGAAGGACAGAATGAGTATGGGTGCAAGCCTTGAAGTAAGGGTCCCATTTGCTGACCACCGCCTTGTAGAGTATGTATGGAATATACCATGGGAGATGAAAATGCACGGCAACCGTGAAAAGGGTATTCTGCGTAAAGCACTTGAAGGCATATTGCCTAATGAAGTTTTATATAGAAAAAAGAGCCCTTATCCAAAAACGCATAATCCGGAATATACCAACGCAGTTCAAAAAATGCTCAATGGGTATCTGGAAGACCGATCATCCGCACTTTATGAGTTTTTTGACCACGGCCAGCTGAAGAAAATAATTGAATCGGGCGGAGAAGCATTCCAGGAGCCATGGTTTGGCCAGCTCATGACTGGTCCCCAGCTGCTTGCGCATCTTGCACAAATTCATGTCTGGTTTAAAGATTATAATATTAATATTGTTGAATGAGGAAAAGCGGCAGTTTAAATTGCCGCTTTTTCTCATTGACTTATTGGCTTAGACTGCTTTGGATGCCACAAACGATTTGCTAATCCATACTTTAGACTTCCAGCGCGATAGCATGAGCAATCCCCTGAGCCATTCATCAGCAATAAAAGCAATCCAGATGCCTGCAAGCCCCATGCCAAAATGGATTCCCAGAAGATAGGATAGTGTCACACTTACTCCCCACATGGAAATAATACCCATATAAACCGGAAATTTCACGTCACCTGCAGCACGCAATGAGTTAATGACGACCAAATTGAATGATCTGCCAGGTTCAAGGATGATGGTTAATAGAATCAGCACACTGCCAACTTTAATTATATCGGTATTTGACGTGAAAATTCCCATCAGTTCTTCAGAGAAAGCGGCAAAAAGCACAGCTGTAGCAAATGAAATCATAATGGCCAGGCGCAGGCTTTTTAGGCACCTTTGATAGGCTGCATCATAATCCTTGGCACCAACCATATGCCCGATCAAAATTTGAGTCCCCTGGCTTATGGCGACACTAAAAAGAAAAATGAACATCATAATGTTCTGTGCGTACACTTTAGCTGTCAGTGCTTCTGTACCTAAGCCAGCAATAAAAATGGTGATGACCATTTGCGACCCGTTATAGGATAAATGTTCTCCAGCGGAGGGAATCCCAATTTTTAAAAGGTTTTTTATATGTTCTTTTGGAAAACGGAATAGCAGTCCAAAAGGGAGTGTATTTTCCGTGCGCTTAAGCAAAACAGCTACAGCTGCTGTAAATCCAATCAATCGGCTGACAACCGTAGATATGGCAACCCCTTCAACACCCAATACTGGGAAACCGAAAGGCCCAAAGATAAAAAAGTAGTTTCCGATTACATTTAAAATGTTCATGCCAATAGTGATGTACATAACATCTCTTGTAAATCCGTAGCTTCTGATAATCGCGCCGATTGTCATGATCAGAGCTTGGATAAAGGATAGGCCGCCAACAATGATCAGGTAGGAATTCGCTTCATTTAAAAGTTCCTCCGGCAGGTCCATCATTCGCAGCAATGGCTTGCTTAAAATAAATAAAAGGATACTTAAGAGAATTCCGAAAACAAGGTTGGCACCCAAAGATACAACTGATATTTCAGCTGCTATTTTATTATTTTTTGCTCCAAGGTTTTGGGCAATCAAAATTGATGTACCTGTAGCTACGAAGCCGAACATGACAATAACAAGGGAAAGGATCTGGTTGGAAACACCGACAGCTGCGACAGATTCATCCGAATATTGCGATAGCATAAGAGTGTCTGCATTCCCCATTAGCATATGGAGCAAAATTTCTATAAATATGGGCCATGTTAAAGCAAATAATGTAAGTTTTTTGTGGTTCCTAGTCATCTCTAT
The DNA here is from genome assembly GCA_018613035.1 of Pseudomonas sp. ISL-84. Lineage (GTDB taxonomy): Bacteria > Bacillota > Bacilli > Bacillales > Cytobacillaceae > Cytobacillus. The sequence continues at coordinate 58,767 of JAGGRA010000031.1, read as the reverse complement.
TCTCCCAGTGTGTAAAGTTGATATATTTTTCATGCCTTGATAAGGGAATGCAGACATTCTAAAACGAAAAAAGAAAAGTCTTAAGGGTTTGCACTTAAGAACTTTTCTTAACAGATTCTGATATATTTCTAAAGTGGAAATCAACAGCGTGTTTAAAGAACCATTAATTTAAAGAAGGGAATGACAAAATATCAAATCCAAAGCCGTCCAGCTTTACTTTTAAGCTGGACGCTTCTGCAGCAAACTCTTCGCCTGAAAGTAAGTTTGTGATTTTAACGCCCTTCATGTTATATGGCAGTGTAAATTCAGCTTTTTCAGCAGAAGAATTAGCCAGTACAACGATTGTTTTTGAGTCATTGTATTTTTGATAGGCAACAAGATCACGATCTGTATGGATAAACTCAAATTGTCCTTCATTGGCCAGCAATTTTTCTTCGCGGCGCAGTTTGATCAGCTGTTGAATATGGGAGAAAAGTTCACGGTCCTGGTTATTTTCATCCCACTCCATGCATTTTCTGCACCCTGGATCCATTTCGCCGCTTAACCCTATCTCATCACCATAATAAAGGCAAGGCGAACCCACAAAGGTAAATAAAATCGTATATATAAGCTTAACCTTGTCTTTATCTCCTTCACATTCTGTCAGAATTCTTGGTGTATCATGGCTTCCGACAAGATTGAATGCAGTTTCATAAACATTAGCCGGATAGCGGTGAATTTCAGCTGTCAAATTATTGGCGAATTCATTGCCATTTATGGTTTTCTTTGCGATCAGGTTCAGCAGATTGGCTGTAAATGGGTAATTCATGACTGCATCAAATTGATCACCGCGCAGCCAAGGCATGGAGTTGTGCCAGATTTCACCTAATATATAAAGATCAGGTTTAATTCCTTTTACGGCTTGCCTGAATTCACGCCAAAACTGGTGGTCAACTTCGTTTGCTACATCAAGCCTCCATCCGTCAATATTAAACTCCTCAATCCAGTATTTAGCCACTTTCAGCAAGTATTCTTTTACATCCGGATTTTTTGTATTCAGCTTCGGCATTTGTGCCACAAATGCGAAGGTTTCATAATTAGGGTATTCTCCACCCTTTAAAGGAAAGCTATGCGGATGAAACCAATCCTTGTACTTTGATTTCTCCCCGTTCTCAAGCACATCCTGAAAAGGCGGGAAGTAGTATCCGCTATGATTGAAAACGGCATCAAGCATAACGCGAATGTTTCTTTTATGGCACTCTTCTACAAGTCGTTTGAGAGTATCCTTTGTCCCGAACTGGGGATCAATTTCGAGATAATCGATTGTATCATATTTATGGTTGGAAAAGGCTTTAAAAACAGGAGTAAAATAAATACCTGTAATGCCAAGTTCCTGTAGATAATCCAAATGTTCTATTATACCCTCAAAGTCGCCGCCAAAAAAATTAGTGGGGGAAGGCGGGGCACTGCCCCAAGGGAGAGCTGCTTCTGGATCATTTTCAGGATTTCCGTTTGCAAATCTTTCTGGGAAAATTTGATACCAAACAGTATCCTTCACCCATGAAGGGGCTCTGAAGACCTCTTCAGCATGTAGATAGGGAAAGTTGAAATAATAACCGGAATCTGCTGGAGGTATAGCGTAAAAGCCCTTTTCAGTTAAAATCAATTCTTCTTCTCCTGACTTTAACTTAAAGCCGTATCTTGATCTTCTATAAGGCGGTTCAATAAAGACATGCCAATAATCATGAATCCCATCTGTACCTGACTTTAACATATCTGTTTCTTCAAACTGCCATTTTCCATCAGACCAGTAATATTGGTCACCGTGTATTAAAGTTACTTCTGCAACGTCATCTTTTTTGGTTTGTATTCTAATATGTAGGGTTTTTTCATTATATGGATAGACATAGTGATCAGAAGGATAGTGGATGATAGCTGCTTTTTCCATTCTTATTCCCCTTTCAAAAAGTGCAATCGCTTGCATTATAACATATGGATGAAATGAAAATATAGAAAAGAAAAGATAAGATATACCTTTTTTCTTTTTATAAATTGGACTCATAAATTTTTAAAAAAGGAGTTGTAAAAGCCCAAAAACCTTGTATAATAAAAATATAAATTGTGCAATCGTTTTCATAGAATGAATTTAATAGAATTCATTAAAAATAGAATGGGTGAAAGCGCTAAAATTTTTCGATATAAATAAAAGCGTTTACACTTTTGTGCAAACGGTTGTACACTTTTAAAAAGCATCCATATTTTTAGGAGGGTCAAGAATGAAAAGAGCATTATCATTATTTATGATGATCGTTTTGGTATTCGGAGTTTTAGCTGCTTGCGGTCCAAAAGACGAAGAAGAGACTGGCAGCAATGACAGCAAAACTGAAGGAGAACAAGCAAAACCTGAAAAGCTAATTGTTTGGGAAGATACTGACAAAGGTACAGCTTTAAAAGACGCTGCCCAAAAATTTGAAGCAGAGCATGGAATTAAGATTGAATTCAAAGAATTAAATATTACAAAAATGCAAGAAAACCTAGCACTTGATGGAAATACTGAAAACGCTCCAGACGTAGTAACAATGTCTCATGATGGCGTTGGACCTGCAATGGTTAAAGGTTATATTAAAGAATTAGAAGTTGATTCTAAAATTTTAGGACAGTTTACAGATTCTTCTGTTGACGCACTTAAATATGAAGGTAAGCTATATGGTCTACCAAAGGCAACTGAAACACCTGTTTTTATCTACAATAAAGATTTGCTTCCTGAAGTTCCAGCAACAATGGAAGATCTTTATACTAAATCTAAAGAGGTAACAAAGGATGGAAATTATGGTTTCTTAGCTATCTGGGATGATTTCTATCATGCACATGGTATTTTCTCTGGCTTTGGTGGATATGTATTCGGTGAAAAAGACAGCAAGCCTGATGTAACAGACATTGGTTTAAACAACGACTCAGCTGTTGAAGCTGCAGAATATATTAACAAATGGTATGCAGAAGGCCTTTTCCCTAAAGGAATCATTGGTGAGAAATCAAATGATAATATGAATGGCCTGTTCAAAGAAGGAAAAGCTATTGCAGTACAGAATGGTCCTTGGGCTTTCAAAGACTACAGTGATGCAGGAGTTAATTACGGTGTTGCTGCAATGCCAAAACTTCCTAATGGTGAACCTGTTAAAACATTCATGGGTGTTAAAGGCTGGTTTGTAACAAACTTCAGTAAAAATCCTGATTGGTCACAAAAGTTTGTTGAATATATTACAAATGAAGAAAATGCTAAGAAGCGTTTTGAATTAACTGGAGAAATTCCTCCTTTGAAATCATTAATGGAAGATCCTGAATTCGTTCAGAATAACGAAGGAGCAGCTGCTGTAATGGAACAATCCCAATACGCTGTACCTATGCCAAGTGTTCCAGAGATGGCAGAAGTTTGGGATCCAATGAAAAAAGCAGTTGAAACGATCGTAACTGGAAAATCAGAAGCAAAACCTGCTTTAGATAATGCCGTTAAAACAATCGAACAGCAAATCGAAGCTAACCATAGCGGAAATTAATTCATTAATTCCTTTCTTTAACAAAGGCTGTTTAATAAAGGTGGAGGCTCCTGGAGCAAAAGACAACATCCTAGGTTAAAAGAGCCTTAAGAAAAAACAAAAGAAGCGGTACTCCCAGTCAGTGGGGTACTGCTTCCATTTTATTAAAAACATTAATTTTCAAATTTAAAGATACTAAAAAAAAATACACCCCTTTAAGGGATATGGCAGAAAGGGGAATCCTTTCAATGGAAGATGTATATAAGTCTAACCACAGAAAAATAGCTGCGTGGCTTTCCATAATTCCTGGCCTTGGCCAGATCTATAACAAACAGTTTTTTAAAGGTATTGCTTTTTTAGTATTAACTTTTTCTTTTATCATTGCTTTTAAAGATTTCTTGAACATCGGATTATGGGGTCTGGTTACCCTCGGGGAAAAGCTGCCTCGTGATAATTCTATATTTTTGCTTGTATATGGAATCATATCAGTCATTCTGATTCTTTTTGCAGTAGGTTTTGTCCTTTTAAGCCTGCGTGATGCATATAAAAATGGAAAAAAACGAGACTTAAATCAACCTTTAAGCTCGATAAAAGAACAATATCATACATTAATAGATGAGGGATTTCCTTATCTTATGATTACTCCGGGATTTTTCCTGCTGGTATTCGTCGTTATTTTACCAATTGTTTTTGTTTTGCTGCTTTCATTTACAAACTATAATCTCTATCATCAATGGCCGGCGAAGCTAATGGATTGGGTAGCTTTGGACAATTTTACGAGGCTTGTAACGCTTGATATTTGGAGGGAAACATTTGTAAGTGTTTTTGCCTGGACAGTGATCTGGACATTTGGAGCAACCACATTTCAAATTGCGCTTGGCATTTTCCTCGCAGTTTTAGTTAATCAAAAAGACCTTAAAGGAAAGGCCATTATCAGAACCATCTTAATTCTTCCTTGGGCGGTACCAGCTTTCGTTTCCATCTTGATTTTCTCAGGATTATTTAATGAAACATTTGGCGCCATTAACAATGTAGTTCTTGATGCATTTGGAATAGGTCCTATACCATGGATGACCGAAGCATTTTGGACAAGAGCCGCTTTGATTATGATTCAGACCTGGCTGGGGTTTCCGTTTATTTTCGCAATGGTTACTGGAGTACTTCAAGCTATACCGGATGAATTGTACGAAGCTGCGACAGTTGATGGGGCGACAGCGTGGCAGAAGTTTAAAAACATTACTTTTCCGCTGATTATGTTCTCTATTGCACCAATTCTTATCACACAATATACCTTTAATTTTAATAACTTTAATATTATTTACCTGTTTAATATGGGTGGTCCTGCTATTTCCGGACAAAATGCAGGAGGGACAGACATCTTAATTTCCTGGATTTATAATTTAACAGTAACAAAATCTGAGTATGGTATGGCTGCCGCTATTACGATGATATTGTCAGCTATTGTTATTTCTGTTGCGTTATGGCAATTCAGAAGAACGAAGGCTTTCCAAGAGGAGGATATGATGTAAATGAGCACAAAAAGGCAAAAATTCATTAGACTATCGCTAACCTATTTAGTGATCTTATTTATGACTGTGATCATTGTCTATCCAATTCTGTGGGCAATCGGGGCTTCATTAACACCTGGTACCAGTTTAACTAATTCCTCACTTATCCCGAAAAGTGCAACATTTGATCATTATCGTACTATTTTTGATCCTGAGCAGAGCAACTATTTAATTTGGTACTGGAATACTTTAAAAGTTTCTTTTTTAACAATGTTTTTCTCAGTGATTGTTATTAGTCTAATGGCTTATTCATTTTCAAGATACCGATTTGTGGGAAGAAAAAACGGTTTAACTACTTTCTTGATTTTACAGATGATTCCAAACTTTGCTGCGTTAATAGCCATATTTGTCTTGGCACAGGTTACTGGCTTATTAGATACTCACTTAGGTTTGATCTTAATTTATGTTGGCGGTGCCATTCCAATGAATACCTGGCTGATGAAAGGTTACTTGGATAGCATCCCTAAAGAGCTTGATGAAAGCGCAAGGATGGATGGAGCTGGTCATTTTCGCATCTTTTGGCAAATTATTATGCCGCTGGCAAAACCTATTATTGCTGTAATTGCCTTGTTTACCTTTATTGCGCCTTTTACAGATTTCATACTTGCAAAAGTAATGTTGCGTTCAACTGAAAATTACACATTGGCTGTTGGTCTATATGAACTGGTTTCTAGACAATATGGGGCTGAGTTTACGACGTTTGCAGCCGGTTCAGTGTTAATTGCCATACCAATCTCAATTCTTTTCTTATCTTTCCAGAAATACTTTGTATCTGGTTTGACGGCAGGGGGAACAAAAGGCTAATCTTAAAGGGCTGAAACTTTATAGGCCAATTGAGAATAACTCATAGCCTCAAAAATTGAAGGAGGAGCGGCGATGAAAAAAGGAGTATTATTCTTCATCTTAATCCCGTTTCTTCTTTTTTATGCCCTGCCGGCAGGAGCAATTGAAAAAGAAGAGCGCAAATGGCAAGATGAATCAATTTATTTTTTAATGGTGGACCGTTTTCATAATGGCGATTCTGAGAATGATTACGAAGTAGATGTTAAAGATCCTAAAGCTTATCATGGCGGTGATTTTAAAGGAATTACCGATAAACTGGATTATATAAAAGACATGGGTTTTACGGCCATTTGGCTTACTCCAGTTTTTGATAATGAAGATAAAGGATATCACGGCTATTGGATTAAGGATTTTTACAAAACAGAAGAACATTTCGGCACGATTGATGAATTTAAAGAACTTGTTCAAGAGGCCCATAAAAGAGACATGAAAGTTATTCTTGATTTTGTTGTCAACCATGTTGGCTACAATCATGAATGGCTAAACGATCCTCGGAGGGCAGAATGGTTTCATGAAAAACAAGACATACAAAACTGGGAAAACCAAGAAGAGCTTGAAAATGGCTGGATTTATGGATTGCCTGATTTAAATCAAGAAAACCCAGAGGTTGAGAATTACCTTATTGAATCCGCCAAATGGTGGATTGAAGAAACTGATATTGATGGTTATCGATTAGATACTGTTAAGCATGTACCCAAAGACTTTTGGGCTGAATTCTCAAAGGAAGTAAAGAGTGTTAAAAAGGATTTTTATTTGCTGGGTGAAGTATGGTCTGATAATCCGGAATATATCGCTCAGTACGAAGGTACAGGTATTGATGGGTTTGTTGATTATCCTTTGAACGAGTTTTTGCGCCAGGCATTTGCGAAACCAGATCAACCTATGAATTGGCTTTTCACTTCGTGGGAAAGGAATAAATCCATCTATGAAAATCCTTATTTAATGGGAACATTTATGGATAACCATGATACTGTTCGTTTTACCAGGGATACAATCACCCAAAACCAGCATCCGGGTCCAAGGTGGAAGCTGGCATTAACGTATTTATACACGAGTCCCGGTATTCCAATTATGTACTACGGCAGTGAAATTGCGCTTGATGGCGGCAATGATCCTGATAACAGAAGACAAATGGATTTCCGGACAGATAAAGAGCTTATCGATTATATTACCAAGCTTGGAGAAGTTCGCCAGCAGCTTCCCTCTCTGACAAGGGGAACAATGGAATTACTGAAAGAAGATAATGGACTTGCTGTATATAAACGCCAATATGAAGATGAAACTTCCATTATCGCCATCAATAATACAACGGAATCCCGAAAGGCTGTAATTGGATCAGACGTATTGAAAGGTGACAAAGAACTTCAAGGCATGCTTACAGGCGACCTGGTCCGGAGTAAAGATGACAAATTTACATTGATTCTTGACCGTGAAGAGGCCGAAGTATATGTGCTTAATGAGAAGACCGGTCTTAACATTCCATATATTGCATCTATAATCGCTGTATATACGGCTTTTATGGTGTTTATATATCTATTATGGAAGCGGTCCAAAAAGAAGAAAACTGAATAATTTTAGAGAATTTCTTTCCATAGAATAAACGGTAAAGAAGTAACTAATTGCGTTCTTTGTTTAAAGGAAGGAGCCCTTTTTATGCTTGAAGATACAAGTTTTGCGATTCATCCAGACAAAGAGAATAAAATTTCGAATACAGAATTTCAGGATATCGGAGACTTTATTTCCTATAAAAGAGAAGAAAAAGGTGTAACGATTCTAACAGAATCCGGAGAATTTAAAGTTCTGTTTTACAGAGAAGATATTGTTAGATTTTTCATTAATTTTTTTGGGGATCCCCAATTAGGAAAAAGCCCGGCAATCATCTCCAGCCCGATTGATGCGGAGTTTTTCTTAGATGAACAGCATGATGTGTTAAGGATATCAACTGCTGCATTGAATATTGCTATTAATAAGTTTCCAATAAGAATCAAAGTATCAGACTCAAAGGGTCGCTTGCTTGTAAATGAAAGTGAAAAAGGAATGGGCTATAAAAGAAGGACAAAAGAAGTTATTTGTTTTAAAGAAATGGACGAACGGGACCATTTTTATGGTTTTGGTGAAAAAACCGGCTTTTTAAATAAACGGGGCGAAAAACTTTTCATGTGGAATAGTGATGTATATGCACCTCATAATCCTGAGACTGATCCGCTATACCAGTCTGTTCCGTATTTTATGACGCTTAGGGACGGCCATGCCCATGGGCTATTTTTTAACAACACGTTTAAAAGCACGTTTGATCTCCGAACAGAACAGACTGCCTATTCCTTTTCTGCGGAAGGCGGGCAAATGGATTATTTCATCATGGCCGGTCCTGCTCCAAAGGAGGTTCTTGAACAATACACCTATCTAACTGGAAGAATGCCAATTCCTCCAAAGTGGGCAATTGGATACCATCAATCAAGGTATAGCTATGAATCAGAAAAAGAAGTCAGGGAACTGGCAAATACTTTTCTGGAAAAAGCGATTCCTCTTGATGTTATCTATTTGGATATCCATTATATGGATGAATACAGAGTTTTTACATTTGATAAAAATCGCTTTCCAAATCCGCAAAAATTGGTCCAGGACTTAAAAGATAAAGGCATCAGGATTGTGCCTATTGTCGATCCTGGTGTAAAAGAAGATCCTGAATATTACGTGTATCAAGAGGGAATAATAGAAGACCACTTTTGCAAGTATCTTGAAGGAAATATTTACTTTGGTGATGTGTGGCCTGGCAATAGTGCATTCCCGGACTTTACTGATTCAAAAGTGCGCAAATGGTGGGGAATAAAGCACAAGTTCTATAGTGATTTAGGTATTGAGGGCATTTGGAATGATATGAACGAACCTGCTGTTTTCAATGACACTAAAACGATGGATAACAAAGTTATGCATCGAAATGACGGTGATCCAAAGACTCACCGCGAGCTCCATAACCTCTATGGCCTTTATATGGGTGAAGCAACCTACACAGGTATGAAGGAGCAATTAAACGGCAAGCGTCCATTCTTATTGACTAGGGCTGGATATTCAGGTGTCCAAAGGTATGCAGCAGTATGGACAGGTGATAATAGGTCATTTTGGGAACATTTGCAAATGTCGCTTCCTATGGTCATGAATTTGGGATTATCAGGTATTCCTTTTTCAGGTCCGGATGTTGGCGGTTTTGCACATGATTCCAATGGCGAGCTTCTTGCGCGCTGGACTCAGGTGGGAGCGTTAACACCTTATTTCCGAAATCATAGTGCACTTGGGTTTTTACGTCAGGAGCCCTGGTCCTTTGGAGAAAAATATGAAAAAATTATTAAGAAATATATTGAGCTAAGATATAAATGGCTGCCCCATCTATATAATCTTTTTGCTGAGGCAAGCCAAAAAGGCCTGCCGATCATGAGACCGCTGATGATGGAGTTTCCATCGGATAAGAATACTTATAATATATCAGACCAGTTCATGATTGGAGACAATGTTATTTGTGCACCAATTTTACAGCCTTCTCAAACTCATAGGTCCATTTATTTGCCGAAAGGACGTTGGGTTGACTATTGGACAGACGAAATACTGGAAGGAGATAAGTATCATTTAATTGAAGCAGATCTAGATACACTCCCACTATTTATTAAAACAGGAACATTTATTGTCCATGGAGAAGTCAAGCAATCAACTAACATTCAAGATAAGAAATTAGTTCTTCATTATTACTTAGAGGCTGGCAAGCATTCAGATTTCAGCCTATATGACGATGATGGCAGTTCCTTTAAATATGAAAAAGGGGAATTTCTCCTTAAAACATTCCATGCTGTTTGCAGCAGTAAGCAAATAAGTTTGAAGGTTAATACATCGGGCAAATACAAGCCTGATTGGAGCCAAATAGAACTAATGATTTATGGAGCCCAAGAAGATCTATCCCTCATTGTAAATGGGGAAGAGAAAACTGCACAAAAAAGGAACGGAGAAATAAAATCTTTTGTTTTATAATAGTAAATAACAATTAAGCGGCTTCATGGAGAGGGTGATATAATTGGCAGTCACAATTAAAGATGTTGCAAAGATGGCTAAGGTAGCGCCTTCGACTGTTTCCAGAGTCATTGCAAACAATCCCCGCATTAGTGAGAAAACGAAGCAAAAAGTCAGAGAGGCAATGGAACAATTGGGCTATCATCCTAATTTTATTGCCCGCAGTCTTGCAAGCCAGTCAACGCGTGCAATTGGCCTCATTATGCCAAGTTCAACAGATGTAGTTTTTCAAAACCCATTTTTTCCAACTGTTCTAAGAGGTCTGAGCGAGGGTGCACATGAGAGGCATTATGCTCTCCATATGACAACTGGAAAAACGGATGATGAAATATATGATGGGGTAATCCAAATGGTACAGGGCGGACGAGTGGATGGAGTGATTCTCCTTTACTCAAAAGTGGAAGATAAAGTCCTTTCCTTCCTAAAGGAGAGAGATTTTCCTTTTGTCGTTATTGGGAAGCCCTTTTCTAATGAGGAAGAAATCACGTACGTGGATAATAATAACTTCCGTGCTGCTAAGGAAGTAACGGAATATTTAATCAAGCTGGGTCATAAGCAGATTGCATTTGTCGGCGGAAACTTGAACCTTACTGTAACAGTGGAACGTTTGCTTGGTTATGAAAAAGCATTAAGAGAAGCGGATATTGGGCTGGTTAATGAATATATAGTACATGAGGAATTTTTAAAAGAAGGCGGACAGGAGGCTGTCAGAGGGCTCATATCACTGGAAAAGCCTCCTACAGCACTGGTGGTTGCCGACGATTTAATGGCGCTTGGTGTATTGAATACATTGGATGAACTAGGAATCAAGGTTCCGGAAGATATGTCAATCATCAGTTTTAATAATGTCCTGCTGGCTGAGATGTCCAGACCGCCATTAACCTCAGTTGATATCAATATTTTCGATCTCGGCTTTGAATCTGCAAGAAGTCTTATTTACAGAATTGAAAATCCACGCGAACCTGTTAAAAGAATTATTATTCCGCATGAAATCGTAAAACGCTGTTCATGCAGCAGTCCAAATCCGGAAAAACCGTTATTATTGTCATAAAGGAAGGGAAGCCAATGTGGCTTCCCATTTTGCTTTACTATCCATTTACGATGGTGCCTCCATTTACATGAATCATTTGGCCGCTCACATAAGAGGAATCGTCACTTGCAAGGTATACATAAGCTGGAGCTAGCTCGTATGGCTGGCCAGCTCTGCCCATTGGTGAATTTGCTCCAAATTTTGATACTTTTTCTGCTGAGAAAGTAGATGGGATAAGCGGTGTCCATATTGGGCCGGGAGCTACTCCGTTGACACGGATTCCTTGGCCTGCCAGTGATTTTGCCAATGAACGTGTAAAGGAAACAATTGCGCCTTTTGTAGATGAATAGTCTATTAGCTGTTCATTTCCTTCGTATGCCGTAATGGAAGCAGTATTAATAATGGAGCTTCCTTGTTTAAGATGCGGCAGGACAGCTTTTGTTAGATGGAAGAAAGAAAAGATATTTGTTCTAAAAGTCTTTTCCAACTGCTCGGCTGTGATGTCCAGCAGGCTTTTTTGCGGATGCTGCTCTGCTGCATTATTAACGAGGACATCAATCCTTCCAAATTTATCTAATGTTTTATTGACAATATCTTTACAGAAGGTTTCACTTCCGATATCACCGGAAATCAGCAGGCATTCCTGGCCTTCAGCTTGAATGGCTGCTTTGGTTTTTTCTGCATCTTCATGTTCATCCAAGTAGACTATGGCAATGTTGGCGCCTTCTTTAGCAAAGTAAATGGCGGCCGATTTTCCAATACCGCTGTCTCCACCTGTAATTAAGGCTATCTTACCTTTTAATTTATCAGAACCCTTGTAATTTGGATCAACAGATTGTGGCTCAGGCTGCATCGGATTTTCTGTGCCAGGCTGATGATCCTGATGCTGCGGCGGAAATTCCTTAGGGTTATTTTGACTGTTAGACATTACTGCATCCCTCCAAAGATTGATATTAGGTAAATTCCATTTTATTATGGAGAAAAAACATGGAAATTATTAGCATTGACCCATATAATAAGGTCAAAAATAGCTGGGGGAGAATAGCCATGCAAATAAGATCAGCTAAGAAAACAGATGCAGCAGCCATTATGCTACATTGCAAGAAAGCCTTTGGGGAAACTGACTTTTTTTGAAGGCAAATGTATTTTAATCAACCGGCACAATTCATAAACAAAACAACAATCTATGAGGAAAGAGCCGAAAATAAAGACAAAAAAGGAGTGCATCACCTATTACGGCTGAACACTCCTTTCCAATTACTTATTTAAAATGGCATAAGTCTTATAACCGCCAGTAAGGTTTTTTACCCTAAATCCATTTTGCTTCAGAATCCTTGATGCGAGATAACCCCTTAAGCCAACTTGACAGTTGATATGAATCGTTTTATCTTGCGGAAGCTCAGCAAGTCTATCCCTTAATTGATCAAGGTCAATATTAACTGCGCCTGCGATATGGCCATTTTCAAACTCTTTCACTGTGCGGACATCCAGTAAGTAGCCGCCTTCTCTGATGATATCGTCAATTTCATCCCATTGTACGGTTTCAATCATTCCATCCACAATATTGGATGCCACGTATCCTGCCATATTTACCGGATCTTTTGCAGAAGAAAATGGTGGAGCGTATGCCAATTCAAGCTCCTGTAAATCATGGACAGTCAAGCCGCCTTTAATGGCAGTTGCGATAACATCAATTCTTTTATCTACTCCATCTTCCCCGACTGCCTGAGCTCCAAAAATCTTTCCTGTTTCTTTATCAAAAAGAAGCTTTATCGATATTTGGGATGCACCAGGATAGTAGCCTGCATGTGAAAGCGGATGAATATGGACAGCTTCATATTTTACACCCAATCTTCTTAATGCTTTTTCATTATTGCCTGTTAGGGCAGCAGTCAAATCGAAAATTTTTACAATTGATGTGCCCATGGTTCCCGGATATTTGATGTCTTTGCCATTAATGCTATGAGCCACAATATGTGCCTGGCGGTTTGCAGGCCAGGCAAGCGGAATCATGGTAGGTGTTCCGTTCACATAATCTTTTACTTCGATTGCATCCCCAAGTGCGTAGATAGACGGATCAGATGTTTGCAGGTATTCATTTACCTTAATTCCGCCTCTGTCTCCTAGCTCCAGGTCAGCAGCTTTCGCAAGGGTGTTTTCTGGAGAAACACCAATAGCAAGGATAATAAGGTCACTTTCAAGCATATCGCCGCTCTCGAGCACAACCTGCTGTCCATTTTGCTGTACTTTTTCGATTCCGTTGTTAAGGACAAGATTAATCCCTTTTTCAACTAAATGATTTTGCACAATGCCTGCCATTTCAGGATCCAGAGGTCCCATAACTTGTGGAGACTTTTCTACAATCGTAACAGCCAGGCCTGCCTCTTTTAAATTCTCTGCCATTTCCAATCCAATAAAGCCGCCGCCAATTACCACGGCTGTTCGTGGCGACTTACCTTCTACGAAACCTTTGATTTTATCCATGTCAGGAATATTTCTTAAAGTAAATACATTGCTGCTTTTTAATCCTTCAATTGGAGGAACAATTGGCTTTGCTCCAGGTGATAAAATAAGGAAATCATAAGCTTCAGAGTATTCCTGGCCAGTCTGCACGTTTTTAGCAGTGATTTTCTTTTGTTCACGGTCAATGGAAGTTACCTCTGTAAAATTGCGGATATCCATGTTATAACGCTGTTTCATGCCTTCAACTGTTTGAACCAATAATTTGGATCTTTCGTTAATAACTTCACCAATATAGTAAGGAAGTCCGCAGTTCGCGAAGGAAATAAACTCTCCTCTTTCAAACATAATAATTTCTGCCTCTTCATCTAAGCGGCGCATTTTTGCTGCTGTTGTAGCTCCCCCTGCAACTCCGCCTACAATAATAATTTTCTTACCCATTATATAATCATCCTCCATCGGTTTTACGTTTTATTAATACCCCTAAAGGTATAATAAGTGATAATGTACCACTGTGACCGCTGTAAATGTGAAGAAATAATGAACTCTAATAAATAGGGGGCTGATTAAGGGGTAATTAAAAAAAAGAGGCGGTTTATGAACCGCTCTATTTGTAAACATAGCGAAGAAAAGTTTGAAACTAACAAAATATCAGCGAATATAACCGTCAATTTGCTAACAACAAAGGGCACAATTCTGCGAATAAACTCAATAAATCAGCAAATAAAACATCTGCATTCCGGCAGATAAAAGCCAAACCCAGGCTATAGTAACTAAAGCAGTCAGCAAAGTATATAAAAGGGGGCGGGATAATAATGAAGATCGGAGCTGCGGGAGCAGGTGCAAACCAAATGTTAGTAGGAACAGTAAAAGTGGAGAGATATCAAACAGGGATTCAGTATGGGATCCATCCAGGGCATTCGAAATCAAACTGATAAAAAAGTAAAGAAAGGTAGCAGCATGAGCAAAACAAACAAAGAGAAAAAGATATCTTGCACATTTATTAATAAGCATTTCAAGGCCGCCTTTTCATCATAAATTCCTATATTATATGTATGATACTGGCTGCTTGCTTATTAACGAAGAAAAAAGCAAACGGAATGGATCCGTTTGCTTTTGAAAATCAGCGGTAATTTACGAATTGGACATCAACAGTCAAATCTGCATCTTTTACAGCTGCAATAATCTTCTGGAGATCGTCACGGTTTTTACCAGTCACGCGGACCTGGTCATCCTGAACCTGGCTCTTCACTTTTACACCGCTGTTCTTAATAAGGGTATTGATTTTTTTCGCATTCTCTTTATCAATACCTTGAACAAGCTTGGCTCTCTGGCGGACAGTTCCGCCTGAAGCTCCTTCAACCTTGCCGTAATCGAGGTTTTTCACTGGAATGCCTCTTTTAATCAATTTGCCCAATAAAACATCTTTGAGCTGTTCAAGCTTGAATTCATCATCCGAAACAAGGACAAGCTCTTCGTTATCCAGCTTTATGTCACTTTTGCTTCCTTTAAAGTCATAGCGTGTGGAAATTTCCTTCATAGCGATATTAATGGCATTTGTTACTTCTGAAAAATCAACTTTGGATACAATATCAAATGAGCTTTCTTTAGACATGGCAGCCTCCTTGGACATACAAATTTCATTCGAAAAGAAGTTTCACTTTGCCGCGTTTTAACTGTCCGTAAAACTGATGATTCAAGAGGTATAACGGACAGTAAAAACCCGATAAGTTCAACTAACTTTTTGAAGGAAAAGCACCTTCAAAAAGAAGTTTCACTTTACGTCCTTATTATAGTAAAATATAGCAGTTCAAACAACTTTAGGAGTTATAAGATCTTTAAAGGGAAAGATTTAATATAATGAATATTTGATGTTTACAGTGAAAAAATGAATTAATTTCAATAAAGGAGGAAACAGAAATGGCATTAGAGGAATACTTGGGCCGTACAGCCAGGCTGACTGTATCAAGAGAGGCGGCATTTGGCTATTTTTTAACCGATGGAGAAGAAGAGGACGTCCTGCTTCATCAAAATGAAACAGAAGAGAAGCTGGAAGAGGGACAGGAGGTTGAGGCGTTCCTTTATGTGGATTCCCAGGGGAGAATCGCTGCGACAACGAATATTCCGGAAGTTCAGGCTGGTACATATGGTTGGGCTGAAGTGAGTGATGTAAAGCCGGGCATTGGCGTTTTTATCAATATTGGTGTTCAAAAGGATATGCTCCTGGGAGAAGAAGATCTTCCAGTTCATGAAGCTGTCTGGCCGAAAGTGGGGGACACTTTGTATATTACTCTTCGTGTGAATAAGAATAACCGTATTTACGTAAAAATGGCTACCGATCCGGTTATAAGTGAAATCGCTGTTAAAGCAGAAAGAAGTGATTTTAATAAAAATATACATGGGCATATATACAGAACGGCTAAAGTCGGAAGCTGGATTTATACCGCAGAAGGCTTCAAAGGATTTATCCATGAATCCCAGCGGAAAAGGGAGCCGCGCCTTGGTGAAAAAGTCGAAGGCCGGATCGTGGATGTAAAGGAAGATGGAACAGTGAATGTTTCTCTCATTCCAAGAAAGCATGAAGTGCTTGATGAGGATTCAGAAAAGATTCTATCCTATTTGGAAAGCCGAAATGGTGCTATGCCGTTGGGCGATAAGAGTGCGCCGGAAGATATTCAGGAACGTTTTCAGTTGAGCAAGGCTTCGTTTAAAAGGGCTTTAGGGCGTCTTATGAAGGAAGGTAAGGTATATCAGGAGGAAGGCTGGACATATCTTAAGAAAAACGGACAAGCCTAAGCTTGCCCGTTTTTTGAACTTCGATAACTGTCTAGCTACGGCACCCTTGCTTCCCTCACCTCGTCTACGATAAGTCAACATCGAATCGCTATCGCTCTTCGTGTTTCCTTTATCTCATAAAGGGAACTCAGACTAAAAACGCCACGTCCTGTGGCAACGTCTGAGTGACCCGCATCCTCCCAAAAGCTGACGAAGCCTTCCTTGTCCTGTGGGCCTCAGTCCACCACGCTTCGTCGATGGGCAAGGGTGCCTCCGCTTTTCTTATAGATGGTCTGTCTTTTTGGAATACTGGTTTTTTCCGGCTTTTCGGTTTTTCTCGCGCATCATATTTTTTTCGTGGCGAAGCGCGTTGTTGTCTTTTGCTTTTTTATCATTATCAGAAGTATGCGGCATACTAAAAATACTCCTTTCCAATCTGTAAGGTTTATTCTTCAGCATGATGGAAACTGAAGTACAATCTTATTGTCTGTCAGAATGGATTGGAGTATGTACGATTCAAATGAGGGTGTGTCTATACTTGACTTTGAAAGAAAATAGCTATTGAACCTGGTCCGGTATGGGATCCAATGGCAGCGCCAATTGATGAGATATAGACTTCTTTTGCGTTTAGCTCGTCTATAATTAGAGTTTTCATTTCAAGAGCAGTTTCTTCATCATCGGCATGGCTAATGCCGACTGTCTGATTTTCAAACGAGGCTCCTCTTTCTTTCATCAGCTCAATGATCCGGCGATAAAGCTTTTTCTTGCCGCGCAGTTTTTCAATCGGAACCAGTTTGCCATCTTCGACATTTAAAAGAGGCTTAATGTTCAGTAGTCCTCCCAAAAATGCGGAAGCTTTCGAAACACGGCCGCCTTTTGCCAAATATTCCAGGTCATTGACTGTGAATAAACTCTCCAAATGCTGGCAGCGGAATTCGATATCCTTTTGAATTTCTTCCTTTGAAGCGCCTGATTGCATTTTTTTCACAGCAGCCTTTACAATCAGCCCGTAACCTAGTGATGCAGCCTTGGAATCTATGACGGTTAAATTGAAACCGGGATATTTCTCTTTCACTTGTTCAAGGATCATAACAGCTGTTTGGTATGTACCCGAAAGCGCGGAGGAAAAAGCGATATAAATCCCATCTTCATTCTGTTCTGCCATTTCGGTGAACGTTTGTTCAAAAAGAAGCGGAGATACTTGGGAGGTCTTAGGAACCTGTCCCTCGCGTATAGCGTTATATACTTTTTTTGGTTCAATCGTTACTAAATCTTCATACTCTGTATCGTTTAAATGAACTTTTAATGGAAAAAGTGTGACGCCATTTTCTTGGTAAAAGTTTATCGGCAAATCACACGCGCTGTCAGCCAAAATTTTTACTGACATTCTCTTTCACCTGCTTTCAAACTGTATGAGTTAAGTTTATAGAAATCAGCAAGAAAAAACAATGAATTGTGTTGGAATTGCCCATTTTGGGGTAAAGAATTAATAAGGTGAATATAGGGGGTTTATAATGGTTTGGTTAGAGACTAAGAAGGTATTTGTTGTATTAATTGGAGCGGTTTTAAATGCAATCGCCATGAATTTCTTCCTGATACCTGCAAATGTGTATGCAAGCGGATTTACAGGTGTAGCGCAGCTGCTTTCAAGCATTTTAGGCAGTTTTGCCTCAACAGGTATTTTGCTCTTCATTTTGAATATACCTGTTACGATATTAGCTTGGAAAAAAGTCGGAAGGTCGTTTACTGTTTACAGTTTTCTTAGCGTATTTTTAATGTCGTTTTTTTTGGAAGTTATCCCTGTTATCCATGTTTCTAAAGACATTTTGCTTAATGCCGTTTTTGGAGGGGTTATAGCAGCTGTAGGAGTAGGGATGACACTAAAGTGGGGGGCATCTACAGGCGGGATGGACATTATTGCTATGGTATTGTCCCGCATGAAAGATAAACCGGTCGGTACATATTTTTTCACGCTTAACGCCATCATTATAGTAACAGCTGGATTTCTGTATGGCTGGGAAAAAGCGTTGTATACCCTTGTGACCCTTTATGCCTCAACAAGGGTAATCGATGCTATCCATACAAGACATGAAAAGTTAACAGCACTAATCATTACGAAAAAATCTGATGAGATGAAAAAGGCGATTCATGATAAGCTTGTCCGCGGGATTACAACCATCCCTGCAAAGGGTGCTTTCACCAACGAAAGCAAAGAAATGATGATGATTGTTATTACACGCTATGAATTATATGACCTTGAGAGAATTATAAAAGAGGTAGATCCAAGTGCTTTTACCAATATCGTGCAAACAGCTAGTGTTTATGGTTTCTTCCGCAGGGATTAAATGACTGGAGGGATGCAGATGCTGCGTCTATTGGTGTCTATGGCTATTTTTGTTCTTTCTGTACATTTACAAAGCACTGAAGCGGCTGGCAATCAAAAGCCGTATGAATTTGAGGTTATTCCATATGCAGCACCGGAAACATTGGAAATGGAAGTGGTTCTGAGAAATACCGCGAGTTACCCTTTGGACTTTGAATTTCCAACTTCACAAAAATATGATATAACCATTAACGATAAAAATGGCAATGAAGTATACCTTTATTCAAGAGGCAAGGCTTTTCTGCAGGCATTGCAGACTCTTACTTTAAATCCTGATGAGAGCATGATCTGGAAGGAACAATGGAATTATGCTCATGAGGGCAAGAGGGTCTCTGAAGGGGAATATCAAATAAATGCCATTTTGCAGGCCAGGAAAATAAATGGAGAAACGTTAGTTGCCAAAGAAACGGCTGAAGCCTCTGTATATATACCGGGTGAAAATCCTGCATTCCGGCAGACAAAAGTCAGTGGTGAAAAGGGTAATTATATCGTTACGGGAGAAGCTCGCCCTGTAAGCGGGAAGCTCTGCTACACGGTTGAAGACGGCCACAATGAACTAATTACTGAACAGCCTCTAAAAACAAATACAAAAGATTGGGAGCCCTTTAAAATTGATGTGAGCATTCCTGCAGATAAACTTCCAGAAAGCGGGTCAGTGGTTCTGCATTTGTATGAAAGAAGCAAAAGAGACGGCAGCATTATTCATTCTTTCCCTGTATTATTGGAAAAAAGAAGCTGACAGCCAATTACGGTGTCAGCTTCTTTTTATTAACGATTTTGCGGATCGTATTGCTCCAGCTCCTGCTGCATTTCACTTAGCTGCTCCTGTTCAGCTGCAGTGGAATTCGCAAACGCGGAACTTAATGCATTTTTCGCGCGGGATACAGTTGCTTGGCCTGCAGAATCAGCATTTTTTGCTAAGTCTACGTATTTTCTGGCTTCCTGAAATAATCTGTTTCCCATATTATATTCCTCCGAGGGATGATTCCTTCACATTAGCCAATTTTACGGCTTCTGCCTCCGCATAGGTCATGTGGTACGGGATACGTTCATCATGCTTACTAACAGTGTCAACACCCTGTTGAACGAAGCGTTTTGATTTATTACGTTTACCCATTCGAATCCCCTCCGTGAAAGAAGTTTGAAACAGCCTGGCTGCTTCATCCTTTAGTATGCTCTAAAGCTTTGATTTCAAAAAGGGATTTAATGGCCGAGTTTCTAATTAATTCTTCTGCAGTTATAGCGCTTTTAAATTTAATAAATCATTTAAGTAAACACCGATACCATCTTCTTCATTTGATAACGTGGTTTCGTTGGCAATATTCTTGACCTGGTCAATGGCATTTCCCATTGCTATGCCGTAGCCTGCATACTCAAGCATTTCCAGATCATTATCTTCATCGCCGAAAGCAATAATCCGCTCGGGCGGGATTTGGAAATAGTCAGATGCTTTTTGTAAACCGACAGCTTTATTAAGGCCGGATTTTACGATTTCAATTACATGCCAAGGTGCTGCCCAGCGTCTATGATCAATCACTTCTGCATGAACTTCGGATAAGTGGCTTCGAATGGATTTTACATGTTCTTCGTCTGTGTGGATTAGCATGCTGGTCGGATTATCATTGAGATAATTGCGCAAGTCACCAGTGGTGATATTGGGATCTCCAAATCCAAAAATATCCAATAGCTTTTCATCGTGATAGTGCAAGTAAACATCATCAATAACTTCCGCAACGATATTATGGATGGTATAGCTGTTAACGGCCTCAACAATCTCCTTCGCAACGCTCATTTGCAGGGGCGTATGGTAAATTCCCCAATTGCGGTCATTAGGATGATGGATATAGGCACCATTGAAATTTACAATTGGTGAAGTAAGCCCCATTTCCCGATAGTAAATCTCACTGGAGCGGAATGGCCTTCCAGTAGCAATCATGACTTCATGTCCTTGTTCACGGGCCTTTTGAATAACCATTTTTGTTTTTGATGATATAGTTTTATCATCTTTTAATAAAGTGCCATCCAGGTCTAGTGCAATTAAATGTTTTTCTGCCATAAGATCTCCTTTTATTATCTTGATTTCACAGAATAAGAAAGTATATTGACTCTTTATGCTGCTTTTCTAATAAGTGTAAAGGTTTGTGAAAAAAAAAGTCCACATGTTAAACTGAAAATATAGAAAGAATTTACAATCGAGTCAAGCTTCAGCTTTTACAGACATTATATATATATATGTTACCAATATTATATTATTTTTGTAAAAAAATTCACTTTGCCTAAATATTAAGGACGCAGTTATATACATGCAGTTATTATTATTAGGGGAATTGTTTGGGAGGAAGAGCTTTGGTTATTATAGAGAATAAGTACATTAACAAGATTCCTGTATTGGACTTGGCCAGACAGGAGTTAAGAAAGGCTCAACTGCCAGTTATCATTTTTGTCCATGGCTTTACAAGTGCAAAAGAACATAATCTTCATTACGCCTACTTGCTTGCAGAAAAAGGTTTCCGGGTAGTGCTGCCGGATACATTGTTTCACGGAGAAAGGGCAGCCGGGTTGTCAGGCAATGATCTAAATTTCAGATTATGGGATATTGTCCTCCATACTATAACTGAATTAAAAATCATTAAGGAAGCATATGTAGATGAAAAGCTTATTAAGCCTGAAAGAATAGGCCTTGTTGGAACCTCCATGGGCGGCATTGTTACATTAGGAGCGTTGACGCAATATGCCTGGGTTAAAGCCGCAGTCAGCCTTATGGGTATGCCTTACTATGAAAAGTTTGCCCAATGGCAGATGGATGAACTCCAAAAAAATAATATTGAAATTCCAATGAATGAGGAGGAAGTGACTGATCTGCTGAAAACCCTAAGAAAGCGGGATTTAAGCCTGCAACCTGAAAAACTGGGAAAAAGGCCCCTGATGTTCTGGCATGGCAAAAAGGATTCAGTTGTGCCATTTTCCTATACATATCATTTTTATGAAAGCATACAGCCCCTATACAACGATGCGCCTGAAAAACTTCGATTTATTACAGATGATAAGGCAGGACATAAAGTAAGCAATGAAGGGTTACTTGAAACAGTAAAATGGTTTGAAACACACCTATAACCAACTTTTTTTCAATTCGTTTAAATATTTGTTATGATAAACTAAAGTACAAAAGAAGGAGTGCTGTAAAATGGATCAGGATTTAAAAGATAGCATCATGGGTGCACTTGAGCTTGTTGTAGACCCTGAGCTTGGCATTGATATTGTTAACTTGGGCCTAGTATATGATGTAAAGATGGAAGAGGAAGGCAAGGCTGTTATCGATATGACCCTTACTTCCATGGGCTGCCCTTTGGCTGGAACGATTGTAGAGCAGGTTAAGTCAGCTTTGGCAGATATCCCTGAAGTTAAGGATACAGAAGTGAATATTGTCTGGAATCCGCCTTGGTCAAAAGACAGAATGTCACGCTATGCCAAAATTGCACTTGGCGTACAATAAAAGAAAATCTCCACAAAAACACAGCAGGCAGATGGCTTGCTGTTTTTTAAATTGATGAAAGGAAGATTTATATTCTTCTTCCTGATTCTAAATTGTTTGGAGCATGCAGGGTTAACGATCTATTCGGCTCTTTGTTCCAGTCCGGGGCTTTAAAATATAGGAACAGCGGCCATAATTGGTTGATGGCAGCAAGTATGGTGTTAACCAGCAGGAATAGCGATGGTAATCAGCTAAGGATATCAATTTTATCGTTAATCATGAGGAATAACTCCCCTAATCGGCTTACGGCTACGGTCACTAAACAACAAAATTAACTCTGATCTCATGCTTTAGGTGCTTATCAACAGATACGAATTTTGCCGGTAACCTTCTTCCGGCAGCACACAATTTTCTGGCGCATCTTTGTCACATCCCTGTCAAATTTCCCAAAAAGAACGTATATTTGTGAGAAAGTTCACTTATTAAAGCTTGTAATTACCCTATAATAACGATGCAAAGACAAAATATTGTTCAAGTTTAATGGCTTTATTTAGAATAGGCTGCCTGAAAAAGAGGCTGCTAAGGAGGCATCTATTATGGGATTCAGTAGAGATTTTAATAAAGACCCTTTTATTGTGATATGGGAATTAACAAGAGCTTGCCAGTTAAAATGCCTGCATTGCCGCGCGGAAGCTCAGTACAGAAGAGATCCGAGAGAGCTCTCCTTTGAAGAAGGAAAAGTATTGATCGATCAAATATATGAAATGAATAACCCTATGCTTGTATTCACCGGTGGAGATCCTTTAATGAGACAGGATGTATTCGAAATTGCGGAATATGCGGTGAAAAAAGGTGTCCGGGTTTCCATGACACCGAGTGCAACTCCAAATGTGACAAAAGAAGCAATTGAAAAAGCCAAAGAAGTAGGATTATCTCGCTGGGCGTTCAGCCTCGATGGCCCTAATGCGGAAATTCATGATCATTTCCGAGGTACATCAGGTTCCTTTGATTTAACGATTGAAAGGATAAAATATTTGCATGAATTGGAGATTCCAGTCCAAATCAATACGGTTATTTCCCGTTATAATATTGATTATCTTGAGGAAATGGCCAAGGTTGTAGAGGAATTGAAATGTGTTCTTTGGAGCGTATTTTTCCTAGTTCCGACAGGTCGGGGACAGGAAAAAGATATGATTTCTCCAGTTGAACCTGAAAAGGTGTTTACCTGGCTCTATGATTTGAGCAAAAGAGTGCCGTTTGACATAAAAACAACTGCTGCACAGCATTACCGCCGCGTGGTAATTCAGCAGAAAATGAAGGAAGCAAAAGCCCAAAACGAAGATATACAATATCTCGATGCACTCACACAGCAAGGCTTGACTGGTTCGATTGATGGTTTGGGCAGGGCGCCAAAAGGAGTAAACGACGGCAATGGATTTGTTTTCATTTCGCATATAGGCGATGTTTACCCGAGCGGACTTCTTCCTGTTAAAGCCGGCAATGTGAGGGAACAGCCTCTTGCCGAAATTTATAGAGAATCTCCAATTTTTAAAGATCTTAGAAATCCTGATAAATATAAAGGGAAATGCGGACAATGCGAGTTCCGTTATGTTTGTGGAGGCTCCAGGTCCCGAGCCTATGCCATGACTGGAGATTATTTGGAAAGTGAACCGTTCTGTGTGTATATTCCAAAAGCACTTAGGAAAAAAGTGAAAATCACATAAGAAGATAATAAAAAGAGTGCAGCTTAAGTTCTGCACTCTTATTCAATGCTGCAGTATATGGCGGGACAATTTTCACATCCAATTTCATTCTTTAAATATTGCAGATTCTTAACGACTATTTTTCCATCTAAACTGGTAATGATATCGTCTTTTTTTAACTCACTTAAAATCCGATTCGTACTTTCCCGTGAAGTACCGCAAAAATTGCCCAGCTCCTGATTTGTGAGGGGAAGGTCAATCAGGATTCCTTCGTCAACCTTGGATCCGTAGCTGTTGGTCATCCGAATAAGGGTGGAATATAGGGCGCCTTTTTTTCCGTTCAGGACAAGGTCCCTGAATTTTGTCTGTGTTTTGCGGAAATGGTCACTCATCCATTTCATAAATTCAAAAGCCAGGCTGCTGTTTTTAAAAATTTCTCTTTCCAGTACATCCTTTTTAATAACAGCGATTTCACCCGCCTCAAGCACTAAAGCATTTAACATATATTTAGGGGAGCTTGTAAAAAGAGTCAGTTCACCAATTATTTCATTTTCCCCGCATATTCTAAAGGTAAGCTCTCTTCCATCTGCGGTTATCTTGCTGATTTGAATTTTACCGGACAGAATGATATAGAGCTCATCAGCATCCATTCCTTCCTGAAAAATATATGAGCCTTTTTTTGTTTGGGTTTGCCGGTCAGCGAAATGTAGAAGCTCCTTAATTTCGATGGAATGGGTTGGTTTTATAGGTGTCTGTGTCATGCTAATCCTCCTTTTATAAAAAAATCTTTCTGTCTTTTTTCACAATAATACCATCTAAATAGTGAAAACATACCTGTTGTTTGTGTCTTAATTGTGGCATTTTTTTCTGTTTTTGAAAACGAAGGTTTATCTAGCCGTTGCAACCTCAAAAAAATTTCTTTAACCTGTTAACATTGGAAAAGTTTTATGTTCTAATAGTAAAAGCCCTTAATTTGAGGTGTTAGGTTATTTCTGTTATTTTAAGGGAAAGGTTAAAATATATATAAATCTAAGGATGAAACATAATAGACTTTAAATAGATGGAAAAATAAAGGAAGTCACTCTTTATATGGAGTTGAACGCAATGGCTAAAACAATCATAAAGGACCAATTGAATAGACCTTTGAGAGACCTGCGCATATCTGTAATTGACCGCTGTAATTTCCGCTGTCAATATTGTATGCCGGCTGACATTTTCGGGCCTGATTTTGCTTTTCTCCCTAAAAGCGAGCTGCTTAGTTATGAAGAGATTGAACGGCTTGGCAAAATCTTCGTAAGCCTTGGAGTAGAAAAAATCCGATTAACAGGCGGAGAACCTTTGATGAGAAAAGACTTGCCCAAACTAGTAAAAATGCTTTCGAACATTGAAGGGCTGAATGATATTGGGCTCACTACTAATGGTGTATTGCTCCCCAAACATGCCAAGGATCTGAAGGAAGCGGGACTAAAAAGGGTGAATATCAGCCTGGATAGCTTGGATGATGAACTGTTTGGAAAAATTAATGGACGCAATGTGGGTGTCAAACCCGTACTAAAAGGGATTGAGGCAGCGAAGGAAGCTGGGCTTGGCGTTAAACTAAATATGGTCGTAAAAAAAGGGCTTAACGATTCGGAAATTGTTCCAATGGCCAAGTTTTGCAAAGAAAACGGATTGCAGCTCCGTTTTATTGAATATATGGATGTCGGAAGCACAAACGGCTGGAAAATGGACGAAGTTGTCACCAAAAAAGAAATCTATGAAATTTTAAAGGAACATTATTTATTAGAACCAGTAGATCCGGATTACTTTGGAGAAGTTGCCAAGCGCTACCGATATAAGGGCACAGATGTTGATGTTGGATTTATTACCTCTGTCTCAGAATCCTTCTGTTCAAGCTGTACACGTTCTAGGCTTTCTGCAAATGGGCAAATCTTTACCTGTCTCTTTAATGGAGAAGGACACGATCTAAAGGAATTTATGAGAAAAGGCGCGAATGATGAAGAAATAACCGAGCGCATTGTTAACATTTGGAACGGCAGAAAAGACAGATATTCCGATGAACGTACGGAAGAAACGATAGCCAACCGAAAAAAAATTGAAATGTCCTATATAGGCGGGTGAATTATGATTGAAAAGGCCGGCTCTGCAAAATCAGGTTTTATAATCATAGCAGAGCCGATTTTATTATTAGGCTATGTTAAAGCTATTATCGGCTAGGCGTACGAAGCAAATAAAAAATCTGCAGCTGAAAGTTCTGCAGATTTTTTATTTGCATTAAATATATCGAGGGAACAGAATGTTATTTTCCAGGTGAACATGCATAAAAGTCTGTCCTTCCAGGTCTTCCAAGCGTTTATATACTAGGCGGTAAGATCCGCAGGCATCTGCTGGCGGTGCAAAATCAGAAGTAATATCCCGCAATTCTTTTAAGATTGCGCCAGCATGGTCATGTTCTTTTTCAAGTTCTTGTATATAGCTAATCATTTCTTCGCGATTTTCAACTGCAGGATCCTCGAGCTTTAGAAGCAATGGAAAAACAGTCTCTTCTTCCTTTGCAGTATGTTCAAGCAGCTCCTTCTTAAGTTCAAAAAATAATTCGTGTACTTTTAACAGCTCCTCATGCCCTCCGCCGTGTACTCTTGCAACTTTTGTAACATACGGGCTTAATAGTGTAAGCTCTTCCTCAAGCGGTCGATGGTATTGTTTGATGACGTGTTCAATAATTTCTTCGGAAGTACTTTCAGTCCAAACCTTTAAATCTTCTTTTTGGTTTTCTTTTTGAATTACCTCATTTAGTTCTTCCAAAAGCACTTGCATATCTGCAGATTGTTCAACAGCTGCTCGAAGCAATGGAATATTACCGCCACAGCAGAAATCAATACGATAGCGCTTAAACACATCGCTTGTCTTCGGGAATTCATTTACAATATCTTTTACGAGACGATCCTCTGTAAGTTGCATGGTCATTGATTGTTCCTCCTTTAATCTTATGAACTATATCTATAGAATAAAGGAAGATGAGAGGCAGTTTGGTGATGGGCATCACACTTGAAGGCTTTTTTTAATTTTTTTTCTGTAAAACCATACAGGCAAAGAAAGTCTCCATATGTGTGATGTTTGTCATGCAGGGACATTTCATGTACGTTTATAATAAAAGCTATGTTACTGCTTATTGTTGATTTTAGCACCTGTTGATTTCCGCTGCGGGCACTTGCTTTCCGCAGGGAGCGTTAGACCGCCTGCAGAAAAAGATAATCCCTAGGCTTAAATCAACAGGTAAGTTAAACAGGGCCATAGTAAAAGAAGCAGAAGAAGGGCATTTCCAGGCTTTTTTGAGAAATTCGTAATACATAGGAGTGATAGAATGTTGGAAAAAAGAACTCCCATTCCGGTCGGGGAAGCAGTTGAAAGAATAATGGCTTATCAAAAAAGCGGAAATATGGAGTATGTCTCCATTAATGATAGCTTTGGCCGCTTCCTTGCAGAGGATTTAAAGGCAACCAACGATGTCCCACATTTCGATCGATCCCCGTATGATGGGTTTGCGGTACGGTCAGCAGATACAAAGGAAGCCTCAACGGAAAATCCAGTGGAATTTGAAGTAGTGGACCATATTGGTGCGGGTCACGTTACTTCCAAACAAGTGGGCGCTTATCAAGCTGTTAGAATTATGACAGGTGCGCAAATGCCTGAAGAATGTGATGCCGTTGTCATGCTGGAATTGGCAAAAGCATATGAAAGAGACGGGAAACATTATATGTCCATCAAGCGGGCTTATAATCCTGGAGATAATGTTTCCTTTAAGGGAGAAGATGCCAAGGAAGGAGAGTCCCTGGTCAGAAAAGGCACAAGGATAAATCCTGGCATTCAGGCTATTCTTGCAACATTTGGATATGCTGAAGTTCCTGTTGCCAAAAAGCCTGTCATTGGGCTGTTTGCTACAGGTACGGAGCTTTTAGAGGTAGATGAGCCATTGGAGCCAGGAAAGATCAGGAACAGCAATGCCCACATGATTTCGGCACAAATAGACAGAGCTGGAGGAGAGGTTATTTATTTCGGCAAGCTGCCTGATGAATTTGATACCTGCTTCAATGCTGTTAAAGAAGCATTGGATAAAGTCGATATGCTGATGACGACAGGCGGTGTGTCAGTGGGGGATTTTGATTATCTTCCTGCCATTTATGAAAAGCTTCAGGCAGAGGTCCTCTTTAACAAGGTTGCAATGCGTCCGGGAAGTGTTACGACAGTTGCCCAGTATAGAGGCAAGCTTCTGTTTGGGCTTTCAGGCAACCCTTCTGCCTGCTATGTTGGCTTTGAACTCTTTGCAAGACCAATCATACGCAAAATCCTTTTTGCTGAGAAGGCACATTTGAGGAAGGAAAAAGCCGAGCTTGTAGCGGATTTTCCAAAAGCAAATCCCTTTACACGGTTTGTCAGAACGACACTGAATTATTCTAATGGAAGGCTTGTAGCCGCTCCAAGCGGAGTGGATAAATCAAATATTGTCATGAGCCTTGCCGGTGCCAATTCATTAATGATCCTGCCAGGCGGCACAAGAGGGTATGGCAAAGGGGATGAAGTAGAAGTCTTATTGCTGGAGGACCATGAAGGAAGCGAATGGCCATGGTAAAGGAGCCTGTTATCTTTCAGGTCTCCGGCTATCAAAACAGCGGGAAAACTACCCTTGTTAACACATTAATCTCCGGCTTGAAAAAAGCGGGTGCTTCAGTTATAACTATTAAGCATCATGGGCACGGAGGAAAACCTGAAGTTCCAGTCGGAAAGGATGCCAGCAAACATATTGAATCAGGTGCCGCTGCTTCCCTTGTTGAAGGGGGAGGGAGGCTCCTTATCCAGGCAGAGAAAAAAGATTGGAGCCTCGAGGAACAGATCGGCATTGCTTCACTGCTTCACCCGGATATAATCATTATTGAGGGGCATAAGCAGGCTCCATTTCCAAAGGTACTCCTTTTAAGGGATGCAGACGATCAGCATTTGATTCAGCAATTAACAAATATCCAGGCCGTGTTTTACTGGAATGAAGAAGGGAAGAGTCTGGAAGATGGGGGGCTGAATGTTCCATTTTTCTGTATCCATGACCTAGAGGGCCCTGATTATCTCATTAATTATTTGAAGAGCAGATTAAAGAGCCGACCTAACTAATATTTAACCCTCTGGTGTAATTGCCAGAGGGTTTTTGAACGTTCTGTGGCAGAGGGGCCAGAGTGATAAGCCTCACTTATTTTTAAGGAGAAAAGTTATATAGTATAGGCAGAAAGCAATGGGGAGGAAGAATAAATGAAATTATTTTTGCCGAAACAGCATGGAGCTTGGGCAATGCTGATCCTGCCTTTTTGGCTTGGAGCGGCAGCGTCAGAGGTTGTTTGGTCCCATATCCCCTTTTTTTTAGGGTGGACTTTATTATATTTGGCTACTTATCCATCCCTTCTTTTGTTTAAAAGAAAAAAAATGGCCTATTATGCAAAATGGACAGCTATTTATATGGTGCCAGCCATATTGCTGCTGATAGTTCCATTAACGGCAAGACTATCTATCATTCTATTTGGATTTCTCATGATTCCCTTCTTTATCATAAATGCATATTATTCATCAAAAAATCAGGATAGAGCGCTGGGAAATGACTTTAGTGCAATTTTTGCATTTTCAATAGCAGGACTGGCGAGCAGCTATTTGCCCAATGGAGAAATTACAGCGCTTTCCTTGACAGTATTTGCAGCCTCTATCTTATTTTTTGCAGGCAGCACCTTTTATGTGAAATCTATGATTCGGGAAAAGAAAAACCTTTCCTTCAGGTGGATTTCGTGGATTTATCATGCGGCAGTCCCGCTTGTTTGGCTGATGATGGGTGAATGGATTATAGCAGTCTCGTTTCTTCCCAGTCTATACAGATCTATCGCATTTTATGGAAAGGCATTTTCTCCTAAAAAAATTGGTATTTTTGAGATCGCAAATGCAGCCATTTTCTTCGTCCTGATATTAATAGCGATTAACTAAAAAAAAGCCGGTCTGATTAGACCGGCTTTTCTATTCAATATTGCAAATATCAACAGGACAGTGTTCACATTCAATTTCCATTTTCAAATAATCAAGGTCAAGAATAGTTATTATTCCCTTATTAATAGAAATGGCTCCGGTTTTCCGCAATTCGCTTAAAAGGCGATTTACTACTTCCCTGGAAGTTCCGCAAAAATTGGCCAGTTCCTGATTCGTAAGTGCCACATCTATTACAATTCCTTCTCGAGATCTAGCCCCATAACTATTGGAAAGACGAATCAAAGTGGAATACAGGGCTCCTTTTTTTCCGTGCAAGATCAAATCCCTGAATTTCGTCTGGGTTTTCCGATGCTGAAGGCTCATCCACTTCATAAGCTCCAAGGCCAGCTTATTATCCTTGCTTAATTGATCCTCAAGTGCCTCTTTGTATATAACGGCAGCTTCACCGCTTTCAGTTACTTTAGCATTTAACATATATTTTGGCGAGGAAGAAAACAAAGATAACTCGCCAATCAAATCTCCTTCTGTACACATACGGACTGTTAATTCGCGGCCATCAGGAATAATTTTGCCTACCTGCACTTTCCCGCTCAAGACGATATACAGCTCTTTGGCCTCTGACCCTTCATGAAACAAGAAACTTCATTTTTCAATTTTTACTTTATGGTGAACGGCCAGCAATAATCCTTTTAGCTCTGCTGATATCCCTGTCATTGGCTGCATGTTAAAACCACCTTTTCCCTAAATCATGTCCGTGGGAAAACGAACTTAGTCCGGATAAGTAAACACAAGTATCGGAACTTACTTTTGATTTAAAGGGAAAAATGCAATGCAGTCAACCTTTTCACTAATAAAATTGAAATCAGTATTTTAAGAATGTTTAAAACTTCGGGAAAATAGGTTGCAATTTTTTACTGCAGTTTCTATAATAAGAGGAACATAAATTTATAAATATGTATAGTGTTGATTAAATATACAATATAGCAAGGAAGGGAGCAATTATGAACGTTTCAATTATCGGAACAACCGGATATGGAGGTGCGGAATTGCTCCGCATCCTGCAGCACCATCCTGAATTCAACATAAAATCAATCCATTCAACGAAGGAAGACCTCCCCATTTCGAACGAATATCCGCATTTATACGGAATCATGGACAAAGCTTTACAAAAAATTGATCCCGATCAAATTGCAAAGCAATCAGAAATGGTCTTTCTGGCTACACCCTCAGGGATATCAGGAAAACTGGCTGAAGAATTCTCGGGGAAGGACATTAAAGTAATTGACCTTTCAGGTGACCTAAGAATTCCAGCAGGTGAATATCTTGAGTGGTATAAACACGAGCCTGCTAACGAAACCCTTGTCGAAAAAGCTGTATATGGGCTTTCAGAATGGCATCATAATGAAATAGCTGCGGCTGAATTAATTTCCAATCCCGGCTGTTACCCAACATCGACACTGTTAAGTCTGGCCCCGGTTGTAAAAGAAAACTTGATAGACCCAACAGGTATTATTGTGGACGCTAAATCCGGGGTATCTGGGGCAGGAAGGTCACTTTCAAGAACTTCAAGCTATGCGGAAGCAAATGAAAATTTGCGTGTGTATAAGGTAAACCAGCATCAGCATACACCGGAAATTGAACAGCAGCTCATGAAGTGGAATGCCGGAATAAAACCCATTACCTTCACCACCCATCTCCTCCCAATTACAAGAGGAATCATGACAACCAGCTATGTACAATTAACAAAAGAATATACTACTTCACAGATTCTTGAGCTATTCCAGTCAGTCTATGAGAAACATCCATTCATACGCATACGGCCGGAAAATACTTTTCCTTCTGTAAAAGAAGTGGCAGGCTCCAATTATTGTGATATAGGTGTACATGTTGATTCGCGGACAGGAAGGTTAACAATAGTTTCAGTGATTGATAATTTAATGAAGGGCGCAGCAGGGCAGGCTGTCCAAAATGCCAATATTATGAGCGGGCTGGATGAAGCAGCAGGCCTTGGATTTGTTCCGCTCTACCCATAAGGAGGAATAGCAAATGCCAACATTATCACAAACTGCAGAAGTAACAGAACTATCCTCAGGAAGCATCATTACACCAAAGGGCTTCACTGCAGCCGGCGTACATGCAGGGCTGCGATATTCAAAAAAGGATTTAGGGATTATTTTAAGTGAAACTCCTGCACATTGTGCGGCCGTTTATACAACAAGCCATTTTCAGGCTGCCCCGCTAAAAGTGACACAGGAAAGCATTGCTTCGGAAGGTCTTCTCCAGGCAGTCATCGTTAACAGTGCATGTGCAAATGCGTGTACGGGGGAACAAGGGCTAAAGGATGCCTATCAAATGAGAAATTGTGCTGCAGGCAAGTTCAATTTAAAGGAGCAGCATGTAGCGGTAGCCTCAACAGGTGTTATTGGTGAGTATATGCAAATGGATAAAATTGAAGCGGGCATTCAGATACTGGAACCTGGCAGCGAAACGGTTCATTCAGAAGATTTTCAAACAGCCATTTTAACGACTGATTTAGTGATGAAAAAATGCTGTTATGCGGCAGTCATCGATGGAAAAACGGTCACAATGGGCGGTTCGGCAAAAGGATCGGGGATGATACACCCGAATATGGCGACCATGCTCGCATTTATTACGACTGATGCAAACATAGAAAGCAGTCATTTGCAGACAGCTTTAAAGCAGGTTACTGATCGGACGTTCAATCAGATTACTGTTGATGGAGATACATCAACCAATGATATGGTGTTAGTAATGGCCAATGGAAAAAGCGATACAGATAAGCTTTCCCCGGATCATCCTGATTGGGATATATTCTTGCAGATGCTTGCAAAAACAAGCGAAAGCCTTGCCAAGCAGATAGCAAAGGATGGAGAAGGAGCGACAAAGCTAATCGAAGTTGAGGTATCAGGAACAGAGACTGACGAAGACGCTAGGATGGTTGCCAAACAGATTGTCGGCTCCAACCTGGTCAAAACGGCAATTTATGGAGCGGATGCAAACTGGGGCAGGATTATAGGCGCCATCGGGCAGAGTCCGGCAAATATTAATCCGTTTTCAGTCGATATCGCTATCGGCCCAATCATAATGCTAAAAAATAATGAACCTCAGGCATTCTCAGAGGAAGAAGCAAAAAAATACTTAACAAATCCTACTGTACAAATTTCGGTTGACCTCCATCAGGGTGAAGGAAAAGGAAAGGCATGGGGCTGCGATCTATCCTATGATTATGTCAAAATTAATGCAAGCTATCGTACTTAGGAGGTTGCCAATTGAAGAGTATAGTCATTAAGTGCGGCGGGAGTGTCATGGAAGAATTGGGAGATTCATTTTTTAAGAGTCTGTCAGAACTGAAGAATCAGGGATATCAGCTTGTTTTTGTACATGGAGGAGGTCCTGCCATCAACAAAATGCTGGATCTCTATCAGGTGCCCCATGAATTTATAAATGGTCTAAGGAAAACGACTTCAGAAGTAATGGAAGTTGCAGAAATGGTATTGGCTGGCGATTCAAACCGCAAGCTTACCGCCATGCTCGAAAAGCACGGATTTAAAGCATTTGGAGTAAGTGGAAGTGATGGAGGATTATTTAAAGGAGAGTTTCTGGATCAGGAGAAGCTTGGAATGGTTGGAGAAATTACGAGTGTTAATCGCTCCGTTCTTGAAATGTTATTCAGTGAAGATCTAGTTCCTGTGATAACACCCATTGCAGCTGCGAAAGATGGTACAAAGCTGAATGTTAATGCCGACTATGCAGCGGCCGCAGTTGCCAGCGCCATTCATGCTGAACATTGTATCTTTGTAACAGATGTAAAGGGAATCTTCATTGACGGCAAGATTTCCCCTCATTTGGATACAGAAGAAATTGAACAGCATATAAAAGATGAAAAAATAACAGGCGGGATGATCCCAAAGGTAACTTCGGCAATGAAGGCAATCAGCAAAGGCTTAAATAGTGTAATGATCGTATCAGGCAAGGATAAGTTTTATGAAAATGGCAGTTGGGTCGGTACGAATGTTTCTGCCAAAATGGAGGTTTTCAAATGAGTTATCTATTCCCGACATATGGCCGGTGGGAAGTGGAGCCGGAATCAGCAGAAGGAAGTTATTTAATCGATAAAACCGGAAAACGTTATTTGGATTTCACCTCGGGGATTGGGGTTTGCAATTTAGGGCATCGTCCACCTGCAGTACAAGAAGCAATCAGCACCCAGTTGAATAAATTCTGGCACGTCTCGAATTTGTTTGTACAGGAAAAGCAGGAAATTGCCGCAAAATATCTATCAGAAGCATCTGGCATGGATTATGTTTTCTTTGCCAATAGCGGAGCTGAAGCAAATGAAGCAGCAATCAAGCTCGCAAGAAAAGCAACAGGGCGCCAAAAGCTCATCACTTTCCAGCAGTCTTTTCATGGAAGAACCTTTGCAACCATGGCTGCTACAGGCCAGGATAAAATTAAAAAAGGGTACGGATCCATGCTCGAGACATTTAAATATGTTCCCTTTAATGATTTTAGCGCTTTAAAAGCTGAGATCGATGGAGAAACAGCTGCTGTTATGCTTGAAATTGTCCAGGGGGAAGGCGGCATTCATATAGCTGCGCAGGAGTTCCTTGAGAAAACCGAACAGCTATGCAAAGAAAACGGGGCACTCTTAATTGTTGATGAAATTCAGACAGGTATAGGCAGAACAGGAAAGGCTTTTGCATTCCAGCATTTTAATCTGGATCCTGATATCATAACTTCAGCCAAAGGGCTGGGTAGTGGGTTGCCAATCGGTGCAGTGATTGGGAAGAAAGAATTAGAAGAAGTTTTTGGACCAGGCAGCCACGGCTCAACATTCGGGGGTAATCCGATCAGCATTGCAGCCGCTATTGCTACACTGAAAACCGTTTTTGAGGAAGAATTTTTAAAGGATGTGCAGGAAAAGAGCGTCTATCTGTCTAATAAATTGACAGAACTGCTTGAACCGATCCCAGCGGTGAAGGAAGTACGCCAGCTTGGAATGATGATTGGCATTGAAACAGATGTAAATCTTCCATCCTTGTTAAAGGAGTTAAGGGAAAAGGGGTTGCTGGCCTTGCCGGCAGGGGAAAATGTATTGCGCTTGCTGCCTCCTCTGACTGCAACAGCAGCAGAAATAAATGAAGCGGCCGAAACTCTTAAATCCACACTATTGGAATACTCTAAATCAGCTGTGTAGGCTGTATTATTTTTCATTAAAATGCATAAAAATTAGTAAGTTCATATAAATATACAGATAGCTTCGAGGTGTTGATAATGGAAGGTTACCTTCATTTAAAAAGCGGCCATTCTTATAAGGGCCAGTGGCTGACAAATCAGCCTGAAAAGGATATAGAGGGAGAAATCGTATTTTTTACAGGGATGACAGGCTACCAGGAAGTTTTGACAGATCCTTCATATAAAGACCAAATTATAGTTTTTACGTATCCTTTGATCGGAAATTATGGGATCAATGAATCAGATTTTGAGAGCAAGAAACCTCATGTGGCCGGGGTTATTGTCTATGAAGGAAGCAAAAGCCCTTCCCATTATAAATCAGCCTATACATTGGAGGAATATTTGCAAAAATGGAACATCCCCTTAATGGGGCATATGGATACAAGGGCTATCGTAAAGAAAATCCGTGCAGAAGGCAGTATGCCTGCAAAAATGACCTTAAATGAGAGTGCAGGAGCCGAATCATTTCTACTCCATAAAGATAAAAAGGTTTGTAAAGTTTCTTCAGAAGTGATTGAGATTCATGGTGAAGGAAAAAACCATGTCGTGGTAATTGATTTTGGAGCAAAGAAATCAATCGTAGACTCTTTACTAAAAAGATCCTGCAAGGTCACATCCGTTCCTTTTAACACAAAAATGGAAGAAATAAAAAAATTAAACCCTGATGGAGTAGTGCTTTCCAATGGGCCAGGAGATCCAAAGGAACTAATAGGCATATTGCCGGAAGTGAAAAAAATACTGGAGCAGTATCCAACATTGGGTATCTGCCTGGGACACCAGCTGGCAGCATTGGCTTTTGGCGGAAATACCAAAAAGCTGTCATTCGGCCACAGGGGAGCAAATCACCCGGTTGCAGATATGAAAAAGGGCACTGTTTTTATGTCCTCACAAAACCATAGCTATGTGGTGGATGAAGAAAGCTTAAAAGCTACAGGCTTTAAAACACGATATGTAAATCTGCACGACCAGTCAGTTGAAGGCCTAATGCATCAAATGCTGCCAATCCAGACTGTCCAGTTCCATCCGGAAGCCCATCCGGGACCGGCAGACGGAGATTATATTTTTGATGAATTCATGATCATGATAAAAGCCGAGAATAGGAGAGTTTTTGCTTATGCCTAAAGACACCAGTATCCAATCCATTTTAGTGATCGGCTCAGGCCCGATTGTTATAGGCCAGGCCGCAGAATTTGATTACGCAGGCACACAGGCATGTGCGGCTTTAAAAGAAGAAGGCTATAAGGTTATCCTCGTAAATAATAATCCGGCCACCATTATGTCTGACAAGGCTTTTGCAGATAAAATTTATTTTGAGCCGCTGACTGCTGATAGCCTTGAAAAGATTATCAGCAAAGAACTTCCCGATGGGCTGCTTGCCACTCTGGGAGGTCAGACCGGCCTTAATTTGGCTTTTCAGCTGAGTGAAGCAGGCGTTCTGGAGCGTTATGGAGTGAAGCTTTTGGGCAGCAGCATTGAATCAATTAAGAAAGGCGAAGATCGTGAAGCATTTCGAAAATTGATGAAGGAACTTAATGAGCCTGTTCCTGAAAGCATCATTGTCCATGAAATTGAAGATGCCATTCAGTTTGCCCGTGAAATAGGATTTCCAATTATTATCCGCCCTGCTTACACTCTTGGGGGAACAGGGGGCGGCATAGCCGAGGACTTTGATGAATTAACTTCCCTGGTGGAGAGCGGCTTAAAAGAAAGTGCCATTAATCAATGCCTGATCGAAAAGAGCATCGCGGGCTTTAAGGAAGTTGAGTACGAGGTAATGCGTGATTCAAAGAATACATGCATCACTATTTGTAATATGGAGAATATCGATCCTGTTGGGGTCCACACAGGTGATTCAATTGTAGTCGCCCCATCGCAGACCTTAACGGATGATGAATATCAGATGCTTAGGTCAGCTTCTATAAAGATTATATCTGAGCTTGGAATTATTGGCGGGTGCAATATTCAATTTGCCTTAGATCCTAACAGTAAAAATTATTATTTGATTGAAGTAAATCCTAGGGTTAGCCGCTCATCGGCTCTCGCTTCCAAAGCAACAGGCTATCCCATTGCCAGAATGGCTGCAAAGCTGGCGGTCGGGTATAACTTATCCGAAATTATCAACCCGGTTACAGGTGACACATTTGCAAGCTTTGAGCCTGCTCTCGATTATGTCATTGTAAAATTCCCAAAATGGGCTTTTGATAAATTCCCGTCTGCAGACCGCAAGCTGGGTACTCAAATGAAAGCAACCGGGGAAGTAATGGGTATCGACCGTAATTTGGAGAGGGCTCTAATGAAGGCAGTTCATTCACTTGAAGGAAAAGGCATTGACCTCAAGAATCCCGCATTATCCGCTAAAACAAACGAAACTCTTGAAGAATTGCTGAAAAAACAAACGGATGAGAGATTCTTTATTTTGATGGAATTAATTCGGAGAGATTATTCTTTAGAGGTATTGCATAACATCACCAAAATAGATTATTTTTACCTAAATTTATTCCAGGGGCTTGTGGAATTCGAAAATAACATTGCTGCTTTAACATTTGAGGAAGCAACAAAAGAAGAACTCCAGATTTTTAAGGAAAAAGGGTTCAGTGATAAATATTTGGCAATGGAATGGAAGACATCTGAGCAAGCAGTCAGGAATAAACGCAAAGACTTGGCTATTCTGCCAGCATACAAAATGGTCGATACATGCGCTGCTGAATTCGAAGCGCATTCCAATTATTATTACTCAAGCTATTATGGTGAAAATGAACAAGTAAAAACTGATAAAAGGAAGGTTCTTATTATCGGAAGCGGTCCAATCCGGATTGGCCAGGGCATTGAATTTGATTATTGTTCCGTCCAAGGAGTGTTTGCTTTGAAAGAAGCTGGTGTTGAAACGATCATGATCAATAACAACCCTGAAACGGTCAGCACCGATTATACAACTGCAGACAGACTTTATTTTGAGCCATTAATACTTGAAGACATTTTAAATGTTATCGAAGCAGAGGGAGTAACAGAAGTTATTGTCCAGATGGGTGGACAGACGGCGTTGAATCTGGCAGCAGAATTGGAAGCATACGGCCTGACCTTGCTTGGAACTGACTCGAAAACAATAGATGCATTAGAAGACCGCAAGCTTTTTTATAAGCTTCTGGATGATTTGGAAATTCCACGTCTTGAAGGTGATGTCGTCTATTCTGAAAACCAGCTATATGAAGCTGTTGAGAAAATTGGTTTTCCTATTTTAGTCCGTCCTTCATATGTAATCGGCGGCAAGGGGATGGAGCGCATTGGATCAGTTTCTGAATTGGAAAGCTATTTAACCAAAGGGGATGTCCCTTATCCGATTCTCATCGACCAATTTATGCATGCTTCAGAAGCTGAACTAGATTTAGCAGCTGATGGAAATTATATTTGTGTACCGGCCATTATGGAGCATATTGAAAAAACGGGAGTCCATTCGGGAGATAGCATGTCAGTTCTTCCTCCCCAGAATTTATCAGAAAATGTACAGAAGAAAATGCTCTCGTATGCAAAATCAATTGTTCAAAAGCTTCAATACAAGGGGCTCATGAATATCCAGTATATCGTTGATAGAGAAGACGTGTATATTCTTGAAGTAAACCCGCGGGCAAGCCGTACCGTTCCTATTATCAGCAAAGTCACAGGTGTTCAGCTGGTACAAATTGCGACAAAAATATTGCTTGGGAAATATTTATTGTCGAAGGATGAAATACCTGTCACTGAGAACCTTCCATTTGTTTGTGTTAAATATCCGGTATTTTCAAATTACGCTTTGAAAGGCTTGGATTCCAAAGTCGGCCCTGAGATGAAATCAACTGGAGAGGGTATATCCCTTGCACCAAGCTATAAAGAAGCCATAAGGAAATCCTTCCATACAGGATTAAAAAACACCTTGAACAGGAAAGTAGTTATAGCAGCAGATTTGAATCCTGATGAGCTTTCCGATTATTTGAAAGAAGCAAAAGCCGAGGCGGTTTATTTAAAAGAAAATGAAGATAAATGGGATATTAAGGAAACACTTGCTTTATATAATCCTAATCAGCAGGAAAAAGATAGAAGAATGAGGGAAATGGCCACTAAGAACAGGATTTTAACCTTTACTGAAAAAGAAACCCTAATTGCACTCCTGAAATCAATGTCAGTTGAGGAGTGGGATGTTCAATCAATCGAGGATTGGCATCAAGCAAAAAGCAACAACCATTCAGCATCTCCAATAAAGGAAGTGAGCGTATTATGATATCAATTCAGGCGGCCGAAAAGAGTCTTAATATAACAGGAAAGGATTTTTTAACTCTTGCCGATTTTTCGTCTGAGGAAATTAAAGGCCTCTTAGAAAAAGCAAAGCAATTAAAAGATGCACATTTGCAAGGGGAAACATCTTCCCCTCTTAAAGGAAAAATTCTCGGGATGATCTTCGAAAAATCATCAACCCGCACGAGAGTTTCGTTTGAAGCAGGCATGATTCAGCTGGGAGGCCATGCCCTCTACCTTAATAGCCAGGATTTGCAGCTGGGAAGAGGAGAGAGCATTGCGGATACCGCCAAAGTACTGTCGCAGTACGTTGATGCTATCATGATACGCACTTTCTCGCATGAAAAGATAAAACAACTCGCCCATCATGCAACAATTCCGGTAATTAACGGCCTGACAGACCTATACCACCCATGTCAGGCATTGGCCGATCTTTTAACCATACAGGAGAAGAAAGGAACCTTGGAAGGGCAAACACTGGTTTATGTCGGTGATGGCAATAATGTAGCGCATTCACTGATGATTGCTTCCGCTAAAATGGGCGTTAATATCACCATTGCATGCCCGGAAGGCTACGAGCCAGACCCATCAGTTCTAAAGATATCAAAAGAATTCGCGGCACAAAGCGGTTCCGAAGTTAAGGTCTCCCATAATGCTGAGGAAGCAGTTAAAGATTCCGATGCGATTTATACAGACGTCTGGACGAGTATGGGACAGGAAGCCGAAAATGAGCAAAGGCTTAAAGATTTTGCACAATACCAGGTTAATGAATATCTTGTCCAAAAAGCTAAAAAAGATTACGTCTTTTTACACTGCTTGCCTGCTCATCGCGGTGAGGAAGTCACAGCAGGAGTCATTGACGGCAGCAACTCTGAAGTCTTCCAACAGGCAGGAAACCGGCTCCATGTACAAAAAGCGGTTCTTTCAGAAATTTTATAATAAGAAAGCCATCTCCAGCTGGAGATGGCTTTTGCATATTAAGACAGAAAATAAACTAGTGGCCCTACAATAAAACAGTAAATGGCAAAATATTTCAGATTCCCTTTAGCCATAATGTTCATAAACCACTTCAGGGAGAAGTAGGAAGCAACAAGAGATGCAAAAAAGGCAAGTGTATAAGGTAGGGCATAGTCAGTTAAATTCGGGTCTTTTATAATATCGTTAAAGCCCAGAATCATACCGCCGACACTTACGGGTATATACAGCAGGAAAGAAAATCGTAAAGCTGTTTCCTGTTTCATCCCAAGACCCATTGCCGCAACGATTGTTGCGCCAGAGCGGCTGATGCCCGGTATTAGGGCAACTGCCTGGGCAAGGCCTACGATAATCGCATCTTTCACGGATAATTCAGCATCATTCTTGCGGCCCTTCATATTACGGATTAGCCACAGCGCAAGACCGGTAACAATAAGTGTTATGCCTACAGTTTTAATGCTCGCGAGATTCTCATCAATAAAATCTTCAAATAATATTCCAATTACACCTGCAGGTATCGTTCCAATAATTAAGTAAATAATAAATCGAAAGTCAGCTTCCGCCCGTTTATCTTTTGTCGTAATATAAGCAAGCCCATTGCTTATCAGCCTCATAATATCTTCGCGATAGATAATTAGAACAGCAAATAGCGAGGCAGTATTTACGAGCAATGCGAAACTCATGCCTTTAATTTCAAGCCCGAAAAAATACTCAGCAATCTCCAAGTGTCCACTTGAAGAAATCGGAATTGGCTCGGTAAAACCTTGAAATAGTCCTAAAAATAAATATTTCAGCAATAAGAAAAAATCTTCCACTTATAAATCCTCCAACTATGAAATCTCATACCTTCTCATTTAACTATAATAAGCACGAATGTGTAAAGTAATAACAGGCCTATTGCAAAAATAAGGAAAATAAATTCTTATTAGGAAAGCCAATGCCAATAGTTACACACATGAGGAAACCTTGAGTGGAAATAATAAAAAATGATTTAAGATTAAAGGAGGTATTTGCATGGGGCAAAATAGACAATTTAAGCCAGGGCAAAAAGCGCCGAACAATGGAATTTATATTGAAATCGGTGAAACAGGAAGCAACGTCAATAACCCTCAAATGCTTAAATTGAGAGCCGGAGACCAATTTCCGGAGGCTTCCAACCATAACCGCGTCTGGACATATAAAAGAAAGCCTTAAATCTGATTAGCCATTAGCAAAATGGGGAAAAAGCATAAGAAACTTCTCGAGCCATCCCATTTGTGGATGGCTTTCAGTTTTTTGCAAATCGTCTTAACTTTTCGCTGTTTGCCTCCTTTCAATCTGACTAATCAACCTTGCCACATCTCGCTCCATGGAGGATAAAGCATTGCTAACCATCTTAAAGCATTTGACTGCAGAAAACTTTACATAAGCAGAAATTGGATTATAATAAAAGTAAAGGTCAAAGAAGGTCAAAAAGGAGGGCTCTTATAATGGATCTTAATCGAATGACAGAGCGGATGCAGGAAGGATTGTTGAATGCACAGTCAATTGCCACAAGGGAACATCATCAGGAA
The DNA here is from genome assembly GCA_018613035.1 of Pseudomonas sp. ISL-84. Classification (GTDB taxonomy): domain Bacteria; phylum Bacillota; class Bacilli; order Bacillales; family Cytobacillaceae; genus Cytobacillus. The sequence goes on along the minus strand of JAGGRA010000031.1, from coordinate 16,900 downwards.
GTAGATGAAGCCCATTTATTCCTGGCCTTAATGGATCAGGAGGATAACCTGATTAAATCGATCCTGTCTAAATTACAGATTCCTGCCGATTCTTTCATAAATAAAATGCATGAAGCTTTACGGAAAAAACCCCAAGTGTCAGGGTCAGGAGCTGAACAAGGCAAGCTGTATATTACCGGTAAATTGCAGCGCCTCCTGGCAGAAACGGAAAGGTTTATGAAGGAATATGAAGACGAATACATGTCTGTAGAACATGTTTTTATAGCATCAGCTGCAGAAGCAGAATCGGACTCGGCAGCCATTTTAAAATCATATGGTATCAATAAAGAAAAAGTGGAGAATGCCATTAAGGAAATCAGGGGGAATCAAAGAGTGACATCTCAAAATCCAGAATCCACATATGAAGCATTGAAAAAATACGGAAGAGATCTTGTTGCAGAGGTTAAGGAAGGGAAGGTTGATCCGGTTATCGGCAGGGACAGTGAAATCCGACATGTGATTCGCATCCTTTCAAGGAAAACCAAGAACAACCCTGTTCTCATCGGTGAACCGGGTGTAGGTAAAACAGCTTTAGTAGAAGGCCTGGCACAGCGGATTGTCCGCAGGGATGTTCCAGAGGGCTTAAAGGACAAAACCATTTTTGCATTAGATATGAGTGCCCTGATTGCTGGTGCAAAGTTCAGGGGTGAATTTGAGGAAAGATTGAAGGCTGTTCTGAATGAAGTGAAAAAAAGCGAAGGCAGAATCCTCCTTTTTATCGATGAACTGCATACAATTGTGGGAGCAGGTAAAACCGAAGGAGCCATGGATGCAGGGAATATGCTAAAGCCAATGCTTGCGAGAGGAGAACTGCACTGCATTGGTGCGACAACACTTGAAGAGCACAGGAAATATATTGAAAAGGATCCGGCACTTGAACGTCGCTTTCAGCAGGTGTTAGTACAGGAGCCGGATGTAGAAGATACCATCTCCATTTTAAGGGGTCTAAAAGAGCGTTTTGAAATACATCATGGGGTCAATATTCACGATAGAGCCCTGGTAGCTGCTTCAACATTATCCGATCGCTATATTACAGATCGCTTTTTGCCGGATAAAGCGATTGATATAGTTGATGAGGCATGTGCCATGATTAGGACGGAAATCGATTCCATGCCTTCTGAATTGGATGAAGTAACAAGGCGGGTAATGCAGCTGGAAATTGAGGAAGCTGCACTAAGGAAAGAAAATGATGAAGCAAGCAAAGCAAGGCTTTCTGTTCTCCAGAAGGAGCTTGCAGAATTAAAAGATCAGGCCAACAGCATGAAAGCAAAATGGCAGCTTGAAAAGGAAGGCATTCAGAAAGTGCAGGAAAAGCGGGAACAGCTTGAAAAAATGCGCCGGGATCTGGAAGAAGCCGAAAATAATTACGATTTAAATAAGGCTGCCGAACTTCGCCACGGAAAAATCCCTTCTCTGGAAAAAGAGCTAAGGGACATGGAAAATGCCGTTAATGAGAATCAAGGTGAGAGGCTTTTAAGAGAGGAAGTTACTGAAGAAGAAATTGCTGGCATTGTTGCAAGATGGACTGGGATTCCAGTCGCAAAGCTTGTAGAAGGAGAAAGGGAGAAACTTCTGCGGCTCGAAAGCATTTTACACGAGAGAGTAATTGGCCAGGATGAAGCTGTCCAGCTTGTTTCTGACGCAGTTTTAAGAGCCAGGGCAGGTATAAAAGATCCCAATCGTCCGATTGGTTCATTTATTTTCCTGGGACCGACCGGAGTAGGGAAAACAGAGCTCGCTAAAGCCCTGGCTCAATCACTGTTTGATAGTGAAGAGCAGATTATTCGGATCGACATGTCCGAATATATGGAAAAACATGCTGTTTCAAGATTGATTGGAGCACCTCCGGGGTATGTAGGATATGAGGAAGGCGGACAGCTTACAGAGGCAGTCCGAAGAAAGCCTTATTCTGTTATCCTGCTGGATGAAATTGAGAAGGCCCATCCGGAAGTATTTAATATCCTGCTTCAAATGCTCGATGATGGACGGATCACAGATTCGCAGGGAAGGACAGTAGACTTTAAAAATACTGTCATTATCATGACTTCCAATATCGGTTCTCATTTTCTGCTGGAACGTTCAGAGAGGGAAGAAATAAATGAAGAAACCAGAAGCAAAGTAATGGGGAATCTGCGCAGCCATTTCCGTCCTGAATTCTTAAACAGAGTGGACGAAATGATCTTGTTTAAGCCTTTGGCGCTGAATGAAATAAAAGAAATTGTTTCTAAATTAGTAACTGAGCTCAAATCAAGATTATCGGACCAGCATATTAAGCTTAGTATAAATGAGAACGCAAAGGAATATATTGCAGAAAACGCATTCGATCCTGTCTATGGAGCAAGGCCGCTGAAGCGTTTTATCCAAAGAAATGTAGAAACAGCCCTGGCAAGAAAAATAATAGCAGGACAAATCCAGGACCATAGTGAAGTTGTTATTTCTGCTGACAGCGGAAAAATAGAGCTAGTGATAAAATAAATCCGGCTAAATTAAAAGAATCATCCTGACAGACGTCAGGATGACTCTTTTAAAGTCGGCATAATCTCTGAAGAATTGCCTCTGATTAGTGAAGTCCTTCTTTCCCAGCTGGCCCCTCAGGAATAATCGAAGCAACAACAAAAATTAGGATAGATGTTCCAACTGCCAGGATGCTGCCGGTTACAAAATCATAATGCGCTCCAAGCATCGAAGAAACCACGTACGTTAACATTTGAACAAGAAGGAAAGTCCAGAAAAATGTCCAAAAGAATTTCATCCATTTCACCTCTAACATAATTAAATCCCTTTTCATATTAGCATAAGCTGTTCAATAAATAAATTGATTTTTACAACATACACAAGTACTTTTCAGTGGATGGTCCTATTAAGAGGAAAACGAAAATATAAAAAGAAAGCTGGAAGCTGGCAGGATGTTGAACTTGTCTAAAACTGGGCAAATCTCCCTTTCATTTTATTTATATATACATACATTATTATGAACAAACTGCAAAGGAGTTTTACTATGGAAAGCCGGAACTTTCAATTGGATACCGAATGGTGCATGATTCATTACCCAGATAAACCAAGTGGTTTCGGAATTCTGATTATTGGGGATGATAGGCACTTTGTTGATGAGAACAGCAGCTTTTGGACACAAAATGAAGGGAAGCACTCATTAATCAGGAAACTTAGGGAACAAGGCTATACCGTTTTTTATTCCAACCTTTACGGGAGAAACTGGGGCAGTGATAAAGCAGTCGATAATGCTAAATGTTTATACGAGCATATAGTCCGAACAGAAATTATAAATGAAAAAATTCACATTATCGCTGAAGGTATGGGATCTCTCGTCGCTCTAAAATTAATCCGTGCAATGGACCAAATGATACGTTCAGCGGTACTAATTAATCCGATAGTGTCATTAAAGCATCATTTAGAACAGGAAAAGGAGCATAAATTCTTTTATAAAAAACTTTTAAAGGAGCTTGCATTTTCTTATGAAATTGAGACTGGGAAAATAGCTGACGTACTAAGCAGCCATGAAGAAAATCTCACAGAAGGACTTAAAGTCCCTGTTAGAATCATTCAAATTCTTTCAGGTGGAAGAGCATATAAGCAATCAGACTATTTGAAAAAAAGGTCTGTAAAATGGGAAAATGAAAATGCCCCCATAACTGTTTTTTATATGCTTCCTGACAAAAAACAGCGGATTTCTTCTCAAATAACGAGCTTCTTTAGAAAATATGAAAAGGAGCTATAGCAGTCGCCTTTGTGATGCTAAGAAATAAATACAATCCCTAAAGCATAGGATACATTGAGTATGCTTTGAGGAGGATAAAAGATGGACAGGGCAGTAATATTAGGTACATTTGAATTCGTTGGATTCAGCCTGTGTAAATTTCTGCTTGATCAGGGCTGTATGATAGATGGAATCCATATTAATAATGGGGAGGAAGAACCTTATCTAAACGAGAAGCGTTTGGAAATTGGGCGCAATGCAAATTTCTATGAAATGAACTACTCTGAATGGCTGGAAACTACAAAGGAAATACAGGAAGATTCAGTACTCTTTATTGATTTTTATGATCTCTATATAAAGAATAATCTTTTCTCTTTAAGAGAAAATGAGCTTATAGAGAAATATTTTATTAATAATTTGAATGAATTGAAGAAATACCGTTCTAAAATTGTGTTTCTATTCCCGCTTCAGTGGCAGAAAGATATAAACCGGGCACACAGCCGCTGTGAAACAGCGATTGAACTTCTTAAAGAAAATAACATTGTAGTATATTCCTTTTATCTGCCTGCGGTTTATGGTCCCTGGCAGCCGGAGGAATTTATCTTTCATCAGGCTTTAGCTGATCGAAAAAGGACAGTATTAAGTAACCGGGAGTGGAATCATGATGCTATTTTTATAGATGATCTCATTCATTCCATAATAGAGGAAGCAGATCAAATGCAAGGAGGAGCCTATTTATTAAAAAGCAGCCTCCCGGGTCATTGGCAAAAATGCGCTGAATATTTGTCATTAGAATATAGCAAGAATCACAGATACGATGACTTGGGAAAAGGTAAAATAATAGAAAAAACAGTGAAGAATTCAGTAAATTTCTCAGAGGGCCTGGAAAAGCAAAGGAGACACTTAAATACCTTATTGAACAGGAATGGGTATTGAATAAGAAAAAAATCATTCCAATTACCATATAGACAAGGTAGAATTAAAATAGTTTGGTAAAATAAACCGGACTTACCATCATGTATGAAGTGAAAGCGGAAAGCAGCTTTTACAGAGAGGCGGAGAAAAAGGAGATGCATAAGACAATAAAGAAATTTGGGATCCTTCTTTTGTGCCTTCTTTTATTGGTCTCCTGCGGACAAGCAATGTCCACGGGAAAACTTGAGAAAGCTGGATTATTAGTACCCGATACAGTGAACGACCAGGTATGGGGAACCAAAGGCTATAAAGGAATGTTAAAGATTCAATCCCAATATAATGTAGAGGTTTTTTATAAAGAAGGCATGAACTCCGAGATGGTCGTAGAAAGGGCTGTCAAAGAGTTTGACCAAAAAGGTGTAAATCTGATTTTCGGCCATGGCAATGAATACGTGGAATACTTTAATAACATCTCAAAAAAATATCCACATATCCATTTTGTCAGTTTTAATGGAAACGCCAAAAAAGACAATACAACCAGCTTAAATTTTGAAGCTTATGCGATGGGCTTTTTCGGGGGCATGGTAGCTGGCCATGTGACCAAAACAGAAACTGTTGGCGTACTTGCGGCATTTGAATGGCAGCCAGAAGTAGAAGGATTCTATGAAGGTGCCAATCATGCTAATAAAAATGTTAATGTAGAAATCCAATATGTCGGGAACTGGGACAATGACCAAAAGGCTATTAAACTGCTCGATAAGCTCATTTCCAAAGACACTGATGTTGTCTATCCTGCCGGTGATGGGTATAATGTTCCTGTTATCGAAAAACTAAAAGAAAAAGGACTGTATGCCATCGGCTTTATATCCGATCAGTCCGACCTGGGCGAATCAGTCGTCCTAACAAGCACAGTACAGCATGTCGATGTTTTGTATGAATTAGTGGCAGAGAAATTCAACAAAGGTGAATTGGATTCGGGAAACCTTTCCTTTGATTTTCAAGATGAAGTCATCTCACTAGGAAAGTTCAGCCCTATTGTAGACGAAGAGTTCAAAAAGGAATTAAATGCTGCCATTGAAGAGTACAAAAAGACAGGCAAACTGCCAAATGAATAAAAAACAGAACGATACATAGGAGGTACCACCAGATGCAGCCAAACGATAAAACAATGGAATTCATGCAAATCGCCATGAAATACATGCCTGAAGCCAAACAACAACTGGACGAAGCAGGCATCGAACTTTCCATGGAAATGATCCAGCCATTCATGAACCTCTTCACTAAAGTTATGAACGAAGCCTACGAAATGGGCAAAGCAGACGCACTGAAAGAAAATGATTAAATGGAGGAACCAGCCTGTGGGGGCTGGTTTCTTTTGTTGTGGTGAGGTGTTATAAGAAGGTGTGTGCAGCCCGCTGAATTTTGTAAGTGCTAGCGATATTCCCAGCCTAAAAGGATGAAGAGTCCCCTCTTCATCCTCTCAACTTATTTCTTCAAAAACTGTTCAAGGAACGGGCTAGCTTTTTTCAGCAATGGCTTTAACTGACTGGCTGATGTCATGAGTGTGTCTATGTTGTTCATAAGTTCCTCGTAATTAATGTTGTTAAGTAAATGATTTACCTTTCCGTTTAAACTGTCATCCTCTTGAGGGCGCCGGCTTCCGCCAAACAGCCAGTCATCATTCTGATGCCTGCTTCTTCTTTCAAGATCTTTTTCAAAATCTTCTTCACCCTGCTTTTCTTCCTCCAGGTGCCTGTTTCTTCTCGCATTTGGTCCGAACAAGAATTGGGTAAACGGGTCTGTCTCTTGTTCATCTTCGTCTTTGATATTGTATTCCTCATCTTGCATATGCGGTCCTCCTCCTTTCAGATGCCTATATAACAACATATGTAGGAAGCTTCTGTTGCGTATGGACATTTGTGGAGTAAGATAAAGGGCAGTGTTTAAAAAGTGTTGCGTTTTTATAACTATTTTTGATAAAATTAGTACCAAGTCATAATAATTGATAATAATATATATGAAATATGAACGAATGTGCTTTGTAAATAATATGGGGAAAACAGAAAGGGAGTGGGGCTCCATGAATGCAGGAGTTTTTGGGATTGGAAGATATCTGCCTGAAAAAGTGGTGACAAATGCTGACTTGGAGAAAATCGTAGATACTTCGGATGAATGGATTCGGACAAGGACTGGAATTGAAGAAAGAAGAATTGCGGATGATAACATGGATACATCAGACATGGCTTATGAATCAGCAAGGAATGCCTTGGATAACGCGGGGGTTGCAGCTGAGGATTTAGATATGATTCTGGTCGCAACGGTTACTCCTGATCACCCGTTTCCTTCTGTTGCCTGCATGCTGCAAGAACGTCTGGGAGCAGTAAAGGCAGCTGCAATGGATGTCAGTGCTGCGTGTGCAGGATTCATGTATGGTATCATAACAGGTAAACAATTTATTGAAACAGGGACATATAAACATGTATTAGTAGTAGGTGTAGAAAAATTATCAAAAATTACTGATTGGAATGACCGGAACACAGCTGTTTTATTTGGTGACGGAGCAGGCGCTGTTGTGCTGGGGCCAGTTTCTGATGGAAGGGGCATTCTTTCGTTTGAACTGGGTGCGGATGGAACAGGAGCTAAGCATCTTTACCAGGATGAACATATCATTATGAACGGACGCGAAGTATTTAAATTTGCGGTCCGCCAAATGGGTGAAAGCTGTATTAATGTACTGGATAAAGCAGGTCTTTCAAAAGAGGATGTGGATTTTCTTATTCCGCACCAGGCAAATATCCGAATCATGGAAGCGTCCAGGCAAAGGCTTGAACTCCCAGTTGAAAAAATGTCAAAAACAATTCATAAATATGGAAATACTTCAGCTTCTTCCATTCCGATTGCGTTGGTTGAAGAGCTTGAAGCTGGCAAAATTAAAGATGATGATCTGCTTGTGATGGTTGGTTTTGGCGGGGGATTAACTTGGGGTGCCATTGCCATGCGCTGGGGAAGATAAAGAAAGCAATAGTAAATATTATTAAACCATTTGATGATATTCTAAAAGGAGCTGCAATCATAATGGATAAGAGAAGAGTTGTCGTTACAGGCATTGGTGCTGTAACACCACTTGGAAATAATACAGAAACGACATGGAACAATATTAAATCAGGGGTATCCGGAGTAGGCCCTCTAACAAGATTAAATGCTGAAGAGTATCCAGCTAAAGTGGCTGCGGAAGTAAAGGATTTCAATCCTGAAGAGTATATGGACAAAAAAGATGCCAGAAAGATGGACCGCTTTACACATTATGCTGTTGCGTCTTCATTGATGGCGGTAAAAGATGCCAACCTTCAGATTACTGATGATAATGCACATCGTATTGGTGTGTGGATCGGATCCGGCATCGGAGGAATGGAAACCTTTGAAAACCAGTATGAGACATTTTTGAAACGCGGATACAGAAGGGTGAGCCCGTTTTTTGTTCCAATGATGATTCCGGATATGGCCACTGGCCAGGTCTCCATTTACCTCGGAGCAAAAGGATTTAACTCATGTACCGTTACGGCATGTGCAACAGGAACAAACTCCATTGGCGATGCCTTTAAGGTCATCCAGCGGGGGGATGCTGATGCGATGGTCACTGGCGGAGCAGAAGCGCCAATCACGAAAATGTCTGTGGCAGGTTTCTGTGCAAATACGGCTCTATCCACTAATCCAGATCCGAAAACGGCCAGCCGTCCATTCGATCAAAATCGGGACGGATTTGTCATCGGTGAGGGAGCAGGCGTTGTCGTACTTGAGGAATTGGAGCATGCACTTGCACGCGGAGCTAAAATCTATGCTGAAATTGTAGGATATGGAGCAACTGGAGATGCTTATCACATAACCGCTCCGGCACCAGGCGGAGAAGGCGGAGCACGAGCGATGAAAATGGCAATCGAAGACGGCGGTTTAAAACCAGAGGATATCGATTATATTAATGCTCATGGAACGAGCACAGATTATAATGACAAATTTGAAACATTGGCAATTAAAGAGGTGTTTGGCGAGCATGCCTACAAATTGGCGGTAAGCTCGACTAAGTCGATGACAGGCCACCTGCTTGGAGCAGCGGGCGGAATTGAAGCCATTTTTACAGTGCTGGCAATGAATGAAGGAATATTGCCTCCAACGATTAATCTTGTAACACCGGATCCTGAATGTGATCTTGATTATGTACCAAACAAATCAAGGGAAAAAGAAATAAAGGCTGCAATGAGCAATTCATTAGGATTTGGCGGCCATAATGCAACAATTGTTTTTAAAAAATATGATTAATTGAAGAAGCTGACTCAAAAGGCCGTTAAATGACGGCCTAAATGAGTCAGCTTTTTATTTTGCAAAATATATTTATTCATCTATTTGTAATCTTTTTTGTATGCCAGCAAAGAACTAAAGTTCACTAACCTACATAAAATTTTAAGAAGTTATCTGAGATTAGGGGTGGAATAATGGGGTAGTCAGAACAGATAAATGGCTTAAAGAAAGCTTTAACAATCCGATTGATATTTGTGAAAAACTGTTGGATTCCTTCAATGAGACAAATTCAAGAAAAATATATCAATACTTAAAAAGCTTTGGAATGTATAAGCCTGACCGGAACAGCCAGAATACGTTCAGGGAATTAAGAGAAAAAGACGCATGGCGCCTTGTTGAAAAGATATATTTAAAATATAAGCACAAATGGGCAGGACCAGACATTGATGTATACATTTTTCCGGCAGCAGCCGGGGGACTATTTTCAAGAAAGGCAGGGAAATCAGGGGTATCATTTAAAAACATGCTGTTTCTATTTTTGACTCCAGACTTAGATGAAAAGGAATTGGAGGCCCTATTCGTTCATGAATACCACCATTCGTGCCGGATTAACAGCCAGAGAAAGAGCTTGGAAGAATACACTTTGCTGGATTCCATTATCCTGGAAGGTTTGGCTGAGCATTCTGTTGAAATGTATGTCGGTAAAGAGTATAGAGGAAAATGGTGCACTTTATATTCAAATGAAGAGATTAGGCATCTATGGGAAAAAGTACTCAAAGATCATTTAAAGATGAGAAAAGAGGAGAGGCTTCATCAGAAATTATTATATGGTGAAAGTCCCTACCCAGAATTGCTGGGATATGCAGTCGGATATGAAATTATTAGAGAGTACAGAGAGAAAAAAAGTTTTTCTACAAAACTTTCTTTTATTGCGCCATCCGAATATTTTGTAAAGCCAACTTTATTTAAACTGGATATATAAACGCTTTAAAGCCCTAAAGGGAGGGCTTTTTTTCTAGTCTAAAAAAATGAATCTTAACAAATTTTAAAAAAATCTTGCAATTGTAATAACTTTGTAATAATATTTTAGACAAATAGAATGAATTAACAGAATAATTCGAAAAGGTAAGAGGTGTCCCATGAGCGCTAAATCCCATTCACATAATGACACACCTTTGCTAGAGGTGAAAAATTTAGAAACAGCTTTTTCTATAGATGGTACATATTACAATGCTGTTGATAACGTTTCTTTCCGTGTTAAGCCTAGGCAAATAGTCGGAATCGTAGGAGAGTCCGGCTGTGGTAAATCTGTAATGAGTCTTTCAGTCATGCAGCTTTTGCCGAAAGGAATAGGAAAAATCCGCAATGGAGAAATTTTATTTGATGGTGTTCACCTGGAGAATATGACAGATTCAGAGATTAATAAGATTAGGGGAAAGGATATCGCAATGATATTCCAGGAGCCCATGACTTCATTAAATCCAGTCTTCTCTATCGGCTTTCAGTTGCAGGAAGTATTATTCAACCATATGAAAATATCAAAAAAGGAAGCTCGCCTTAAAAGTATTGCACTTTTAAAAAGTGTAGGAATTTCAAGGCCAGAAAAGATTGTTGATGAATATCCGCACCAGCTTTCAGGCGGTATGAGGCAAAGGGTAATGATTGCCATTGCAATTGCTTGCCAGCCAAAGCTGCTTATCGCTGATGAACCGACTACAGCGCTGGATGTTACTGTACAAGCCCAAATATTGGAGCTTTTGAAGGAGATCCAGGAAGTCAATGATATGTCAGTTATCTTGATAACTCACGACCTGGGTGTGGTTGCCGAGATGTGCGATGAAGTAATTGTTATGTATGCAGGGAAAATTGCAGAGCGGACAGATGTCGATTCTTTATTTCATAATCCGAAACATCCATATACCCAGCTATTAATGGGGGCCATTCCAAAAATGGATGAAGAAGTTGAAACACTTAGCACAATTAAAGGGATTGTACCTTCATTGAAAAATATGCCTAAAACTGGGTGTAAATTTGCGGCGCGCTGCCCGAAGGCAATGCCAGAGTGCTTAACTGTTACACCTCAATTGGCAGAAAATGAAGAAGGACATGAGGTTGCCTGTCTCCTTTACGAAACTAGCCGCCCTAAAACAGAGGTGAACGCATAATGAGTACAGATGTAAAAAACACTGATGTCTTAAAAAAGGATAAAAGCAACAACGAATTGCTTCTAGAGATAAAAAACCTTAAAACATACTACCCGATAAAAGGTGGAATTCTCAGAAAGACAGTGGCAGTCGTTAAGGCGGTTGATGATGTTTCTTTTGAAATAAGAAAAGGGGAAACGCTTGGACTTGTAGGTGAATCAGGCTGTGGAAAGTCTACAACAGGGAGAACAATCCTCCGGCTGCTTGAACCTACTGAAGGGCAAATCATTTTTGATGGACAGGATATTACGAACGTCAGAGGAACAAGTTTAAGGAAAATACGACAGGACTTTCAAATGGTATTCCAGGATCCTTATGCATCCTTAAACCCAATGATGATGGTTGGGCATCTGGTGTCTGAACCGATCAGAAACTATAACAATAAATCAGAAAAAGAACTGAAGCCAGAAGTAATGGACCTGCTTGCAAAAGTCGGCCTTCCAGAAGATGCTTATTATAAATATCCACATGAATTTTCTGGCGGTCAAAGACAGCGAATCGGAATTGCTAGGGCACTGGCTTTAAGGCCTAAACTCATTATTGCCGATGAACCTGTTTCAGCCTTGGATGTATCTGTCCAGTCTCAGGTATTGAATCTATTAAAAGAGCTTCAAGATGAATTTGATCTTACTTTTTTGTTTATTGCCCATGATTTAAGCGTTGTTAAACATATGAGTGACCGGATTGGTGTTATGTACCTGGGCGGTCTGGTTGAAGTTGCAGAGAAAGACAGCATTTATGCAGAACCTCTTCATCCGTATACTCAAGCGCTTATATCTGCGATCCCTGAGCCTGATCCGCGCAAAAAGAAAGAAAGAATCATTTTAGAGGGTGATGTTCCAAGCCCGATCGATCCTCCAAAAGGATGCACATTCCATCCGCGCTGTGCGCATGCAATGCCAGAGTGCCAGAGCGTAAAGCCGGAATTAAAGGAGGTGAAGCCTGGGCATAGAGTCGCTTGTCACTTATATAAATAAGGCTTTGTCAAAAAAATATTTTTCGGGGGGAAAAAAATGAAGAAATCAGCATTTTGGCTTCTTTCAGTTCTTCTGATCATGTCTGTATTCCTTGCAGCATGTTCAGGCGGCGGAGAGAAAGCTAACACTGAAAAAGAACCAAAAGACGGTACTGATGGAGAAACAAAAACAGAAGCAACAGAAGGCGGAACAGTAACCTTCGGATACACACAGCCATTTAAAGGCGTATTCTCTTATGCTTACTATGAAGGGGAAGATGATGCAAATGCCCTTCAATTTATGCATGAAGGCCTTGTAGCTACAAATGACGAGCTACAGCCTGAACCAAACCTGGCTGAATGGGAACTTTCAGAAGACAAAACAAAGTTAACTTTCAAGCTTAAGCAAGGTGTAAAATGGCATGATGGCGAAGAGTTAACAGCTGAAGATATGGAATATGCATGGTACTTAATTGCTGATCCAACTTACGAAGGACCTCGTTTTGCTAACGTAGCAATGATCAAAGGTGCTCAAGAATACAAGGATGGAAAAGCTGACACGATCGAAGGTATTAAAGTAGTTGATGACTATACAGTAGAAGTAACAGTAACAGAACCTTCTGTTAACTTATTGGACAACATTTGGTCTATTCCAGAACCAAAACACTACTACGGAGATATTTCTTCAAAAGAACTTCCTGATGCTGACCAAGTTCGTAAGAACCCAATCGGTGTAGGACCATTCAAAATTAAGAATATCGTACCTGGTGAAATGGTAGAATTTGAGCGTTTTGATGATTACTGGCAAGGCAAGCCACAATTAGATGGCGTAGTTTACAAAATCATTGATGGATCACTTGCACAAGGTTTAGTTCAAAATGGAGAAATCGATATTATCGAGGCTCCAAAAGATCAGTGGGAAGCAATCAAGGCTCTTGATAATGTAAATCCGGTAGAAGCAGATGCTATGTCTTACAGCTACATTGGCTTTGACTGGGGTCATTATGACACTAAAAAAGGTGTAGTAGTTTCTGATAACAAGAAGTTCCAAAACAAAAACCTTCGCCATGCAATGGCACATGCTATTGACCGTCAATCTTTCATCGATGGTTTTGCAAACGGCTTAGGAAAACCTTTAAACACTCCATTCCCATCAGTTTCATGGGCGAAAATTGATGATTCAGAAATCAATCAGTATGAGTATGACGTAGAAAAAGCGAAAAAATTACTTGACGAAGCAGGCTTTGTTGATAAAGACGGCGACGGCTTCCGTGAAGATCCAGAAGGAAAGCCATTCACAATCAACTTTGATGCAATGGCTGGAGCTGAAACTTCAGAAGCGCGTGCTCAATTCATTCTTCAATCTTGGCAGGAAGTGGGCTTAAATGCCAAGCTTAACGGCGGATCATTAAAAGATTTCAACCTATTCTATGACACTATTGAAGCAGATGATCCATCTGTTGAAACATTCATGGGCGCATGGGGACTATCTGCAGATCCGGACCCATCCGGAATCTGGTTATCTACAGACAAGTGGAACATGTGGAGATGGTACAGCGAAGAGTCTGATGCTCTAATCAAGAAGGGTGTAACATTCCCAGAAGATGCTAGCAAAGATGTTACAGAACACCGTCAGGAAATCTACAACGAATGGCAAAAGCTTGTTAACGATGAATTGCCAATCATCTTCTTTGAACAGCGTATTGATCCATGGGCTATCAACAAGCGTGTTGGCGGAGTGAAAGTAACTCCATTTGGAACAGATGAGTTCTATAAGTGGCACATTGTAGAGTAATACGATAAGGAAACTGCATCATTGGGGGTTTTTCTGCCCCCGATGATTGCCAGTTTAACCAACGAATAAATTTTTGTTTGGTAAGGGGAATGGAAAATGCTACAGTACACAATTCGACGACTCATAGGTATGATTCCAATAATTTTCCTTATCTCAGTAGTGGTATTTTCTTTGGCTAAGTTAATGCCTGGAGATGCACTATCTGGAAAAATAGACCCTCTAAATTCAGATCCGGAGTATATTGAAGAAATGCGGGATAAGATGGGATTAAATGATCCTATTCCAGTACAGTATGTCCGCTGGATGAGTGGAGTGGTTCAAGGGGATTTTGGAGATTCATTTGTTCATAAGCGCCCGGTTATGGAACTAATCGGAGATCGTTTGCCGAACACAATTATTTTAGGAATAGCAGCTCTTTTAATAACTTATTTATTGGCTTTTCTAATGGGAAGATACTCTGGGCGTTTTGCCTATAGCGTTGGAGATTATTTAATATCGGCATTTAATTATCTTGCACTAGCAATACCTAGCTTTGTTGCAGCTTTAGTTGCGATTTATGTTTTTGCCATAAATCTGGGATGGGTTCCTGCCAGTGGAAGTATTGGCAGCGGCGTAGAACCAGGAACATTAGAATATTATTTAAGTAAAGCAAAACATACAGTATTGCCGGCTCTTGTATTGGGCGCCATGGCTACAGCCGCCTATACACAATTTTTGAGAAATGATATGATCGAAAGCTCTCGCAAAGATTATGTTCGTACTGCAAGAGCTAAAGGTACGAAGGAATCTGCGATTTATAATAAGCACATTCTAAGAAATTCAATTATACCTATTGTTACATTGCTTGGATTCGATATTGCTAACCTATTTGGAGGGGCAATCATTACCGAAACCATTTTCACATACCCTGGCATCGGCTATTTATTCGTAGAGTCAGTTAACGCACGTGATTATTCTGTTATGATGGCCATCGCCATGATGTTGACCATTTTAACACTAATTGGAAATTTAATTGCAGATTTACTTTATGGTTTAGTAGATCCGCGTATTCGTTTAAGTTAGGTAGGTGAGAGTATGGAACCTTCAATTTCACAGCAAACTTCGCCCGGTTTAGCAGAACCTGCTAAACCGCCGAAGAGTCAATCACCATGGGCTCTCGCCCGCCGCAAGTTTTTGCGCAATAAAATAGCTATGATCAGTTTAGCCTTTTTGCTGATTGTCTGTGCAATGTCCATATTGGCTGAGCCGCTAACTATGCCGGTAGAGGAAACAGCCAAGATCAATTTAACACAAATGAGCAAAGAACCATCTGCCGAGCACTTTTTCGGTACTGATAAGTCCGGGCGGGATGTATTTGCCCGTACTTTGCACGGTGGAAAAACTTCACTCTTACTTGCATTTTCAATCACGATCTCTGTCATTACCATTGGTACTCTTGTTGGTGCCACTTCAGGGTATTTTGGCGGTTGGGTCGATAATGCCCTTATGAGATTCACAGACTTTATGATGAACTTTCCGTTCCTTCTATTTGTAATCGTATTAAAGTCAATTTTTATTGAGTCAAGCACAGGAACCCTCATATTTGTAATCAGTGTTCTCAGCTGGACCGGTACAGCCCGTCTGGTACGAAGCAAGGTTATGGCTGAGAAGGAAAATGAATACATTATGAGTGCAGTCTCAATTGGCTGTTCAGCCCCTAAGACAATCTTTAAGCATTTATTGCCAAACGTAATGTCTACCATAATTGTTCAGGCAACCATTACATTGGCTGCAATGATTGTGGCTGAGACAGGACTAAGCTTCTTGGGGTTCGGTGTTCCAATCAATATTCCAACCTGGGGTAATATGCTTCAGGAAGCGAGAAGCCCAGATGTATTAACAAGCAAATGGTGGATTTGGATTCCGCCGGCAGCCATTTTAACTTTCACTATTCTTTCTATCAACTTTATTGGGGAAGGATTAAAGGATGCTTTCAATCCTAAGTCAAACCGTTAAACAATGTAAAAAACGCCATGAATGTGGCGTTTTTTACATTGTTTATAAATGATATTCTTCAAGTCTGGATAATTATCTTGTTCCGCCAAGTAGAGGTTCGCTAAGAGAATCAAGCCTGTGTAATGGTTTTATAGAAGGCTGTTTTCTAAAAGCCTGTTGTTTTTAAATAGATTTATGAATAGAACAATAAATAAGGTTGGTTGGAGCGAAAGGTGCGAGATCCCGCGAAAATGCATCCGCATTTCCTTCTGCGGTGATTATTCAAGGCCGCAATATCGTCATTATAAGAGCTCTATAACGACCATATCCGCTGTAACCTCCGCAATATCGTCTTCATAAGAGCTCTATGGCGACCATATTTAGGGCCAACTCCGTAATATCGTCTTCATAAGAGCTCTATGGCGACCATATTCAGTGCCAACTCCGCAATATCGTCTTCATAAGAGCTCCATGGCGACCATATTCAGGGCCGAATCCACAATATCGTCTTCATAAGCACTCCATGGCGACCATATTTAGTGCAACTCCGCAATATCGTCTTCATAAGAGCTCTATGGCGACCATATTCAGTGCCAACTCCGCAATATCGTCTTCATAAGAGCTCCATGGCGACCATATTCAGGGCCGAATCCACAATATCGTCTTCATAAGCATTCCATGGCGACCATATTTAGTGCAACTCCGCAATATCGTCTTCATAAGAGCTCTATGGCGACCATATTCAGGGCCAAATCCACAATATCGTCTTCATAAGAGCTCTATGGCGACCATATTCAGGGCCAACTCCGCAATATCGTCTTCATAAGAGCTCTATGGCGACCATATTCAGGGCCAAATCTACAATATCGTCTTCATAAGCACTCTATGGCGACCATATTCAGGGCCAAATCTACAATATCGTCTTCATAAGAGCTTTATGGCGACCATATTCAGGGCCAAATCTACAATATCGTCTTCATAAGCACCCTATTGAGACAATCATTCGGGCC